>NZ_JBQKLF010000038.1:0-304 GCF_052116365.1 Fundicoccus sp. Sow4_D5 | reverse complement strand
CAATCAGTTCAAAGATAAACTTGAGATCTGCGTCCAAAAGATTATCAAGAAGCCATTCGACAAGCACTAGAAGTCCATAGTTTGAATATTTTTGAGGTGTTTAGCCACTCCTTGTTCTTTGAACGATGCTTCATCTCGCTCTATTAATAAATCAGGTAACCTTATATATCGTGTGCGAATTTCTAATTTACACGCTTCTTTAGCAAGTGCACAGCTCAAGTATGTCTTACCTGAACCAGTAAAACCTTGAAAAATGACATTCATATGGTGCTTAACAAAGTTACAAGTACCTAGCTCCTGAAGC
>NZ_JBQKLF010000037.1:0-317 GCF_052116365.1 Fundicoccus sp. Sow4_D5 | reverse complement strand
TATCTTTTCCTGCGAGAGGTGGTATCCTTCGAGTCGACCAGTAATCGACACCATCACCCATAAACCCAAAGGTGTCACTCCATTCCACTGCGTGACGATTAAATGAAAGCACCCATGCTCTTTATCAAAACGTCCGGTCCGATAGGAGCGGACACCTTTATCTTTTCCTGCGAGAGGTGGTATCCTTCGAGTCGACCGATAATCGACACCATCACCCATAAACCCAAAGGTGTCACTCCATTCCACTGCGTGACGATTAAATGAAAGCACCCATGCTCTTTATCAAATCGTCCGGTCCGATAGGAGCGGACACCTTT
>NZ_JBQKLF010000036.1:0-319 GCF_052116365.1 Fundicoccus sp. Sow4_D5 | reverse complement strand
TCTATTTGAATTTTTGGGTGGAACGCCGATCCGACTAGTTTGCGACAATCTCAAAGTAGGCGTAGTGAGTCATCCTAAAGAGGGAGATATTGTATTAAATGCACACTATGAAGCCCTAGCGAATCATTATGTGATGGCCATTATGCCAGCTCAAGTTCGAAAACCCAAACAAAAAGCAGCCGTTGAAGGTGCGGTAGGAAAAATTGCGACTGCTCTCATCGCCTCTCTACGCCATGAGACCTTTTCTTCTTTTGCGCTGCTGAAAGAAGCAATTCGAGAAAAGTTACTTATTTATAACGCGAGACCTTTCCAAAAACGC
>NZ_JBQKLF010000035.1:0-319 GCF_052116365.1 Fundicoccus sp. Sow4_D5 | reverse complement strand
GAGTCGTCAGCTTGTCTTCGAAGAAACTGAACGGGATAAACTTCGTCCACTGCCTTCGGTTCCTTATGAAATTGCGGACTGGGTCTATGGACGTAAGGTGAAATATGATTGCCATGTAACATTCCAAAAGAATAACTACTCGTGCCCCTATCAATACTTGAAGAAAACAGTTGATTTGAAGGTGACGAGCCACTTAGTCGAAATCTTTTATCAACATGAACGAATAGCGACACATAAGCGGTTTCCAGTTTATCAAGAATATGCATTCTCTACCTTACCTGAACATCTGCCAGATCAATTTAATCAACCAGAATGGAAT
>NZ_JBQKLF010000034.1:0-392 GCF_052116365.1 Fundicoccus sp. Sow4_D5 | reverse complement strand
TCGGTTTAATTATATCTTTTCTTGAAATTATAATTTTGGTTCTATTAGTCTTGACTCGCATTGAATCAATCCTAATAGGATTTTGTTTGAGTATTCAGTTTTCAATGATCAATTGTGAATTAAATTTCATTCACAATGGAGACTAGCGGGATCGAACCGCTGACCTCCTGCGTGCAAAGCAGGCGCTCTCCCAGCTGAGCTAAGCCCCCAGAATAGTGGTAACACTACTGAGTTATTATTATATGTTATTTTCAGTTTTATTTCAATGGATTGGAATAAAACTGATGGGCCTGAATGGACTCGAACCATCGACCTCACCCTTATCAGGGGTGCGCTCTAACCAGCTGAGCTACAGGCCCGTTTTCAAACCCTTATAGAGTTAGCGAAAAAAA
>NZ_JBQKLF010000033.1:0-433 GCF_052116365.1 Fundicoccus sp. Sow4_D5 | reverse complement strand
ACTATTACCAACCATTACTTCTTGGTACATATTGACAGAATCTTCAAAAGTCACAATTTCAAAGTCATACTCTTCTCGTAAGGACTCAGCTAGTTCAGCCCCTTGTGTCCCGGTTTTAACTGCAATTCTTTGTCCCTTTAAATCGTCTAATGTTTGGACATCGCTATCTGCTTTAACCGCAAAAGATAAACTACTATTATAGTAAGCTTCTGAAAAATCAAAAGCCTCTTGTCGCTCAGGCGTAATACTCATTCCAGCAATCACACCGTCAACTTGCTTACTTTCCAAGGCTTGAACAGCCGCATTAAAGCCTAGAGCTCGTACTTCATATTCGAAACCTTGATCTTCAGCAATCGCTGCTAGAATATCCATATCTATCCCAACCATCTCGCCCGCTTCATTTACGAACTCAAATGGAGCAAAGGTTGTATCG
>NZ_JBQKLF010000032.1:0-448 GCF_052116365.1 Fundicoccus sp. Sow4_D5 | reverse complement strand
GCTTCAGGAGCTAGGTACTTGTAACTTTGTTAAGCACCATATGAATGTCATTTTTCAAGGTTTTACTGGTTCAGGTAAGACATACTTGAGCTGTGCACTTGCTAAAGAAGCATGTAAATTAGAAATTCGCACACGATATATAAGGTTACCTGATTTATTAATAGAGCGAGATGAAGCATCGTTCAAAGAACAAGGAGTGGCGAAACTCCTCAATAAATATTCTAATTACGGCCTGTTAGTGCTTGATGAATGGCTTCTTGACGATCTTTTGGACGAAGATCTCAAATTTATTTTTGAACTAATTGAACGACGCCACGATACTCACTCCACAATCTATTGTACACAATTTCGAAAAGCAGATTGGCATCAAAGATTAGGTGGTGGTATTCACGCCGATGCGATTATGGATCGAATTGTACATAAAGCCTTTTGGTACGATACTGGAAAG
>NZ_JBQKLF010000031.1:0-492 GCF_052116365.1 Fundicoccus sp. Sow4_D5 | reverse complement strand
CTTCGCTACTTAATTTCGCTCCAGGTCACACCTCGTGGTTAGATAATCGTAAGCATTTGACTCACAATCCCACTTGATGCTTCTACATCCTCTTCCATCCGGATGCGTGGCCCTACCTCCTGTGTCCCTCCATCGTTCAAACATGTTACCCAAGTACAGGAATCTCTACCTGTTGTCCATCGCCTATACCTATCGGCTTCGGCTTAGGTCCCGACTTACCCTGGGAGGACGAGCCTTCCCCAGGAAACCTTAGTCAATCGGTGGACGGGATTCTCACCCGTCTTGCGCTACTCATACCGGCATTCTCACTTCTATGCGCTCCACAGCTCCTTACGGTACTGCTTCGCCGCCCATAGAACGCTCTCCTACCACTCAGTAATTATACTGAATCCACAGCTTCGGTGTATTGTTTAGCCCCGGTACATTTTCGGCGCGGGGTCACTCGACTAGTGAGCTATTACGCACTCTTTAAATGATGGCTGCTTCTGAGCC
>NZ_JBQKLF010000030.1:0-546 GCF_052116365.1 Fundicoccus sp. Sow4_D5 | reverse complement strand
GCTTCTTTAGCAAGTGCACAGCTCAAGTATGTCTTACCTGAACCAGTAAAACCTTGAAAAATGACATTCATATGGTGCTTAACAAAGTTACAAGTACCTAGCTCCTGAAGCATCTCGCGATTGATATCTCGATGCTCATATTGAATCGATCTTAAATCTGCTTCTTTGATTCGTAGTTTAGCACGATGTATGATTCCTTTGATTCGATGATTATATTTCTCTTGATAGAGGTAATCTGTCGCTATCTGAAACCTGTCATCGAAGGTTAGATGGCGTGTCTCCATATCGGCTTCTTGTAACTCTAAAGCAGCAACGAGTTCTCCTAAGTCTAATTGTCTTAATTTACGTATGGTTTCTGAATTAATCATGTTGTTTACCTCCATAATAGTCTGAACCTCTAACATATCCCATGCGAGTAACGGGTGCTTCTAACTCCATCGAATTAAATAGTGATTTATTCACTGGATTTGTCAATATAGCATTCAACTGACGATATCTTGGTGAATGAACTCGCTCTAACGCAATCTGGCAAGCTTTATTTAAATG
>NZ_JBQKLF010000029.1:0-688 GCF_052116365.1 Fundicoccus sp. Sow4_D5 | reverse complement strand
TCTCATCGCCTCTCTACGCCATGAGACCTTTTCTTCTTTTGCGCTGCTGAAAGAAGCAATTCGAGAAAAGTTACTTATTTATAACGCGAGACCTTTCCAAAAACGCGAAGGGAGTCGTCAGCTTGTCTTCGAAGAAACTGAACGGGATAAACTTCGTCCACTGCCTTCGGTTCCTTATGAAATTGCGGACTGGGTCTATGGACGTAAGGTGAAATATGATTGTCATGTAACATTCCAAAAGAATAACTACTCGTGCCCCTATCAATACTTGAAGAAAACAGTTGATTTGAAGGTGACGAGCCACTTAGTCGAAATCTTCTATCAACATGAACGAATAGCGACACATAAGCGGTTTCCAGTTTATCAAGAATATGCATTCTCTACCTTACCTGAACATCTGCCAGATCAATTTAATCAACCAGAATGGAATGACCAACGGTTACTACGATGGGCAGAAAAAATCGGTCCTTTTACATGCAAAGTCATTACACGAATTTTTGAGAGTGTACAAATCAAAGAACAAGGGTATCAATCTGCTTTATCTGTCTTAAATCTATCTAAGAAATATTCGGATAATCATTTAAATAAAGCTTGCCAGATTGCGTTAGAGCGAGTTCATTCACCAAGATATCGTCAGTTGAATGCTATATTGACAAATCCAGTGAATAAATCACTATTTAATTCGATG
>NZ_JBQKLF010000028.1:0-701 GCF_052116365.1 Fundicoccus sp. Sow4_D5 | reverse complement strand
TTAAGTGATCAAATGGTTTGTCTATCCTTAGTCTGCTAAATGGGCCTGAATGGACTCGAACCATCGACCTCACCCTTATCAGGGGTGCGCTCTAACCAGCTGAGCTACAGGCCCGTATTCTACTAAAAGCGGGTGATGAGAATCGAACTCACGACAACAGCTTGGAAGGCTGTAGTTTTACCACTAAACTACACCCGCATCTTCCATTTTAAATTGCGGAGGTAGGACTCGAACCTACGACCTTCGGGTTATGAGCCCGACGAGATGCCAACTTCTCCACTCCGCGATAATATTAGTTTGGTTAAGGAGGATAAGAGATTCGAACTCTTGCACGCTTTTACACGTCTGACGGTTTTCAAGACCGTTCCCTTCAGCCGGACTTGGGTAATCCTCCGTAACTTGAACATGGACCTTGTAGGACTCGAACCTACGACCGGACGGTTATGAGCCGTCTGCTCTAACCACCTGAGCTAAAGGTCCGGTTCTATATAGCGGCAAAGGGGATCGAACCCATGACCTCCCGGGTATGAACCGGACGCTCTAGCCAGCTGAGCTACACCGCCATTAGATTGTGAATGGGTAACACTTTATTCACATTTAAAGAAAAAAATGGAGACTAGCGGGATCGAACCGCTGACCTCCTGCGTGCAAAGCAGGCGCTCTCCCAGCTGAGCTAAGCCCCCAAAATATTTCTAAAAAAA
>NZ_JBQKLF010000027.1:0-801 GCF_052116365.1 Fundicoccus sp. Sow4_D5 | reverse complement strand
GAAGTCCTTCGGGACAGGGAGACAGGTGGTGCATGGTTGTCGTCAGCTCGTGTCGTGAGATGTTGGGTTAAGTCCCGCAACGAGCGCAACCCCTATGATTAGTTGCCAGCATTTAGTTGGGGACTCTAGTCAGACTGCCGGTGACAAACCGGAGGAAGGTGGGGATGACGTCAAATCATCATGCCCCTTATGACCTGGGCTACACACGTGCTACAATGGATGGTACAACGAGCAGCTAACCCGCGAGGGTATGCGAATCTCTTAAAGCCATTCTCAGTTCGGATTGCAGGCTGCAACTCGCCTGCATGAAGCCGGAATCGCTAGTAATCGCGGATCAGCACGCCGCGGTGAATACGTTCCCGGGTCTTGTACACACCGCCCGTCACACCACGAGAGTTTGTAACACCCGAAGCCGGTGGCCTAACCCTTTTAGGGAGGGAGCCGTCGAAGGTGGGATAGATGATTGGGGTGAAGTCGTAACAAGGTAGCCGTATCGGAAGGTGCGGCTGGATCACCTCCTTTCTAAGGAGTATAGGAATCTTACCAAGTGGCTATTATCTTTGTTTAGTTTTGAGTGAGCTTTAATCACAAGATTAAAGAGACTCAACCTTTTTGTCTTTAAGTGTTGAATCAATGCTTTTTGACAAGGTGATCATTGAAAACTGAATACTCAAACAAAATCCTATTAGAATTGATTCAATGCGAGTCAAGACTAATAGAACCAAAATTATAATTTCAAGAAAAGATATAATTAAACCGAGAATTGACCGAGTCTATAGCAATATAGATGAAATAAAGCAA
>NZ_JBQKLF010000026.1:0-804 GCF_052116365.1 Fundicoccus sp. Sow4_D5 | reverse complement strand
TCGGGTCCACCTATCCATGGATCAAGTCCGCTTTTCGTGCCTCTTTTATGTATAGTTACTTTGGAAGTGTAATTGCTTCTAACTATATATAAAGGAGGCTATTTTTATGGCTAGAAAAATCCCTGTGAAACTGGTAATGAAATATCGCGATCAAGGTTTATCGCGGAATATGATTGCGAAGACACAGAAAGTTGGAAAAAGTTCAGTGAGTGAGGTTTTTAAACGGGCTGAGGAGCTTCAACTATGTTACCAAGACATTGAGTCATTAACAGATATCGAAGCTTATCGTCGCTTCTTTCCAGAGCGTTATCAGTCGGAAATTTTGTATGACGCTCCTAATTATGACGACATTCATAAAGAACTTCAGCGCGTTGGTGTCACTTTAAAAATCCTATGGCAGGAATATGTTGACCGTTGTCGAACAAAAGAAAGTATCGCGGTTGGGTATTCAAAATTCTGTGACGATTATCAAAAGCACATTGCCAAGTATCGGTTGACGAATCATCTGACCCATAAACCAGGGGTAACGGTGCAGGTGGACTGGGGAGGCTCTACGATGCAGTTAGTCGATTTAAATACTGGAGAAGTTATTCCAGTCTATTTATTTGTAGGAACGTTACCATACAGTCAGTATACTTATGTAGAAGCGACATTGGATATGAAGAGTCATACTTGGCTCAAATGCCATGTCAATCTATTTGAATTTTTGGGTGGAACGCCGATCCGACTAGTTTGCGACAATCTCAAAGTAGGCGTAGTGAGTCATCCTAAAGAGGGAGATATTGTATTAAATGCACACTATGA
>NZ_JBQKLF010000025.1:0-982 GCF_052116365.1 Fundicoccus sp. Sow4_D5 | reverse complement strand
TTCACATTTAAAGAAAAAAATGGAGACTAGCGGGATCGAACCGCTGACCTCCTGCGTGCAAAGCAGGCGCTCTCCCAGCTGAGCTAAGCCCCCAAAATATTTCTAAAAAAATCGGGAAGACAGGATTCGAACCTGCGACCCCTTGGTCCCAAACCAAGTGCTCTACCAAGCTGAGCTACTTCCCGATGTGATGATTATTTAAAGCATGCAGCCAGCAGGAGTCGAACCTGCAACCGCCTGATTCGTAGTCAGGTACTCTATCCAATTGAGCCATGGCTGCTTTAAAACGAATGCCGAGGGCCGGAATCGAACCGGCACGGTGATCACTCACCGCAGGATTTTAAGTCCTGTGCGTCTGCCAGTTCCGCCACCCCGGCAATATCTGCCTGTGTTTTTATATCTGGCAAGCGAAAGACGGGATTCGAACCCGCGACCCCCACCTTGGCAAGGTGGTGTTCTACCACTGAACTACTTTCGCATGGTGCCGGCTAAAGGACTTGAACCCTCGACCCTCTGATTACAAATCAGATGCTCTACCAACTGAGCTAAGCCGGCACATGTTAAATGCTTATTTAAATTTCAACGTTTATAAAAAACGCGACTGCGGGTGGAGGGACTTGAACCCACACACCTTGCGGCGCCAGATCCTAAATCTGGTGCGTCTGCCAATTCCGCCACACCCGCTCGATTCTTAAAAAGAAACGAATGACCCGTGCAGGATTCGAACCTGCGACCCACTGATTAAAAGTCAGTTGCTCTACCAACTGAGCTAACGAGTCGTAATAATGGAGGATGACGGGATCGAACCGCCGACATTCTGCTTGTAAGGCAGACGCTCTCCCAGCTGAGCTAATCCTCCAACTATACGTTGTGTCTAATAACATACAACACTTGCGTGGCAACGTCCTACTCTCACAGGACCAAAGGTCCAACTACCATCGGCGCTAAGAAGCTTAACTGCTGTGTTCGGCATGGGAACAGG
>NZ_JBQKLF010000024.1:0-1343 GCF_052116365.1 Fundicoccus sp. Sow4_D5 | reverse complement strand
ATTGATTCAATGCGAGTCAAGACTAATAGAACCAAAATTATAATTTCAAGAAAAGATATAATTAAACCGAGAATTGACCGAGTCTATAGCAATATAGATGAAATAAAGCAAGACCAAGTAATAAACCGATACGAAAGTATCAGCGCAAAAATGTGGTTAAGAAACAAAGGGCGCACGGTGAATGCCTTGGCACTAGGAGCCGATGAAGGACGGGACGAACACCGATATGCTTTGGGGAGCTGTAAGTAAGCACTGATCCAGAGATTTCCGAATGGGGGAACCCAACAATCGTTATGGATTGTTACGCGAAAGCGAGGTAGACGCAGAGAACTGAAACATCTAAGTACCTGCAGGAAGAGAAAGAAAATTCGATTCCCTGAGTAGCGGCGAGCGAAACGGGAAGAGCCCAAACCAGTGTGCATGCACACTGGGGTTGTAGGACTCCGATATGGCAAGAACAGACATAGCAGAATCATCTGGGAAGGTGAGCGTGAAAGGGTGAGAGCCCCGTATGCGAAATGTGTGTGAAGCTTAGGAGGATCCTGAGTACGGCGGGACACGAGAAATCCCGTCGGAATCCGCCAGGACCATCTGGCAAGGCTAAATACTCCCTAGTGACCGATAGTGAACAAGTACCGTGAGGGAAAGGTGAAAAGCACCCCGGAAGGGGAGTGAAAGAGTACCTGAAACCGTGTGCCTACAAGTAGTCAGAGCCCGTTAATGGGTGATGGCGTACCTTTTGTAGAATGGACCGGCGAGTGACGATAGTTGGCGAGGTTAAGTTGAAGAAACGGAGCCGTAGCGAAAGCGAGTCTGAATAGGGCGTAAGTCAGGTGTCGTCGACCCGAAACCAGGTGACCTACCCATGTGCAGGTTGAAGGTGCGGTAAGACGCACTGGAGGACCGAACCAGGACACGTTGAAAAGTGTTTGGATGACATGTGGGTAGCGGAGAAATTCCAATCGAACCTGGAGATAGCTGGTTCTCTCCGAAATATATTTAGGTATAGCCTCAGAGTAAGAGTCATGGAGGTAGAGCACTGTTTGGACTAGGGGGGCTTATGCTTTACCGAATCCAGATAAACTCCGAATGCCAAGGACTCATCTCTGGGAGTCAGACTGCGAGTGATAAGATCCGTAGTCGAAAGGGAAACAGCCCAGCCCACCAGCTAAGGTCCCCAAGTTATTGTTAAGTGGAAAAGGATGTGGGGTTGCATAGACAGCTAGGATGTTGGCTCAGAAGCAGCCATCATTTAAAGAGTGCGTAATAGCTCACTAGTCGAGTGACCCCGCGCCGAAAATGTACCGGGGCTAAACAATACACCGAAGCTGTGGATTCAGTAT
>NZ_JBQKLF010000022.1:0-1754 GCF_052116365.1 Fundicoccus sp. Sow4_D5 | reverse complement strand
TAAAATGGACCCTATAGAATGGACAGTGATTTTTACGGCCTCATAAAAATATAGACAGCGTGGAATAAGATAGATATATTATCTGTACACTAATAAAAAGGCTAGCTTGTTTGAATAGACACAAACGAATAAGGTGCTTGTTTTTTACAGACACTACTAACTCGTCCAGTTTTTCTAACAGACACGTTCGACAAGGCCACATATTTAGCTAGACAGCTAAATAAAGGCTTAGCGTGTACTTTATTCAGTATTTCATTATGAAGCATTTTAAACAAAGGAGTCCATACTATGGCCAAACACATTTTAACTCAAGAACACATCGATCAATTAAGAGTATCGCCTTATATTTTATCAGTCACACAGTCACAGATTCGTTACACTGACGAGTTAAAAGCACTCTATTATCAACAAAAAGACCAATTTGAATCGGGAATGGACTGGTTACGCTCTATTGGTTTAGGTCCAGAATTAATTGGGAGAAAACGTGCTGCCAGCCTGATTACTCTCTTAAATCATTACCCTAATTACCAAGCCTATTTAGAGGCTAAAAAAGCCAAAAATGATCCAATGAAAATAAGTGATAAGGAACGAATAAAACGATTAGAACATCAACTCAAGTATGTTGAACAAGAGAATCGATTCTTAAAAAAAAACATTTGGATCGATCAGATGCAGGACACGCCTTAAGCAACACGCAGGTTAAGTATAGTTTAATTGAAGCAACGCTAAATGAAGCAGGTAACCTGTTATCTTTATATTGGCTCTGCAAGGTTGCGGGCGTGTCTCGCTCTGGCTATTATAATTGTCTGAACGTGACAAGACCTAATCAGCAACAACGAGATCAAGCGGATCAAGAAGATTTCAAAACCATCTTAAAAGCGTTTTTTAAGCACCGTTATCAAAAAGGAAGTCGCAGTATTCACATGACTTTATTGCATGAACAAACGGTCATGAATCGTAAAAAGATTTTACGCTTAATGCGCAAGTATGGGCTCTACTGCAAGCATCGTAGACCCCGTACCCGTAAACGAATTATTCGAGAAACTCAAGAATATTCCATCAAACCGAATCTCGTTCAACGACAGTTCAAAGCCTTTGGTCCACGAACTGTTTTATTAACAGACATTACTTATTGCTTATATGGTCAGGATAAGCGAGCTTATTTATCCACCATCAAGGATGCTTATACAAATGAAATCTTAGCGTACCAACTCAGCGCTTCTTTAGAAGTTGAATTCGTCCTCGCCACGATTAATCAGTTAATTGAAGAAGAAGGCATGACGTTGAATCATGAGACGATTATCCATTCAGATCAAGGTTCACACTACACGAGTATGAGATTCCAAGAACTACTTGAGGATCATGACCTGATTCAATCGATGTCTCGACGTGGTAACTGTTGGGATAATGCCCCTCAAGAATCATTCTATGGTCATATGAAAGACGAAGTAGATATCGCAGGATGCCAGACATTTGAAGCATTACAAGCAGCTATCGATCACTATATGAACTATTACAACCATGATCGCTACCAATGGGGCTTAGCTAAATTAGCTCCTCGTCAATACTATGAATTTGTGACAACAGGCTATTATCCATTAGCTGATTTAATTGAAACACCAGAAATTCCAGCAGTCAGAACTTGTGATGTGAATGAAAGTGCAATGTAAATTGAAGGTTAAACCTTATAAAAGGGAGGTTTTTAAAAAAGAGAGGCCGTTTTGAAAAATGTCCTTGACTAAGGGTCCAATTTA
>NZ_JBQKLF010000021.1:0-2969 GCF_052116365.1 Fundicoccus sp. Sow4_D5 | reverse complement strand
GGTCATCCAGTGTCTCGAAATTTATTCGGTTGTGTTTATCAGCCGTAGCCAATAAACTCTTACACATCTTGGTGTTTATCTTTGTTTAGTTTTCAATGAGCTTTGTGTCAGTTGCGAATGTTTTGTTTCGCTGTGACAACTTTTATATTGTATCACGTTTCGATTAGGCTTGTCAACCACATTTCAAAAGATTATTTAAATTCTTTTTTTGTGACTGGATGGCTGTGAAGCGCATCGCCTTAACGGAACTTTTATATAATACCATGATTCTCTGTCGCTTGTCAATCACTTATTTAAATTTCTTTTAAGTTTTTACAGAGGTGTTTCAAATATATGAAATATTCTTTACAATTTCTTCGTCCTCTTAACGACAAGAACTAATATACCACGGGAAGCTTCCATCTGTCAAACACTTTTTGAAAGTATTTTTAATATAAACAGCTTTATACTTTTTTAAATCCTTATCATAGTATAAAAACCCTTTGCACTGAGCTTTCATATCTTTTTCATTTATAAAATCATCTTTACTATCTTTCTGAAATTACTGACTATTTTTGTGGCTCTTTACATTTCCACTCAACAGCAGGCTTCATTTTGTTTGAGTATGAGGCCGTTAATGTACTATTTTCGCGAATTCATTTATTTATTTATTTTATTTTTATTGATGAGATTTAAGTATGCTTTCTATCTTTATCTTTTAAGTCATGTTTTTGCTACGTAAATGTATTTCATTAATTATTTGCTGTTTAATTATAGTATTGTCCTATTACAGCTTTTCTTTCTTATAGATATTTGCGGCCTACGTTAGTTATGAGTAATTAAATTGATTCGATACTTCTATTATATTGTTTTCTTGTGAATGGATTATCTCTAATCACCTTAGCCAGATACTGCTAGCTTTCATTATTTGTAAAGTTCTATTGAAATTCCAAGCAACAGTGATGAATTTATTAGTGTCTAAGTGTTTATCAAGCGACTTTCTAATTCAGCTATTTACACTACCTACCTCTTCCCTTTAAAGTATAATTTGATTTCATTCTTACTATTATACTTTAATTACTGGCTATTAAAATAAATCTTTGACTTTTTTACTATAGTGATTGTTTAAAAAGGCACTGATTTACAGCACCCAATATTAAATTTGCTCTATTCAACTTTTTATTTCCAATTAGACACAATTCCTTACTCGGAATATTTTTATTATTTTTATTGTCATTTTTGTGTAGCTTTAGTTGTTTCATTTAATTTTTGACACCAGGATGGATAGATGGTCATCGCCATTTTTTCTCTTTGGGTTTCATTAGTTAAAATCCAATGTTTAATTGCTGCATCTTCAGAAATGATAAAAATCCCTTCATAATCAGTATCTTTTACGACTATTGCTAGTTCTTTAGAACTAGCTTCTGATCGAAAAAGCAGATTTTTATTTAAAGGATCTTTCCACCAAAAAGCAACAAAGTAGTCAAGCTTTCTAGCGGTTTTCTTTCCAAATCTACTTCGTATTATTTTCCCCCATTAGTTTCAATAAGAATTCCTTCACACTTTTCTTTATGCTTTTCGTACTTTAATAATTTAATTTTCCATACTCTTTCAATAAAGTCTTGGTTGATATTATGAAATTCCCCTTTTAAAACTTGATTAGGATTACTCGGACACCTAAATTTTAATACTGCTTATTTGTTTGCTTTCCCATTCTTCCCTTAAAATTCCCATGCGAATCGAATCATAATAGTTTTCCTCGTATAATCTTACTTTTCTTATACGTGCTTCTAGCTGCATCCCTAGCTTTTGTGCTACTCGTATCATACGCTGATTGCCTGACCAAGGGGTCAACCCCACTCTCACTTGTGGTAAAGTATTGAAAATATGATCTACCAACAGCTTTAGTGCACGGGTACCGATGCCTTTATTCCAATTCAGTCCATCATGTATCACTTCCCCTACTTCCAACCATACAGATTGACTATCTTCAAAATAATTAGAAACAATTCCTCAAACAATGTCGTCATTAGTGATTACCAAAAATCATTCTGTTCAATATATTTAGACGAAATCTCCTCAAATTTTTCGAAAGATATGGGCCTATGAAGATAATAGGGTCCATCCCACTTTTTCTATTCCGGTGCTTCATCTTTAAAAATTAATTCCCGCATTTTTCCAGTCTTGCTTAATTGCTGGGCGTATAGGCAATTCTTTATCCTTATACATACAATCCTCTTTTCAACAGATAGTTTTAAATTACAAGTAAAATTGTTCAAATTTTTATTAGTATCTTTCTTTTTTATCATTCAAAATATAACGATTGAATGATTCCAGTACTTTATTCCAAGCTAAAGAATATGGCTCAATTGTCATGAAATGATCTGTATCAAAAAGAATTTCGAGATGAACTCTCGTTCCTTTTTTAGGGCTTTATTATAATAGTTTATACTCATCTCAACTGGTACTTGTCGATCATTTCCCCCTTATAAACTCACCAACACCCGTTGACAAAGAACCTTAAAAAACTGAATTCACGCCTCCTTACGAGAACGAGAGTTAAGTTGATAACCTATCCTAGTATAAAAAAAAGAATCGTCACAAACATTGAATTAACAACATCTGTAACGATTCTATGAATTTTGATTGACTCTCTATAATAACCTCTTAAAGCCACCTGCCGGAATCGAACCGGCGACCTCTTCCTTACCATGGAAGCGCTCTACCTACTGAGCTAAGGCGGCGTATATCCTAGGTTAAAAAAAAAACACTCCGCAAGCAGGGCTCGAACCTGCGACATCATGATTAACAGTCATGCGCTCTACCAACTGAGCTATTGCGGAATAATAATTATATCAGTGTGTAAAAAAAAAATAACGACACTTGCGTGGCAACGTCCTACTCTCACAGGACCAAAGGTCCAACTACCATCGGCGCTAAGAAGCTTAACTGCTGTGTTCGGCATGGGAACAGGTGTATCCTTCTTGCCT
>NZ_JBQKLF010000020.1:0-4447 GCF_052116365.1 Fundicoccus sp. Sow4_D5 | reverse complement strand
GAGGATTCATCAAGAAATTCACCAGAATTCCAGACAGTTCCATCAAGTTTCCCCCAAAAACCTTTCCAATTGTCCCACTCAGACTTTGAGTGGGCACGTTAAAGGTTTAATTGTTCCACTCAAATCGTGAGTGGGACAATTAAAACTAAAACATCACCTAAAAGGTGTGATATCAGGAGGATTCATCAAGAAATTCACCAGAATTCCAGACAGTTCCATCAAGTTTCCCCCAAAAACCTTTCCAATTGTCCCACTCAGACTTTGAGTGGGCACGTTAAAGGTTTAATGGTTCCACTCAAATCGTGAGTGGGACAATTAGACCTAAAACATCACCTAAAAGGTGTCGTGTCAGCCAGCAACATAAACAAACTCCCAGAAAAACTCAACCATTCCCATCAAGTTTCCCCCAAAACCATCCTAATTGTCCCACTCAGACTTTGAGTGGGCACGTTAAAGGTTTAATTGTTCCACTCAAATCGTGAGTGGGACAATTAAAACTAAAATATCACCTAAAAGGTGTAGTGTCAGCCACCAACATAAACAAACTCCCAGAAAAACTCAACGATTCCCCCACATTTCACTAAATTCCATTCTAATTGTTCCAGTCAACTCTCGAGTAATCACTTTAGATCGGAGGTCTAGCCGAACACAATGAGCCGCCCCTATTCTTTCACTTCCTTCAAGAGTTTTCTTATCCGCCCTCCCCAAGTAACCCAACACAAAAAGCCGCCCCCGCAGCCGCCCACTTTAGTGGGGGCCACAGGAGCAGCTTGTTTTTTAAAGTCCTATTTTGTCCGGAATCTAGTAAGCTCTTGCTAACCAAACGGTATGTTTAGCTGGTTCGCCAGTCACGATACAGGTTGTTTTAGCTTCATATTGACCTTCGAAAGGCAGGTTGCGGGTTGTAAAGCCAGTGACTTCTTTGATTTTCGCTTCCGTTTCCTCAGTGCCATCCCAACCAGCTAGCACCCAGCCAGCCACTTCATCTGCTTCGCGTTTAGCTTCAATGTGAGCAGCTAACTCGTCTAAAGTATTGATATCAGTGTAAATGTGCGATTGATTCATCGCAACAGCTGTTTCAAATAGACGTGTTTGCATGGCTGCTAATTCAGCGTTAACAACGTCAACTAATGGCGCGTCAGCTAGAGAAATAAATTGTTTCTCGCCGCCGTCACGGGCTTTCATGACCACTTGGTTGTTCTCGATGTCACGAGGACCCACTTCGATACGTAGAGGCACGCCACGTAATTCCCACTCATTGAATTTGTAGCCTGGAGAGTTGTCACTATCGTCAACCACTGTACGAATACCTGCAGCTTTTAATTCTGCATATAATTCGTCAACTTTTTCCATGACAACGTCTAATTTTTTCTTAGGTCCAACTGGAATAATCACGACTTGTTGTGGCGCAACTTTTGGCGGCATAATCAAGCCTGAGTCGTCACCGTGAGTCATAATCATCGCACCGATCAAGCGTGTTGACACACCCCAAGAGGTTGTAAAGGCATGAACGTGTTTGTTTTCTTTGTTCAAGTACGTGATGTCGAAAGCTTCCGCAAACTTCGTTCCCATATAATGAGAAGTACCTGCTTGAACCGCTTTACCATCTTGCATCATTGACTCGATTGAGTAAGTACGCTCAGCACCTGCAAAACGTTCGCTTGGCGTTTTTTCACCGCTGAAGACAGGAACTGCTAATAAATCTTCCACAACTTCCTTATAGACTTGTAACATACGCATGGTCCGTGCGGTGGCTTCTTGGGCTGTCGCATGCGCCGTGTGACCTTCTTGCCACAAGAATTCTGACGTACGTAAGAAAGGTAAAGTACGTTTTTCCCAACGGAAAACGTTCGCCCATTGGTTTAATTCCAATGGTAAATCACGGTATGACTGGATCCATTTAGAATAAGCGTCACCGATCATCGTTTCAGAAGTTGGACGTAGCGCCAAACGCTCTTCCAATTGCTCGCCGGCTGCTTCCGTTACCCAAGGCAATTCAGGACTGAAACCTTCGATATGATCTTTCTCTTTATTGAAGAAAGATTCAGGAATTAACATTGGGAAGTAAGCATTACGAATGCCCTCTTCTTTAAAACGGCGGTTAAATTCCGCTTGAATATGTTCCCAAATTTCATAACCATTTGGCTTGAAAATCATACAACCACGCACTGGCGAATAATCCATTAAATCCGCTTGTTGAATCGTTTGAATATACCATTTTGAAAAATCTTCTTTTCTTGTTACCACAATCGTTTCCTCCATTTTATAAAAAAATACAACTGTTCCACATCCTATTATTAAAGGACGAAGAACAGTTGCTACAATCTCCGCGGTACCACCTTGTTTGTCCGCCCGCTTGGGGCCGACCAGCTCGCTAGCCGATAAGGAGGCTACCCAACACTTCAGTAGTAGGTTCAATCATGAAGCGGGCGAGCTGCTTTCAGCCAAGGCAGCCTCTCTAAACGCCATTCATCATTTACTAGTCTATTCGCTCTAATTATAGATGCTTACTCAAGCTTTTGCAATGGACAAAATAGAACAAACCGCCTGATGGCGAAAAAATCTATCGAAGCACAATTTCCGAGCCGTCCGCTGACAACTCATATTTATCCAATAAGCCGAATTCAGAAAATGGCCAATAGATGAAGTCGGCTTCACCCATCACATCGTCTGTCTCAATAAAACCAAAACGACGACCATCTAGGGAATTACGACGGTTATCTCCCATCACGAAAAACGATCCTTCTGGTACAGTCGTCTCGCCTGTAATGTCTTCTAATGTAAAGTCATAAGTGAATTTACCATCGAACTCATTGGCTTTTTCTTGTAAATAGGGTTCTTCAACCGCTTGCCCGTTGATCAACAATTGGTCATTTTCATAAGCAATCGTATCACCTGCTACACCAATCACACGTTTAACGTACAGCTTGTCTTCATTATCGGGTGCTGGGAAAATCACCACATCAAAGCGGTCGATCTCGTTTAATTTTAACATCCATAAGCGTTCGCCACTTTTAAGGGTAGCCTCCATGGATGCCCCATCTACGATAAAAGGCTCGGCGATATATTTATAAACGCCCATCATCACTAAGAACATGACTGCGAACAGAAGCAATGTACTGACAATCTCTTTTAGTATAAATTTCATATATGTTTGCGCCTCTAATCTGATTTGATTTAATAATATTATTTTAACCAATTAAAGTGCCTGACGCAAGTTATCACAAGCTTTATTGAATATTGTTTGGCGGGCAGATATCTCGAATTAGAAATACTTGTTGACAAATCCTCTTGGAGGACTTACACTTAATCCAACGAGTATTTGAGCGTTTTTTATTTGTTTAGATTCATCTCGAATTAATTTGATTTAAATTCGGAATACTCTTGACATTACTTACTCGCTCGTTTATAGTTAATCTAATGAGTGTTTGATTGAGCGTTTTGGAAGCACTGCGCCTGTATTTTTTTACGGCGTTAGTTCGAATTCGAGTGGTTTAAAACCGTTGTAAATGCTTGGTGACTCATATCGTTCGTACATCAAAGGCTTACACCTAGCGTATAGTAGCGCTATTTTGGAAGGATGTTTGTCTGTGTTATCAATAGTAAAAAAATTCTTTAAACAAAATAAAGAAGAGAAAAAGGAGAATATTTCTATGAAATTCGGTATTATTTTAGGTTCAACTCGTGAAGGTCGCGTTAGTCCACAGGTCGGTGACTATATCCAGTCGGTTGCAGCAAAGCGTGAAGGTCACACATTCGAGATCGTTGATATTGCAGATTACAACCTGCCTTTCTTAGGAACTGGCGAAGCTAATCCAGCTTGGAATGCGAAAATTGACGAATTAGATGGTTACATCTTCATCGTTCAAGAGTACAACCACGGCTTGTCAGCAGCTTTGAAAAACGCATTAGACAGCGCGCGTAACGAGTGGTTCGACAAAGCAGCCGGAATTGTTTCTTACGGTTCAGGTGGCGGAATCCGTGCAGCTGAGCAAGTACGTTTGGTGTTAGGTGAGCAATATGTTGCTGACGTGCGTACTAACCCAGCTTTCAACTTGTTCACTGACTTCGAGAACTTCTCAACTTTCAAACCAGGCGCCCATATGGAAGCTGGCGTTAACGACATGTTAGACGAGTTAATCAAATGGTCAGAAGCTTTCCTATCCTTACGTAAATAATTTTACAGTCGATATGCGGCCACCTGTGATGGGTGGCTGTTTTTGCGCTTAGGGTTTGGTGGGCCTACTTGGATAGATGAGGCGTGTTTGAATTTTGGGGGAATCCTGCCGACCTTGGCGAAGGGGCGGCTCTATCTAGGCGAGAGACTGACGACTCTTAAATTGGACCCTTAGTCAAGGACATTTTTCAAAACGGCCTCTCTTTTTTAAAAACCTCCCTTTTATAAGGTTTAACCTTCAATTTACATTGCACTTTCATTCACATCACA
>NZ_JBQKLF010000019.1:0-4965 GCF_052116365.1 Fundicoccus sp. Sow4_D5 | reverse complement strand
AGCCGTAGCCAATAAACTCTTACACATCTTGGTGTTTATCTTTGTTTAGTTTTCAATGAGCTTTGTGTCACTTTGGAAACGCTTCGTTCCTTACCGCGACAACTTCTATATCATAACACGAGTTACTTCTTGGTGTCAAGAATACTTTTACTTTTTCTTTAACTTAATTTTTCACTCGCTCGCTTGTTTGTAGTTCTCACAACAACAAGGTCTTTATAATAACATGTCGTTTAAGTTAATGTCAAGAACTTTTCAAAGAAAGTTTTCAACTTTTAAACTGACACTTCCGACTTAACTTTCGCTTTCGGAGTTGTTTATCGCCTCGTGACGACAAGAAATAATATAACATGGAAGCAATCATTCTGTCAAACCTTTTTTAAGCTTTTCTTAATATTTTTATTCAGTTTAATTAACAAACTTATACTGACGCAGTTTTCATCTTAAATTTTATTGTCTTATTTTCCCTTTTTAATCTGACATAATGCGGCACTTCGATTGGATAAATTTAAATCACTTCAAATTCGCCAGTAAAAAACTTAAATTATTCTTTTTAGAAACGATTTTATATTTAACATTGTTGATTTTTTCGAATAAGTTGACCTGCTCTATTCATTTTACCTATACTTACGATAAAAAAAATTTTATCATCGATTATTTTTCAAAAACTTTAACACTTATGTTTTACATGCTGGGCCAACTATACTTAAATTCCATCTTTAAATAATTTTATTTACAAAGTCTTTTGTTGTCTTGTGTGGAAACCTTATATATTTTAAACAACGTTTTTTTAAATCCTAACTCTGCGCTCATATATAATTCTGTTTACATTGGATTCTCTTTTATTTAAAAATAAGTTAAAGACTGATAAAGTCTCCCGTGGTTCTAAATCACGAGATTTTGTTTCACAGTTATTCATTTACCATACAATATCGCTTTTATTTATTTGCAACTATTATAAACTCCACTTAATTAATTATACATAAAGGCTAGCTTAATACCGTTGACTTAAATATACTATTCCTTTTTATGTTTAGTTTCACTCAGTACTTTTGCCTATATCATTGTGGATAAATCTTGAATTGTTTATTATCCACACTTATCTCACTCGTGTTAGACTTTCAACACAATCGTCAATGACTTTTTCTCTATAGATAACATATCTACTTTGTCTAATGTAAATTAGTTATATAAAATTTAACGTTGAGTTAGTGAGGAATTCGACGTGGATGGTTTGCTATGTGAACACTCTAATATAATCTTTCGATGCAGTGAATAATATAAGTCGGTTCGAAATTAACCATTTAAGCAAAGCGCCTATTAACTTAACCTCTTCTCCTAAGAGTCATGTCTAGAAACACATAATTTAATTATCATTTGGGACGAGTCTCAAAATCTAACGTCTTATGAATACACAGCAAAATTTTTTGGGTTATTCCATTGATAAAATGATCTTAGGGTTACATTAACCATTGTCTGATTTGTTACGTTCAAAAAACAATGCCATTATTTGCGATCCACACAATATAGAAATTCGTAAACTATACAACAATTTTTATAGTTTAGATTTTAGAATAGATATATTTACTTTTTTCTAATTTATTTTATATCGTCTTGGTAACAATCAGTACTTTTACACTTTTCTTATAGTCATTCATTTCTGCAAAATAACTTTGTCCTTATACGCTGGATTCAAAGAGCCGCACGTTATCAATTTAACGCATTGAGTTGGGAAAATTTCCCCTTATTGTTTGAACAGTTTAATACTCCCATCAAGATAGATAAAGTGTCATGTATAAATTTAGACGACTGACGACATGAACTAATATATTATATTTTTCATTTGAACATTTATAATCACAATCTACTTTTAGTATTTCACCTACCTAAAACTCAAATTTTCATTAAAACTTTTGTTTTTATCCTTTAATATAAAGTCGATTCCCTTGATATATATATATTTATCATTAGTGGTTAATTTAAAATACGCAGTGTCTTCCATTCTAAACAGTATGACACTAAAAGTGTTTTATCCATTTTAGACTGATTAAAAGAAAATACGCTCATTAAACAAATTGTCTTGTAATGGATATATTCGTTATAACCCATTATTGTTGAGTTTGATAGTCTCTTGAAATAATAATTCCCCCTACAATAAGCCCACTTTTAAAAAAGTTCTATCGACGAACACTCCTATGGTTGTTGTGAAACACAAGCAAAAGCACCTCCAACAAATGCGCCAGCAAACCTATACTGCTTTCCAAAGGTTAACTGCTCTTTTAATTCCAAACTTAGTAAGTAATCTAAAACTAACTGCTTGATCGATTTTCGTCAACACTTTTCCTGGAACTATTTTTACTCAAGCAAACATCATTTTGTTTCCAATAACAATTCCAGATTTCTTCACAATATTTGAAACTGAAGCTCCAGCTAAAGTTGCATACACAAATGTCTGTACTTGATCACTTTTTAATTTATAACTCATGATTACTGCAATCATTCTCATTTGAAATAGTATTACATTTGTGAAATTTGTTGGTAATACAACTGGCAAAGTAATCAGACCTCCATTCCCTTTATCAAATCCCAATGTCGTTGCTTTTGTGCTCCAAAGAAAAAATCTAAAATGTGAGAAATATATCAAGCAGACTTTTGCAGATAGTCGCATTTATGTCATCCTTGATAATTTGCTTGACTATCTTTTAGCGCGGTTAGAACGAAAAGGGAACCGTTGGGTTCATGAAGTCACTAAAAATAGACCCGAAAAAGTATATGCCCTTGAAAAACAACACTTAATTCCAGCCTTCTCCTTGCCTTCTTTCGAAAGCACTTACACTGCAAGCATATCAAGATTTAGCCACAAGGACAATACGGTGGTCTATCAAAACAATCGTTAGTCTCTTCCTTTAGCGAGTTACCAGGCCTGACCAAATAAGCGTGTATTGATTGACGTTTCTGAAAATGAATGACATTTAATCCATCCTCAAACCCTTGAAGGCATTGCTTCCCATTCCGTGTGTTATGTTAAGAGACAAGCTAATCAGAAATCAGCCATAAACGTGACCGTTCTTAACAGATTAAAGGATTGAAGCAACAGGTCTATCAGGCTTTCACTGCAGATGAAATGACTCAAACCTTTATGATCCAGCTCTTAACGAAATACCAACGGTATCGGCGAGACAAATTTCAGATTATTCATGTGCTTTACTCGAATCAAATCACCCACTGACGCTCAAGCCCATTCAGGGCTGTTATGAACGGAAGTTATGGAGTACCAATGATATGAAAAACATGGCCAAGCACCTTGAACACCATAAGACTTTAACGCAACAGACCAATGTGGCCAAGATGAACAGAAGCCATGGCCTTCTAGATCACACTATGACGTCACCGTCCGTTCGACGGAAACCTATACTGCGATTTTAGAAGCGGGAGAAGAAGCATAAGTCAATCGGTTGAAGTAATTTAAGCCTCATTAAACAACTGCGTTTAGCGGAAATGTCACAGCTTTGACCGCAACTATTGCGGCAAGCTGAGACATATTCTTGGACCCATATGAAATTATTAATGGAAATAAAGTATTTTGAATGGAAACAATGTGAAGCTAAAGGGATTCAACGGCGATTAAAACGGGCTCATTATCTTTACCGTAACCCCTTATCCAGCTTTGATGTGTCCTCTTTCCCAGCGCCAACTAAACCAACTTGCGACATTAAATTTGGTTAATTTAATCTTACTGGATCCACCCAGAGTCGGTAAACCAGCCTTGAGTGTGTGGCTGGGCTTGGAGGCCATTCAACGCGCTTATCAATTTTTTACATTACCATGGACGAGCTGACGTCTGTATTAGAAACAGAGTTATGTACACGACAGTCACAAATCCATTTAAAACGCGTTCGAAGTGTGGGTTTAGACATTATCAATCATTTAATGTGCTTAGCGATGGATTTCTATAAAGCCAAGCTTTTTTCAACTTAATAATCATTTCTATGAACAACCTTCGGTTATTTTAACGTTCAATAAAGCTCCCGACCAATTGAATGAGCTAATGGGCGGTTAAAGCATTATCCCAGCGATTTTAGACCGTTTATTACTCCGTGTAGAAGTCATTCAAATGGACGCTGATAGCTATCTCATGAAAAATAAACAAAAAAATATTTAACTAACAAAAGTGTAAAATTCTACTTAGCAAAATCTAAAATTGTAATTGACGATTACATTTTTCTTTAACATCCTCTGTATGATAACTCTCTACTAATTTTGAATACAGTGGCTTATCTTTATTTTCTTCTAAACATGTCATGGTATAATCTAAAATAAACTTTTTATAATTATATCGATAGTAAAAAGATATATCGTTTATTTTGTTTGGTTGTAAAGGAAGAATTAAATATGAAACAATGTCGTTATTTTCAATGGTCATTCATATTGTCAATCTCTTATTATCCTCAAATAAATTTGTTTATGCTCAAGAGGGATCTCTAGTATCTGAAAGTAATTTAGAGAAGTATATAACACACAAAATGGAGATGACGTATATGTTGTTGATGATACGGGGGCAAAGTACGTTTTTGACGCTGAGGACGCAGTATATATATTAGACGAAATAGACATCTCAATGAAACAATCCCATATGCTACTGCTGAACCAGATTATAGTGAATGTGGAGGGACATCGGCTACTGGCAGTAAAGCTGCTGTTTTGAGATATAGCGCAACTGGCCTGAATCTATTATGATAGAAACCAATCAATAAAGGATAATAACCCTATTTATACTTTCTATATCCATCAACTCTCAAAGTTTTACAGCCATAATAAAAGCATAAAAAAAAGCAGTTTCTCATGTGGGTGAGAAACTGCCAAGCTGATACCGATGGTCGGGGTCGAACCGACACGCCCGTGAGGGCACAGGATTTTGAGTCCAGCGCGTCTGCCAATTCCGCCACACCGGCATTAATGATATGCTTT
>NZ_JBQKLF010000018.1:0-21227 GCF_052116365.1 Fundicoccus sp. Sow4_D5 | reverse complement strand
TGAGAGTTCGCTTAGAAAAAGTGTCCAAAGATGGTGAATAATTCGGTGAATTTAATTTTACCAGAGAATCTGATTTTAATTATCCCACTCGCGATCTGAGTGGTCACATTAAAGTTTTAATTGTTCCACTCAAACTCCGAGTGGGACAATTAGTATGGATTACATAGCGAGTGTGAGAGTTCGCTTAGAAAAAGTATCCAAATATGACGAAAAATCCAGTGAATTTAATTTTTACCAGAGAATCTGATTCTATTTGTCCCACTCGCGATCTGAGTGGTCACATTAGAGTTTTAATTGTTCCACTCAAACTCCGAGTGGGACAATTAGAACGGATTACATAGCGAGTGTGAGAGTTCGCTTAGAAAAAGTGTCCAAAGATGGTGAATAATTCGGTGAATTTAATTTTACCAGAGAATCTGATTTTAATTATCCCACTCGCGATCTGAGTGGTCACATTAGAGTTTTAATTGTCCCACTCAAACTCCGAGTGGGACAATTAGAAGCAATCTTAAAAAATAAAGCTGAATGAGTGTTCATTATCCATTGGATATATTAAAACAACACAAAATCCACCAAACCCCACCAAACCCCATCAAATCAGTATTCTTAAAATTATCTTACCAAACCGGCCGATAGTTATTGACTTTCAAATTAGAATTAGATAAGATTTATGTAAAGTTTCTAATGAAGTTTGGACAAATAGATAGGTCCTTTGATGAAAGAGAATTTGCGGTAGCTGGAAAGCAAAGCATCAAAGCCTATGAAAACACAGCCAGGCACGAGTCATTGCGGTAGTTCCGTTATCACTGGAGTTTTATACTCGCTGAGGTTGCGATTGTGAGAAAGCAACGAATGAAGGTGGAATCACGTCTCGACGTCCTTTAATCCGAATGGATTGGAGGGCTTTTTTTTATTAGAAAAGGACAGAAAGGAAAGAAGCAATGGATAATCAAATGATTTTAAAGCAGATTCAACTAGTCTCTCGCTATATGCAGCTGCTAGCAAATGAAGGCTATCAACTTATCGATTTAAATATGGTCGAACCGTTTCAAATCGAGACCAAAAACATTCATCCTGACAGCATTGTCTTTGAAAGAAACCAACAACTATTTGCCTTAAGGAGCGACTGGACGCGCAGTATACTGAACTACAATCAGAGTTTCCAATTGTCCCAACAAAAATTTGCTTATTTTGGTCCGGTTCTGCGTGAGTTTCAAACGCAAAACCAAGCAGGAGTCGAACTCTTTCGTCCGACACTGGATGAAATGTTGGCGAGTATTGAGCTGCATTTGGAGTTTGTGGCGAACGTTAGTAAGTCAGATTTTACGGTATTGGTTGTCAATAATGATGAATTATTAGATCGCTGTATCAAACACTATCAGCTCGGTGAAAACGTCAAACAACTCGTTGTCGACAAGAATTTATCGACTTTGAAAGACCAATTGGGCGACAAACATCCTTTATACCAGTTGATGAAAGCACCGGTCAGTCAACAGTTTGATAGGGTCAACGAACTGTTTGGAAACTGTCAAGAAATGAAGATGATTCATCAATTGAAAGAAAAAATGCAAGAAAGTGGTACGCGATTTGTCTTAGACTTATCGTTTCGTTCACCGCAAAGTTATTATAATGGCTTTTACTTTCAAGCTTTCCTCAGCGAGAATACCCCCATATTATCGGGTGGCCAGTATGCTGAAGGAGCGTTTGGTATCGGTATTAACTTATCTAAGGGAGGACTTTTATGATAACAGTGGCACTTTCAAAAGGACGTCTGTTTAAAGATTTTATCAAATTTCTAGAAGCCCGCGAACTCACAGACTATGCACAAGCGCTAAAGGAAGAAGGACGCTACTTATTTAGAAACGTAGGGAATGTGAAATTTATTTTTGCTAAAGGAACAGATGTGCCGACCTATGTCGAACAAGGCATTGCGGATTTAGGTATTGTCGGATTGGATATAATTACGGAAAATCGTTTCAATGTGCTGAATGTATCGCAATTACCTTTTGGTAAATGTCGCTTAGCGATTGCAGGTCCTGACCAGCAAAGTGAAAAGGACATAAGAGTAGTGGCGACAAGCTTCACGAATATTAGCCAGCAATACTTTAACCAACAGCGTCAAGATGTGCGTTTGATTCACTTAAATGGTTCAGTCGAACTGGCGCCAATCTTAGGTTTAGCGGATGCCATCGTAGATATCGTTCAAACAGGCTCGACCTTGAAGGAAAATAACCTACGTGAATACCATACAATCATGACCGTACAAGCGCGTCTGATTGCCAACAAGCAAGCATTTTACTTAAAAGAAACAGACTTGTATCAATTTATGGAAGAGATTGGAGTGGTTTAATGAAAGCCCAAGCATTTATCGCCCAGTTCCAACAACAAACCGCACGAGCGAAGCGTTCAACTATCAAGCAAATGTTAGACGTTCAAAATATTCTGGATGACGTCATTGAGAAAGGGGATCAAGCCTTAATTGACTATACGCAACGTTTTGACCACCAAAACTTGAGCCAAAGTCAATTAAAAGTCACGCCCCAACAACTCAAAGATAGCTGGGATGCCCTAGACGATGATTTACAGGCAGCTCTGAAGTTAACCAAAGAACGGATTGAAGCATATGAAAAACGAGTGCTTTATCAAGATAATATAGGCGAGGAACTTAGCTATGTTTACCGTCCAATTGAAAGGGTCGGTGTCTATGTGCCCGGCGGAACAGCCCTATACCCGTCCAGCGTTTTGATGACAATCGTCCCCGCTTTAGTGGCAGGCGTCGAAGAAATCGTGGTAACAACACCGGTCTTTCAAGACACAAGCATAACTTTTGCGGCTCTTTATTTATGTGGTGTAACGGAACATGTTTACCGTGTCGGTGGCGCGCAAGCTATTGCGGCTTTAGCTTATGGAACCGAGAGCATTTTGAAAGTCGATTTAATCTGTGGACCTGGTAATGCCTATGTCGCAATGGCCAAACGCTTAGTTTTTGGCGATGTCGGAATCGACAGTATTGCGGGACCGAGCGAAATTTTATTGTATGTCGATGAGACTGCACCGGTTGATGCGGTTGTCTACGATATTTTTGCCCAAGCGGAACACGATGCTAATGCCCGAACCTTCCTCTTTAGCGAATCGGCTAGCTACGTTGAGGTAATTGAACAAAGACTACAAGAGTTATTACCACACCAAAAACGAGCGGCGATTATCGAAGCCTCACTTCAAAATAATCACTACCAAGTGGTCGATAAGCGCGAGCAGTTACTCGAAGCGCTCAATTATATTGGTGCAGAGCATGTTTCAATCCAGCACCGCGATGAAGACGCCATAGCCGAAGCAGTTGCGTATGCAGGTGCGGTGTTCAAGGGCTACTATTCGATGGAAGCGATTGGTGATTATATTGCCGGCCCTTCGCATGTGTTGCCGACTAATCGCAATGCGCGCTTTAACCACGGTCTTAATGCGAATGATTTTAGAACGAGCCATGCGATTATTAATTTGCACGAACAGACTTTTCGACACATTGCGCCAGCAGCTGAGCGTCTTGCGGCTGCCGAAGGACTCGACTGCCACCAACGATCGATTAGTATCAGAAGGGAAGAAAGTAAATGACTTACATGATTAACCGTAACACCAGTCCGACGCGCCCTTTAACGGACCAGCAATTACAAGAGATTATCCTTAAGACTAATATTCACCTTTACCCCGAGGCAGAACTTGGCCGCTTTAAACAACTGTATGCGGACTATAATCAGTTGGAACCAGCTCAAATTGAATTGGCGAACGGCTCGGATGATTGGCTACAGAAGATTATGATCCAGTTTGGGGCAGGTGGCGTGTTGACGATTGACCCAGATTTCTTTATGTATCAAGAGTATGCCCAGCAACTTGATCGGCCATTCTGGCAAGTCTCTTGCGACGAGCAGTTCAAATTTTCGCTCGAAAAAATTGTTGACGCGCTTCATGAGAAAAAGCCATCGGTTTTATTTGTATCCAATCCACAAAACCCAACTGGCGAACAATTTGCGCCAGAATTTCTGCAGCGCCTAGCTGACGAAATGGATGCCATCGGGGGCCACTTCGTGATTGACGAAGCCTACATTGAATTTGGTAGTGACTATACACGTCCTGAAAACGAGAACGTCATCATTGTGAGAACTCTGAGCAAAATATTTGGCTTAGCAGGACTGCGATTGGGAATTGCGATCGCCAAAGGTGAGACGTTTGAGCGGCTCACAAAAATAAATCACCCCTACCCTGTCAACAACTTGGCGTTGAACATTGCGAGCGCCCTGTTCGAAGAGCGCGAGCGCTTGGAAGAGTGGCTGACTTACCAAAGGGCTTGTCAATTGGCTTTAGTCGAGACTTTACACTGCGTCAGTGATTTGGTGACGGTGAAGGAAACAAATTGTAACTTTGTTTTCACTTATGGAGTTAAAGCGAAGCGTTTAGGTAAATTTCTCGAAGAACGTGGCTTTGTGGCTCGGATGTATGACGTGCCGCTTTTGAAAGATGTGGTACGATATTCGATTATGGATTTAGCCTTGTATCCGGAATTTAAGGCTTTGTTATTAGAATGGAGGGAGCAATTTGTTTAAGAAGGAACGTATAACACTTGAGACGCAGTTGCGTTGTGCTTTAGCTTTGGGTTCGAAGCTTGAACAGGCGGAGGCCAAGGTTGAAACAGGTGTTGGTTTTTTGAATCATATGTTGACCTTATTTAATTTTCATTCGGGTTTGGCTTTTAGTGTTGAGGCTCAAGGTGATACAGAGGTGGATGATCATCATACGGTTGAAGATATTGGGATTGTCTTAGGTGAGTTGTTACGTGATTTATATCGTAGTTTGCCAAGTTATCAGCGTTACGGGAGCTTTTATTTGCCGATGGATGAGTCTTTGGCTCGCGTCGTTTTGGATTTGTCAGGGCGTCCACATTTGAGTTTCAATGCAGAATTTAGCAAGGATACGGTGGGGTCTTTTGATACAGAGTTGGTTGAGGAGTTTTTCAATGCGGTGGCGATGAATGCTCGCATGACTTTGCATATCGATTTGTTGAAAACAGGCAATACGCATCACGAGATTGAAGCGGTTTTTAAAGGGTTCGCACGTGCGTTGAAGATGGCTTTGGAACCCAGAGAAGGCGGCGTGCCTTCATCTAAAGGGCTGATTGCGTAAGCTCTGGTCTTGTAAACAAAAAAGAGGAGGTCATAAGGTGAAGATTATTCCAGCGATTGATTTAATTGAGGGGCAGAGTGTCCGTTTAACACAGGGGGATTACGAGGATAAAATATTAATGCCCAAAACGCCACAAGAAGCGGTGGCTTATTACAGTCAATTCCCGCAAGTGGCCCGGATTCATGTGGTGGATTTAATGGGGGCTTTACAACAAGAGGCAGTTGAGTCTTTGATTATTCAAGAGATTAAACAGTTGACTGATTTACCATTAGAAATTGGTGGTGGCTTAAGAAATCACCAAACTATTGCAAAATATGATAAAATGAAGATAGATTATTTCATTCTTGGTTCACGTGCGATTCTTGACGTCGACTGGTTAAAATCAGTCGTTGACTTGTATCCTAAGCGAGTCTTTGTAGGCTTGGATGCCCGCGGTGAGGATATTTACGTGAACGGTTGGAAGGAGAAGAGTGGTCGACAATTAATTGAGTATATGGCAGAAATTGAAGCATTAGATCTTGCAGGAATTATTTATACGGATATCAATCGTGACGGTATGGAAGCTGGTCCAAATGTCGAACGGACTGCACAACTTCAACAGTCAACGCGTCATTTAGTCGTGGCGAGTGGTGGGGTAAGAAATCAAGCAGACTTAAGCGAATTGGCAGCAGCTGGTGTAACAGAGGCTATCGTTGGTAAAGCTGCTCAAAATGATGAATTCTGGAAAGGACTCGAGTAATATGGAAAAAATTATACCTTGTTTAGATACAAGACACGGTCAATTAGTAAAAGGGATCAATTTCTTAAACATGCAACATTTAGGAGATCCGATCACATATGCAAAGAAATATTCAGACGCTGGTGCGGATGAGTTAGTGGTATTGGATATTGCGCGAACAATCGATGAATTACAAATGCGTACAGATATGGTGAAAGAAATCATTGCAGTCACAAACATCCCTGTGACAGTGGGGGGCGGCATAGCTTCACTTGATGAAGTTGAATTAGCTTTAACCGCGGGTGCTCACTCGGTCGCTATGAACTCGGCAGCTGTACGTAATCCAGACTTAATTAATGATATTGCTGCTAAATACGGTTCCGAACGCTTAACAATTGCCGTGGATATTTCTTTTGATGAAGAAAAAGGTGATTACTTTATCTATACACACGGTGGTCAAAGACAAGTAGACATCAAAGCCTTCGATTGGATCAAAGAATGTGAAACACGAGGGGCCGGGCGACTACTGATTACAAGTATCGATCATGATGGCGTAAAAAACGGCTTTGACGTCGACTTCTTAAAACAAGCCAAAGAATTAGTGAACATCCCAATCATCGCAAGTGGTGGAGCAGGAAATGCTCAAGACTTTGTCGACTTATTCGATAAAACTGGCGTTGAAGGTGGCTTAGCTGCTTCAATTTTCCACCGTGATGAATTATCAATTCAAGATGTGAAAGATGCCTTATCTGTAAAAGGGGCTGAATAATCTCTTGAAGAGCATTAACTTTGAAAAAGGCGAGGGTTTGGTGCCGGCAATCTTACAAGATGATCGTACCGGTCAAGTCTTGATGTTAGGCTACATGAATCAGGAAGCTTATGATAAGACACGTGAAGAAGGGGTCGCTTGGTTTTACTCGCGTTCGAAAGAACGTCTATGGAAGAAGGGTGAATCGAGCGGTCACATTCAAGAAGTCGTGTCAATCGACGTCGACTGTGACCAAGATACTTTACTGGTGCGAGTGAAACCTTTGGGTCCAACGTGTCATACTGGTACACAGAGTTGTTTCGGCGATCAGTCCTTTAATTTAGCCATCCTTGAACAGACGATTGCGGCTAAAATAGCCAATCCTCAAGAGGGGTCTTACACGAAGTATTTAATTGACGAAGGGTTAGACAAAATCTTAAAAAAATGTGGCGAGGAAATGACCGAAGTGGTGTTGGCAGCTAAAAATAAGGATAAAGAGGAGCTGATTGACGAAAGCAGTGACTTACTTTATCACTTTTTAGTTCTCTTGCAAGCACAAGGTGTTCAATTGAAAAATGTCGAAGCCAAATTAGCTGAGCGTCATGGGCTGCCGCAAGAGTATTCGATTCGTCAAGGCATTAACGAATGGTAAGTCATCACATAGAGGGAGAGTCAGTCATATGCGGTTTTACGATCAACATTGTCATACCCAATTGTCTTTCGATAGTGAAGCCAGTCCTTGGGATTATGCCAAACTGGGCCTAGAAGTGCTGACTTTTACAGAACATTTAGATTTGGATAATCCAGTCTCAAAAGGTCAAGATGATATTCCTAATTTTGAGCAAACCTTAGCTTGGCAAGAGACGTTTTCTAAAGAGTATGGGAGTCAATTGTTGTTAGGGGTAGAAGTAGGTTATGCACCGGGACAAGGCCAACGTTTACGCGAGTTTCTGGCCTCTTATGACTTTGATATTCAGTTGCTAAGTTGCCATCATAATCTCGTTTATGACTACATGGACACAGCCAAACATTCGGACAAACTCGATGAACCGATTGAGAGGATGGATCAGTATGTAGCGCAATTGTTAGAAGCACTTCAAGAGCTTCCCGATGTGCAAATACTAGCGCATTTTGATTACGGTTTTCGTGTGCATGATGTGTCGACAGAATGGATTATTGAACGGTACGGCGACCAATTGACTGAGGTCTTTAAACGTTGTATCTCCCAGAATATCGCCTTTGAACTCAATAGCAAAAGCATTTATAAATATGATAAATTAGCTTTGTACCGTTGGGCGATTCCACTTTATAAGGATTTGGGAGGGCGATTGTTTACTTTAGGCTCTGATGCTCATGAGGTGGCAGATTATCAACTAGCGTTCGACCAACTGAAAGCACTTTTGCTTGAGTTTGATATTCAAGAGGTGACATTATTTGAAGCGAAAGCACCCCGCCTAGTGGGTCTGGATACATTAACGTTTAAACATTAAAGAAAAGCACTTGGTAGCGTCTTGAGATGTTCCCCTTTAGAAGATTACTGTTTTAGTGTCTACTTAAGGAACATTACATTCAGCCGTCCAAGTGCTTTTGTTGTATGGAATTGCGGAGGGAGTGACAGTACTGACTGATAAATAAATAGTCAGCTTGAAGAAACAGAAGCAGAAGTTGATGATGATGTGGTAATCAGTTAGCGCGCTGAATCCACTGTAAAATGTCCGCCATTAAACCGGTGCCACAATTGATGGGCAACTAAAGGAGACAAACCGCTGCCACCACTCCACAACCGCACTATACCACAGCCAGCCGCACGTACGACTTTCACCAGCCAAATAAAAAAAGCCCATAGGGCTTTTTTTATTTTATTCCATTAAGTTCTTGATGTCTTGAGTCAACTTTTCAACTCTCAGTTGAGTGGCTGTCGCTTCATTCGTTTGAGTCAATATTAAACGATAAGATTCAACCTCTAAAACTGTGTCGAGCGTATCTTGGCTCGGAATAATTTCAGACTTAAAGGTAAAGTAACCACCAATCGTGTCAACTTCGTTACTCGTAATAATCGTCCCAAATTTCTCGTTGAAATCATTGATATTCATTAAGCCATTCACCAACCAAGTCGATTCATCTACTTGATTAACCCTGTCATCATGTAGGACAATATCATGTTCATCGTAAATTTCACCAACAATCTCTTCAATAATATCCTCTAAAGTAACCAAACCTACCGTTTGACCATACTCATCCTTAACAATGGCAATATGATTGCTCGTCTGTTGAATTTGAGAAAATAAATCATCCAATAATAAAGTTTCAGGAATCTTCAAGGGATCATGGGCTAAATCCTTAATGTCTACCTGGCGAAAATCACCCACTAAGACACTCGCACGCAAATAATCCTTCACAAGCAGTACACCAAGGATGTTATCTTTATCATCTTGATAGACTGGAATACGAGAGTAAACTGAATTCACAATTAATTCATGAATCGTCTCAGCATCTGTATCGATATCAATCATCATCGACTGACTACGAGGCACCATCACCTCGCGAACTGAACGACGATTCAACATCAGGACACCTTGCATCATCCCAACTTCTTCCGTTTCCAAAGCACCTTCTTGCCCCCCGCGAATTACAATCTCCTTGATATTCGAGAAGGTTAATTTTTCATCTTGGTTAGAAAAATCAATCGGTAATAAAGCTTGGAAAAATGCTAAAGTCTTAGTCAAAAACCAAACAACCGGCTTGAAGACTGTATAGATCACATTTAAAATCCGTGCCGAAAAAGTCGAATATTGCTCTGGAATCGCTTGACCAATTGACTTGGGCAACAATTCACCAAAAATCAACGTTAACAACGTCACAAGCAAAGAAATCACTAAAGACGCACCTTGGTCCCCAATGTAAGGGGCTAAAAACCGCGACAAACCACTCGTTGCAAACGATGCATTCAACGTTCCGATTAGCGTAATTGCCACTTGCACGACAGCTAAGACCCGGTCTTGATTATGGTACAACTTGAGGGCCAACTTCGCCTTCGCGCTGCCTGCTTGAGCCTTTTTTTCTAACTTATTCTGATTTGCAGTAATAAACGCCATCTCTGAACCAGAGAAAAACCCGTTTAAAAGCGTAAACAAAACAAGTAAAGTGATGGGAAATAACATAAATTGCTCCTTTAATAATATGATAAACCGTAATAGTCTTGACTACATTATAATCGAAAATCAAACAAATACCTAAACAAACACTGCAAAAATAGGACAATAATTTGCCCAGCAAAATTACGAAGCAAGAAAGTTCACCAAGCGCCTATAAACGGATACCAAACGCAGTCAATCGCGCACAAAAAGCTTCTCGGAAACCACCAAAAAAGTTTCGATAAGCTGTTTCTTGAAAAGACCAGCCCTAGTTGGAATTCAATGCCGCGTGATCGGTTAAAATGTTCCTCGTTAAAGTAATCACCTTCTCATTAAAGTCTTGTTGAGCTAAGGAGTTCTCCCGGTGGTTATTAATTATTAAACTGATATAAAATTTAGGAGCATTTTCTAAACGGACTTTAATAAGTGGTGTATCTCGACTGACTAAAATTTCTGACATAAAAGCGATAAAGTCAGTTGACTGGGCAATTGTCTGCAAGGTTTTAATCTCTTTTGCGTAAATAATACTATTTTCAGCAATCTTGTTTTCTGTGGCCCATTTATCAAAAATCCGCTGATGAGAATAGCCTTCAGATAGTGAAATGAAGACACTCTCGCGTACATCCTCAATGCTGACTGATTCACGACTAGCAAAAGGATGACTAGGCGACACCCATAAAGAAACATCATGAGCCGTAATCGGAATCTGATCAATATGGGAATCTTCCAAACACTCGCTATCATGTCCCACAATCGCTAGAGGAACTTTCTCTTGTTGAACCATCTTGTACATTGCGTCAGAACTTTCTTCTTCAACTAATCGAAGTAATTTCGCATTGTCACCAATTTCTGTCAAATAGACAGGCAGAAAGCGACTGCCGATTGTTGGCAAGTAACCCAAATAAATGGTTTCAGAACGGGCATCATTAATTGTTTGCTTGGTTGTTTCAAGAATATTTAAGACTTCAGAGGCACTTTTATAGAGAATATCTCCAGCAGAAGTCAATTTTATCCGTCGCAACGACTTGCGTCGATCAATTAATTTAGCATCTAATTCTTCTTCTAAACGTTTAAGAGCCATCGAAATAGAAGGCTGGGAAACAAAAAAATGTTCCGCAGTTGCCGTGAAGCTTAAGCTTTCTGACAAATGTTTGAAGTAAGTTAAGTCTTGAATATTCATACAATTTTTTCCTCCTTGATAAATAATATACAAAGTCTATATCAATCAATCTGATTGTGTCATGACATATTTAATTTAATGAATAGACAAGCATTCTTTGAAAACACCACTACTGTCATGACAATGATAAATCGAATGATCAACGCGCTTTTGTGAGCACTATAACATAAATAAATCAAATGACGTTAGGTGGGGTATAAATAATATTTATCATAACATAAGCAGTCAATATTAAACAGTCGAACGTTTCTGTGCTATTATGCAATTAAGGAAAAGCGCTTTCGAATGTTTTTGAAAATTAAAGATTATTAGGAGAGATAGTCGTGAAGATGATCATGCAATTGTTCTGGATAATTCTATTTTCTCTATTAGGTGAATTTGTGTCGGTGCTTATTGCACCCTTTGTCGCAATACCTGCTAGTGTAATTGGAATGGTCCTATTGTTCTTGGCTTTACACTATAATGTGCTAAAAATGAGCCAAGTTGATGAAGTAGGCACGTGGCTAACAGATAATATGGCGATTCTATTTGTTCCAGCTGGAGTAGGCTTGATGACAAATTTTGATGTATTAGCAAGTTCTTGGTTACAGCTTTTGATTATCATGTTTGTAACCACCATCTTAATGATGATATTTGTAGGTAAGTTAGTACAAACGCTTATGTACAAAGGTGAAAAAATAGAAAGCGGGGAGGAGTAGTGTGTTAAATACATTAATGGACAGTGCGTATTTATGGCTAAGCTTAACTATTGGCTTTTATGTGTTAGCCGCTCAAATATATAAACGCCTACCAATTCCACTGTTTAACCCGTTGTTATTCTCAATTGTGATGATTATCATTCTATTGTTAGTCGCAAAGATCCCTTATGAGACTTATGAAGCAGGCGGCAAGGTGATTGCGATTTTCGTCACACCAGCAACTGTAAGTTTGGCGATTAAGTTGGAAAAGAATATAATCTATTTACAAAAAAACGTCAAAGCAATTCTATTAGGTATCTTTTCAGGTGTTATCTTACATACCTTGATGATTGGTATATTCGGCATCCTATTCAAGTTTGACTTAGCAATGGTGGGCACACTATTTCCTAAATCAATTACAACAGCCATTGCAATTGGTGTATCTGAATCATTAGGTGGTCACGTTTCCCTAACAGTTGCGGTCGTCGTATTTACAGGTATTATTGGAGCGGTTATTGGACCGACGATTATGAGATGGACCGGTATTACAGATCCAGTGGCTCAAGGTGTCGCAATGGGGTCTTCAGCTCATGCGATGGGAACATCTAAAGCGATTGAAATGGGGGAAGTTCAAGGAGCGATGGCTAGTTTATCAATCGTTGTGACAGGCATTACCATCGTTATTCTTGCACCATTCGCTCAACCAATCATCAATTTACTCTTTGGTTAAAACAAGTTACTTTATAAACCGTAATGAATAAACAGTAGTGAATAAAAGTTTGGAGGGAAATTTATTATGTCAGAAAAAAAATTATACGCAGCCCCAACGGTGATTCAAGATATTGAAGTGATTAATACTTATGAATTAGAAGATAGAGCACGTGAAGTAATGCCTAACGGCGGTTTTGGTTATGTCTCGGGTGGTTCCGGGGACGAATATACATTACGTCAAAATACTAAAGCTTGGGATGCCAAAGGTATCTTACCACGTGTCTTATCAGACGTTGAATATCCTGATACATCAACTAAAATTTTCGAACATGAAATTAAAGTGCCTTTTATTATGGCGCCAATCGCTGCTCATGGTTTAGCACATGAAACGAAAGAAGCTGGAACAGCTAAAGGTGTTTCAGAATTCGGAACAATCATGTCAATTAGTGCCTACTCAGGTGCTAAATTTGAAGAAATCGAAGAGGGGCTAAACGGTAGTCCACGTTGGTTCCAAATTTACATGAGTAAAGATGATGAGTTCAACAAGAATATCATTGATGAAGCTAAAGCAGACGGTGCCACAGCGATTATTTTAACAGCAGATGCAACATTAAGTGGAAATCGTGAAACGGATATCCGTAATAAATTCGTCTACCCATTCGGTATGCCAATCGTTTCTCGTTATTTAACGGGATCAGGTGAAAACATGTCATTAAACAACATCTACGCTCAATCTAAACAGAAAATTTCTCGAGATGACGTGAAATTCTTAAAAGACTATTCTGGTTTACCCGTCTTTGTTAAAGGAATCCAATCACCTGATGATGCGTTATTAGCAATCGGAGCAGGTGCTGACGGAATTTGGGTATCTAATCATGGTGGTCGTCAATTGGATGGTGCGCCCGGTTCGTTCGAAACATTAGAGGGCATCGCTAAAGCAGTGGCTGGTCGTGTGCCAATTGTCTTTGACTCAGGTGTGCGTCGTGGAGAGCATATCTTTAAAGCTTTAGCGAGTGGTGCGGACATTATCGCTTTAGGTCGTCCTGTATTATATGGTTTAGCATTAGGTGGCTGGAAAGGTGTTCGTTCAGTATTAGAGTACTTCGAAAAAGACTTAATCCGTGTGATGCAATTAGCTGGAACACAAACAATTGAAGATGTTAAGAAAACGGAGTTGTTTGACAACCTCCACTAAAAGACGCACTCATTATGAACAAATTGTCTCTGGCGCATAAACTACGCGGGAGGCTTTTTGTTTGCGTATCTTTTTAATGCTTATTATAATAAATGTAATAACCTAATATAAATAGAAAGAGGCGATTTTAATGTCAGAAGAAAAATTCGATGCAAAACTAGACCAAGCATCAGGTAAGGTCAAAGAAACAGTCGGTAAAGCAACTGGAGATAAACGAACAGAAGCAGAAGGCAAATCAGAACAAGCAGCAGGTAAAGCTAAAGAATTTGTCAGTGATGTGAAAGAAAGTATCGATGGTGCGGTTGAAGGCGTTAAAGACGCCTTTGATAAAGACGACAGAAAGAAATAATTGACTAACAACAATCTTCTTCGGAAGGTTGTTTTTTTATTATAAAAAATACATGAAATTTTAAGTATTTTTCATCGGGATACCTTTCACAAACAAACTGTTTTAATACAGAGTGCGATTGAAGTGTGCTTGCGTAAAGCTTGACAATATCGAGAAAGTCTATAAAAAAACAGATCGAATATATTGATGGCGCTTTCTCACCTCTTCTTTTCCTTGTTGTTATATAACAGAAGAGGTGCTATGATTTACTCATGAGATGTTTCATAAGTAAATGTAAAATTAAAAGGAGTGTTAAGATTGTTGTCATTTATTGGTGGAGTTGTCATGCTTATTTTGGGCTATGTATTGTATTCTCAAGTCATTGTTAGAAACTTTGGTGTAGAAGTTGAAAGAGAAACACCAGCCTATGTGCTAGAAGATGGTAGTGATTTTGTGCCGATGTCAGAACAGAAAAACTGGCTGATTCAATTGCTGAATATTGCTGGAACTGGACCGATATTCGGACCAATTATGGGTGCTTTATATGGGCCAGTCGCCTTTATTTGGATTGTTATTGGGAATATATTTGCAGGAGCTGTTCATGATTATTATTTAGGGATGATTTCCTTGAGAAACAATGGCGATCATTTGCCCGCATTAGCAGGAAAATATTTAGGTAATTCTATGAAACATATTGTGAACGTTTTCGCTTCTTTATTACTACTGTTAGTGGGGACCGTTTTCGTCACCTCTCCAGCTTCGCTCTTGGCAAACTTAACGCCGAGCTTTATGGGTCGGTGGTTCTGGATTGTTATTATTTTTGTTTATTATTTTCTTTCAACCATTCTACCGATCGATAAAATTATTGGTAGAATTTACCCAATTTTTGGGGCAATCTTACTGTTATCGTGCGTAGGTGTTTTAGTGACCTTAGTGACAAGTGGGAATATTGTTAATGTACCAGAAATTTCTTTACAGAATATGCATCCTGCAGGAGCATCAATCATTCCAGGCATCTTCTTTACTATTTCTTGTGGGGCCATGTCAGGTTTCCATGCGACACAAAGTCCAATCATTTCACGTACAATCCAAAAAGAAGGTCAAGGCCGTTGGGTATTTTATGGTGCAATGATTACAGAAGGAATTATTGCGATGATTTGGGCTGCGGCGGCTATGGCTTTATTTGACCGTGTCGATTTGAGTGAAATTATTAAAACGGGAACAGCTTCAGCTGCCGTTAGTGATATTTCAATGAGATTACTTGGACCAATCGGTGGAACGATTGCCATTCTAGGGGTGATTGTTTTACCAATTACTTCAGGAGATACAGCTTTTCGTAGTTTACGGATGATTATTGCTGACTATATTAAAATGGAACAAAAACCATTGCGTAATCGTTTTGCCATCACTATTCCAATTATTGCCATCAGTACCGCTTTAATGTTTATTGATTTTAATATTCTATGGCGCTATTTTAACTGGGCAAACCAAGCAACAGCAGTGATTGCGCTCTTTGTTTCAACAGCTTACTTGATATATAAATCCCGAAACTTCTGGGTGACACTAATCCCTGGCATCTTCATGCTATACATGGTTGTTTTATATCTATTGACCGAACAAATAGGTTTTGGACTAGAAATGCAAGTGTCTTACTTTATTGCGACAGCTGTGACGGCGTTACTTCTGGCTATCTTCTTGCGCCATGTGGCCAAAGTGAAATCAGAATTGACGAACGATAGTCCATTGTTGAATGACCAAAAAGCCATTAGCGTACTATACCCAGAGCTGCTTTCTAAGTAAAAGTAAATAATGATCCCCTAAACACACCCACTTCAAGTAAGTGGGTGTGTTTAGTTCAGTCTTAAGTTGGTTTTTAGTTTATAAGAATAGGGTAAAATAGAGAGGAATGAGGTGATTGTATGGCAATAACAGTAAAATTAAAACAAAAAAGTGTAGGTATCAGTTTTGCGGGTGGCGGTGCAAAAAGTTTTGCCGAATTGGCTACTTTAGAAGCATTGAATGAGAAAAGTGTAAAAATTTCAGCAGTAACTGGTACATCGATGGGCGCTTTTTTGGCTGCCGGTGTAGCTTATGGCTTGTCGGTGGTTGAACTCGAACAATTAATTATAAAAACGGATAGGGTGCTGGATGACAGTGATCTATTCAAGAAGCGATCGATTTGGTTGAACTTATTGACTGTCAATCAGTCGACAGGATTAGTCCTCTCGCAGCGACTAGCAGAAGCCGTGAGTCCTTTACATGAACTTTATCGAGGAATTATGTTGTCTGAACTCCCTATGCCAATCGCCATTCCGACGGTTGATATTATCAGTGGGAAAATCCTGGTATTTACTAATCGAAAAGATTATTTTGCTCAAGAGCGAGATGGCATCCAGTGGGAGTTTTATGAAGGGGACGTGAGTGTTTTAGAGGCCTGCCTCGCTTCGAGTGCTTATCCACTCATGATTCAACCAGTGACAATTGGCGATTATCAATTGGTAGACGGCGGTGTGCTAATGAATTCGCCGGTCGTATTATTTGACCGAGCGCAAACGGAATTCGTCGTCTCAATCGGAATCAAGCGTAAAACTTACGAGGGACCGGCTTTGAAATCGAATGAAGTTGTTTTACGGGCAATGAATTTCATGATGTCTCAACAAATCGATCATTCGATTAAGGCGGCTGATGTCGTTTTGCAATTTGAGTTGACTCAGTCAACATTTTCATTTGGGCATGCGGCTGAGATTATAGCTGCCGGCAGGGAATTTATGGCGAGACATCCGTTAAATTTAAGCCCATTATATGAAAAGCAACTGAGTGAACCAAAGGGCAATTCCACGCGAAGAGAACTTTCTCAATTGAAAGAACGCATGAAAACATGGCTGCGCGAAGTGACTAGCTAAGGCCATTAATACTTAGCGGTCCTTCTACTGATTAGCTTGCCTAAATAAATAAGCCGAAAGCAGTTGTAATCCATGAGGTCACGAGATGCTTTCGGCTTATTTTTATTGTTAATTTACTGTTAGATAAAGGCTTTTACTACGACGAATAGTGGCCCCGAAAGGAACCAGAGATAGGTGAGCTAGTTTGAAAAATTGTTTTCCGAACGGAATACCAACGACTGTTAAACATAATACAAGGCCAACGATTAAATGACCAATCGCTAATTCGATACCGCCGAAAATTAACCATAGAATATTAAGTAGCAATGACCTAGCGTTGCTGTTGTGTTCTACATGTTTACCGAAAGGTGATAAACTCAAGCGAGCGATTTTAAAACATTGTAATCCAATGGGAAGACCAACAATAGTCACAGACCATAAGATACCAACAAAGGTCCAAGCAATGGCGCTTAGCAACCCACCAAATATTAACCAAATGATATTTCCTAAGAAACTCATAAATAATTTCCTCCTAAAAGGTTTAATTGTCTTTCTTAGATTGTACGCCATTTATCGACTGAATAGTACGGACCTAAGGATGAATTTTTGTCAATACTAATTGGCTTAAAGCGACGGACTAGATTATAATAAAATTAGAAAAACACCTTAAACATTAGTTTATCGTTAGAAAGTTAAGGTGAACCGAAGGGTAGGAGTGACGTAAATGGTAGACGCAGCTACAGTAATTTCTGAATTGGAACGTTTAGGTAAAGAACGTCTTAAAAAAATGTATATGAACAATGGTGCCAAAGAACCAGTGTTTGGTTGTGCAACTGGTGCAATGAAACCTTTGTCGAAACAAGTTAAAATAAATCAAAGCTTAGCGGAAGCATTATATGCAACGGGAAATTATGATGTTATGTATTTTGCAGGGATGATTGCAGAACCTAACGCGATGAGTGTCGAAGATTATGACCGCTGGATGGATCAAGCGTATTTTTATATGTTGGCAGATAATGTTGTGTCAGTTACTTTGTCAGAATCGGATATTGCCCAGGAAGTAGCGGATAAATGGATTCATTCTGGAGACGAATTACGGATGTCAGCAGGCTATAGTTGTTACTGTTGGTTACTTGGAAGTCGTAAAGATCACGAATTTGAGACAGAAAAAATCGCGGAAATGTTAGAGGAGGTAGCGGAAATTATACATGAAGCGCCCGAACGTGCCAAAGCGGCGATGAATAATTTTGTTTATACGGTCGGTGTATCTTATAAACCGTTACATGATAAAGCAAAAGAGATTGCAGCAACAATCGGCCCGGTGATTGTTAAACGTGAAAATAAAAAAGATCAACAGCTAGCTGCTTATGAAAGCATTATGAAAGAAGTAGAAAAAGACAGAATTGGTTTCAAACGCCGTTATGTGAGGTGCTAAGGCCAAGAAACGCTCGTGTGTTTGAATAGTAGGTGAATGGTCTTGATATCGCATACTAAAAAATACCCAAGCTCTATAAGTAGGGAGAGATAAAAGACGATTCATCAGTATGGAAAATATTAATTAGTTTTAAAATGAGTAACGTACAGGTGAAGGAATATCCCAGGACTAATCACTAAACCTTGACTGAAAATTTTAAAATGGGTAGAATTTTTGTATATTTTGAACGGAAAATATATTTATAAAAGGAGAAATATATATGATTGCATTTATGGGATATAGTTTAATTATTGTCTTCATGATCTTGATTATGACCAAAAAAACATCGCCATTTGTAGGCTTAGCCTTTTTGCCTATAGTGTGGGCAGTGCTAGGGCAGGGATTGGGGCTTTGGAATTTTGATATTGGTGAAGCGGCCTTTGACGGCTTAATGACAACAGCGCGAACGGGAATCATGTTATTCTTTGCTATTTACATGTTCTCATTAATGATTGATGCGGGTTTATTCGACCCTTTATCAAAGTTGATGATTCGCTATGCTAAAGGAGATCCTTTAAAAGTAATGATAGCGACAGTTGCTCTGTCAGCTGGAGTGTCATTAAACGGAGATGGAACGACTACGATGATTATCGTCTGTACGGCCTTTATACCAATTTACAAACACTTAAATATGAAGATGTTAGACTTGGCAGTTTTGACTATGACCTCACATTCGATTATTAATCTACTTCCATGGGGGGGACCTACCGCTCGAGCGATTGCAGTAATGGATGTAGATGAATCAGCGGTGATGCGTGGTTTAATACCGATGATGATTATGGCTTTAATTTACATGTTTGTGGTTTCTTATATCATGGGACGTAAAGAACGCCAACGATTGGGCGTCGCAAATCTGACGGATGAAGAATTGGAAGGCATTATGGAGATTAAAGACCCAGCAGTATTAGAATTACGCCGACCACAAAATGTTTGGATCAATGCGATCATTGCTTTGGGTGCAATTGCTTTGTTGGTTTGGGGAGGTATTCCATCTGCGATTATCTTTATGATTGGGACTGTGATTACCTTGCTAATCAATTACCCAACGGTTAAAGAACAAAAGGCGCGTATTGATGGTAATGCAGCTGAAGCAAACCAAGTGGTTATGACGGTATTTGCCGCTGGGGTATTTATGGGGATTTTACAAGCCTCAGGTATGAGTGATGCCATTGCTAGCAGCTTATTGAATATTATTCCTGAAAGCTGGAGTTTATTCTATGGTTTAATTGTGGCCTTGATTTCAGTACCAGGAACCTATTTCTTAAACAACGATGCCTTCTACTATGGCGTAATGCCAGTTTTAGCAGAAGCCGGTTTAACTTATGGCTTTACACCTTTACAGTTGACATTTGCTTCATTAATGGGACAAGCTTTCCACTTACTAAGTCCACTTGTACCATTTGTGTATGTGCTATTAGGTATGACAGAAGTGGAGATGGGACCATGGCAGAAGAAAGCTGGTTTGATTTCAATCGGAATCTTCTTGACCTACGTAATTGTAGGAGCTTTGATGGGGATTATGCCGGTCTTTATCGGTTAATAAACTAACGTGTTTTTTATAGAGTCAATTATTTTTAGGAGGATGAATATGCGTGTAACTATGATTCCAGGAGATGGGATAGGTAAAGAAATCTCGCAAGCAATGATGCAAGTGGTTGATGCGAGTGGCGCTAATATTGAATGGGATATTGTTCATGCAGGTGAAGCAGTATTAAAAGAAGTGGGAGAATTAGTGCCGGAGGCAGTTTACAAAAGTTTAGAGCGCAACCGTGTGGCAATTAAAGGCCCGATTACGACACCTATTGGAAAAGGCTACCGTAGTGTCAATGTATCGATGCGCAAAAAATATGATTTGTTCGCCAATGTTCGCCCAATTCAATCGGTAGGGAACACTCCTTCTTTATTCGAGGGATTAGATTTAGTGTTATTCCGAGAGAATACGGAAGATTTATACGCTGGGATAGAAAAACGAATATCAGATGACGAGATGCACAGTATTAAAGTAATTACGCGTGGCGCGTCCACAAGAATTGCTGAACAAGCTTTCGAGTTCGCTTTAGCAAATAACCGAAAGAAAGTGACTGTCGTCACTAAAGCCAATATTATGAAGTTAACGGATGGTTTATTTTTAGAAGTTGCGCGTGATGTTTCAAAGGCATATCCAAGCATTGAGTTTACGGAGATATTGGTCGATAATATGGCCATGCAATTAGTAATCAATCCACAACAATTTGATGTGATTTTGACAGAAAACTTATACGGAGATATTCTATCTGACCTGATGGCAGGTTTGGTGGGTGGTTTAGGCATTATCCCTGGCGCTAACCTTGGGAATGATATGGCAGTTTTTGAAGCAGTTCATGGTTCTGCACCAGATATTGCGGGTCAAGATTTAGCGAATCCTACAGCATTGATTTTAAGTGCGTGTATGATGTTAGATCACCTAGACCAACATGGGGCGGCTAAGCGCATTCGCAAAGCGTTGAATAATGTACTATCAGATACAAATAATTTCACCCGCGATTTAGGTGGAACAGTTGGAACAAAAGACTTCACTGCGAAAATAATTGAAGCACTGAACTAATGACGTAAATAGCTAAGACTCTGTTTAGAGACTGAGAACTTATGAAAGTTCTGGTTCTTTAAATAGAGCCTTTTTTTGTTAGCGTAGGATAATCGCGCTGATTAACAGAATCATCCTTAAAGTTAAAGACGCCGTGTCATCTATATGACACGTGCTGTTTGGCACATCTTCGATAAATAATCACTGTATTTGTTGCTTTTTAAGCCCGTAAAATTGAAAATACCTGCGGAATGACCCCAAGACGCCGTGTCATGTAGGTGACACGTATTGTGTGAGTGTCTAGACGCCGTGTCATCTATATGACACGTGCTGGTTGGCACATCTTCGATAAATAATCACTGTATTTGTTGCTTTTTAAGCCCGTAAAATTGAAAATACCTGCGGAATGACCCCAAGACGCCGTGTCATCTAGGTGACACGTATT
>NZ_JBQKLF010000017.1:0-31048 GCF_052116365.1 Fundicoccus sp. Sow4_D5 | reverse complement strand
ACCCGACGCTTGAATGTTAGCTAAGCCTTCATTAAAAGCTGCAACTAAGTCTGGGTTTTCACCAGGACTGGTCGCAAAACCATAAGAGCCAATATCAAAGGTTTCTTCTAATTGTCTTAAAGCCAATTTACCATCGTTGATCGCATAAGCCATTACAGGAAAATCCTCAACGGCTGCCGCGCTATTACCAACCATAACCTCTTGATACATGTTGACAGAATCTTCAAAAGTCACAATCTCAAAGTCATACTCTTCTCGTAAGGACTCAGCGAGTTCAGCCCCTTGAGTTCCTGTTTTAACTGCAATTCTTTGTCCCTTCAAGTCATCCAATGTTTGGATATCACTATCGGCTTTGACTGCAAAAGACAAGCTACTATGGTAGTAAGCTTCTGAAAACGTAAAGACTTTTTCTCTTTCAGGCGTAATACTCATTCCAGCAATTACACCGTCTACTTGCTTACTTTCCAAGGCTTGAACAGCCGCATTAAAGCCTAGAGCTCGTACTTCATATTCGAAGCCTTGATTTTCAGCAATAGCTGCCAGAATATCCATATCAATCCCAACCATCTCGCCTGCTTCATTTATGAACTCAAAGGGAGCAAAAGTTGTATCGGTCGCAATCACATATTTCTCTTTTGTCTGTGCATCGACTGTTTGCACGTTATTAGTCGCTGAAGCTGTCAATATAATTCCAAAAATTGACAGTAGCGTTACCATAAAGGCCATTAATTTACCTTTTTTCATAAGTCACCTCATAAACACATTTTTATGTGCTTAAGTATATAATTAAAGTTTGATGAGCGCAATCCAGTTTTAACATGACATGTTAGCTTATCTAACATAAGTGTAAAGCTTTGTATCATAACTTATGTAACGATTAACAACAATTAGAGCCTACTCATTTAAGACAAAAACACCCAACATTTCTGCTCGGTGCTACAAATTATCTGATAATTCTCTTGTTAACTAATATCTTCTTAACTGATCGTTTCTCTTGAAAATTGAAATCAGTAGTCTGGCTATTAGCGCGTTTGTTTCAAAAAGGCTGCTGGGACCGGGGCATTAAAGCGCAGTACTTCTTGACTGATAGGATGCTTAAAGACTAAGGTGGTTGCATGCAGTCCTAGACGCTTCAACGGATTTTGACGGGCACCATACTTTTTGTCGCCTACGACTGAATGGCCAAGCTCTTGCATATGGACACGAATTTGATTCTTTCTTCCAGTCTCTAGTTGAACTTCTAATAAAGAAAAATGACGATTTCCTTGGAGCTTTTTGTAATGTGTGATCGCATGCTTGCCGCCATTATCAAACGGACTGGAATAGACTTTTAACGTCTTTCCTTCGGTTAACCAAGAAGAGACCGTTCCAGGTCGCTCATTGACAACCCCTTCAACCATCGCAGTATACTTTCTTTCTTTGACATCACTGTGCCAATTTTTCTGCAAAGCCTCTTTGGCAGCTTCTGTTTTTGCAAAAACCATTACCCCAGAGGTATCCCGGTCTAAACGGTGAACAATAAACAAGCGTTGACGCGGATGAATTTCTTTGACATAGTCGGTTAATTGACGATAAGCTGTCAATTCACTTGGATTCTTGCCGGCCATTGAAAGCACTCCTGCCGCTTTATTAATCACAATAATGGCGTCATCTTCAAACAAAATCTCTACGCCTTTTAAATTTGCTTTATGCTTGTTGACCTTTTGTTTAGTAATCGCAACCACTTGACCCTCAGTCAGTTTAGTATTGTATTGAGTCACAGTTTTATCGTCAACTGTCACTTGCGAATGGGTCAACATATTTTTTATCGTTTTACGACTTGCTGACGGCATTTTTTCAACTAAAAAATCAAACAGTTCACCTGCTTCGAAAACTTTATATTCGGTTTGACGCATGGTAACACCACTTCCTCTAAGTATTGTCTTTAGAGTATAGCAGAAAAGCTGATAAATGTTTGGTATAATTAACGATATGAATTGAAAGGTGGCTAATTTAATGAATCATAATGATCGACTGACCCGACTACGCTACGGCTTGGATATTAAAGACGAAGACATGGTGGAAATTTTTGCCATGGGTGGCGTCACTTTAAGTAAAGAGGAAGTACAAGCCCTACTTAAAAAACAACTAACTGAAACAACTGAAGCAGCTGACGAAAGAGCTGAGAATGTCTATGAAATGACTTGTACAGATGAGCAATTCGAACGTTTCTTGAATGGCTTAATTATTTCGCAACGAGGCGCTAAAGACGATAATGAACCGGCCTTGGAATTGAATTCAGGTAATGCGAATAACTTAATGCTTAAGAAAATCAAAATTGCACTTAAACTAACCAGTGATGACATCTTAGATATTCTTGAAGAGGCTGGTGTGGTTATCTCTAATAGTGAATTAAGTGCTGTTTTAAGACGTGAAGGACACCGAAATTACAAACCGTGTGGTGACCGCTACATTCGTAATTTCCTAAAAGGGTTAGCTTTACGTTACCGTTAGTAAAGACGTATTAAGATTATCTTTCCAGCACATCATGTTATAATAGTCCTAACAAATTAAAGGAGTGATTGACGTGGCAACAAATGAATTGAATGACTTACTAAATATTACCTTTATCTCCAAACGAGAGGTACCTAAAAAAATTCAAGACTTATTAATTGAAGGCGAAACGGCTGATCACGCCTATTCTACTTTACGCGACACTGCTGTCTTTACGAATCATCGTTTAATTATTGTCGATACGCAAGGTGTAACTGGCACTAAAAAAGAGTACTATAGTATCCCTTACCGTTCGATTGATATGTGGTCTGTCGAAACGTCAGGTATTCTAGACATCAATGGTGAAGTCGACTTATGGACTAAAGTCGGCCATGTAAAGATTCAACTGCGAAAGGGAATCAATGTTAAAGAAGTCGACACTCTGATTGCACGCTCTGTTTTTAATAAACACTAATTTTAGCACCATCCCTTTCGGGATGGTTTTTTTTACCCTTGGGGGTAATTCAGTCTTATAAACATTGCTACTATAATGTTTTACATTTCGTGTAAAATAAACTCTTGACATTGTATGCGATTCGTCGTTTAATATACCCATACCGGTATTAGTATTTTAATTGGAGGAAGATAAAATGAAAAAGATAGTGATTGTAGGTGGAGTTGCTGGTGGAATGTCAGCTGCAACACGTTTACGTCGTTTAATGGATGATGCTGAAATTATCATTATGGAAAAAGGTCCTTATGTTTCTTTCGCCAACTGTGGACTGCCCTATCATATCTCTGGAGAAATAGCAGAGCGTTCTGATTTAATTGTTCAAACTCCAGAAGCTTTACAAGCTCGCTTCAAATTAGATATACGCTCTGAACATGAAGTGACAAAAGTTAACCCAGAAAATAAAACGATCGAAGTACTTCATAATGACGAGGTATTTACTGAAACGTATGATGAACTCATACTATCTCCTGGTGCCAAGCCATTTATCCCTTCTATTCCCGGCTTAGACGCTGCCACCAATGCTTTTAGTCTACGTAATGTGCCTGATTTAGATAAAATCATGTCTCAATTGAAAGAGAATGAAGTTAAAGAAGCAGTTGTCATCGGTGCTGGCTTTATCGGTGTCGAAATGGCAGAAAACCTTAAGAAATTCGGCTTAAATGTTACCTTAGTAGAAATGGCACCCCATGTACTCCCACCACTAGATGAGGAGATGGCTGCTTTTGTAGAGGCAGAATTAAAACGTAATGGTGTTCGTGTGATTACTAGCCAATCAGCAAATGAATTTAGAAACAATGGGAAAGAAGTTGTCTTAACAGACGGACAAATCATCCCTTCTGATTTAACGATTCTTTCTGTTGGTGTCCGACCAGAAAACAGCTTAGCAGAAGCAGCAGGTATCAAATTAGGTAGGCAAGGAGGGATCTTAGTCGATAATAATTATCAAACAAATATTCCTAACATCTACGCCGTTGGTGATGCAATTATTGTTAAACAACAAATTACAGGTGAAGATACCATGATTGCTCTAGCCTCGCCTGCCAACCGTCAAGGGCGTCAAGTAGCAGATGTGATTGCTGGTTTAAATCGTAAAAACCAAGGAAGTATTGGAACTGCAATTGTTAGAGCTTTCAATCTCACAGCTGCTTCAACTGGACTAAATGAACGAGTCGCTCAGTTAAGTGGTTTAAATCATATCGCCATTCATACAACTGGTAAGGATCATGCTGGCTACTATCCAGGTGCGACTAGTTTGACCATAAAATTAGTTTTTGATCCTGAAACTGGAAAGATTTTAGGCGCACAAGGTATTGGACAAAAAGGTGTCGATAAACGTATTGATGTTATCGCAACAGCCATTAAGGGTGGTTTAACAATCTTTGATTTAATGGAACTAGAATTTACCTACGCCCCTCCTTTCGGTTCAGCAAAAGACCCGGTAAATATGCTTGGCTATGTTGCAAGTAATATTGTTGAAGGACTAAGTGATTCTGTTGCTTGGCACGAATTACAAACACAGTTGAATGATGGTAAACAAGTCTTAGACGTACGCTCACCAGATGAATTAGCTAATGGACAATATCCTAATGCAATCAATATTCCTGTAAATGAATTAAGAGAACGGCTCAATGAATTAGATAGAACCCAACCTTATATTATCTCTTGTGCAAGTGGCGCTCGTAGTTATATTGCCGAAAGAATTTTAAAACAAAACGGCTTTACTGTTGCTAATCTAGATGGCGGTTTCAACCTATACAACACCGTTAAACCGGAGGATATTATTCATGAAAACAATTAATAACGATCAATTTTATAAAAACAGTAAGCAACAAGTGCTTAATGTAATTGATGTACGTGAAAGAAATGAATTTGCTATAGGACACATCCCAAAATCAATTAATCTCCCCCTTAGTACATTAGCACTTAATACTAAAGCTCTCTCTAAAGAAGAGGACTATTATATTATTTGTGCATCCGGAGGTCGCTCTAGTGTCGCGACTACACTTCTTAATAAATTCGGTTATAATGTAACTAATGTGGAAGGCGGAATTGCCGCTTGGAAAGGAGCTTTGATTAGATAATGCAATGCGATCCAAAATTACTTAATCGCCTCAAACGAGCTGAAGGCCAGTTAAGAGGTATCCAGAAAATGATGGATGAAGAAAAAGAATGCGTTGATATTGTGACGCAGTTAAGCGCTGTTCGTTCAAGCATCGATCGTATTATGGGGCTAATTGTTGCTGAAAACTTAAAACAGTGTCTAAATAATCCAAATGAAAATCCAGAAGTACAAAACCAGAAAATTGAACAAGCCGTTCAAATGATTATTCGTAAATAATAGCTCAATGAGAACCAGACTTTTTACACATTAGCCTAATGCTTCATTAATATAAAAACAACCCCAACCTCTTGTTCTCCATAGAAGCAAGGCGATTGGGGCTGTTTTACTTATTTGATTATTTTTAGGAAGTCTTTAAACTTCGTGTCGCGACTTTCTTGCATTAATTCAAAGGCGGCCGTTTCAATTGTGTTAATCACTGCGCCCTCTTTCTCGAGTCGTTATATCGCTAAGTCTCGGTCGATAGCCTTTCGGGATGAAACACCGTTTGCTAATAAATAGAGTGATAATTCCTCATGTTTTAAAATAACTAAACCTGTTTGGAACAAACAGACATGAGCTTCACCGCCCATCACTAATAAACTATTCACACCTAATGCTTTTAGCACCATTCTAAAATCCGGATCTTGATACCAACTAAAGCTTCTTTTAGGGAAAATATGATTGTCTTTTAATTCGCCTCTAAGCTCTAGAATCGTCTCCCCTAGCCCTTCGGCATATTGTTCAAGTACTATATGGGAAAGTCGAACAAACGAGCCACACGGATCATTTTAATCCAATTTGAATGTAATTAGTTGGCATCCTCAACGGTGCGTGCCAAAGAACCATGTATATCAATAACCAACAAAGCAGTATTGTTGCGATTGATTAACATAATCTTCTCTTTTAAATATATTTATCTAGCATCAGTATCTGAACGATTAACTCGACTGACCAAATTATTGTCTGTTTTTATAAGCCGAGACCCAAGTCAACATTAACTCAACGAACAAAGTGAATGACTAAGACAAGGGTATTTAATCTACATTGAAGATTGAGAAAGTCGTGAAAATAACCATTACGACCATGTTGAAATCATTATAGCACATAATTATTTTGAATTAGAAGCTAATAACACTTTCAATATAATGGGAACATTAGCTAACAAAAAAGCAGCTTCTCGAAGAAAGAGAAACTGCTTAAACGTGTTGTTTGGCGTATACCGATGGTCGGGGTCGAACCGACACGCCCGTGAGGGCACAGGATTTTGAGTCCAGTGACTCACTATTCTATTCGTTAGCATGGGTTAACAAAGACTAATTTATTAGGATATTTTTAACCTCGCATCATCAATCGTTGTTAAATCTCTTCCTATTATATAGCACAATCTATGGTACAAATATAACGCGTGAGAGGAATAAATAAATATATTTAATGTTTTTAATTTTATTTACTTTTATAACATCAAGGATTTCTTGCATTGATTAACTCAGATATTATTTCCTGCAATTCATTAATATCACTCTGCTCAAAACATAAGAATGAATTCCAAAATTCATCTATTTCATTCTGGTTCGTAAAATCAATAAACTTTCTAGATAAGGGCAATTTGTTATTATAGTTAACTCCAAATTTTTCTGAAGGTATTCGAAGCATTGAAAATTCAGTTTTTTCCATTTTTCTAGCACCTTCTTGAGGTTTACTCAAAAATTCGAGTTGTATCTGCCCAAATATGCTGTACATCCAACTAATAATCTTTTCAGCCTCTTCTTTACTTTCATTGTTTAATTCAATAAAGTTAGAAGAAACAAACATAGGTTCTTCCAGGAGATATACTTTAAAATTATCTCTTAAGTTTCTCGGAATCAATACAGTATTTTGTGATGTTATTTTTTTATTAGAACTTTTTAATATTTTTAGTATTTCTTCCCTAGTTTTAACTTTTTTCCGTTGTGATCCTTTAGCTTCGACGTTGTTTTTTTCAATGATATCTAATATAAGATTCAGCACCTTAAATTCTTCAGTTTCCTCCTGGAAGGCTTCCTCTGGTGGATTTAATAGTCTGGTAGAGATAGTATTCATATTTAAATATAATTCATCAGCGTCTCGCGTATTTTCAATAGCAGCAAACAGCCATTGAGTAGGTATTAGATTTTTTAGCTCATCCCAGTTTTTTTGTTTAGTCGGAAATAGATACTCTGTGCCTCCAATATTTCCGATTGGCCCTCTTCTTAGCTTTTTTTCCTGAATTAATTCAGTATAAGGTTTTATTTTTTCTATTTTGCTCATATATTCTGGATTGTGAATTGGTCCTTTCCATCCAACCTCAATATATTCTTCATACTCAGAGTATGAAATACTTCTCCGAGACACTCCATAACACCTTAATTCGCTTTCTAAATCCAATAAATCAATTTCGTTAACTGGCACATGTGAATTAATTATTTCAATGTTCTCTACTTTTCTGCCCTTTTCACCTACTAATATTACCGTACCTTTAGTTACCGATTCGAATACTCCATTCCTTGGGTAAGTAAATATTTTATTTAAGCCAAATTTTTGCAATAGTAATTTTCTTATTGCAATTGCTTCTCTACCTTTAGCAATTAAATGAGACTCTGGAAAAACTACCCCTATTTTCGTATCATCTTCTATTAAATTTAATAATAACTCAAGAAAAGGACCTTCTACTGCTATTTGACCCACTTGGGTTAAAGGTTTTGAATTAGTCACCTCTTGTATTTTTTTAAAGTAGGGTCCTTTTAATTCTTTATTTGATACACCAGATACGTATGGTGGATTTAATAATATTACGTCGATATCTTTAAAATCTTCCTTATTCAAATTCACGATATCAAAATTTGTTATCTTTGGAGATGTCATTGGTGTAATTATATTAGAAAACTTCAAACCAAATCTAATTGTTAATATATCTTGAAATTGCTTCACTTTATCATTCAACCATATATTTTCTGATGGAAAATGAGGATATCGATCAATAAATGCAGAAACTAAATTCCCACTACCTGAGGCTGGATCGCTCACTTTGAGATTATTTGAATATTCTTTCCTCGGTACTACTAATGAAACGAGAACAGCTCCTAATTCTTCATCAGTCGGAACTAGACCTTCACTTTCTCTCCCTTTAATAACCAAGTCATGAGTGAGTTTCGCAAACTCATCACCATCCATTGATTTATCTCCGATATTTGATGCTTCTTTTAGAACTTTATTTATCCAATAATCCTCATTACTATCGGAAATTTCTCCCATTGTTAAAGATTTGAAATCTATTTTTGAAATAACATTTTGTAAAATCTTAGGATTATTTTTATATAAAATGGCATTTTTCCATGAGGAGACTTCTTTTGGACGCTGTTTTATTAATATGGATCTAATAAATTCGTATCCAATGACTGTAATTGCACTATGCCATAAATCTTCATCTTTTATATATTTCGCAAGTGTTTTAACAATCTCGTTATATGATAGGGTATACTTTCCTGTATCATGCAATGCAATAGTTATTATGTTTTTGAAATGATTAATTAAATTTGATTTGAAAGTTTCTTTTTCATCTTCAAAAGAACCGTTGTATATAGGACTTGGTTCCAATATTTGATTATTTACTGATGTATTTGATGCATCATATTTAAAAAAATTCGTAACTTCTAGATTGGTTAGTACATAGTAAGGTTTTTCAACTCGACTTTTTTGAGCTTCTAAGACATAAGATTGAACCTGGTTTTTAAAACGAACGCTAGTAACTTGATCTGGAGTTCTTTTCACTTCAATAAACATTAAATATTTCTTTGTATCTTTATTTTTAATTACAAAATCTGGTATGATGCCATTTATATTTTCATGATGAATTACTTCGTATGTATCATGAATATTCAACATAATCAGAGCTTTATTCAATGCTTGTTCACAAAGTGGATGATAAGATATTACTTCACCATCGGTATAGTTAGGTAACCTCATTTAAATTCCTCCTGTAATTTTAATTGGACATAAAATGCTTTTTGACTTCCTTTGCAATAGAATCAGCCAATAGTGGAGGAACTGCATTCCCCACAATTGTATGATATCCTCTTTTAGTTTTTGAATTGATTACATAATTATCAGGAAAACTCTGAAATCTAAGTGCTTCTCTAACTGTTATTAATCTATTTTCAGTATAATGAATATTACATCCTACATTAGGTCTGTTGAAAAAAGTATTAATCGTGTAAGATGGTTTATCGGGAGATAGTCTTCCGTAGCAGGTTGTTCTTCCGCCAGTCTTTTTGAAGTTTCTAATTCTTTGTGACGGAACATGATCTGGCACATCCATATAATTACCTCCCGGTTTTACATAGGAAATAATTTGCTTATCAAGGTCACTCATTTGAGGGTAAAAATGATTCTCAACTAAATCAGAATCCACATTTTCTCTCATTAATTTTTGATAAGAGCTTTTTTTTATTGATTTGTATTCGGACTTCCCGTCATTAGTGGCATCACCTAAATCCTCTATAGCTTCTTTACTACTTACCCATTTTTTAAGATAATCCTTACCATTTTCACTGTGAGTTGGTAAAGGAAACTCAAAATGGCGCATCAACTTATTGCCTACAAGAAATACCCTTTTCCTTCTTTGTGGTACCCCATAGTCTGCGGAATTTAACGTATCAACTTCCACTTTATATCCTATTTCTTCAAAAGCTAATATAAGTTCGTCTATTACTTTGGTGCCATTTTCAGTTTTTGCAGATTTTAAGCCTACTACATTTTCGAAAACAAAATATTTCGGTTGTATATGTTCAATAATTTCCATATATTTCCATACTAACTGTGCTCTTTCATCTGTTGTATTTCTCTTTCCAACTAAACTGAAAGATTGACAGGGTGGTCCGCCTATTATTAAATCTGCGTTTGGTAATGTATTAATGTCAATGGTATTTATATCTGCGAGTACTATTTCAGGTCCAACATTTTTTTTATAAGAAGCTACCGCCTCTTTATCGTTATCAATTGCATAGATAATTTCAAATCCATTTTGTTGGAAGCCTAAATCTAAACCACCGCCACCTGAGAATAAACTAATTGTTTTTATCATTTGCCATTCCTTTCCTATCTAACAAAACTTTCTCATAAATATTATAAAACTCTTCATATTGTTCTTCATTATATAAATAATAACTACTTAGAAGTAGATCAATTGTTTTTATCGTATTCTTTATATCAGACCCATTTATTAAATCATTACCTAATTGATTCAATTTTTTTAAGTCTCCTATATTGACTTTATCTAAATTTAAAATGGGAGCTCTTTCCAATTCATATTTTTGAATCTTTAGTAAGCCATTTCCATAACTCCGTCCAGTGTATTCCAATAGATACTTATTAAATGTACTATTTAAGACTGCGAGATATATGTTTATATTCTCTATCTTCGAAGTTTTTATTTCATAAAAGTTGTCCTTAACAATAACTTCTGAATTATTCATTATAAACCTCACATTATCTCTAATTATATAATTAAAAATAATACTATCATTTGCTTTCTTTATTAAATGGAACCAATTAGTACGGTTTTTCTTTATTTTTGTATATAAGGTCTTAGGTCTTTCAGTCATTAATATCTGCTTTTCGAATTTATCTAACTCTTCTACTATCGATGTAGGTAAATTCTCTTTTAATTCATTAGTAAGAAAAACGACTTTATCAAGATTTGTTTTTTTAACCTTATAACCTTTTATGTCGTTGGCTCTATTAGTGATGGGGAAAAAATATTTTTTTATTTCAGTAGACTTTACATCTTTCTTGTTTCTTATGAACAAAGCATTATGATTTGTAGTTAATCCCCTATTTATTTTGAAAACCTCATGAAATTCCAGTAGATTATTTTGGTTGAATTGAATCTTATTTCTATAACTGAACCAATCGAAGTATTTTATATCCTTTTGTTTTATAATATGCTGGTCTATGTTTTTTTGGTTAAAATCATTATTAATAATCTTCTCAATATTTTGGGCTGATAAATCTGTGTTTATATCTATAAAACGTACTGAGTTTTCGTAATTATACTCATTACTTATTACAAATATTGAAACATCTACATCATAACCTTTAAATATATTTTTAGAAAAATTAACAACATAATCCAATGAATATTCAGTTAATATTTTCTTTTGTAAAGTATATCCATACTCTGAATTAAGCCAAGTATTTGGAATGATAGCAACTAAACAATTGCTTGTTTTTTTTAATAACGACAAAGCTTTCCAAAGAAAATACAAATATAGATTTGCTTTCTTGCTTATCGGTGGTCCACCTAACTTTTTATTTATTATTTCTTTATTCAAGTACTCTTTACTTAAATCTACTAGTTTTTCTTGCCTAATGAATGGAGGGTTCATTATTATACCATCGAATTCCAAATCTTCATCAAAGAAATCGCTCTTAAAAGCATTTATTCCTTTATTTTTTAAATATTCAACCCATTCTCCATCTATATCATACCCTGTAATTTCTACGGTACTGGAGACTTTTCTAATAGCTTCTAACAAAACACCTGATCCTACAGCTGGATCTAAAACAGTTTTAGGTTTATATTTCATCAACAATTGTGCCATTAGTAAAGCAACATTTTTTGGTGTGAATACTTGTCCTAATTCTTCTTTCTTTAATATCTCAACTTTATTCATAAATACCTCAGTCCTAATAATATATAATTAATGATCTTCTATAAATAGAAAGAACGTTCGTTCCCATGATTATACCGAACATAACTTATTATTTCATCTTTATTTTAACTTTTAGAACTATCGTCTAGTTTTAGCTACTTGAAGTTTGCTCTTTTAAAGATTATTTTTTGCAATGAAATTATTTAACTATTATTATATCATTTTTTCTTATTTCATGTACGTTTGTAAAACGTCATTAGCTTATTAACATGGTTGACTTCTTAAATTTGTTAATGTTTATTATTTTAATAATATTTAATTCGATATTCACAATCACTTATTTAACTATAATTTATTCAATAGCAATTTTTATATAAAAAATGCCATGTTAAGGAGGTAACTAACATTGATTGAATTTGATTATCAAAGTGAAAATTATCGTAAATTTAGCAAGGACTTTTATACTTTCTCGAGTATGAGTATTCCTCTACCGTTTGTGACTGATCACATCCTGAAGAGCATTGCTAATATCGGGAATAACTACTTTCTATTAAATTATGATAAATCGAATGATAAGCAGAATCATTACTTCATGTTTACACTCAAGACGACTACTAATGGTTATATCTATGAATATATCGGGCATAGATTAAGCCTGTAGGGTCCGTGTAACAATCATTCACGTAAGATGATGCGCGTAACAATTTGAAATGAGCTTAGAATCGAAGTTACTTGGATGATGCGAAGGTGAACCTTCCATAATGAGACTAGCAAGGGAGCAGGGAATAGCTAACACGTTTTAAGAATACTTATACCACACTTGCTCGCTACGCGTTTCATTGTCGTGACCGGCTCCATCCCTACGGGATTCGCTCGGACTCCCCCGAACCACTTCACTCCCAAGAGTGGTATAAGTATCCTATCCTGGTGAAAATTCAAAGCTGGTGGCTTTATACGCCTAGGCTAGTCTCGAGTAGGCTCATCTTCTGGTTATTAACTCGTCCTATTACAAACCTGGTGCAGCTACAGTGCCTCGTGTGGCATCGTCACACACGGCACCTCGCTCAGATGCTTGCAAGGCTATTCGAACGCCATCATCTTGAAGGCGCCATTGTACACAAAATAATTGCCACAAGATTTATTCGATAGTTTCAGTTCCTCATCGCCTACATACCTACAGTATTCCGGTCGGCATCACTGAACCTTCCCTCATAAATCTTGTGGCAATTAGAATGAGCAAGTACTATATGAACTTAAGTATTTATACGTTTCTTTCATGTATTAATTTATCTATTTGAAGTTTTTTATCTGCAGCATTACTATATAATCACGTCTCTAATATCTTGTCTCATCTTATAACTCCTTTAACGTGTCATAAAATGAGTATATAAAAAAATGTAGGAAAACCGACAATTTTACTTTGCCCTTTTCCTACATTTTATAATTGCCCTTAACACGATAATGTCTTAATTCTTTTTCTACGTCAGTTAGTTGAGTATAAAACTCATCCTCTTTATTTTTTTTGCATTGCTAAGATTTAAAGCCACTATATCACTTCCTTTACTTTAGATTATTTCATTCAATATAAATAAGGAAAGGAACATATTAATAAAAAAGTTGTGCAATTAAGCACTCATAGGCACTAAACTACACAACTTATATGCAACCACTTCTATAAATCTTAACTCTTGTGTTCACGTTTACGAAATCTTTATCATGAGTTAAGATACCCAGATTTTTACATTCCGCAATATTCAACAACAAGTTATCATTAAAATCTTTCATCCGAACATTTTCCAGAGCACTCATGATGTGAGCATCACTTGAGGAAATTAACGAAACACCTGCATCTAAGAAACCTTGAATAGATTCTATTGCTTGATGATAGTATATTTTAAAGTTATTATCTTGTAAATAATCCAGTTTGTATTTATAGTTCTCCGTGGTTAAGTGACTTCGACATTCTATAAAGTTCTTGTAGGCCATCTTACAACATCTATGAATATACTCAGATATAACATTATCCGTAATGTAGAGATTCACATTATTAGTCAATAATTCATCAACAATTTCATCATAACTATACCTAGTTTCTGTGTTAATTAGTGAATCTACATAAATGAGGATATTCGTGTCCATTAAAAGGCCGGCTTCTACACCGTCAGAGTTGTTCAGGATATTACAGTAATTAGCCATTCAACGCAACCTCGTCATATTCACTCTGACTCAATTTATTTTGAGTATTTTGAATAACTAATTCCAACTTATGTTTCTGTGCAGAACTAGTTTTGAATTCAACCAGATCCTTTATTTTTTCACCTTTATAATTGGTATACAATTTACCAACTGCAAAGTTTAAAAAAGCAGTAGTTATAATCCTTAAGTCAGAAAAATCAACAATTATTTTTGTATTTTTACTAATATGTTTGGCAATTTCTTTGTTAATTACATCACCTTTTTCAGAACTAACTGCTTTATCGGTATTTAGATATTTATGAACATTCAGAATCTCAGTCATGATTTTCCTCCTTATTTATCCTGTTCTATTAATCAAATCTATTGGATCTTAATGGGTGTCCAGTAAGATAAAACGTTAAATTAATCATTGTTCCAGGAAATTCGTTGTACATATGCTGTTTTCCAACTAATCCTTGTGAGTCTACTGACCAATAGCCAGCTCTTGAAACTATTTCAACGTCCCCTAATCCCAACATATTGTTTCGAATAGTAGTCAATCCAAGTCCAGAATACGCACTTGTTTTTGTTGAGTGCCCCTGATTCGTGGCCCAGTCAATGTACTCAAGATCGTCCTTTAAATGCAACTTCTGTGATATTTTATGGGGTATGCTTACTCCAGCATCTGCAAAACATAGAATAACTTTATGTTTTCTTGGAAAATACTGTCCACAAAGAAAGAATTTCTCACTATTCGAATGCTCATGAACATTAAGACAAAGCTCATAGATTGAATCTTCTATAATCCCTAAATCATCACTATGTATTTTGTTTTCTATTAAAGTGAAAACGTCGTTATTTAAATAACTATCAATCGCATCATACTCTTTAGACTTGAAAACTTTAAAAGGAATTGATGTATTATGAATATCTTTATTAATAGGATTAATATTGTAGTGCTTTAAAAATCCATTTTGACTTAATATTTTCTTTGTGCTACTTTCTTCTTCCCCAAATTCAAAAAAAACTTTTTTAGAATTACTATGTAATCTATCCACTAAGACGCCTAGTAGAGTGGTAAGATGACTATCAAACCATCTTACTTTCTTGAAATCAAAAATAAAATCATCTTCTATTTTTAAAAAATTTAGAGGGACCAACATATTCGTTATTTCAGTTCTGTTAAATTCAACACTGCCTTCTAAGTTTATTATCATGCATACAGTCCATTCTGTACAGTTTTATTCCATTATAGCATCTAAAACTTAACAAAAACATAAGAAAAGCACAACGTTATAATTATATTTTAATATATTTTCATTAACTATAAGTATTCCCTTTTATTTTAGCTACAGGTAGTCGATTCACTATCTCTTATTTGGTAACAAAGATTTATACTAATAAAACAGACACTCGTTAATGGTTATCCTAACATTTTTGGTTAACATCGATGCGGATTTTAGATTTATTCTGTGGTTTATAATTTAAAATTTGCTGGATTCTAAAAATAATTTTCTAACTAATACTAATTAACACGGCCTCAGATATTATCTAAATACAAATAGGAATATTTGTTCTTGCGATGTTATTTCTTAATTATTATTTAGCATGAATACTATTAATACCAAAATGATAACCTATTTAGATTGGTGTTCATTTCGCAATATACTTTTTACTAATATTATGAAAAATAGTTAGGAACTTTTTTAGAAAAAGGTGGATGTCTCAAACAGAGGGAAGAGAGTATGACATAAGGTTTGATTTTTTATAATTACTACCATCAACTAGAGAGGGACTTTAATAGATACTCATCTATGAGTGAGCCATTTAACTTTTTAACCAATAACATACTAAAGAGTATGGTTAGGTCACAGACGAATTATTTCGTATTGAATCGCCAACATACTGTTGATTAGCGGGCCTATTACTTTATATTCAAGGTTAAGGAGTGGGTGGATAACCACATCGAACGAGTGTATGTATACGTTGGTCATAAGCTTAGTATTTAGTCTGTGAAATGTACAAGCTTACGATCTTAAAGCAAGCTATCATGCGGATATAAATCTAAATTGAGATTAGAATCGATGCTAAGAAGCTGCTAATACGGTGATAATTAGGTATATGTGCTACTCTGAATATTTATTGTACAGAACCAATAGCAAGCCTTAAGGATACTTATACCACACTTGTCCGCTACGCGTTTCGTTGTCGTGACCGGCTCCATCCCTGCGGGATTCGCTCGGACTCCCCCGAACCACTTCACTCCCAAGAGTGGTATAAGTATCCTATCCTGGTGAAAATTCAAAGCTGGTGGCTTTGTACGCCTAGGCTAGTCTTGAGTTGGCTCTCCTCTATACGCGCTTACGCGTATAGAGATGAGCCCTAGCCATCTGCGTGGTTATCAACTCCCCCTACTACAAGACTGGTGCAGCTACAGTGCCTCGTGCGACGTTGTCGCACATGGCACCTCGCTTCGATGCTTGTATGCCTACTTGACATGCCAACTCTTTGAGGCGCCATTGTACGCAAAATAATTACCACCAGATTTAGGAGCGAAGGTTCAGTGAGGCCGACAGGAATACCGTAGGTATGTAGGCGCAGCGGAACTGAAACTAAGCGAGTAAATCTGGTGGTAATTATTAAGCCAGTATTCTTTTGACGTTCGCAAGCTAAGCGTTTCTCTCTTGCTTTATTTTTTCTAGAAAATTAAGCGATTCTGGATAGTTTTCATATAACTCAATTAGCTGTTTCTCTTGTTCCACTGTCTCAGTAGCATATTCTCCATAGTTCATGCGTGTGCCATCTTCCAATTTGCTACATAAAACGACACGACCGTACCCTTCCTCTATCGTGATAAAGACGGGTAAACTACCTTCAAAGTCCACCATAAAGATTACCTTATGACATAATCCCTGTTCTTCTGGTTCAGGCATCTTAACTTCCAATTTAAAGACACCTGGCATAAACTCTTTAAAGTCTACCTGACAGTCCATCCACTCAAACAACTCTTGTAAGGGATACTCTGATTTTACTTTTTCTAACTTGTCCAATAATTGGAAAGTGTGGTGCGGCCGAACTAGGTTAATAAAGTGCTGAGGATTTGCGAAAAATAAACTTGGCAAGAGAACGTGTTCGAAATAATAGCGGGCATTTATATCAATCATATTGGTGCCTCCATATTCATTTGATATCCCCATTATACGAACAAACGTTCTATAAGTCTAGCAATTATACTTGTTTCTAAAGGAATTTTTTTCAATATATTTCTAAAACTAATACTGCTAACCTACTTATTTATTCATGTTTCGCCTTCATGCCCGGCTCCATCCTTCGAATTGCACTCAGACTCATTCGAACCAGATCATTATGAAAATAGTGGAAATATTTTTAAAGGCAAAATAATTCTTTTTCTAAATTTGTTTTTTTATTATCTTTATGCCATCTTTTTGCACAAGAACACCTATCATAGGTCATATTATCTCCATTCAAAACCCACAAATAAAAGCAGATTCACCCATCGATTACTTGGTTTATGCCGGATGACTCTGCTTTTTTATGTGCACATTGCTTCAGATGATTAACTATAGAAAAAGGAACTCCCTTTGGTAATGATTAAGTTACCACACCAAACCTAACAAAAGAGGAGACTCCCTTAAGTCTAAGTTTACACTAGATTCAATTAAAACAACAATCTCCCTATCGTAATCACAAGCTGATTATCTTTTAACCAAGAGATTGCATTATATTTTACCACAGTAAAGTGTTGCTTATTTTTCGAAATCTCGCTTCCCTTATGAGGTGTTAAAAACTTTCACAATATTTTAAATATCCAATGTAGTCTGCTTTCATATTAAAATCGATAGCAGTATCTTTAAAATTAACATGCTTCTTAACTAAGCAAAGCGATTAAATAAAGAAGATCACGACTATCACAAGTTATTTTTTTTGATATGATTCATTTAAATATTGAGCTATGTTATCAACATCAGGAAAAAGACTTTTTTTCGAAATTCCTACACTATCTAATTCTTCCATTATTTTTGTTTTATTATTAATTTTTAGAATTGCTGTAGGTAAAAATTGTTGCATTTCGATAGAGCCTGAATCATAAACCGACTCAGTTTTGTGTATCCCAAATTGATAGAAAAAAATACCTTCTTGTGCTTTCATTCTATCGAATAAAAATGTTGGTTTATAAATTAATTGTGGAAAAGAAGGTAGATTATGAAAGTCATAGGCGGATATCTTTTGTGATTTTAGCTCTCTCAAATGCGTAACGTAACAGTATAAGTATACTGCTACCTTATATAAATCATAATCTTCAGAATCTATTTGATCAGTAAGCAAGTTAATGCTTTTTTTTATTTCATTATAAAACTCTTCAAATTCGTGTTTCTGATTTTTATTTGTTACGAAGCTATTTAGAAAATTATTATACTCCAACTCTGAAAGCAAACTGTCAATTGAAACCTCTAGGCTATTTGATGGAAATGATAGATTAATTATCTTTTGACAACTCTCAATATATTTTTCTGAAACACCAAAACTACCTGTTTTTTCTATTAAATGTTGCATATGTTGACCTAACGAATAAGTATACAGGAAAAAGTCTTTTTCATCATTTATGAGTATATTTCTTAATCCTATACACAGTGTTTTTATGAATTTTATGTCATTTTTTTCAAGTAACTTAGTTAAAATGTCTGTCCATTCTGTACCTCTTAAAAAGTTGCTAATATCTATCGAATTTTCCTTTTCAAACAAATAAACATAACCAGGCTCCATATGGTGTTTTTCACAAGAAAAATATAACGCAACCAAACTGTTAACACTAACATCTAATAATGGAGTTAATAAACCGTGGTGTTGTGAATAAGCCAAAAAATTTTCTTTTTCAGTATTGTTAATAATATTACCTATTTGTAAATAATAATCCGAAATCAAACTTTTAAATGAAACAAAATTATTAGAAAATCCCTCTGGTTTATTTCCCCCTTTGAAAGGTCTAAATATACTCGCCGATCTTGAATTATAAAAAATAGACTCGCCACGAAAATAATATTTTTTTGTATCAAATACATTAGTTACTTCAATAAATTCGATAAGACTATTTACTTCTGTTTCTTTTATTGTGACCGGTAGCCAAGTGTATAATTTTTTTTGCATACTTACACTCCAATTCTATTGATGTTCTATTATTTCAAAAGAAAAGGTCGTTTGAGCCAAAAGTTAAATATTCAACAAAAAAGTTTTAATGTTTGAATAGTTGTTCTTTTACTTTCATGGCAGTATATATACTTGTCAGGGATTAGCCTTACTAAGGCATTAAATCTTTGGAATAATCCTTAATATATACTGTGCCATTAAACCAAACTTTATAGGAAAAAGTTTTTCTAATAATTACACCTTTTCATCTGTTGTATTCATCTATGAAGATATCGATTTAAGTTAACAATATTACTTTCTTTATTTCTCCGCTCTATTGAAAACGTCAACATTAATTATGTCATACTACAAATGAAGGCAGATATACTTATAGATTTATTCGCCCAACCAACCTACTTCAAGCAAATAGCGATGAATATAGGATATTATTTGAAGATACCGATAAGTCATTTATGCTGTGTTTAATATTATTATTCAATTGCTATAACTCATAACCCTGAAACTAGCAAATGGAACTGGTGGCAAATTTGTTAGTCATAGTTCTATCAAATCTGTAGCCTTATTCATTAACTCCAAGGTCTGATTTATTAATTATTATTCCATCTCCTGCATTGATTCCTTCATCAGTAAATGTCTTTTGTGCCAGTATTGCGATTGTTTTAGTAGTCAAGGTATCAAAGGTACCGCCAACAAATGCGCCAGCAACGGGCACTGCTTTTCCAAGATTAACCGCACCCTTAGTACCAAATTTAGTCACTAATCTAAACCCAACGGCTTGATTAATCTTAGTTAATGTCTTACCTGGAACTTTCTTGACTACACCAAGTAACATCTTATTGCCAATTACGACACCACTTTTCTTCATAATATTAGATACGCTAGTCCCAGCAAGTGTGGCATAAACAAAAGTTTGAACTTGATCACTTTTTAAATTGTAGCCTCGAATTAATGCTATCGCTGCAATCATTCTCATCTGAAATAAAATCACTGAGGTGACGTTGGCCGGTATAGAGACTGGCATCGTAATAATGCCACCAAATCCAGTTACAAATCCAGATGTCGCAGCTTTTGTGACTTGGGCATTAACAAGCTTCTTTATTGCTGTTTCTTTGTCATATCTCGAAAGATAATCATCCACTAGTTCCTGAATATCCTTTTGCCCTGGCAATCCTGTTAAAGTTTTATCATAAGCCCAGTCTAAAGTTTCCATCATTTTCTCCTGAGATATAGCTACGACGTTATCTGAGTTATCGCTAATAGTCTTACCAACACCACTTGCAAATTTCACAACATTATCCGAGTTATCGCTAATAGTCTTACCAACACCACTTGCAAATTTCACAACATTATCCGAGCTATCGCTAATAATCTTTCCGACACCGCTAGCTAACTTCCCAATATTATCAAATGGATTTGACATGATATCCTCCTATTTAGTCTCTATTTTTGAATTAATCCCAACATATACATTCAAATTATACAGATTAAGAATATCACTAAAATGCGATTATTGAAAGCTTTCATATTTGCTTCTCTTTTCTTAAAATTCATATCAAAATACATCCAATAAACATATTACTCAGCATCTATTCGCTCATCGTTTCGTTGTCGTGACCGGCTCCATACCTTTGGTATTCCACACGGACTCACCCGAACCGATTCGCTCATAGAAGCTGAGTAATACGGCCAACCTAAACACTACAGCGTCAGCCTTCACATTATACGCCTAAAAACATTAGGCTTGGCTCGCCTCGTTTTGCGCTTGCGCATAACGAGATGAGCCTCATCAAGCTTGCAACTATTAACTCGTCTAACCACAAACCTTGGAGTAGGTACCGTGCCTCGTGCGACAGAGTCGCACATGGCACCTCACCTTACGATTCGCCCAAAGAAAGTCGAAAGCCACCTGCTAACGCACGTGGCATCATCCTAAATCTAATTTAAAGCGCCCACCAGCCCCCAGCAACACCAGGCGAATGCTTCGCAATCGCCTGAAGTTGCCAAAATCTGCAACGTTGCCGAATTTGCATTCAGCCCAATCAGCCGTCAGGCGCGTATCTCATGACATAATTATAGCCCAGCACAAAATGATGCGCTGGGCCTTAATTATAAAACCTGCCTGACAAGCTACCGGAGACCGCTACGCGACCTCCGGCCACATACCCTTCTACATGACCGTGACATCCTTATCCCGCATCCAGCCAATCACATCACCTTTATAGCCTAATAAATAAACTTCTCCACCCTTAATGGCCTTCCGCTCCAGGACATCAAACTGAGCCCCAAGCACCCAACTAGCAATTTTCTGTCCAGTATAGTATGTCATTGCATTAGGCAATACCTTTACCTTATCAGCATCTTTACCGACATTTTCTATACGTTTAGCAATCAACTCATTGACCATACGTTGCACTTTAACAGGATCATGCCCCGCAACTTTCAGAGCTTTTTCCCTCGCCGGATTATTCCCCCACTTACCCGACAACACTTCTGAAGCCAAGTCCTCCATAGTCTTATCACTCAGTACTGGAACATTAACTTTTTCATCACTATATTTCGGCCTAGCAAACCCCTTAATACGCCAATCATTCCAGTCAAAATAGACCTGGGCGACGCGCGCATTCGCATTACCTTCAACTGTTCTCAATATATCGCCAGATACTTCTGCTACAAAACCTATGTGATCAGCAAAGCCTCCCCCATCCCAATCAAAGGTAATTAAATCTCCTACCTTGGGCTTTACCCGTCCTAACCAGATTCCCATTTGTTTAAACAACTTTATATGCCTTTCAACTCCACATTCACGCCCAATCAAACTAGCCGTACCTGTTTCATCTGCAATTACTGTTACAAAGGCATCACACCAAGCATCATCATAAGTCATTTTATAACCACTTGGCCGTGGTGTTACTTTGTTATAACGGTCAATTAACGCTTTATGCACACTACCGTATTGTTGCGTTCCGACGTATTTTAGCGCCATATTAATCACCTGTTGAGCTGTCATATTGATTATCTCCTTCTTTATGATAGTGATTGCTGGAAACTTGTATTAAACCGCCTAAAAACGCGGTTAATAGATTCATCGTCGCTAGATACAAGTCAACATCTACCCAGTTATACAAATGCCCCAAACCGCCAATAAACGCAGAAAATGATGGAAAAAAAATTAACACCAGCCACTTCAAACGGTCATAGTTTTGATTATCAATTAACACGTTGCACCAACTCCTTCACCGTAGTTTTTAACTCTATTAATTCCCTTCGCACTTCAGAAAACAGCGTCTCAATATCATGTAGTTTTATATCCTGACGACTGATACTTTGAGCTAACGCTAAACGTTCTTTATCCCCTTCTTCAATATCAATCGCCATCTTATCTAAGCGATTAATTAAATTATGAATGGCAGTAATCAAGGTTACCAGTTTACTAATCAATGTAATGATGGCCACCAACGCACTTGCTAAACCACCAACTTCTATTAACGTCATTTCTATACCCCCTTTATAAAAATAGCCCCGCTAGTTTAGCGGGGCCATCAAAACACTATTTAGCTTATACTTCGGCTTTATAGATGTCTTGAACTGAACGTGTTACATATCGCGCACCTTCTGCGACAGCATAAACATCAATACCTTCATCAATAAAGATATCCGTTTCAACAATCTTATCCATCGCTGCTTGAGCAACCTCTGCAGATAAACTTTCAATCGGATCTTTCACAGTAATTTTACGCGGAGCACCTAGACCATCATTAAAGAGTAATTCGAGTGTGCTTGAAGTTGAAGTATCTAACATGTTTGATTTCCCCCTTTATCCATTATTTCGATACGATTAAATTAATTCGCTAGTCTCAACGATATATGTTTTGCCTAAAGGTTTATCTGTTAATGTCTGAATGGCATCACGAACCACATGTGCTTCACTAGCACTGGTATCTTGTTTGATATTGCCTAAAGTAAATGAGTTAACCTTCTCCGTTAACTCATCGACACTTTTAAATTGCAATTTGGCATCTTTGAATTCTTTCATTTGAACCCTCCTCTACAAAATAAAATGGGTGATTGTATCAACAATCGATACCCTCACCCATATAAACGTAAATACTATTCTTTTTGTGCCTTATAACAATAATGTTTTTAAATCATTAATCTTACTGACAATCTTATTTTTCCGTTGATAGATCGTCTTCCTACCAACTCCGTACAGTTTGGCTATTTCTGTCACAGTCAAAGATTCATCACATAACATCATTAATAATTCATACTCACTCTGATCTAACCGGCGTCTAACTTCTTCCATGAAAAATAACAACTCAATTCTGCTACTTTCAAATGGAATATCAACATCAGCTGCAGCTTCAATTTCGTCATAAGATACTTCCGATTTCTTTTGGTTCTTTCGAAGCAGACTGACTAAATGCCAATAAAGCCCCTTACCAGCAAATGCAACAAAACGTATACGATCTTCTCCTAATGCTTCACCATCAAATGATTCCTCAATAGCCAAAAGCTTTATACGTAATTCTTGTGCATAGTCTTCGTAGCTTATATGACGTTGGTTGATTGTCATCCTCTGTAGTGTTTTATGTATAAGTGGCTCAAATTGAGTTAACACTCGACTTTTATATAAAGATTTATAATCCAAAGATACTCACCACCTCTATAGCTTTACTCTAAGTTTAAATATTTATATCATCTTTTAACAGAGCAATCGGTTCATCATCGTCAATAATAATCTTTATATAATAATATTTATGAAAATAATTCAACCCTCTATATTTTCATAATTATATATGTAATACTATGTGAAGAATTACACATTAGAAAATAGAGGTGAAATATGAAGGAAACAGCAAAGAAAAAATTGTACCAGGATTTTTATCTAAATCAGCAACAAATCGAAGCTGATGTTGAAAGCGCATACGCGAATAACGAAGAATTAACGATCGTTGTTTATAATGACGCCTATGACCAAGTTGATACTCCCGATAATCTCATTAAAGTAGTCCTCGCAAACTATCGTTGGCTTGTTGAAGTATATCTTTGGCTACATAAACAAGAGGATAATATTGATAAAGACCGTATTACATGTTTTATCAATGAATCTTGTTTACTAATAACTGTTGCTACAGAAGAAACAGAATCAGATGCAATGATGAATAATACTGGTAAACTAATGGAGGCCTAAATGAATATTAATGGTGATATGATTCTATACGACGATTTGGAAAAACATCAGCATAAGGTTCTTAAAGATATCGTAGCTCTTCTTAATTACCAATACACCAGCACAATTCTATTAGGCGTCAATAAAAAGGATCCACATCTTAATATGGGCTTTCAACACCCTTCCTGGATGTTAGCTATTAATAGCTGGATAGAACAAGAACGTATCATACCAAATCCAGTAAAGAATATAAACATTAGAGGCGTAAACGGCATACTGGATATTGAAATATCACCAGGTAATGATGCGCCTTATCGCTTAACTGCTAAAAAGAATAAAAAAAACCAAAAGATCTACATTAGAGAAAATGCTAGAACACGTTTGGTCTCACTCAATGAATTTAAACAACTCTATAAATACCAATAAACTTTAACGAATCGTCTCCCGAATCGACTCACGAATCGGGGGACGATTCTTCATTGTCATTGTCATTTTAATTATCATTATACTTATCATTGTCATTATGATGATGTGTCTAAAGACTCAAACACATTTACAGGCAATACATGACTATCACACATGTAAATTGAATCATTAGATAACGAAAAACAGCTACCATCAATTACCGGCAGCTGTTTTAAAAGCATGATTGGAATGCAATTTATGACCTTCTTTTTTGCTCTCTCCTATTTCTGTCCGCAGTCACCTGTCTCATTAATTCCTCTGTACAGGTTTTTGCTAATGCTTCACTTTCGCTTGCTGTATAACTACGAGACATTGAAGATTTCTGTGAATACTTTAAATCTAGTTTTTCGATATCTGTGATTGACTTTACTTTTTTGACTGACCAATTCTCCAATATTTTCAACGAATACTTATATGGATTATTTGATGAAATAGATCGTTGCAATGCACTCACCACGATATCATCTCCGAAATAATCAATCCACTTCTTATAAGCATTCTTCATTTCGTCATTCATCTCACCAAAGTTTGCTTGAAAGTATGAAAAAGTTAGATAATCCATTACTTCTTCTCTCACTGGGTCTACTAGAGAAAAGTCTGTCTTAAAAATTTGCTGATCAATAGGCTTAACTTGTTGCCTCTTGACCAGTTCATTTTCAAAACATTGCTTAACTGTTTTATCAAACGGTCTATCTGATACAGTCCAAAACTCAAACATATTCTCGTAAGTGGCATACAACAGATTGGCATCTTGAACCCTTGATAATTCTTTTATCAGTAAATCGCTAACCGGTTTTCCGCCCTTTACGATACTATACTTCAATGAATTTAAGAGCGATATCTCTTGCGTCTCAACCGAGTACATAATATTTTTATAGAAGTTACAAAATCGATCCAGTAAAACATTAATTACTTCAATCGTATAACCAGTATCAAAACTAATCACGCGCTTAGGTAGAGAATAGATACCTACTTGCGAACTACGGGGATTCGTCATTAAATACAATAAGAAGTATTTATCTTCTACAGAATAATTATCTAATACTGTTGAATCTTCCCAGAAACGTGTGTCAACAATTCTTTTAACTACCATAATCAACCTATGCGTTACTTTGTCTAATACGCTTCAGCAAGTCTTGGTTAGGCAACCAATTTTGCCAATAATTCATCGCCGATGCTTGGTCCGTTTGTCTCAACAAATCATAACGGGCAATCATAAATTTAGATTTAAAATCATTAGCAGCTGAACGGTACACTTCCGATACTAATTTCTTATTTTGATAAGCTTTAGAAGATTTCCCTCCCAATATTTTCAACACATGTTGCTTGCGAGCCGTGTTTAAAAAAGATGTGATCACCGGATTAACTGGTTGAATTTTCTCTAAGTAATCTACACGCTTGGCCAATTCTTGGTTAAATGTATTGTTCTCTCTTAGCTTGAGAACGAGTTCTTCTAGTTCATAATTTACAGATGCATTAGCTTGTAATTCATTCATGATAAAACCCCTTTTCTATATGATAACGTTTGCATTTTATAAAAATAAAATATTCGTTTTAGTTAATAATTGATTCTAGTCAATTATTACTCCATCAATGATATCTTCTATTTCCAAACATCGCCTCATATCAGCGCACCAATCCTCTACTAACGCTACCAGACTCAAGTACTGGTTTGCGTACACTGGATTACGATTAATAATGGCTAATTGTTCTGAAAAACGTAACGGTGATATCTTGGTCAAGAGAATATTCAATTCTTCTCTAAACTTTGTATAGTTATGTAAGTAACTTAATTCTTCAACCATATTCAAGCGTTTAGTTGATAATTTATCTATTTCTATCTTTAATTTTTCAAATTGTTCTTTTAATTCTTGGTTCTCATGAGTCGATTTTAATGATTGCTGGTATGCTTGTTGCACTTGATGTAACTTCTTCGTAGTTTCGGTCAATTCTGTTTGAAGGACCTGTGTAGTGCTATCGATGCTTGGACCAGACGGTTCCACTTGATTAATGGTTTGTCTTAAATTTCTTAGTTCTTTCACACTCATATCTACTGGTAGTTTAACTTCTCCGGTACTTGTAACATGTTGTAGTTCTCTAACATCTGCTGGCAAACTAGCAATCATTGATAGAACACTTATTCCTAAATTCTGCATCGTTGCTGAATTTGGTAACTCTTGTGCGATTTTCATTAGTCGATTTGCAGCTGTATGATCTATGCCCACTTTTTCCAGCCAATTTCCAAACTGACCGTGTGAAAGATCATTAGTCTTTACATAGGTCAAACGTCTACCAATTTCCCAAAAGGCTGATCCAGCTTGTTGTTTGTATTGTTTAATCTCAAACTCTAAGACATTTAAATCTCCAGATAACATTAATTGATTCATATACTATCCCCTCACGCTGTTTGAAGTTTTATATTTTTGCATATATGATTCAATATCCGCTTGATCATAATAAACACGATTGCCAAGCCAAATTTCTTTCAGTCCATCACTAACCCAATTTTTCAAAGTTCTATGACCAATACCAAATTCCGAAATAACATCCTGCTGCTTTAAATAGTTTTTTTTATTTTTTACTTCAAGTACTTCAATACGTTCCTCAAGCATGTTTATTGTTTCTACGAAATGTTTAATCTTATTTTCAAACAAAGAACTAGCAAATATCTCCAAGGCTTTCTCTAAATTGGCTGTTTCGATCTCATTCACCCCACCCAGCTATCTGCATAGGTTCCCCATCAAGTACATTAATTGCATAAAAGATCTCGACGACTTCCAAAGGTGTTAAATGTAAAACATGGAAGCAACCATTCACAACTTGATAAGAGGGTTTAGTTTTACCCGTTAAAACATTACTAATTGTTCCTCGATTGACCTGGATTTTGTGTGCTAAAGACTCATTAGTCAAGCCACAACGTGCAATACTTGCTTTTAGTTTCTTCTGATTTACATGATTCAATTACTCCTATCCTCCTAGTAAATAATTTTTTATTGCAATATTAAATTTTGTGAATAAACTCACAAAACAAAGATACAATATAGTTTTTAATATTTCAACAAATAAATGCAAAAGATGAATCGATTCATCTGCGACTCTTGCAAAAGATGAATTGATTGATTATAATGACGGAGAAAATAAGAAAGGTGGTGAATATTTTGACAATTGGCGAGAGAATTAAATTGGCCAGAGAAAACAAACATCTCAGCCAAAAAAAGTTAGGTAGTTTAATTAATATTTCGCCTTCCACTCTGAGTCGCTATGAGCAAAATCACGTTAAAGGAATTGACAACAAAATCATTGGAAAAATTGCTAAAGCTCTTGGCGTGTCAATAGAATATCTACAAGGTTTTACAGATACTTTTAGTGATAAAATAATTAAAGTTAAGGTTATTGAAAGTATTAAAGATGGAGTCTTCACTTTTACAAATGAAATTGCTGTTGCTTCATTCGCTTTACCAAAAAAAGAGTTATTCTACCTTGTATCAAAAGACTCTTCAATGATGCCACAAATTAAAGAAGGTGCACTTGTCCTATTTCAAAAATCACAGGATGTCATAGATAATACAATAGTCTGTGTGCTACCTCATAATTCTACTGTTCCAATCATTCGAAAATTACGCACCGTTAGGAATAGGAGACTATTCTTACCATTGGATTTGTCACAAGATATCTATTGCGATGATGTTGAGAACTCACATATAATTCTTGGCAAAGCTATCCAGGTAATACACGATTTATAAAAATATATTTATTTATTCCTCTCACGCTGAAAAAGGAGAATAAATAATATGATTACAAAATATGAATTAAAAAATGGTCAAACCCGATACAAATCAAAAATATACTTAGGTATCGACGACGCGACTGGAAAAGTAGTTGCGCCTATGAAGAGTGGCTTTAAAAAATATTCGGATGCGGTGAAATATGAAACAGATTTAAAAAACAACTTTTTAGACAACGGAAACAGCTTAACAAAATCTTTGAAAAAATATACATTTAAAGATGTCTTTAAACTTTGGTTTATGCAATATAAACTCAGTGTTAAAGAAAACACTTATATAACAGCTAAGCAAGTTGCAGAGAAGCATATCTTACCCGTCTTTGGTGAGTTTTTCCTAAGTAAAATTCCTTTAGTTCTATGTCAAGAAGCCACTAATCTTTGGTATGAAACCTATTCGAAAGCTTCCTTTTTAGTAAATTTAACTAAACGGATACTAGACTTTGCAATTAGTATCGAGTGCTGTGCAGTTAATCCAATGACCAAAATTATGCGTCCTAAAAATACTCATAAAAAGAAATACGAATCGCCCTTTTTTGAAAAGGAACAACTAATTGAATTTGAAAGAATCATCAGTGAATCTGAGGATATTATGGTGAGAACAATGTTTAGAGTATTAGCCTTTACGGGGTTAAGAAAATCTGAATTATTAGCTTTACAGTGGGCAGACTTAGATGAAGTGAATCGGACTTTATCTGTGAAAAGAATTGTGGCACGGGGAATAAGTTCATTAATCGTTCAAGACCCTAAAACCGAAAGTAGTTTTAGAACTATCTCTATTGACTCAAGAACTTGGGAGATATTAAAACAGTGGCGGACGGTACAAAAGGTAAGATTAATTAAACACGGACAAAATACAAATAGGAAAAATCAATATGTATTTACAAATGAAAACAATTCATTTCTAAATCATAAATTCCTTAACAATAACTTAAAAAGAATCTTAGCTAATCATCCAAATTTACCTAAAATGACAATTCATGGATTTAGACATACACACTGTTCACTACTGTTCGATGCTCGGGTTGAAGAAGGAGCCATAAAAGAACGATTGGGTCACAGTAGTATCCTTACAACCCGGAACATCTATGATCATGTAACGAAACATCGAAGTGAAGATACAGCACAAAAGTTCGAAAACTTTATATCATTTTAATTATTTACAATATATCATAAGGTTTTACCCAACAAAAATTTCGTTAGAAAAAAGTATGGTAGAATCTATGGTAACTTTTCTAAAAAGGCAAAAAAAAGCAGTTTCTCATGGCCGTGAGAAACTGCTCCAAAGCTTGATGCCAAGCTGATACCGATGGTCGGGGTCGAACCGACACGCCCGTGAGGGCACAGGATTTTGAGTCCAGCGCGTCTGCCAATTCCGCCACACCGGCATTAATGATATGCTTTTCTAACTAAGGCGGTGATCGGATTTGAACCGACGAATAAGGGTTTTGCAGACCCGTGCCTTACCACTTGGCTACACCGCCAAAATTATCCTTAAAAACAAAAAAAACTGGGGTAGCTGGATTCGAACCAACGAGATGACAGAGTCAAAGTCTGTTGCCTTACCGCTTGGCTATACCCCAATAATCATTAAATTATATAAAATATAGGCGACTGATGGGAATTGAACCCACGAATGTCGGATCCACAAACCGATGCGTTAACCACTTCGCCACAATCGCCATGACATTACCTATTCGAATAGATAACAGGGACTGTAGGAATCGAACCCACACTAACGGTTTTGGAGACCGTTGTTCTACCTTTAAACTAAGTCCCTAGTAGTAAGAAGAACACAGTATTTTTCCCTACTATTCAAATAATGGTGGGGGGCAGATTCGAACTGCCGAACCCGAAGGAGCGGATTTACAGTCCGCCGCGTTTAGCCACTTCGCTACCCCACCATATGGCCTGAGACGGATTCGAACCGCCGACACCTTGAGCTTCAATCAAGTGCTCTACCAACTGAGCTATCAGGCCAAACGGTCCGGACGGGATTTGAACCCGCGATCTCCTGCGTGACAGGCAAGCATGTTAACCCCTACACCACCGGACCAGTTTAGTACAATGGAGGATGACGGGATCGAACCGCCGACATTCTGCTTGTAAGGCAGACGCTCTCCCAGCTGAGCTAATCCTCCATAGTTATTTAATTGTCATGACCCGTACGGGATTCGAACCCGTGTTACCGCCGTGAAAGGGCGGTGTCTTAACCGCTTGACCAACGGGCCGTTTTAAGTTTTAGATACGGAGAGTAAGGGATTCGAACCCTTGAGACGATTTGACTCGCCTACACGATTTCCAATCGTGCTCCTTCGGCCAACTCGGACAACTCTCCAAGTAACCTTAATCACTCCGCAAGTAGGGCTCGAACCTACGACATCATGATTAACAGTCATGCGCTCTACCAACTGAGCTATTGCGGAATAACATACAACACTTGCGTGGCAACGTCCTACTCTCACAGGACCAAAGGTCCAACTACCATCGGCGCTAAGAAGCTTAACTGCTGTGTTCGGCATGGGAACAGGTGTAT
>NZ_JBQKLF010000016.1:0-41368 GCF_052116365.1 Fundicoccus sp. Sow4_D5 | reverse complement strand
CTTGTTAGCGTGGCTACTTAAATGAACCTGATATGCGGACTAGTGGACTCGAAATGGCTATCCAAAGACTCGTCCTGCTGGAGAGGTGGATCTGAGAGCGCGGAATAATCAAATTTATTTAGTCTAACCAATTAATTAAGCCAGTAAGCAGATAGACTCTCTATCGTGCTTACTGGCTATTTATATACGTAGAACATGCTCTCTTATTTTGCCTTAAAACTATTATCTGAGGATAGTTAGTAAAGAGGCAAGTTGGGGAAAAGAAAAAGCGTCACTCACCTTTTAAAAGGCTAGCGACGCTTGGATAATTACAAAATGATCAATCGTTCGTTTCGTAACGATTGATTAACCCCAAACAGAGTCAAGGATCATTGTTTGTTTTCTATCAGGACCTACTGAAAGAGTTGCGATTTTTACACCAACTAATTCACTAATGCGACGAACATAATTTTGAGCATTTTGTGGTAACTCTTCGTATGTTTCACAACTAGTGATATCTTCAGACCAACCAGGTAATTCTTCATAAACTGGAATACACTCACCAAGTTGTTTTAAGCTTGCTGGGTAATATTCGATAGTTTCACCAGAACTAGTACGGTAAGCAGTACAGATTTTAACTGTTTCTAAACCACTTAAAACATCAATACTGTTTAGTGATAAATGAGTAATACCTGAAACTCGTTTTGAATGGCGCATTACAACACTATCAAACCAACCAATACGTCTTGGGCGACCTGTAGTTGTTCCGTATTCACGACCCACTTCACGAATTGTATTGCCAACTTCATCGAATAGTTCTGTAGGGAAAGGACCGTCACCTACTCTAGATGTATATGCTTTACACACACCAACAACAGTATCAATTTTAGTAGGGCCCACACCACTACCTATTGTAACGCCACCTGCTACAGGGTTTGAAGATGTTACGAAAGGATAAGTTCCTTGATCGATATCTAACATAACACCTTGAGCCCCTTCGAATAAGACACGTTTACCATTATCGAGTGCATCGTTTAAAATAACTGATGTTTCATCAACATATTTCTCGATTTCTTGACCATAGGCAAAGTACTCTTCGAAAATATCGTCGAATTTCAACGGGCTATGTCCGTATACTTTTTCAATTAGTTTATTTTTTTCTTCTAAATTAATTTTTAAACGTTCTTCAAATATTTCTTTATCTAATAAATCGGCAATTCGGATACCTACTCGGGCAGCTTTATCCATGTATGCTGGTCCGATACCTTTAATTGTCGTTCCAATCTTATTGTCACCTTTTGAATCTTCTTGAAGTTGATCTAAAAGAATGTGATATGGTAAGATAACATGCGCTCTCGCTGAGATTCGTAGATTGTCGGTAGAAACACCTTCATCTTTTAAGTAATTTAACTCTTTGACGATTGATTTTGGATTGATGACAACACCATTTCCAATAACGCTAATTTTGTCTTGAGCAAATATTCCAGAAGGAATTAAGTGCAACTTGTAAGTTTTACCATCAAACTTAATAGTGTGCCCGGCATTGTCGCCACCTTGATAACGTGCAACAACTTCTGCATTTTCGCTCAGGAAGTCAGTAATTTTCCCCTTACCTTCGTCTCCCCACTGAGTTCCTACAACAACAACTGATGACATATAAACGACTCCTTTATATCCTATTTTAAGAATATGAATTCTAATTCGTACTTTGACTGCATTCTGCAGGGTTAGTAAAAACCTCAACACGGTACACCCTATTATACGCTAAATTCTTTACGATTTCTTTATTAATATAGTGTAGTTTACTAAATGATAGAAATTGATCTGTAAAACGTCACGTTTAGTGATCAGATTTTAACTCATTTATGTTTCAACTTAACATGGCATTTACTCATTTTTATCAAACCATTAGAACTGCAAAGCCTACTCATAGAAAATACTATAAGTGACAAAGATATGCAAGAAACCCAACGGGCAATAAACTTAGTGGAGCCAACTTAAAACAAAAAAACTGACACAGCTAGTTTACTTAACGAGCGTGTCAGTTTTTTATAAGGCTTCAGTCAATTAAAGTAGATTTTAGTAGAAAGCCCAATAATTGAGGCCATCTTCTAAAAATATCCGTTCATCAATTCCTTGGATACTATACATCTTAGAAGGATCATCGTTAGGATCATTCACGTAGACCTTTCCGTCTTCGTATCCCCTTATAACTAGGATATGACCCGTTTCAGTGAAAAAGCCAGGTTCAACAGAGGCAACAATAATCTGGCCTTCTTGAACAGCTTCCATCGCAGTGTAAAAATCACTACCGAAGTTAGTCATGGAATAGCCAAAGTGTTGTGCGAAGTCATAAAAGATTGTCCATGAGGTACCAGCATTATGAACGTAATACGTTTCTTTACTCCAGTCCAAAATATCCTGAGGAAGCACTTCTTTTCCAGAATTATTTGCATGAACCATTGCTAGAGACACAATGGCACAGCCGTTTTCTCCAAGTTGTTGTGAAGTATTAGATCCATATCTTAAATCACGCCACTCAGGATCTTTTTGCAGTAGTAAAGGAACATCAATTTGTTGTATTTCTTGTAAGTTCTCTTCTTGGGCTGGATGTTCTGGTAAAAATAATGCACCTAATTCATCTAATGTTAGATTTGTATCATTAATTGCAGCGAGTATGTCTTTTTGCGCTGTTAATGGATTGTTTTGATATTCAGTTTCAATAATCTTTTGAACCTGTTGTTCAAGTACTGTATCGGACGGTTGATATTTATTTAATATAGTATTAAAATCTTTTTCTTCAACTTTTACAAGTTCTGTTTGCGAAGAAATATCTACCGAGCTTTCTGATTCAGGACTTGTCAGGATGTTTGAAACGGTTGTGTTATTTTTAAATGAATCTTCAGCAATGATAGCATTATTATGTGCCGTTAAATTACCGAGATGAATGATTAAAAATACACCAACCACAATAAAAATAATTGAAAAAAGTGTTGCGAAATAATTTACTTTTGTTGCTTTAGGCATAACTTGCCTCCTCGTGTCTCAAATATGCATTTGACAATATGCATCGATATTATTCTAGCACATATCTATCTCATTGTACTTAAATTTTGTTTCAAATTAGTGAATAATTCTATAATAATACATACTTGTAATCTGTTTGAGAAGTCTATGCTAAAAGTATTCGTGAATTAGATAAAATTTTAAGCATTATTATAAACAAAAAACGATTCATTGTTAAATAATTCGACAAAGTGCATCAAATCAATTAAAATCGTGTTATATAATGTGACATCAAGTGTGAAAAAAAAGTTGACTATCAGTATCGTGATTTTTATAATTAAAACAAATTTTAAGGAGTGCGGCCAATGGCAGAAAAAGAGTTTAGAAAATCATTAGCGGTTTTTCCAATAGGAACTGTTATGCAATTGACAGGCTTATCTGCCCGTCAGATACGTTACTATGAGGATTATCAACTGGTTACGCCACAAAGAAGTGACACGAACCGAAGAATGTATTCGTTAAATGACGTTGATCGATTGCTTGAAATCATAGATTTATTAGATGAAGGAATGACATTGAAAGGAATTCAAAAACGTTATTCAAGTCCGCCGATCGAACCAATTGAAGAGGATAAGATTAGATTAACCGATCAAGATGTTCGACGGATTCTGCGTGATGAGTTAGAAATTCAAGGTCGCTTTCACTAATTTAAACGAAATGTGGGGGAAATTATTATATGACAACGAAATGGACTAAAGAAGCAATCATTAAAGATGCACAAAGCAAGAATGTACGTTTTATTCGTTTAATGTTTACGGATATTGCAGGAACAATTAAAAACGTAGAAGTTCCTTTTTCTCAATTAGAAAAAGCGCTTAATGGAAACATGATGTTTGATGGCTCTTCAATTGAAGGATTCGTAAGGATTGAAGAAAGTGACATGTATTTGGTACCTGATTTTGATACTTGGTTAATCTTTAACTGGCACGCAGATGAAGAAGCCGGAAGAATTGCACGCTTAATCTGTGATGTTGAAAATACGGATCGGAAACCATTTCCGGGAGACCCACGTAGTAACTTAAAACGTATGTTAGAAAAAATGCGTAAGTTAGGCTTTACTGATTTTAACTTAGGCCCAGAGCCAGAATTCTTTTTATTCAAATTGGATGAAAAGGGTGAACCAACGATGAGTCTGAATGATAATGGTGGTTACTTTGACTTAGCGCCAACAGACTTAGCTGAAAACTGCCGTCGAGACATTGTGCTTGAATTGGAAGAATTAGGTTTTGAAATTGAAGCCAGTCATCACGAAGTGGCACCCGGACAACATGAAATTGATTGGAAATACTCAGATGCTATCACTGCGTGTGATAACATTCAAACGTTCAAATTAATTGTAAAATCTGTAGCTCGTCGTCATAACTTGCATGCAACTTTTATGCCAAAACCTATTTTTGGAATTAATGGTTCCGGAATGCATTTTAACATGTCCTTATTTAACAAAGACGGAAATGCATTTTATGATGAGTCTACCGATGACCAATTATCACAAACAGCTTTATATTTCATTGGAGGCATGCTGAAGTATGCTCGCTCATTTACAGCTGTTTGCAACCCCACAGTGAATTCATACAAACGACTAGTGCCTGGCTATGAAGCACCTGTTTACGTTGCGTGGAGTGAGCAAAATCGTTCACCACTGATTAGAATTCCTGCGTCAAGAGGAAATTCGACTCGCGTTGAAATACGTAGTGTGGATCCATCTGCGAACCCTTACCTTGCTTTAGCAGTATTATTACAAGCGGGCTTAGAAGGGATTGAAAAAAAATTAACGCCGCCATCATCCGTCGATCGTAATATTTATGCGATGACTCGTGAAGAACGTTTAGCAGAAGGTGTGAACGACTTACCTGGTTCATTACGTGAGGCTTTAAAAGAATTAAAAAAAGAACCCGTAATTTTAGATGCATTAGGTCCACATATTGCGGAAAACTTTATTGCAGAAAAAACGATGGAATATTTTGCTTACCAAAAACATGTTACTCAATGGGAAGTTGATAAATATTTAAAACTGTATTAAACAATAGTATGATGAACCTATCAAGTAAAATTGATAGGTTTTTCAGTATATATTTTATGGAGGAGTGAGTGTTAGTGGTAAAGCAAAATGATGTTTTAATGCAATATTTCGAATGGTATTTGCCAGATGACGGAAATTTATGGAAGCAGCTAAAAGATGATGCGGCTCATTTGCAGAAACTTGGAATTAATAATCTCTGGATGCCACCTGCATCAAAAGCAACTGGTTCCGGAGACACTGGCTACGGAATCTATGATTTATTTGACTTAGGAGAATTTGATCAAAAAGGATCAATTCGCACGAAGTACGGGACCAAAGATGAGTATATTGAGGCAATTAATGAGTTGAAAGAGCATAATATTCGACCCATCGCGGATATAGTTCTAAATCATAAAGCAGGCGCAGACGAGAAAGAGACTTTTAAAGTACTTAAAATGGATTCAGATAATCGTCAAAAAGCCTTGTCAGAACCTTATGATATAGAAGCATGGACTCACTTTACGTTCCCAGGACGTCAAGGAAAATACAATGAATTTGAATGGCATTATTATCATTTTACAGGAATAGATTATGATGCACGCAATGATGAGTCTGGTGTTTACTTGATTCTAGGTGAAAATAAGGGCTGGGCTGATAATGAGTTAGTTGATTCTGAAAAAGGGAATTTTGACTACCTGATGTTTACGGATATCGACTATTCTCATCCAGATGTTATTCAGAATATTAAAGATTGGGCCCGTTGGTTTATTGAAACAACTGGTATTCAAGGATTTCGTTTAGATGCTATTAAACATATTGATGCCAAATTCATTGAGCACTTTATACAAGCTGTAAAAGATGCAATGGGGGAAGAGTTTTATGTGTTTGGTGAATATTGGCAAGCGAACTATGATGCGAAACGAAACTATTTAGAAGCCATTGATTATGAGTTTGACTTGTTTGATGTCGGCTTACATATGAATTTCTTTGAAGCTTCAAACCAAGGAGCTAATTACGATTTAAGGAAAATTTTTGATAATACATTGATGCTACATAATCCTTGGAACGCAGTGACCTTTGTTGATAATCATGACACACAAAAAGGGCAGTCCTTAGAGTCAGAAGTAAAAGAGTGGTTTAAATCTTTGGCCTATGGTTTGATTTTACTAAGAGAAGAAGGTTTGCCATGTGTATTCTATGGCGATTACTATGGGGTCGAAGGTGAGAATGGTCATGAAGGTTATCAAGATATGTTGAATGCTCTACTATACGTCAGAAAACATCATGCTTATGGTCAACAAACGGATTATTTTGATCATCATAATTGTATTGGTTGGGTACGTTTAGGTAATGACGACCATCCTGATGGTGTTGCAGTAATTCTTAGCAACAGTGAAGAGGGCTGGAAAGAAATGAATATGGGACCTGCAAATGCCGGGAAGGTTTTTGTGGATTATTTAAATCATCATGAGGCAGAAGTAACCATTAGTGAAAACGGTTCTGCAACGTTTCCTGTGAAGGCTGGTTCAATTTCGGCTTGGGTAAACAAAGAGGCTCATTATTCATAGAGTGCTATTAAGGGAATAATTAAGTTGAAGAATATGATTTTTTTCTTTAAATTAGGATGAATAATCTGTATCGTAGAAAAAACCGACAAAAAACCTCTTAGCGAGTGAGACTGCTAAGAGGTTTTTTGGATGATTATACGCTATATTAGGATTAACGACGAATGACTTCTTCAGTCGCTTTATCAAAGAAGTGAGCTTTGTTCATATCGAATGATAAATCAATCACTTCACCCGGTTTGTGGTAGTCACGAGCATCTACACGAGCAATAAATTCTGTGTCGCCAACTGATGAGTAAAGCATTGTTTCAGCACCAAGTAATTCAGAAACAGATACTGTTGAAGTAACGACTGAGTCTGGTGAAGCTTCTAATGCAACCATTTCAGAATGGATATCTTCTGGACGAATACCAAATACTAATTCTTTACCGTCATAACCACGTTCTACTAATAATGAACGTTGTGGTTCTGTAACGATTAAATCTAAACCTTTACCGTTTGTGATTTTACCGTTGTTAAATGTAACATTAAAGAAGTTCATCGCTGGTGATCCGATAAAGCCTGCAACGAATACGTTGACTGGTAAGTCATAAACTTGTTGTGGCGTTCCAATTTGTTGGATGAATCCATCTTTCATGATGACGATACGTGAAGCCATTGTCATCGCTTCAGTCTGGTCATGAGTTACATAGATAGTCGTTGTGTCTAAACGTTGGTGTAACTTAGCGATCTCAGCACGCATTTGTACTCTAAGTTTCGCATCTAAGTTTGATAAAGGCTCATCCATCAAGAACACTTTCGCGTCACGAACAATCGCACGGCCTAAAGCCACACGCTGACGTTGTCCACCTGATAAGGCAGCTGGTTTACGGTCTAAATATTCTCTTAAGCCTAAAATATCTGCAGCATTATCAACACGTTCTTTAATTTCAGCTTTAGGATACTTACGTAATTTTAAACCGAATGCCATGTTGTCAAAAACAGTCATATGTGGGTATAAAGCGTAGTTTTGGAAAACCATCGCGATGTCACGGTCTTTAGGTGCCACATCGTTCATTAAACGATCGCCAATGTATAATTCACCTTTAGAAATATCTTCTAATCCGGCGATCATACGTAGCGTAGTAGACTTACCACAACCAGAAGGCCCTACGAATACGATAAACTCTTTATCTTCAATATCTAAGTTAAAGTCTGTAACTGAATAGTTTGTAGCACCATCATACATCTTGTGGATGCTATCTAATTTAATTTGTACCATTTAATCAAGCTCCTTTGTTTATTACTTATCTGTAATATTAAATTTATTATAGTTGAAAGCGTTTTAAGAAACCATTGGCTCATTGCACAAAAAAACCTCGTCATAGTGTACACAAAGGGTTGTAAACCATTACAAAGGAATAATAACGGGAATGTGTGAATAAATTGTGTTATTTATGGATTAAATTCCACAGACAGCATAAAATTTGGTAGAATATAGAATGATATTGTGGAAAAGAGGGTCCGGATGAAAATAGAAAGAAAACGTGGCTTCGAAGTTATTTCAGCCTATCATGATAAAGGAATTAATATACCTGTTAGAGCAACCCATAAGGCAGCGGGTTACGATCTTGAATCAGCTGAAGACATTATTTTGCCGACATTTTGGAAACAGATTTTTAGATTTGTACTTACAGAGTTAAAACAATGGATTTTTTCTTCACCAAAAAAAGAAGACTTAGGTGAACTCCCCTTAATAGAAAGAATTTTAAAACCTACATTAGTACCGACAGGTTTGAAAGCTTATATGCAAGACGATGAATATATGCAAATCGTCAATCGATCAAGCAATCCCCTGAAAAGATTTTTGGCCTTACCTAATGGAATTGGTATTGTGGATGCTGACTACTATAATAATGAGAGTAATGAAGGACACTTATATGTTCAGTTAATTAACTTTGGCTTAGTTGATCAAGTAATTACAAAAGGCGATCGAATTGCTCAAGGAATTTTCTCTCCTTATTTAATTGTCGACGGCGATCAAGGGGGGACATCAGAAAGAAGCGGTGGTTTCGGTTCTTCTGATAAATAAATGATTAATCAAGGAGTGAACAAATGGCTAAAAAAAGAGTAATGTTTGAATGTTTAGCTTGTGGTTATGAATCTCCTAAATGGTTAGGGCGCTGTCCTAACTGTGGTGCCTGGAATCAGATGGAAGAACAGTTAGTCCAAAGTGAATCTGCTTCTAAACAAGCGAAAGTTCAAGTAACAACATCTAAACATCAACAAACCGGACGTGCACTAAAACTAGACGAAATTACCTATAATAGTGAAACCCGTTTTTCAACAAAGTTTGATGAGTTTGATCGTGTGTTAGGTGGTGGAGTCGTACCAGGTTCACTGGTATTAATCGGTGGAGATCCTGGTATAGGAAAATCTACCTTGCTACTGCAAGTTTCAGTACAACTCGCAAATGCTGGTCAAAAGGTTTTATATGTAACGGGTGAAGAAAGTGCTCAACAAATAAAAATGAGAGCAATTCGTTTAGCTTTAAAAGGTGACAATTTTTGGTTATTAGCTGAAACTGATTTATTAACGATTGGTTCTGAAATTGAAAGAATTGAACCAGACATCGTGATTATTGACTCTATTCAAACGATGCAAGTTCCCGAGCATACGGGAGCAGTCGGTAGTGTGTCTCAGTTACGTGAAGCGACGAGTGTCTTAATGCGAATTGCAAAAGATAATCAAATTGCGATCTTTATTGTTGGACACGTGACAAAAGAAGGGAATATCGCTGGACCAAGAATGCTAGAACATATGGTAGACACGGTGTTATATTTTGAAGGTGAAAGACATAATCGTTTTCGTTTACTACGGGCGGTCAAAAACCGTTTTGGATCGACAAATGAATTAGGAGTCTTTGAGATGTTAGAGGTTGGTTTACAGGAAGTTGGGAACCCCTCAGAACTCTTCTTAGAGGAACGATTACCCGGAGCGACAGGTTCAACCGTTGTGGCTGCTTTAGAAGGCACACGGACTATTTTAGCTGAGGTACAGTCGCTTATGACACCCACTGCTTTCGGTAATGCGAAACGAACAGCAAGTGGTATTGATTATCAACGTATCTCATTGTTATTAGCAGTAATGGAAAAACATTGTTCTATGTTAGTCCAAAATCAAGATGCTTTCTTTAAAATCACTGGTGGTGTTAAACTTAATGAACCTGCGATTGATTTAGCAATTGGCATTAGTATTGCTTCGAGTTATTGGAATAAAGCCACAAAGGCAGATGATGTGTTCATTGGTGAAATTGGTTTAACTGGTGAAATTCGTCGTGTTAGTCAAATCAAGGAACGATTAAAAGAGGCGGATAAGCTTGGTTTTAAACGAGCGTTTATTCCTAAGAATAACTTTAACGATCTTGATATTGATTTTGAAATTGAGCTAGTTCCTGTCGCAACGATTAAACAAGCTGTAGAACGTGTGTTTCCACGACAATAAATAAAGCGAAACAGGCGTTGTTTTTTTAAAAAAAAAACAGATACTTTTTACTGTTTAATTATTTTATAGGAGGTGAAAAAATGTTCAAAAGAGTCGTTATGTTTTTATCAGTTATTGTAGGATTGAGCTTTGGCTTTACCGTGGGTCCGTATATATGGACATCGCTGGGATCAGACAATCGAATACTTAACAATCCATATTTAAATGGACTTATTTTTGTTATTATATTTATTATTCTGGGTTCGTTAGTTGCACCGTTGATAGAAAAAGGAATTAAGCGATTATTGGAAATCATCAATAGTCAGACGACGACAAATTTAATTTTGGGAACGATTGGTTTGCTAATCGGATTATTAATTGGTTATTTCCTAGCGTTACCATTCGCAAGTTTAAACATCCCATTTGTGTCATCCACTTTACCGCTTATTCTTTCAATCGTTTTTGCTCTGATTGGGTATCAAACAGCAACTAGTCGTAAAGATGAATGGCGTAAGCTATTTAATCGACAAGCCAGTGAAAATGAATTTGAAGCTGAAATAGAATCACAAGTATTAGAAAGAAAAGTAGGCGAAGCCTTTCATAAGTATAAGTTACTTGATACAAGTGTTATCATCGATGGAAGGATTGCTGATATTGTTAAAACTGGATTTGTCGAAGGGATTCTAGTCATTCCGAATTTTGTTTTGAAAGAATTACAGTATATTGCCGATTCGTCAGATTCTTTGAAGCGTGCTAAAGGTCGTCGAGGATTAGATATCTTAAATACACTTCAAAAAGATGACGAAGTACCCATTGAGTTTTATGAAGGTGACTTTGAAGAAATTGCTGAAGTCGATTCAAAGTTAATCCGTCTAGCCAAGCTAATGGATGCGGCAATTGTAACGAATGATTACAATTTGAATAAGGTTAGCGAATTTCAAAATGTAACGGTCTTTAATATTAATGCGTTAGCCAATGCTGTAAAACCAGTAGTTATTCCTGGAGAACTGATGCGTGTCCAGATTATCAAGGCGGGAACTGAAAGAAAACAAGGTGTTGCTTACTTGGAAGATGGTACAATGATAGTTGTAGAAGAAGGCCAACATTATATGAATGAATGGCTTGAAGTAGTCGTAACAAGTGCATTGCAAACAGCAGCAGGACGTATGATATTTGCAAAACCAGCCCATTCCCAAGACCGTATTGAATAAAAATATTGTAAATAAAGATTAATAATGAAGTTTTTTATTGAAGGAGAATTGTATAATGAGTGACAAAATTCGTGTGAGATATGCACCAAGCCCAACAGGAGAATTACATATAGGGAATGCGCGTACAGCGTTATTTAACTATTTATTTGCCCGTCATCATCAAGGTGAGTTTATTATTCGTACAGAAGATACTGATATCAAGAGAAACTTAGCGCATGGTGAAGAGAGCCAATTAGCGAACTTAAGTTGGTTAGGTATTGACTGGGATGAAGCACCAAACAAACCAGGCGAATATGGTCCTTACCGCCAATCAGAACGTTTAGATATCTATAACCCATTAATTCAAGATTTAGTGGATCGTGACTTAGCTTATAAATGTTACATGACGGAAGAAGAATTAGAAGCTGAAAGAGACGCTCAAAAAGCTCGTGGAGAAATGCCACATTATGGCGGACAACACGCTAATTTAACAGCCGATCAACAAGCTGCTTTCGAAGCAGAAGGCCGCGAAGCAGTCATTCGTTTCCGTGTGCCAAGTGACGTTGTATATGAATTTAATGATTTAGTAAAAGGACCGATTAAATTCGAATCACGTAGTATTTCAGGTGACTGGGTAATTAAAAAGCGCGACGGTATGCCAACTTACAACTTTGCAGTAGCGGTTGATGATCATAAAATGGCTATTTCACACGTTTTACGTGGAGATGATCATATTGCAAACACACCAAAACAAATGATGGTATATGATGCATTTGGTTGGGATTATCCTGAGTTTGGTCATATGACATTAATCACCAATAGTGAAACAAATAAAAAATTAAGTAAACGTGATGGTGCGATTTTACAATTTATCGAACAATACCGTAACTTAGGCTACTTACCAGAAGCAATGTTTAACTTTATTACGTTATTAGGCTGGTCACCGGTAGGTGAGGAAGAGATATTTAGTCGTGAAGAATTAATTGAAATGTTTGATCATAAACGTTTATCAACTTCGCCAGCAGCTTTCGATACGAAGAAATTAGAGTGGATTAATAATACGTATATGAAGAAAGCCGCGTTAGAAACAGTAGTATCTTTATCATTACCTCATTTAATCCAAGCAGGTAAAGTAAGCGAAGATGCATCAGAAAAAGAACTTGCATGGGTAAGTAAACTAGTCAGTCTTTATCATGAGCAAATGTCTTTCGGTGCCGAAATTGTTGAATTATCTAGTCTGTTTTTCAACGAAACGTTAACGATTGATGATGAGAGTCGTGAAGTATTAAGTGCTGACACAGCAGCAACCGTTATTGAAGCAATGAAAAATAAATTATCTGAGTTATCAGATGAAGCGTTTGAAGCCAGTAATATCAAACCTCTTACTAAGCAAATTCAAAAAGAAACAGGTATTAAAGGACGTAACCTCTTTATGCCAATTCGTATTGCAGTAAGTGGGCAAATGCACGGTCCAGAACTTCCTTTATTAATTGAAGTATTGGGCAAAGAAAAAGCCATCAATCATATTGAACAAGTAATGTCTCAACTATAAGGCATTAACTTGATATTCACTAGCTGCCGAACGAGTTTTATTGCGAGGCAGCTAGTTTTGTCTATAATGAGAATTAGCAATGTGTTACAATGAGAGGCAAATTAACTAAAAAAATAGAATAAACAGCATAGAAGGAGCATGACCGATGAGTATTCAACTTTATAATACGTTGACCCGGAAAAAAGAGGCATTTAAACCAATTGAAGAAGGAAAAGTGAGATTCTATGTCTGTGGGCCAACGGTATATAACTACATACATATTGGGAATGCTCGCAGTACAGTCGCTTTTGACACGATTCGTCGTTACTTAGAGTTTCGTGGATATGAAGTAAACTATGTCAGCAACTTTACAGACGTTGACGATAAAATTATCAAAGCTGCTAAAGAAGAAAACTTAACACCTGTAGAAGTTGCGGATAAATACATTGAAGCATTCACACAAGATACAAGAGCAATTAACGTAAAGCCAGCGACGATTCATCCACGCGTGATGGATAATATTCCAGAGATTGTTTCTTTCGTTCAATCATTGGTGGATCAAGACTTCGCTTATGAATCTGAAGGAGATGTATACTTCAGAACGAATAAATTTGAAACTTACGGTCAACTCTCTGACCAGTCAATTCAAGATTTACTCGTCGGAGCAAGCGAACGTGTAGATGAAACATTAGCGCAAAGAAAAGAGGATCCTTTAGACTTTGCTTTATGGAAAGCGACTAAAGCAGATGATGAAATTAATTGGCCATCACCATGGGGCGCTGGACGACCAGGTTGGCATATCGAGTGTTCAGTTATGGCGACTAAATATTTAGGTAATACTTTAGATATCCATGGTGGCGGTCAAGATTTACAATTTCCCCATCACGAGAATGAAATTGCTCAATCAGAAAGTCATACCCATGAAGTGTTTGCCAACTATTGGTTACACAATGGTTTCGTTACAATGGGTTCTGATGAAGAAAAGATGAGTAAATCTTTAGGTAACTTTGTACTATTAAGAGATATTCTAAAAGAAGTTGAACCAATGGTTGTTCGTTTCTTATTAGGCACAGTGCATTACCGTCGACCATTGAAATACGATTGCAACGCCTTACAAGATGCACAAGCAAATGTGGACAAAATCCGCGAAGTGTTAAGAAAACTATCTTATCGTGCACAAGATGCAGTTACGATAGAAAATGAATTGACTGAAACACAAGAGTGGTTTGATAAAATCGCAGGACATAAAGCTGCTTTTATTAAAGCGATGGATGACGATTTTAACGCTGCTAATGGTATTACAACAGTCTTAGATTTAGTAAAAACGAGTAATCAATACTTAGAAAAAGCGACAGTAAACCAGACTGTCTTAGATGCTTTAACAGAATTATTGACTCAACTACTTGATATCTTTGGTTTAGACTTATCAGAAAATCAATTGCTAGACCAAGACATTCAAGACTTAATTGATGAACGTAAAAAAGCGCGTTTAGCAAAAGACTTTGCACGTAGTGATGAAATACGGGATCAATTGAAGGGACAAGGAATTATTCTAGACGATACACCACAAGGCACACAATGGAAGCGAGTGAAATAATGGGCAGTTCAGTTACAGTACAAGCAATTGATTTATTAAACGGTTCAACATTAGCTTATGTAGGAGATGCTGTGTACGAATTAGCAGTTAGAAAACACGTGCTTTCCAAAGGGATTACACAAGTGAATCACTTGCATCGCGCAGCGGTAACATACGTCGGGGCAGTAGGCCAAGCTAAAGTAATGTTGCATTGGATTAAGCAAGAGGATTTCTTAACCGCGCAAGAAATTACAATGTACAAACGCGGTCGAAATCACAAGGCAAATACGAAGGCTAAGAATGCTTCGATTGGTGATTACCGACAAGCAACTGGCTTTGAATCTTTATTGGGATGGTTAGCTTTGACGGAACAAACCGATCGATTAAATCAACTAATCAAAGAAGCAATCACAATGATTGACGAAGGAGAACAAGTAAATGAGTAATCAAAAACCACGTGGGAAAGGCAAACGTCATGAACGACCAAGAAAAAAAGACGCTTATCTACAGAATAAACGAGAGCAAGATATTGATGAAAAAGAGCAAAATAATGAAATTTTCTTTGGGAAACATGTTGTTTTCAACATTTTCAATGAGAATAAACAAGTAAATAAATTATTTATTCAAAAAGGAGTATCTGGGCCGCAAATTACGGATATACTTGCCTTAGTAAAACAACAGGGTGTCGTTTACCAAGAGGTACCGAAATCGAAGTTAGATGAATTGACGAATGGTGGAAATCACCAAGGTGTCGTGGTAACAACTCCTGCATTTCACTATCAGAGTTTCGAAGATATATTTGCCTTAGCAGAAGAAAGAGATGAAGCGCCTTTTATCTTAGTTTTAGATGGGATTGAGGATCCTCATAATCTTGGTTCGATTCTGCGTACGGCTGATGCTACAGGGGTTCATGGAGTGATCATCCCTAAACGTCGCGCCGTCGGCTTAACTGGTATTGTAGCAAAAACATCAACTGGAGCAATTGAACATGTTCCTGTCGTACGAGTAACGAACATTGCTCAAGCAATTGAACACCTTAAAGAAAAAGGAGTTTGGGTGTTTGCAACAGCAATGAATGGTGAAGATGTGCGAACTTGGAATAGCCAAGGAGCCATCGCGCTAGTTATCGGGAATGAAGGACACGGCGTTTCACAATTAGTTGAGGAATCAGCTGACGGAACGATCACCATTCCAATGGTTGGACATGTTCAAAGTTTAAATGCGAGCGTTGCAGCTGCCGTTTTAATGTATGAAGTGGCAAGAAATCGAATTCCGATGCCTCCTTCAACTAAATAAGTACGGAGGTGAGTGCAATGAAGCGGCAAGAAATAATGTTCGTGGACGGCTATAATATGATAGGTTCATGGCCAGAGTTGGCTCGCTTACAGAAGCGTGATGAAATACAAGCGGCACGAGATTTACTTTTGTTTGAATTGACAAATTACCGGAAATACAAAGACATTCAAACTTTGGTAGTCTTTGATGCACAGTTTGTGCCAGGTTTAACGAAAACTTATGATGAGTACGAAGTGCAAGTTGTCTTCACTAAAGAAGGGGAAACAGCTGATGCCTATATTGAACGTGAAGTAGAAAACTTTATCAATCCCTTAAACCGTGTCTACGTAGCCACTAGTGATAGTGCAGAACAATGGATGATTTTCCAAAAAGGTGCTCTGAGAAAATCTGCCAACGAATTGTGGATGGATCTAGAATATGCCAAACGTCAAATCAAACAAGATGTCCGAGAATATTATAATGATAAACTTCGAAGGCGAAGTCCTTGGGAAGTTGAACAATTAGCTGAATTAGATGCTTTGCGTATCTGGTTAGAGAACGATTCGGATTAGAAAGTACCAGCTTTCCTTTTAAAATAAAGGGAGGTAACAGATTTGCGGTTATATGAATCAACAACAAACGAAGATTTGGTTGCTATTTTGAAGGAAGAAATGTTAGATGAGGCTTTTGAAGAACTATTTAACCGATTTATACCAATGATCTATAGTATTCGTAGTGTTTACACGGTACCTGAATTTCAATTAGATGATTATTTTCAAGAGGGTAGAATTACATTGTTAAATGCGATTGATACTTTCGAATGTAATCGTAATGTTTACTTTGCAAGCTTTTTGCACAGATTATATAAGAATCACATTTATAATAAGCTAAGAAAAGTTTACTCACTTAAACGCCAAAATGGGTTTTGTGATTTGTCGATCGACACGCCCCACATTAGTGAAAAAACCTCTCAAGAAATCAATATTCTAGAGGTTATCTCTGATCCACATTGTTTTGAACCTGAAGCAACGATGATGATTAAAGAGAGAGCGAATGATTATTTCACACAACTTTCTGCGTTAGAAAAAAAAGCGATTGTCAGTTTTTTAGGACATACCACTTATGAAAATGTGGCGAAAGAATTGGAGCTGCCTGTTGATACTATCAGAAGTGCCATGAGTCGTGCTCGCCGGAAAATACGTCTAGAATTTAATGAAGTTGACTAATTAAGAATTTATTTTTATATAAAAAACCCAGACTACATCTTGACATTTTCACATTCAAGCCATATCATTAACTCTGACGCAAAATGTCATGTAAGGAGGGATTGCTATGGCACAGAAAAAGGCAGCCTTAGCGTGTACGGAGTGTGGCCAACGCAATTACCAGATGACGCCTACTCAAATGGGTAAAACAACGCGATTGGAAATCAAGAAGTTCTGTAGATATTGTAACAAACATACACAACATAAAGAGACTAAATAGATAGGATGATGATGATGGGTTACTTTAAAAATGTAATGACAGAAATGAAAAAAGTTACTTGGCCATCAGCGAAAGAAGTTAGAAAATATACAACAACTGTCATGGTAATGGTTGTACTATTTGCTTTATTCTTTGCTGTTGCAGATTATGGCTTCTCTAACCTTATCAACTGGTTAGTTACTTTATAATTAAAGGAATAGCTTCTATATAAACAATGGAAGTGTTATAATACCTATAGTTGAAAACCTACAATCTGTAGGTTTTTTTATTATGTTAGCAAATCGACTCAATAGATATCCCAATGAAGGAGCAATTAAAATGGAAATAAGCAAAGATTGGTATGTATTGCATACTTACTCAGGCTACGAGAACAAAGTTAAAGAAAATATCGAAATGCGTAAAGAAAGTATGAATATGGAGAATAATATTTTCCGTGTTGAAGTACCAGAAGAAGAGGTCACTGTCATGCAAGAAGGTGGCACAAGCAAAACGAAAATGGAAAAGACATTCCCAGGTTATGTCTTAGTTGAAATGGTTATGTCAGATGATGCGTGGTTTATCGTTCGTAATACACCAGGTGTAACAGGTTTCGTTGGTTCTCACGGAGCTGGAAGCAAGCCATCACCACTTTTACCAGAAGAAGTTGAAAGCATATTAGGTAATGCACCAGCAGCGCGTATCGACTTAAATGTTGAAGTAGGCGACCATGTGGAAATTACTGAAGGAGCATTCTCTGGCTTATCAGGTAGAGTTGAAGAAATTGAAGTAGAGCAACAGAAAATGAAAGTTCTTATTGAAATGTTTGGTCGTGAAACGGTTGCTGAACTTGAATTCCACCAAGTAAAAAAAGATAATTAATAAACAATCATCTCACTGAGAAACTATTTATAGGGTCAAGGTGAGTTTTTTGTTTTAAATGACAACTAGGTCATTTATATGTTAAATTATTGAAGAACGTACAGGGCGAGAAACAGATCTAAGGAATGATCCCCCTTGTACAAACAGACGAAACGAGGAATTTATCATGTTAAGTTACCATAAATTATTAAAATGGGCGACGCCTGCATTGTTCATGTTGGTGCTATTACTCAATTACTTTACATCTTTTGGTATTATTTTGCCTTTTAGTCAATCAGAAATTTCGAATCAATATCAAAATCTCTTTGCGCCGGCAGGTTTCACTTTTAGCATTTGGTCAGTGATCTATCTAGGAGTAATTGTTAGTCTAACTCTGGGGTTTAAAGTATCATCAAGTCACGAAAATTTAGCTAAGGGTTACCGACAATTAGTTCAACCCATTTATATCGAGTGGATGTTTTACAACATTCTTTGGACGATTGCTTGGAGTAATGACCAAGTGTTGATTGCTTTAATTGCGATGGTTCTATATGCACGTCGCATGTTGCAACTGATGACGCTCATCAGTGGGACTGCCATCTTAAGACAATCCCCTTGGTTATTGAAATATCCAACAGGTCTACATGCCGGTTGGTTGATTGTAGCAACCTTTGCTAACTTAACGACTTATGCAGTCAGCATTGGACTTGATGGAACAGGTACTTTAGGCTTTTGGTGGGCAATTGGCATGATGGTAGCAAGTCTGGCCACTGTTGTTTATTATTATGGAAAATATGGGAATGAAGCTATTATATTACCAGTATTATGGGCATTGATTGGAATAGTCGTTAAACATAATCCAGGAAGTGGATATGAGCATGCCAATGAATTATTAGCTTGGATAGCTGTTGGTCTATTCGTTCTTGGTAGCACCATTTATGCTCATCTATTTAAATTACAACTAAAGCAAATGAAGAAATAAAAAAAGCGTGTGTTGACTGATCAAAAGATGAGCCAACACACGTTTTATTTATTTATCGAACCAATATTTCAGCAATTTCTTCTAATTGTAAGCCGGTTGAATCTAAGCCACCACCACTTAAGTACCATAAGTCAGGTGTTAAGAAGATCAAACGACCAGTCTCAGAAGCGCGAATTGTTTGTAAATCATTACGTTGCATCAACATTTTTTGTTCATGAGCATCCTTTTCGGGATCATAGCGCATAGCTGCTGAACGGTTAATGATGAACACACGATCGGCATCTAAATCAGCAATTTCTGGAACCTTAATGCTTTCGCCTAATTCAGTAAAGCTGTAATCACGATCAACGGGTGTAAACCCTAGCAGAGTGAAAAATAAGGCGAAACGCGAATTAGGTTTGAACGTTGTAAATTTATTTTCATTATGTAGTAGTAATAATGTTTTACTCGGTGACACCTGACTAGTAGTGCGAATTTTATCTGCGCGTTTATTTAGATCAGTTAATAGACGCTGTGCCTCTTCTTCTTTACCAACGATTCTGGCTAATTCTAGATTTATTTCATCGAAATTAGACCAGTAGTTAGAAGTATCGGTCTCATAGTTAAATACAGGTGCAATCGTTTCTAACTCTTCCACTAAATGCAAAGTCCGAGCGGAAACAATAATTAAATCAGGGTTGAGCGAACGAATCAACTCAAGGTCAATATCTTTTAAGGACTTAGTATCAATCACTGAATCAGGCATACTGCTAATGTATTCAGGGATTCGATGTTTTGGCGCACCTACTACTAGGTTTTCAACGCCTAAAGCGCGTAGCGTGTCATAAGCATCATATCCAAGTGTCACAATACGAGACGGGAGAGTGTCAAACGTAATCTTTGCCTCTGGTTTTACATAAGAATTAAATATATTCATCATCATAACCTCCATATTTGATCATCCTTATTGTTATATTAACAGAAGCATCATTAAAAAACGATTAAAAGGAACTTTATTTGGCAAAAAGCTTGGAATATTAACTTATGCGTGCTATAATATCGCAGTGCGTCAAATAGTGCACATGAGTGGGAGGGGCCTAGGCTCCAATTACCACATCACGAACAAAAAATATTAAGGAGGAATGTTTCGTGGCTAAAAAAGTCGTAACACAAGTCAAACTACAAATCCCAGCGGGACAAGCAAGTCCAGCTCCACCAGTTGGTCCAGCTTTAGGTCAAGCACAAGTTAATATCATGGGGTTCTGTAAAGAATTCAACGCTCGTACACAAGATCAAATGGGTATGATTATCCCTGTTGTGATTGATGTATACGAAGACCGTTCATTTACATTTATTACTAAAACTCCACCAGCTCCAATCTTATTGAAAAAAGCTGCTGGAATTACTAAAGCATCTGGTGAACCAAACAAAAACAAAGTTGCTTCAGTAACTAAAGAACAAGTTAAAGAGATCGCAGAAACTAAAATGCAAGACTTAAACGCAGCAGACGTAGAAGCTGCTATGCGCATGGTTGAAGGTACTGCTCGCTCTATGGGAATCACAGTCCAAGACTAAGCACAAGGTAGCTTCTGTCCCCGTTTTCTATCGGGGGTGGGAGGAATAACCGCTAATACCACAAATTATAGGAGGAACAACAATGGCTAAAAAAAGTAAAAACTTTGTAGCGGCAAAAGAAAAAGTTGACCGCACAAAAAAATATGATGCCGCAGAAGCAATCGCATTAGCTAAAGAATTAGACTTTGCTAAATTCGATGCAACTGTTGAAGTATCTTACAACTTAAATATCGATGTTAAGAAAGCTGACCAACAAATCCGTGGCGCAATGGTATTGCCACATGGAACTGGTAAAACACAAACTGTAGTAGTTATCGCTCGCGGTGACAAAGCTAAAGAGGCGCAAGCAGCTGGAGCAGACTACGTAGGTGAAGCAGAACTAATCTCTAAGATTAGTGATGGTTGGTTAGACTTTGATGTTATGGTTGCTACACCAGACATGATGGGTCAAGTAGGTCGTTTAGGCCGTGTCTTAGGACCAAAAGGTTTAATGCCAAACCCTAAAACTGGTACTGTAACTATGGATGTTACAAAAGCAATTGATGACATTAAAGCTGGACAAGTAACTTACCGTGCTGACAAAGCAGGTATCGTGAACGTTCCAATCGGTAAAGTTTCGTTTGAAAATGACAAACTTGCTGAAAACTTAACAGCTTTACACGAGCAAATCGTTCGTTTGAAACCAGCATCAGCAAAAGGTACTTACATTACTAACTTAACGTTAACAACTACGTTTGGCCCTGGTATTAAATTAGATACAGCAACTATTTAATTAGTTGAAAGATCGGGATGATAAGAAAATCTTTATAAACTAAAGATTGACTCTCAAATTCATTTCCGCTAATATATATAAGTATTTACGACCAAAGACAGTAAGTGGCGAATGCCTTAATTTCTTACCGAGGAAGTTCCGAAGTGATGAGGAATCTATCTCTATGTCTAGGCGACATAGAGATTTTTTTATAACGAAAAAATCTCTAAATCAAAATTGATGGAGGTGAAACTGTTGACAAAAGCAATTATGATTAAAAAGCAAGAAGAAGTATCTTTGATTGCCGATGAATTAAGAGGCGCAACTTCAGTAGTTGTTGTTGATTATTTAGGTTTAACGGTAGAGGAAGTTACTAGCTTACGTAAACAATTACGTGATAGTAACACTAAGATGCAAGTTGTGAAAAACACAATCTTACGTCGTGCTGCTGTTGAAGCAGGCATTGAAGGACTAGAAGATGTATTCGTAGGACCATCAGCTGTTGTATATAGCACTGATGAAGTAGTTGCACCAGCGAAAATTGTAGCTGAATTTGCTGAAAAAGCAAACAAGTTATCAATCAAAGGTGGTTTAATTGAAGGTAAAGTAGCTTCAGCTGATGACATTAACGCATTAGCGAAATTACCAGACCGCGATGGACTATTATCTATGTTACTTTCTGTATTACAAGCACCAGTTCGCAACACTGCATTGGCTGTTAAAGCTGTTGCAGAAGCGAAAGAAGAAGACGCAGCTTAATTAAAACTAAACATATAAACGGAGGAAAACCAAAATGGCATTAAACATTGAAAATATTATTGCTGAAATTAAAGAAGCAACAATTATCGAATTAAACGACTTAGTAAAAGCAATCGAAGAAGAATTTGGCGTAACAGCAGCAGCTCCTGTAGCAGCAGCAGCAGGTCCAGCAGCAGAAGTAGAGCAAACTGAATTTGACGTTGAATTAGTATCAGCTGGTTCATCTAAGATTAAAGTAATCAAAGCAGTTCGTGAAGCTACTGGTTTAGGCTTGAAAGAAGCTAAAGAATTAGTAGATAGCGCTCCAAAAGTAATTAAAGAAGGCTTATCTAAAGACGATGCAGAAGCATTGAAAGCATCTTTAGAAGAAGTTGGCGCTTCAGTAGAAGTAAAATAATCTTTTACTCTCATAAAACGTACCTAGTATATTCTAGGTGCGTTTTTTTTTTTTTTTTTAATCAGAGAATATATTTTTGGGGTTTCGTTCAGCTTGTTGTTTTTCAAGGCGGTGGTCGCTTTCAAATTCTTATGTTTGTGAGGGCTTTTTCAGCTTCATAGACGAGGCACGCTTAGTTGATGAAGATAGATAAAGAAAAAAAATCAGCCTCATGAAGAGACTGATAAGTCGTAACTTATTTAGCATATTCAGCAATTAATTGTTCAAGGATAATGGCAACGCCATCGATTGTATTTGCTGGTGCAATGTTTTGCGACATAGCTTTAATATGATCAGGCGCATTATCCATCGCATAGCTATGTTTAGCCATCTGTAACATTGAACGGTCATTGAGTGAGTCGCCAATTGTTGCAACTTCATCTAGTGTATAACCTTGTGATTTAGCATAAGCTTCAACGGCTAAACCTTTCTGAGCATTAATGTGTGTGACTTCAATATTATCAGCAGCAGAAGAGGTGACGTCTAAATCAGAGAAATTACTTAGGTATTGACGAATTTGATCCAATAAATCCGTATTGGAACTGAAAAGTAGAATTTTTAAAGCGGGGTTATCTTTTGTTAATTCCATTTCAGTAATAGGTTTAACATCACCATAATGTGCGAGTAACTGAGCGTTAGTTACTTCATCAGTACCATCTGCTGCAGCGAGAACTTCTTCTTGACTAACATTCATAAAGTGTGCAATTCGTTTGATGAAGCCTTCATAATCTGCAACATAATAATTATTGGGTGTTGAAACAGCATAATCGATAGCTAAAGTATCTAAATGTTGAATAACACTTAAGACGGTTTCAGTTAATAAAGGATTTGAATCAGTCAAGGTACCATCTTTTTCATGAATCGATGCACCGTTTAAATTGATCATGCGACAGTATATATCTTGAGCTTGTGTCAGAACAGAGGCTGATTTAAAAGAGCGACCTGTTGCGATAATGAATTCAATATCAGTCGTTTCTTGTAATTTTTTTATTGCGGCAGCCGTTCTGTCGCTTATCACGTGGTTTTCATTAAGTAAAGTGCCGTCCATATCAGATGCAAAAAGTTTGATCATTGTTGACCTCCATTACGTTTTATCTAGTTTTAGTGTAACATGAATAGCCTAAAAAGTGATATAGTTATGGTACATGAATATGTTTTCTTAAGGAGCGAGAGAATGAGCGATCATTATTATACAAATAAACCTCAAAGTAGCCATGAACTAAAAGAGATTAGTGCAGAAGTTGGAAAACAAAGTTTACGCTTAAAGACAGATAGTGGTGTTTTTTCTAAGAATCGTATGGATTTCGGTTCTAAATTACTAGTGGAAACTTTTATTGAAGGGAAAGCAATGACTGGTGAGGAAAAAGTACTTGAGTTAGGCAGTGGCTATGGTCCTTTATTGTTGGCAGTGGCGAAACATTTTCCGCTTGCCAACTATGTAGGGGTTGAAGTTAATGAGCGTGCGCTTGAATTAGCGCAACAGAATACGCAATTAAATAAAGTGGCGAACGTTGAATGGTTGTTGCACGATGCGACGACTGTGCCTGTTGAGGCTGACTATGACTATGTATTAACGAACCCACCCATTAGAGCGGGCAAGCAAGTGATACGTGAATTTGTTCTAACGGCTGAAAAAGCACTGAAAGCGGATGGTGAACTCTGGTTAGTGATTCAGAAAAAGCAAGGAGCACCTTCTATGTCCGATTTTATGGAAGAAGTTTTTGGTAATGTTGAACTAATGGGCCGTGATAAAGGTTACTGGATTTTAAAAAGTGTTAAATAATATTAAGCTGATATTCTACAAATAGGATGTCAGCTTATTTTTATTGTATTAGAGTTTTCTCATTTTAGATATTTTGCTTGTTGTTAGAAGATTTATGTTTTATACTGTGATTATAAACAAAAGTCTTTCGAAAGGACATTTGTTGTAAAAGGAGGCGATGATGAGTTGTTAACACAAAACGAGCAACGTGTATTGGCTTTAATTGAAAAAGATCCATTTCTTACTCAACAAGAAATTGCTTCTCAATTAGATTTACCGCGCTCTACTGTCGCAACGATAGTTTCGTCATTGACGAATAAAAAGCAGTTGTTGGGTCGGGCTTATATTGTCAACCATGGCGCTGAAATTTTCTGTATAGGTGGAATGAATATTGACCGCAAGTATTTACTGGAGGCAGAGCTAATGCCTAAAACCAGTAATCCAGTCACTTCTTCAATGAGTGTCGGTGGCGTAGCACGCAATATTTCAGAAAACCTTGGACGCTTAGGGTTAAATGTTAACCTATTGTCAATCGGTGGTCGAGATCAAGATTTCGAAACTTTAAAGCAAGCGACGGAACCATTTGTTAATTTTCAACACGTGACGCAACTAGGGGAGTACTCAACAGGTTCTTATGTGGCATTACTAGATGACGACGGAGATATGCAGTTAGCTTTAGCGGATATGTCAGTAGCTGACACAATGAACCGTGAGTGGATAAGTTCTTATCAAAATCTTTTAGCTCAAGCTAAGATGATTGCATTGGATTTGAATGTACCATTAGAAACAACAGAATATGTCATTGAATTGGCGCGCAATAACGATATTCCACTTGTGATTATTCCGGTAAGTTCACCTAAGATGGCGCACTTACCACGTCAACTAGAGGGTGTTAAGTGGCTCATCGTCAATCTAGACGAGTCTGAAACTTTTTTCAATAAAAAAGTTGAAACACCAGAAGATGTTGAAGAGCTTGTTGAAAACTGGTTAGCCTTAGGTGTTGAAAATGTTATTATCACACGCGGCCAAGCGTCAACGTTCTATGGTAATCAAGCGGGTGAAAGAAAACAATTTGTACCACCTGTTTCGCCTTACGTCGAAGATGTCACAGGAGCTGGAGATTCTTATGCTTCAGGTTTAATTTACGGACAATTACAAGGCTACTCGCCAGTCGAAAGTATCCAATTGGCTATGACAAATGCTTATCACACCATTCAATCGCCTAAAACAGTACGCTTAGATTTAACGCAAGATATACTAGAAAAACAAACAGAAGAATTAAAAGAAAGAGGGATCATTTAAATGACACATCCATTATTATCAATTAGCAAAGAAGTACAAGCAGCTTTTGACAACAACCAACCAGTGGTAGCTTTAGAATCAACAATTATTTCTCACGGAATGCCTTACCCTAAAAACGTTGAAATGGCTAAAACAGTAGAACAAATCATTCGTGACAACGGTGCAGTACCAGCAACCATTGCGATTATGGATGGTAAATTTAAAATTGGTTTAGAAGAAGAAGACTTAGAATTGTTAGCAACGGCTGAAAACGTAGCAAAAGTATCACGTCGTGACTTAGCAAATGTCTTCGCAACAAAACAAATTGGCGCAACAACAGTCGCAACAACAATGATCGGTGCTAAATTAGCAGGAATTAAAGTGTTCGTTACAGGCGGAATCGGCGGCGTTCACCGTGGCTACGAAGACCACATGGACGTTTCAGCAGACCTAGAAGAATTAGGTCAAACAGATGTAACAGTAGTATGTGCGGGAGCAAAAGCGATTCTAGACTTGCCTCGAACATTAGAGTACTTAGAAACAAAAGGCGTGCCGGTAGTCGGTTACCAAACAGACTACTTACCAGCTTTCTATACACGTACGTCAGAGTACAAGTTGAACTTACGTAGTGATTCTACTGAAGAAATTGCTGACATGATGCGTTACCAAAAAGAACTGGGCTTAACAGCTGGAATCTTAGTTGCGAACCCTATCCCAGAAGAAGATGAGATTCCTCATGAAGAAATCGATGCCATTATCGCTCAAGCACTTAAAGAAGAAAAAGCTGCTGGCGTCAAAGGGAAAGACTCAACACCCTTCTTATTAGGTAAGATTGTTGAATTAACTGAAGGAAGAAGTTTAGAAACAAATATTGCTTTAGTATACAACAATGCAAAAGTTGGCGCGCAAATTGCTGCTGACTATCATAAAAAATAATTTAAAGACTCACACAAGAGGTTGCTAGCACCTTTGTGAATATCCCCTCAGTCATCGATCAGATGACTGAATTTTTTTGTGCTTAATATGAGTTAGCGTGTGATTCAGTTGGGTAGTCTATTATGATAGATACAAAGAGAAGAGTTGGTTTATGAATGAGATGATAGTTTTTGATTGCTAAATGAAATATTATGGCGTGTTTTGATTGAAAGTGATTGATTTTTATTTTAACTTTGTGTATGCTTAGAATAAGGAAGTGATGAAAATGCTTACAGAGGAGCGATTTGCTGTGATTCGGTCCTTGCTAGCGGATGATTCGGTGGTGAAGATTCAGGCGATTGTGGAAGCAACGCAGGCTTCAGAATCGACGGTTCGACGGGATTTGTCGCAATTAGAGGATTTGGGTGAGTTGGTGCGTGTGCATGGCGGAGCCAAACGGGTTTTTTCTGTGGATTTGGAGCCAAGTGTAAGCGAAAAGCGTTTGCAGTTTCAATCTGAGAAGTTGGCAATTGGACGCTATGCGGCGTCTTTGATTAAGGATGGCGAATTTGTATTTATTGATGCTGGGACGACAACATTAGCGATGGTGCCTTTTATTCAGGCTGAGAATGTGACGATTGTGACTAACGGTTTGGAGTTAGCCGCTCAGTTGGCTGATTCCAAGTTTACAGTGATTTTGCTAGGTGGTTTGATTAAGCCGAATACGCGAGCGATGATTGGGTCCGATACGCAAAAGCAGTTGCGTCAATATCGCTTTTCACGTGCGTTTATGGGGACGAATGGGATTAATGCCAGATTTGGTTTTACGACGCCCGATACTCAAGAAGCTCATGTGAAGGAGTCGGCGATTGGTCAGGCGAGTCGTGTCTATGTGTTGGCAGATAATAGTAAGTTTGACAAGGTGTCTTTTTGTCAGTTTGCAGATTTTGATAAGGTGATGGTCGTGACGAATCAGTTATCAAAGTCTTTGCATGAGAAGTTTGCGCCTTTATTAGACTTGGAGGAGGTTTGATGGATGTTATATACAATTACGTTTAATCCAGCTGTGGATTTAGTGATGAAAACTGATGTAGTTCATCTAGGTGAGTTGAATCGTGTCCAGAAGGATGAGTATGTCGCAGGTGGTAAAGGGATTAATATGTCGGTCTTATTGAAGCGTTTGGGACATGATAATATTGCGACGGGTTTTATTGGCGGTTTTACGGGCACTTTTGTTCGTGAGAGTCTTGAAAATGAAGGGGTGCAGACGGCTTTTCATCAGTTGGATGCAATCACGCGAATCAATGTGAAGTTACATACGGCCCAGGAGACGGAGTTAAATGCGAATGGACCGACAGTTACTGAGGCGGACGTAGCTGAATTAATGGCTTATTTCGATCAGAACTTAGTCGCGGGAGATGTGGTTTTTCTAGCAGGAAATGCGGCACCAGGGATGACGAGTGATCATTATGTGAAGGTCGCTGAATTATGTCGAGTTAAAGAGGCTTTATTCGTTTTAGATTCGAATAAATCATTATTGACAGCTTGTTTGCCACAGCGTCCGTTTTTAATTAAACCGAATGCTCAAGAGTTGAGTGAGATCTTTGAGACGCCGGTGGATACTTTAGATGATGTGATTGCTAATGCGCGTAAGCTACAAACTTTGGGAGCGCAGAATGTTATCGTGTCGCTTGGTGGCGAAGGAGCGGTTCTGGTGACGGATAGTCAAGAGATTTTCCGTTCGAGTGTGCCGCAAGGGACTGTCGTGAATTCCGTTGGTGCAGGGGATTCGATGGTGGCTGGTTTTATGGCAAAGTATATTGAAAGCAAGGATTATGCACAGAGTTTAAGGCAAGGGGCTGCTTGTGGGAGTGCAACAGCTTTCTCCGTGGGGATTGCTGAAGCAGAATTGGCAATGTCTTTAGTAGATGAAATTCAAATAAAAAGGATTGGTGAAGAATCATGAAATTAGCTCAATTATTTGTAAAAGCGGCGATGGATTTAAACTTGCAAACAGAGGATAAAGCGTCCACCTTACGTTATTTAGCTGAACGTTTTGCTCAAGCCGGTGGTGTCAGTGATGTTGATAGTTATGTTGAGAAGTTAAGTGCACGAGAAGCGCAGTCAACGACGGGTGTTGGCGATGAAATTGCGATTCCTCATGCTCAAGATGTGACAATTAAAGAAGCAGCCATTGTTTTTGCACGTTCCCAAACTGGGGTAGAGTGGGCTTCTTTCGATGGACAACCAGCGAAATTGATTTTTATGATTGCTGCACCTGAAGGTGGCGGTGAACACTTACAAGCTTTAGCGAAATTATCGAGTATTCTAATGAAGCCAGAAGCTAAGGCTGCTTTATTAGAAGCTGAAACTGCCGAGGCTGTTGTGGATGTGATTGCTCACTATGAAGCAGAGAAAGAAGCAGCTGAATTGGCACAAGCTAATGAAGAAGTAGCAAATTCGGCAACAACAACAAGCCAACTAACCGCAGAAGCAGTTTCAACAAGTCCTGAGACAGATGAGGTATACATTCTTGCAGTAACTGCTTGTCCAACAGGAATTGCCCATACTTATATGGCTGAAGAGAAATTAAATCAAGCTGCTAAAAAAGCTGGCTATGCGATTAAAGTTGAAACTAACGGTCAAACGGGTGTTGGCAATCGCTTAACGAAAGCAGATATTAATCGAGCAACCGCGATTATAGTGGCGGCAGATAAGCAAGTTGAGATGGCGCGTTTTGATGGCAAGCCAGTGATTGTGACAAAAGTAGCTGATGGTATCAATAAAGCTACTGAATTAGTTGAGCGAGCAGCTGCACAAGATGCAAAGATATACCGTGCGAACCAAGCGGATATGGCTGCTGGAGCAAACGATGAGACGGATGAAAAAGAATCACTAGGTCGTCAGTTTTATAAACATATGATGAACGGTGTATCGCACATGTTGCCATTCGTGGTTGCTGGCGGGATTTTGATTGCCTTTTCTTTCTTCTGGGGGATCAATTCAGCGAACCCAGCTGACCCAACTTACAATGAAGTCGCACATGTCTTAAAAACTTTAGGTGATTTATCCTTCGCGATGATGTTACCTGTTCTAGCAGGTTTCATTGGTCAATCGATTGCTGACCGTCCAGGTTTAGTGATTGGTTTCATGGGTGGTGTATTTGCAAACCCAGGTGTTTTATCGGGATTTAATGATGCGGGAATTTTTGCGGATACGATTGCTTCAGGTTTCTTAGGTGCCCTAGTTGCTGGTTTCTTAGCGGGTGGAATTGTTTGGGTCTTACGCAGAGCGCTCAGCTGGTTACCTAAATCGCTCGAAGGCATGAAACCTATTTTCCTATTCCCGGTTTTGGGCGTCTTAACGATGGGTTTATTGATGTTCTTCGTTATCAATGCGCCGATGGGAGGAATTATGATTGGGCTACAGAATCTATTAAACAGTGTGCCGCGTGAGTTATCACTTGTTTTAGGGTTTTTAGTAGCCGCGATGATGTCGATTGATATGGGTGGCCCACTGAACAAAGCCGCTTATGTAACAGGAACAGCCCTAGTAACAGCAGCAGATGGTGCTGGTTCAGACGTGATGGCAGCAGTTATGATTGGTGGGATGGTTCCGCCACTGGCAATTGCGATATCTGCAACGCTGAATAAAACCTTATGGGCTCCTGAACAAAGAGACAGTGCCTTAGTTAACTATGTCATGGGTGCAGCTTTCATTACAGAAGGAGCGATTCCTTTTGCAGCAGTCAACCCATTGAAAGTTATCCCGTCATTAGCAATTGGTAGTGGGGTAGCGGGTGCCTTGAGTATGTTGTTTGGTAGTGTGAGTTATGTACCGCACGGTGGTTTATTCGCTGTAATAGCCGGAGGAGTCACGAATCCAATCATGTATATTGTCTCTTGGCTAGTAGGTGGTTTCGTCGGAGCGATTCTATTGAACGTTTTGCTGAAAAAAGACACAGATAAATAATCCTAAAAGTACAATATCGCTTCGAAGACTCTGGTCAAGAGTCTTCGAAGCGATATTTTTGTGTTTATTTATAGAAAAAGTGAGTCAAAGCTACTGTTTATAAATTTTGAACGTAGCTAATATGGAGTTTAGGGCTTAATTCTTGCTAGGAGAAAGAGGTGCTTGTGTGTTCAGAGCGCTCAATGATTTCCATGAATTGTTTACCAGTAATGGTCTCTTTTTCGTAAAGGAATTTAGAGAGCTCATCCAACAGGTCACGGTTATCGATCAGAATATTTTTAGCTTTAGTATATTGGTTATTTATGAGGGTAATGATTTCGCGGTCAATCGCTGCTTGTGTTTGGGTTGAGCCAGTCGCGCTTGCTTCATTACCTAAGTACTGATTATTTCTTTGTTCGAAAGCAACCATCCCGAAAGTATCGCTCATTCCATATTGACTAATCATCGCGCGGGCTAATTGGGTCATTCGCTCAATGTCATTCGAAGCTCCTGTCGTAATGGAAGAGAAAGCCACTTCTTCGGCAGCACGACCTCCGGCTAAGGTGGCTAATTGATTTTCTAAGAACTCTTTAGAGTGCAAGTAGTCATTACCATTTTTGGACACTTGCATAGTATAACCTAAGGCACCAGATGTTCTTGGAATAATGGTTATTTTTTCTACAGGTGATGAACCTGTTTGCTTAGCTGCTACTAGAGCATGACCTATTTCATGATAAGAAACGACCCACTTTTCTTTATCAGACAAAATTGCATGTTTCTTTTGTTCGCCCGCCACGATTGTTTCGATACTTTCTTCAAAGTCAACTTGTGTGGCGAAGTCACGTTTGAAACGGACCGCTCTTAAAGCAGCCTCATTTACAATGTTGGCCAGTTCAGCGCCAGAGGCACCAGATGCCATGCGAGCGATGCGGTTATAATCGAGAGGTGTTTCGTGCTGGATTTTACTGGTGTGAACTTTTAAAATATCTTCACGTCCTTTTAAATCAGGTAACTCGACGCGAACTTGGCGGTCAAAGCGTCCTGGGCGTAGTAAGGCAGGGTCTAGAGATTCCGGTTGGTTAGAAGCAGCAAGAATCATGACGCCATTATTACCTTCAAAGCCATCCATTTCAGTTAAGAGTTGGTTGAGTGTTTGTTCTCTCTCGTCGTTACCGATTGCTTGCCCTCGTCTTTTACCGATGGCGTCTATTTCATCGATAAAAATGATACAAGGTGCTTTTTCTTTGGCTTGCTTGAACAAGTCACGGACTTTAGCCGCCCCTGCTCCGGCGAACATCTCTACGAATTCTGAACCAGACATTGAGAAGAAGGAAACTTTTGCTTCGCCCGCAACGGCTTTGGCTAACATGGTCTTGCCTGTTCCTGGAGGGCCGACTAATAAGACGCCGCTCGGCATTTTTGCACCAACAGCACTGTATTTTTCGGGATTATTTAAAAAGTCTACGATTTCAGCAAGGCTTTCTTTGGCCTCGTCTTGTCCGGCAACATCATAAAAGGTTAAGCCGTCAGTCGATTGTACATAAACACGGGCGTTACTTTTACCTAAGTTAAATTGCATGGCGTTTCCACCACCTGCTCGTTTAAGCATCTTTCTTGAAAGCCACTGGCCAATGGCGACGAAGATCATTATTTGAAAAATGAAACTTAGAAAGGAGGTCAGTGGGGAAGCCTGTTCAAGAATTTCGCCAGTAAAGGCAATGTCGGCATCAAAGAGAAATTGAGTTAGCCCTGGATCTTCAACCATGGCTGTTTTATAGATCGATTGATCCTCGCTACTTGTGAAGAGGATTTGATTCTCACTCGGCTGTAATTGAACTTGATTCACCTGACCTTGGTCAACCATTGTTAGGAAGTTATTGTAATTGACTTGCTCTATCTGGCGATCAGAATACCATGGCATAGCGATGAAGTTAAAGACGACGAGGCCTAACAAGACAATGCCGTAATAATAGAAGAGCGAACGTTTAGGGTTTTTAATTTCTTTCATATAGAAGATCTCCTTTTGGAATACTAAAGAATCAGACGCTAGATACTGTCTGCTTTTATATTATGATGTGAATATTAATTTTGTGTGAACATATTCATATAGGGAAAACAGTTTTGTGAAAAATCAAGTGAAAAGGCTCTTGACATTCAATTATCATGCGAGTAGAATAGATAGACGCAAGAGTAGGCATAGATGTGGGATTACACTTTGAAATATTGTCCAAAGTGCAGTTCTATTACAGATTAAACAAAAGATACAGTGGAGCTTTGTAAGAAATCACGATTCTTTTGTTCTTTTTTTGCTCAAAAATAGGGTAAAAAAGATTTTGTTATAGAATGTTAATATTCGTAACGCAATCGTAACATCTTGCCAAGTCGTAAATATTTTGAGGGGTGAACAGCTTGAGTCAACATCATATCGTCAAATATGGTAAAAAAGCAGAACGTCGTAGCTACGCTCGCATTGATGAAGTTCTTGAATTGCCAAACTTAATTGAAATTCAAACAGATTCTTATCAATGGTTCTTAGACGAAGGTATTAAAGTTATGTTTGATGACGTTTCTCCAATCGTCGATCACAGTGATAACTTAGAATTACATTTCGTTGATTATGAATTTAAAGAGCCGAAGTATTCAGTTAAGGAAGCTCGTGCACATGATGCTAACTATTCAAAACCAATCTACGTAACATTACGTTTAATCAACAAAGAAACACGCGAAGTAAAAGAACAGGAAGTCTTCTTCGGAGATTTCCCAATTATGACCGACATGGGAACATTTATTTATAATGGGGCGGAACGTGTCATTGTTTCACAATTAGTTCGTTCTCCAGGTGTTTACTTCCACGACAAAGTGGATAAAAAAGGTCGCCATAGTTTCACCTCAACTGTTATTCCTAATCGAGGCGCTTGGTTAGAGTTCGAAACTGACGCAAAGGGAATCGCTTATGTTCGTATCGACCGTACGCGTAAAATTCCTTTAACTGTCATGATGCGTGCTCTAGGCTTTGGTTCAGATGATGATATCTATGATATTTTATCTGAAACGGAATTATTAAATACAACAATTGATAAAGATGTTCATAAGAACATTGCGGACTCTCGTGTTGAAGAAGCATTGAAAGATGTTTATGAGCGTTTACGTCCAGGTGAACCAAAGACAGCAGAAAGCTCACGTAACTTATTAGTTGCACGCTTCTTTGATCCACGTCGTTACGATTTAGCACCAGTTGGTCGCTATAAAGTAAATAAAAAGTTACATCTAAAAAACCGTCTATTAAACCTGACTTTAGCTGAAACATTAGCTGATCCAGAAACTGGTGAAGTCATTTTTGCTGAAGGTACAGAATTAGATGCAGATAAGATTGAAGAATTAGCAGTACATTTAGACAATGGTTTAAATTTAGTGACTGCCATGCCTTCTCCAGATGGTGTTATCGGTGAGCCGATTGATTTACAAATGGTGAAAGTTTACTCACCTAAAAACCCTGAATTAGTAGTTAACGTGATTGGGAACGCAAATATCGAAGGCGTTAAGAGTTTAACACCAGCTGATATTATTGCTTCTATGAACTACTACTTACTATTAAGTGAAGGTATTGGAACGTCTGACGATATTGACCATTTAGGTAACCGTCGTATTCGTTCGGTCGGTGAATTATTGCAAAACCAATTCAGAATTGGTTTGTCAAGAATGGAGCGTGTTGTACGTGAACGTATGTCGTTACAAGACATTTCAACGATTACGCCTCAACAATTAATTAACATTCGTCCAGTTGTTGCAGCAATCAAAGAATTCTTTGGTTCTCACCAACTGTCACAATTCATGGACCAAGTTAACCCGTTAGGTGAGTTGACTCATAAACGTCGTCTATCTGCCTTAGGGCCTGGTGGTTTAACGCGTGACCGTGCCGGATATGAAGTTCGAGATGTTCACTACTCTCACTACGGTCGTATGTGTCCGATTGAAACGCCTGAGGGACCAAACATCGGGTTAATTAACAGTTTGTCTTCTTATGCGAAGATTAACAAATATGGTTTTATCGAAACACCTTACCGTAAAGTGGATAAAGTAAATGGCGGAGTAACAGATGAAATCGTGTATTTATCTGCGGATGAAGAAGATTTATACGTTGTTGCACAAGCGAACTCGCTATTAAATGAAGATGATACGTTCGTTAATGATGTTGTAATGGCTCGTTATATTTCAGAAAACTTGGAAGTTCCTATTAACCAAGTAGACTACATGGACGTTTCACCTAAACAAGTAGTTGCAGTCGCAACAGCGTGTATTCCTTTCTTGGAAAACGATGACTCGAACCGTGCGTTGATGGGTGCCAACATGCAACGTCAAGCCGTTCCTCTAGTTAATCCACAATCTCCAATTATCGGAACAGGTATGGAATATAAAGCAGCCCATGACTCTGGTGCAGCTCTAATTTGCCGCCGTGGTGGTGAAGTAGCTTACGTCGATTCAAACGTCATTAAGATTAAAATTGCTGACGGAACCGTCGATGAATATAGCTTAATTAAATTTGCACGTTCAAACGCGGGTACATGTTACAACCAGCGTCCAATTGTTGAAGTTGGCGATCATGTTGATGATCAAGATATCTTAGCAGATGGATCATCGATGCAGAATGGGGAAATGGCTTTAGGTCAAAACCCGTTAGTTGCCTTTATGACTTGGGACGGTTATAACTATGAAGATGCGATTATCATGTCTGAACGTTTAGTTAAAGATGATGTTTATACGTCAATTCACATTGAAGAGTATGAGTCAGAGTCTCGTGATACTAAATTGGGACCAGAAGAGATCACACGCGAAATTCCAAACGTAAGTGAAGAAGCCTTGAAATTCTTAGACAAAGACGGAATCATTTCGATTGGAGCGGAAGTAAAAGATGGCGACATCTTAGTGGGTAAAGTAACACCTAAAGGTGTTACGGAATTATCTGCTGAAGAACGTTTACTACACGCAATCTTTGGTGAAAAAGCCCGTGAAGTGCGTGATACATCGCTACGTGTTCCTCACGGTGGTGGCGGAATCGTTCACGATGTCAAAGTCTTTACTCGTGAAGCTGGTGACGAACTAGCTCCAGGTGTAAACAAACTTGTTCGCGTCTTTATCGTTCAAAAACGTAAGATTAGTGAAGGGGATAAGATGGCAGGGCGTCACGGAAACAAAGGTGTTGTGTCATTGATTATGCCTGAAGAAGATATGCCATTTATGCCAGACGGTACACCGATTGATATCATGTTGAACCCATTAGGGGTACCATCTCGTATGAACATTGGACAAGTATTCGAATTACACTTAGGTATGGCTGCTCGCCAACTAGGAATCAAAATTGCGACACCAGTATTCGATGGTGCTAGCGAAGAAGATGTTTGGAACACTGTTCGAGAAGCGGGAATGGAACACGATGCAAAAACAACCTTATATGATGGACGTACAGGTGAGCCATTTGACCGTAAAGTCTCTGTAGGTGTTATGTATATGATTAAATTAGCCCACATGGTTGATGATAAGTTACATGCGCGTTCAACAGGACCTTACTCACTTGTTACTCAACAACCATTGGGTGGTAAAGCTCAATTTGGTGGGCAACGTTTTGGAGAGATGGAAGTTTGGGCGCTTGAAGCATACGGTGCTGCTTACACTCTACAAGAAATTTTAACTTACAAATCAGATGACGTCGTCGGACGTGTTAAAACATATGAAGCGATTGTTAAAGGTCAGCCGATTCCAAAACCAGGCGTGCCAGAATCATTCCGCGTATTGGTAAAAGAATTACAAGCTTTAGGTTTAGATATGAAAGTTCTTGATGCTGATGATCAAGAAATTGAATTAAGAGATGATGACGATGAAGATGACGTAATCAACTTCAACGCATTAGACAAATACCGTGAAGAACAAAAAGCGGCAGAGTCTCAAAAAAAGATGTCGTAAAATCAGACAAATAAGTCGATGAATCATTAGATAAAGACATAAAATGCCTTGGAGCCATTTGGAGATAAGGCACTCCATGCAACTTGCAGCCAGCGGAGTGTTATTTCTCCGCAAGCTGATAAGTGACAAAATAAAAGGAGGTCGGCCCCTTGATAGATGTTAATAAGTTCGAATCCATGCAAATAGGATTAGCATCCTCCGAAAAAATTCGTAGTTGGTCTTACGGTGAAGTTAAAAAACCGGAGACAATCAACTATCGTACATTAAAGCCTGAGAAAGACGGTCTTTTCTGTGAACGAATTTTTGGACCAACAAAAGATTGGGAATGTTCATGTGGTAAATTAAAACGTGTACGTTACAAAGGTCGTGTATGTGATCGTTGTGGTGTTGAAGTGACGCGTGCTAAAGTGCGTCGTGAGCGTATGGGACATATTGAATTAGCTGCCCCAGTGACACATGTCTGGTATTTTAAAGGTATTCCGAGTCGTATGGGTCTTGTATTAGATTTAAGCCCACGCTTATTAGAAGAAGTAATTTATTTTGCATCATATATTGTAATTGATGCAGGAGATACGCCTTTAGAGCATAAATCATTACTGACAGAAGCAGAATATCGTGAGAAAAAACGTGAGTACGGCAACCGTTTCTACGCTAAAATGGGTGCTGAAGCAATCAAAGAGCTGTTACAAAACGTTGACTTAGAAAAAGAAGTGACTGAATTACGTGAAATGTTGAAGACTGCAACTGGTCAAAAGCGTACTCGTGCGATTCGTCGTCTAGATATTCTAGATGCTTTCCTAGAATCAGGTAACAGACCTGATTGGATGGTCTTAGATGTATTGCCAGTTATTCCGCCTGACTTAAGACCTATGGTTCAGTTAGAGGGTGGCCGTTTCGCTACAAGTGACTTGAACGATTTATATCGTCGAGTCATTAACCGTAATAACCGTCTAAAACGCTTATTAGACTTGGGCGCACCAAATATTATCGTTCAAAACGAAAAACGTATGTTACAAGAAGCAGTGGATGCTTTAATTGATAACGGACGTCGTGGCCGTGCGGTAACTGGACCTGGTAACCGTCCATTAAAATCTTTATCACATATGTTAAAAGGGAAACAAGGTCGTTTCCGTCAAAACTTATTAGGTAAACGTGTGGATTATTCAGGTCGTTCAGTAATTGTTGTTGGACCAAACTTAAAAATGTACCAATGTGGTTTGCCAAAAGAGATGGCAATTGAATTATTCAAGCCATTCGTTATGAAAGAGTTAGTTGAACGCGAAATCGCAAGCAACATCAAAAATGCTAAACGCATGATTGAAACTCAAGATGACGTGATTTGGCCAGTCATTGAAGAAGTCATTAGAGAGCATCCTGTTCTACTTAACCGAGCACCTACGCTTCACCGTCTAGGTATTCAAGCTTTCGAACCAACATTAGTAGATGGTCGTGCGATTCGTCTACATCCTTTAGTCTGTGAAGCGTATAACGCTGACTTTGACGGGGACCAAATGGCTGTTCACGTACCTTTATCGGAAGAAGCTCAAGCTGAAGCACGCCTGTTAATGTTAGCTGCGCAAAACATCTTGAACCCTAAAGATGGTAAGCCAGTTGTTACACCTTCTCAAGATATGGTTTTAGGTAACTACTACTTAACACTTGAAGAACCAGGTCGTGTAGGTGAAGGATTAGTCTTAAGTAGTGTTGGGGAAGCAGAAATTGCTTACTTAAACGGAGAAGCTCACTTACATACTCGTGTGGCGATTCCTACAACTGCTTTAGAAGGAAAAACATTCACTGATTGGCAAAAAGAACGTTTAATGGTAACGACAGTAGGTAAATTATTCTTCAACGAAATTATGCCGCCAGAATTCCCATACCTAAACGAACCAACAAATGAAAACTTAACAGAGAAAACACCAGATAAATATTTCTTAGAACCAGGAACTGACGTTGTAGCGGCAATTGCTGCAATGGAAATGGTTAACCCGTTCAAGAAAAAACATTTAGGTAACATTATCGCTGAAGTCTTCAAACGATTCCACATTACCGAAACATCTAAAATGTTGGATAGAATGAAAGACTTAGGATATAAATACTCTACTCGTGCTGGTTTAACGGTAGGAGTAGCTGATGTCCTTAGATTAGACACTAAATATGCTATCTTAGATGACGCACATTCACGTGTTGATAAGATTGCTAAGCAATATAAACGTGGTTTAATTACAGAAGAGGAACGTTACGGAAGTGTTATCCGTACTTGGGAACAAGCCAAGGATAAAATCCAAGATGACCTTGCTAATAATTTACCGCGTCTAAACCCAATCCACATGATGTCTGATTCAGGAGCTCGTGGTAACATTTCTAACTTTACTCAACTTGCCGGTATGCGTGGAAACATGGCTGCTCCAAGTGGTAAGATTATCGAATTACCAATCACATCTAACTTCCGTGAAGGTTTATCCGTTTTAGAAATGTTTATTTCTACTCACGGTGCCCGTAAAGGAATGACTGATACGGCCTTGAAGACAGCTGACTCAGGTTACTTAACGCGACGTTTAGTAGACGTTGCTCAAGATGTTATTGTCCGTGAAGATGATTGTGGAACAGATAAAGGTGTAACAGTTGCTGAAATCGCTGATGGCAATAGTATTATTGAAACATTAGAAGAGCGTCTAATTGGACGTTATACTCAAAAAACTGTTTACCATCCTGAAACTGGCGCAATGATTGTACCAGGCAATGTTGAAATTACTGAGGATTTAGCAACTGTGATTATCAATGCAGGTATTAAAGAAGTGACAATTCGTTCAGTATTTACTTGTGATACCGACCATGGTGTATGTAAACACTGTTACGGACGTAACTTGGCGACAGGATCACGTGTTGAAGTGGGTGAAGCGGTTGGTACAATCGCAGCTCAATCAATCGGTGAGCCTGGTACTCAATTAACGATGCGTACCTTCCATACGGGTGGGGTTGCCGGTGGTGGAGATATCACTCAAGGTTTACCTCGTATCCAAGAAATCTTTGAAGCGCGTGTACCGAAAGGACAAGCGACAATCACTGAAGTAGATGGAATCGTAGAGTTAATCGAAGAAAAACCATCAGACCGTTCGAGAGATGTCACTGTAAAAGGTGTAACAGATACTCGTACTTATAATATTCCTTATACTTCACGCTTACGTGTGAAAGAAGGCGATCATGTAGATCGTGGGGAAGCATTAACTGAAGGGTCTATCGATCCGAAAGAACTCCTAAGAGTTACAGACGTTATTACAGTAGAAAACTACTTATTAAGAGAAGTTCAAGCTGTTTATCGTGGGCAAGGGGTAGAAATCGGAGATAAACACGTTGAGGTAATGGTTCGACAAATGTTACAGAAAGTTCGCGTAATGGATCCGGCATCGACAAACATCTTGCCAGGAGCATTAATGGATATCTCTGACTTTACTGACGCAAACGCTAGCGCCATTAAAGCTGGCGACGTACCCGCAACAGCTAGACCAGTATTACTAGGAATCACTAAAGCCGCTTTGGAAACTAAATCATTTATTTCTGCAGCGTCGTTCCAAGAAACTACTCGTGTTCTAACTGATGCAGCAATTCGCGGTAAGAAAGACGTCTTATTAGGCCTTAAAGAGAACGTTACAATTGGTAAGTTAATTCCAGCTGGTACAGGAATGACTCGTTACCGTAAAATTGAAACAAACATCGATACGCCTGAAAAATCAGACGAACTAGTCTTAGAAGAAACACCACAAATGAAATAACATAAAAAATACCGTCAACACTTCAAAAGTGCTGGCGGTATTTTTTTTCTATAAATAAAGACACACTATATAGAAGGATAAACTGATAAATGGAATAAAAGGCAGATCCTTTGACTGATTATTAAGCCACCACACACTCCCGTACCAGAATAAGATGCCTAAACTTGCGGCGATAAATAAAAATGTAGGGAATTGGACTATCGGTATGGCAAGCTCAAGAATTAATAGAAGTTTAATATCTGCTCCGCCAATCCAATCATGACGAATAATATAAAAGAATAGCCCAAAACAACCGAAAAGAGCTAAATTAAACAAAAGTAAGAGTGTGTCCTGTCCCTGCCAATTAAACTGGTAGAGCAGCCATGCTAATAAGCATAGTTGCAAAGTGTCAGGCACCCACCGTTCGCATAAGTCACAATAGCTCATCAGAAGTAATAGAAAACATGTAAACAAGTGTTGACCAGATAAACGATCATAATGAAAGAAAGCATGAAGAAATAAGCAACCAGTGAAAAGCTCAGACAGCCAATAGAAGGGACTAAGCACTTTATGACACTGTCGACACTTACCCCTTTGGATAAAATAAGAAACAAGCGGCAGGAGTTCATACCAACTCAAAAGACTTTGGCAGCTATCGCATTTGGACCGAGCAAACAAGTGAAACTGACCACGTGTCCAAAGGCCAGCAATGCAAAAGAGGAAAGACCCAACCATACAGCCGGAATAGAAGACAAAGAATGTTATTATCATTTAATCACCTCCTCTATAAATACGCAAAAGAAGGCCAAATATGCTTTTGTTAATAAAAATTACAAAAAGTTGCTTAAAAAGTCTAAAAAAGTTTGACAAAAGGGTCATTCCCATGGTATATTATTATTTGTTGCTAAGGCAGATACAAACAACGAAAAAAATAATTCAAAAATACATTTGACACCACGTCAAACGTATGGTATTATTTAAAAGTTGCTGAAAGAGAAGTGAACAAAAGTATAAGAGAAGGTTAAGATTAACCCAATCAGCTTTGAAACGCTTTCAACTTAGTAATATAAAGTGTATAATAATTACACGGTCAAAACAATGTTGAAAAACTTAAAACAAATTTAAAAAACTTGTTGACAAGTAACTGACTGACATGTTATTATAAATAAGTTGTCACAGCGAAACAAACTGTTCGTAGCTGACACAAAGCTCATTGAAAACTAAACAAAGATAAACACCAAGATGTGTAAGAGTTTATTGGCTACGGCTGATAAACACAACCGAATAAATTTCGAGACACTG
>NZ_JBQKLF010000015.1:0-44445 GCF_052116365.1 Fundicoccus sp. Sow4_D5 | reverse complement strand
AGTACCTGAAGTTGAAGTGCCAGTAGAAGAAACTCCAGTCGTAGAAGTACCTGAAGTTGAAGTGCCAGTAGAAGAAACTCCAGTCGTAGAAGTACCTGAAGTTGAAGTGCCGGTAGAAGAAACTCCAGTTGTAGAAGTACCTGAAGTTGAAGTGCCGGTAGAAGAAACTCCAGTTGTAGAAGTACCTGAAGTTGAAGTGCCGGTAGTCGAAGATAACACTGCAGCAGAAGAAGCGGCTCAAGCAGAAGCAGACAGAATCGCAGCAGAAGAAGCGGCTCAAGCAGAAGCGGACAGAATCGCAGCAGAAGAAGCAGCCCAAGCAGAAGCAGACAAAATCGCAGCAGAAGAAGCAGCCCAAGCAGAAGCAGACAGAATCGCAGCAGAAGCGGCTAAGGCAGAAGCAGATCGCTTAGCTCAAGCAGCAGCAGACGCAGCTGAAAAAGCTGAAGAGTCAGCTGCTAACGCATCAACATTACTTGATAATGCCTCTCAATACTTAGGAACACCTTATGTATGGGGTGGAAAATCACCAAGTGGTTTCGACTGTTCAGGTTTCGTTCAATATGTATTTAAAGAAACTTACGGCGTTGATATCGGTGGTTGGACTGGCGCGCAAGAACATTCAGGAACAAAAATGGATGTTTCATCAGCCCAAGCTGGAGACTTATATTTCTGGGGTTCACCAGGAAGCACTTACCACGTAGCGATCGCAACGGGTAACGGAGACTACATTCACGCTTCTCAACCAGGAACACCCTTAGAGTACAACAGCATTAGCTCTTACTTTATGCCAAGCTTTGCATTAAGAGTTAACTAATTATATAAATAACAAGACAGGTCCTCGTGATCTGTCTTTTTTATATATAAAATTAGCCGAAATAATTAAATCCGCAACTAGGCTAACTGGACTCATCCAACTAATAAGATTGAGTGTCCGTATAGATAAGCGATACTCATGCTAACAGACAGACCACAATCGTCTGTCTGTTAGTATGAGTTTAAGCAACAAGTTTTAGGCTATAATTTGTTTACGGTATGCAGTAGGGGAAAGACCGTATGTTTCTTTGAATTGTTTACTAAAGTAGCTATGGCTTTCGAAGCCGCATGTTAATTCAATATCCGAGATATTATAAGAGCGTTCGCATAAATATTTAGCTGCTACTTCTAAACGATAGTGTATCAAATATTGAATTGGGGTAAGGGATATAAAATGGGTGAAATAGCGCTGACATTCACTAGCGCTAATGTTTGCGACATCAGCTAGACTTTGTAAAGTAATTACTTCTGCGAAGTGTTGGTGGATTTACATCATGGATAAACGTTAGCTCGAAAGCGATAGGCTCGTATTCAGAATAATAATGTATTTTACTGATGGCATCTAAGGCGACGAGTTGCCAGGCGGTGTCTTCTGTCAAAACTAGATAATTTAAAGAGCTATTCTGAAAAATGGGTTGTATGTAACGGTGGAAGACTAAGTTGCTTTTGGTGGCCACGACTGTTGGGTCAAAGACAATGGAAATCATATGGGCATGCTTGGAGTTAACCGGTTCAGCGCTATGTAAAACTTGTGCATTGATAAATCCCCCTCTACCTGAGTTAAGAATGACGGTCTCTTGATTGAGTTTCCATTTGACTGTTCCTTGGAAAACATAAGCCGTTTCGACTTCAGGGTGCCAATGCAAACTGATGATACCTAGATCATATAAAGCTAGAACAGACTTTATTATGATGATATTATGATAGTTAAAGTTATTATTATACCGTTAGTTAGAAAAAGTGAAAGGACTTAAGTGAATGAAACAATTTACTTATCAAGATACGTTACGAGCGAGTTATTTGGGCTATGTGACGCAAGCAATCATCAATAATTTTGCACCGCTATTATTTTTAATTTTCCGAGATTCTTTTAATATACCTTTAGAACAGATGACTTTACTAATTACTATTAACTTTTTAACACAATTAGTTGTGGATATGTTAGCCATCAATTTTGTTGACCGAATTGGCTACAAAATTTGTATTGTGGCGGCCCATATTTTTGCGGCAGTTGGTATTCTGGGCTTGGGTGTTTTCCCCTTACTGACTGATCATAAGTTTTTAGCTTTATTAGCAGCAGTGATGACCTATGCGGTTGGAGGTGGGTTAATTGAAGTCCTAATTAGTCCGATTGTCGAAGCGGCGCCTACAGGAAATAAAGCCTCGTCAATGAGTTTATTACATTCCTTTTATTGCTGGGGGATGGTCCTAGTGGTTGTTTTCTCAACATTATTCTTACATGTATTTGGCTCACAGTCATGGAATATCTTAGCCGGTATTTGGGCATTGTTTGTTATAGGGAATGCTTTTTACTATTCGCAAGTTCCGATTGCGATGTTAACGCAAGAGGGTGACTCGATGACAGTCAAAGCCTTATTTTCAATGAAGACTTTTTGGATTTTCATTGTGTTAATGATTTCGGCTGGAGCATCAGAGCAAGCGATGGCGCAGTGGTCGTCAGCATTTGCTGAGAGTGGCTTGGGAATTTCTAAAACAGTGGGTGATTTATTAGGCCCTACAATGTTCGCAATTTTAATGGGGCTTGCTCGTGTATTCTATGCGAAATATAGTGAGCGGATTGATTTGTTAAGTTTTATTACGGGAAGCGGCGTTCTATGTATTGCCTCTTATTTATTGGTAGTATTTGCACCTAATCCGGTATTGTCTCTGGTCGGTAGTGCAATCTGTGGCTTGTCAGTTGGTATTTTATGGCCGGGAGTTTTCAGTATCGCTGCCCAAAGCATTCCCAAAGGAGGAACAGCCTTATTTGCTATCTTAGCCTTGGCGGGAGATATCGGTTGTGCAGTTGGGCCAAGTATCGTTGGAGGCGTTGCAGGCCTGTTTAGTGAGAATTTAAAGTATGGTTTCATTGTAGCGACGGTTTTCCCAATTTTATTAGTAACCTTCAGTTTTATTTATCGTTACCGTCAACAAGTTCGTTCCTTACTAGTGAGAACGTGATGATAAAGGAAAGAAAAGAGTGCCATTCAGCTGTTATATATAAGGCTGAATGACACTCTCTTTTTAATGTTTAAAATGAATTGTCGAAGAAAATAAAGCTTTCACCAATTCCTTGTTCAACCGCTTTTTCATAAGCTCGAGCGGCGACAGCCACATCTAAAGCGCCCGTACCAATAGGAATACACAAGGTGATCCCATTTGAAAGGTCGCCAACGCTTGCTTTGCCAACAGCTAATTCGCCAATCGTAGTTGTGATGTTTTCTTCAGTGATTATACCTTCACTATTTAAGCTTTTTAGCGCGCCGCGGTGCAAGGCTTGTTCTGCATGGTCGACGATAATTTTATCTGCCGCTAAAATCAAATCATCGCTAACTTCTTGGAAAGAGCCCATTGGAAAGACAATGGTACCAGGCTTGACCATCTCTTTAGTTAAGAAGGGTTCTTGAGCCGGAGTCACTGTAATTAAGGCATCGTTATTGGCTGCTTCCTCCGGTTTAGCAGGGTCAGCAACAATAATCTCGCCAGTTACATATTGCTTCATCTCTTGGGCAAATGACTCTGCCGTTACACGGCGGTGATTCCAGACTACTAAACGAGTAATGTCGAACCATTCAGATATTGTTTGGATTTGCGTTCTGGCTTGAAGGCCGGCGCCATACATACCAATGGTGATTTCTTTTTTAGGATGTAAATATTTCAAAGCAACAGCAGTTTGCGACCCTGTACGCATATTCGAAATATATGAACCTTCAAGAACAGCCTCGAAATTACCTACTTGTGGATTCACTAACAAAATCATTGCAGTAATATAAGGTAAGTCAGCTTTCTTTCTTTCACCAGCAAAGCCACCTACCCATTTCAAACCAGCAATATCTGAAGTCCCACCGATATAAGCAGGCATCGCGTTCATGAAGCCTTCATAATAAGGATAATTTCCTGTTTCACCTAAATCTAAATTGACTTTTGGTGGATTAATCACTTTATCGTCACCGAAATCTTTGAAAGTTCGATCGACGATTTCGTTGATTTCTTTAATTGTCAGCAATTCTCTAATCATCTTTTCGTTTAGTAATCTTGTCATATTTTTCCTCCCAGTATCAGTTAATTGCTCAGTCTATATTTGGCTAATTAAAAATACAACACCCTTTACAAAATATGAATTAAAGCTGTTTAGGTGAGTTTTTCAGCCGGGATTATTGAGCATAATTACTATATAAATAGTATTCATATTATTAGTTTAAACGATTTCTTTGTGAATTGCTAATTAAGTTTGATAGAAAGGCGATGGAAGTGGTAAATATTGTCATTCACTAGACAATCTATGGCCCTATTTTGTCCACAGGGGTGTGTTCTGTGTTATAATTAAACCCAGTTATGATTACTTAATTTGAAAGGGGCACTCATTCGTGACCGAACAATCGAACAAACCAACTTTTTATATAACAACGCCTATTTATTACCCAAGTGGCAAGCTCCACATTGGAAATGCTTATTCTACTTTAGCTTGCGATGCGATGTCGCGTTACAAACGTCTGATGGGTTATGATGTATTCTTTTTAACAGGTACTGATGAACATGGTCAGAAAATTGAAGCCAAGGCAAATGAACTTGATATAAGTCCAAAAGAATATGTGGATGGCATGGCGGATTCAATTAAAGCTTTATGGAAGTCTTTAGATATTTCTAACGACTACTTTATCCGTACAACAGAAGATTATCATATTGCGTCTACTCAAAAAGCTTTCGAGCAATTATTAGCGCAAGGCGACATTTACCTAGGGGAGTATCAAGGTTGGTACTCAATTAGTGATGAGGAATTCTTTACTGAAAGTCAATTAATTGAGGTCTACAAAGATGCGGCTGGTAATGTCGTTGGTGGTAAAGCACCAAGTGGACATAATGTTGAATTGGTTAAAGAGGAATCTTATTTTTTCCGTATGAGTAAATATGCGGATCGTTTAGTGGAATATTACGAAGCGCATGAGGACTTCCTAGTACCAGCCTTTCGTAAAACGGAAATGATCAATAATTTTATCAAGCCTGGCTTGGAAGATTTAGCTGTTTCAAGAACGACTTTTACTTGGGGAATTCCGGTTCAGTCTGATCCTAAACATGTGGTTTATGTATGGATTGATGCTTTAATTAACTATATCACGGCTTTAGGCTACGGTAGCGATGACGAGACTTTATTCAATAAATACTGGCCTGCAGATGTGCATGTGATTGGGAAAGATATATCACGTTTCCATATGATTTATTGGCCAACAATGTTAATGGCTTTAGGTTTACCATTACCTAAAAAGATTTTTGCGCATGGTTGGATGTTAATGAAAGACGGCAAGATGTCTAAATCTAAAGGTAACGTCATTTATCCAGATCAATTAATTGAGCGTTATGGTTTAGATGCGACACGTTTCTACCTACTACGTGAAATGAGTCAAGGAAATGATACGGTCTTTACGCCAGAGAGTTTCGTTAACCGGATTAACTTTGAATTAGCAAATGATTTAGGAAATTTATTAAATCGTACGGTTGCGATGATGAATAAATACTTCGATGGTCAAATTCCAGTAGCTGCAGAAGGTGTAACGGCGACTGAATTTGATAGTGTGTTTGAAGAATATGTATTGACTGAAATTGAAGCCTTCCACGCGTCAATGGATGCTTTATCTTTCAACCAAGCGTTAGATCATGTGATGAACATTGTCTCGCGTGCGAATAAGTATATTGATGAGACGTCGCCTTGGGTATTGATTAAAGATGAAGCAACTCATCCACAATTGAAATCTGTGATGAATCATTTAGCTGAAGTATTGCGTCTAGCTGGCCATTTATTACGTCCGTTTATGACGAGCGCTCCAGCTCAGATTTTCGAGCAGTTAGGTTTGGCTAATGAGTTAGACCGTAGCTTGGAAAGCTTGGCCTGGGGACAGATTGAAGCAGGCCAAGTAGTCATTAAAAAAGGTGTGCCAATCTTCCCACGTCTAGATACTGATGTTGAAGTCACCTACATTCACGATTTGATGGCGGTTGATAATAATGACGAGACTGCTGATGGTGGTGAACCAACTGTGAACGATCCTAATTGGAATCCAGCGGAAGTTGAACTTGTACACTACGAAACACCAGCGATTGAATTTGATGATTTCATCAAGCTTGAAATGAAAGTTGCTGAAGTGATCGATGTTCAACCCGTGGAAGGCTCAAATAAATTGCTGCGTTTCCGCTTAGATGCCGGCGACAAAGGGCACCGTCAAATTTTATCAGGAATTGCGAAATACTACCCAGATCATGAAGCGTTGATTGGTCGCAAACTAACGGTTGTTGCGAACTTGAAGCCGCGTAAAATGATGGGTCATATTAGCCAAGGGATGATTCTGTCTGCAGAAAGCGATGGCGACTTATCGCTTATCTTTGCTCCGGATGACGCTGAAAACGGTGCATTACTAGGTTAAGTGAATAACACAACAGACTTACAGCCTGACGAGCGTCAAACTCGTCAGGCTGTTTTTGGGTTTATTGTGGAATGTACTTGGTTGTGGGCTGTTTGAATGTTTACATGTTGACTCGTAGACTCAGTCAATCTATCAGTCTAGCTAGTTTTAGTGGTCAGATTAGAATAGAAATCACGATTCACTAAACAAGCGAGTGACTTAAGGACTCATTTATGAATAGATAAAAAACCAGGTTATCCTTCAAGGAAGACCTGGTTTTCTTTTAATAGGCCGTATGTTTAATGATTTCGTCGAACAGTGGTAGCAAGACGCCCTCACGCAGACGCGTTTGAGGCAGGCGGCCTGTAATCGCCACGATTGAATAAAAATGGTCAGGGTCAAAGGCCAGGACCTGGTCAGATACAGAAGGGATTTCCTTGCCCGGCAAGTAATAGTAGCTTAAGGGGAAAGGTGCGCTCAGTTCGGCGCTGAATTCACCCAGTGTCCGGGCACTGAAATCCAACAAGTAACCATCGGCTGGGTAACGATGTTCAATCCAAGACTGAATGTTTGACAGCGTCACATTTTGTTGAAGCCAAGACTGGTACATTGTACGCTCTGGTCCCAAGGGATAGTCAATTGCTTGATTTCGCAAATTTAACAAGCGATTCTCAATAATTTCTGTGTGATCCTCGTAAACTTTAAAGCGTTGTAAACCAAAATAATGTGCGCGTGTTCCAACTTGTAAGAAGGCGGTTTGGTGAGGGTGGATTCCAGTATTGGTAAAGTGTTGGTGGCCACAAATTAAGCTATTGATTTCAGGAAAAGCTTCCATCAGTTGATAGGCTTGGTCCTCCATTGAGGGGTAAAACCAAGTGGCACCTGTTTCAGGATCGTTGGTTAAGCCGCCGTGGTAGCTCACAATCACTAAATCGTAAGACTCTTCATTATTTAAGTGCTCCAATACATCTTGCAACGCCACAAAAGGATTTTCGACGACAACTTCTTCTGCGACTTTGCGGGAACATAACTGGTTAAAAGCGGCGGTCATCAAACCGATGATGGCTACTTTTACACCTTTGACCGATTTAATCGTATAGGCTGGAAAAATAGGGGTCCCACTAATATCCTTTAAATTCGCGCAAATATAATCTGCTTTCAACTCACTTACTTGTCTTTGTAGCCAAGCTAAGCCGAAATCCAGATCATGATTTCCTGGAATCATCACATCATAAGCTAAATCATTAGCAACGGTGACTAGCGGACTAATCATCTTTTGGTCATAGCTGTAGGCTGCAAAGGGGCTACCGACGAAAAAATCGCCATTATCCATTAAAAGATCAGCAGTCACGACTTCTAATACAGTTGGTATGATTGCCAGGCCTTCATCTAAAAAGCCATGAACATCTGTTGTGGCAGCGATGGAAATCTGCGTCATAAAAGCACCCTTTCTATAATAACTTCTGGCGAATTTTACTACTCATCAAATCAATTACAACAACGACCAAAATAATCGCGAGTAAAATGATACTGACACGGGCCCAATTTCTTTGTTGTAAAGCAAAAATAATGGGTGCACCAATCCCGCCAGCACCAACCAAGCCTAAGGTGGTCGCACTACGCACGTTGATTTCAAAATGATTGAGCACATGCGACGCGGCAATGGGTAAGACTTGTGGTAAGCGTGCGTATTGGAAAATCTGACTGGAACTGGCACCGACTGCTCGCATCGACTCAATTGGAGTTTCATCAATGCGGTCGAGTTCCTCACTGACTAATTTTCCCAGCATACCGACTAATTGTACACCTAAAGCCAAGGCACCCGCAAAAGGACCTGGACCTACAACGCGTACAAATAAAATTGCATAAATCAAAGCTGGAACGGAACGCATTAAGTTTAATAAACCTCGCATCCCTAAAGGAATCAAAGTCAGACGTCCCCATGTCGATTTGGCACTTAGTAAAATAAATGGAATCGATAGAATCGAGCCAATAATTGTACCGTAAAAAGCAATCACGACTGTTTGGAACATTAAATGTACTAAGTCTTCGCTTGTGCCATCATAGACGTAACTAAAATCAGGTTGCAATAGGCTGGTGATAATATGCCAAATATTGCTGAACTGTAAATTAACGAGGTTAGAGTAATCAAGCGTTAAAAAGGCATAGAAGGTGAGGGCGAACAAGACAAACAGTAAACTTCGATTAATCAATTTATTCGACTTCATTAGATAACCTCCCGTCTAATATATTCGCTAATCCAACTCGTAAGGAAAACTAGTAATAAGATAATTAAAATAATTAAACTTACACGGCCAAACTGCATGAAGCTTAAAGCGGTATTTAGCATCACGCCAATCCCGCCAGCACCGACATAACCTAAGACAGCCGACGCACGAATGTTTACCTCGAAAGCATATAAGGCATAGGCGAAGACGCTGTGAGCGACTTGTGGCCAGACAGCATTAACTGCCATTTGAAAACGTGTAGCGCCAATTGATTCATCCGCTTCAAGTGGACCAATATCAATCGTTTCAATCGTCGAGAAAATTAATTGTGAAACCATGCCGAAAGTAAAGATGGCTATCGTTAACACCCCGGTTAACTCACCAATTCCAATAATTGCCACCAACAATGCGGCCAGTAACAAGTTAGGGATCGTGCGAATTAAACTAAAGTAAGTCCGGAAAACAAAGGTGATGATTGGATTGCGTGTTACCAAATTGGTTCCTAGAAAGGCAGCCGGAATCGCAAATACCACACCTAAAAAGGTACCAGACACTGACATTAAAATGGTTTCAATCATTGGTTCAATCAGTCTGTCAATATAAGACCATTCAGGTTTCAAGAAACCTTCTAAGAACATAGCGGCTTGTCTGCGATTATCTGCGACTTCTGACCAATCGGCATTAATTAAGCTACCAGCCATCAGAAATAAAAGCACTATCAATAGAGTGCCGCCGAATTGTTTAAGAAGATTGTCATGGATTGTATCTTTATGTTTCATCATTAACCCATCCTTCCTACTTAACCCTCAGTCGATCCATTAGTCGAGTCGTCATTTACATGTTCTTGGCGTAAATCTGTTTCGATTTTGACTTCCAAGGCCTTTAAATTAGCCTGTGCTTCATTTTCGAAAATTGCTTTACCGTATATTTCATTTAATTTTTCATCGGTTGCTGCATAAGCCGGACCATCAAAGACAATTTCGCCAGCCCGCATGCCGATAATTCGTGATGCATAGCGGCGAGCTAAATCAACCGAGTGAATATTGATGACAATTGTGCGTTCGTTTTCTTCGTTCAAGCGTTTGAAGTCATTCATGACGGTTTCAGACGTCACCGGATCTAAGGCTGATACAGGCTCATCCGCTAAAATAAGATCAGCTTCTTGGACAATCGTTCGAGCGATTGAGACTCTTTGTTGTTGCCCACCACTCAAGGAATCACTACGATCCTTCAACTTGTCAGCCAAGCCCACTTTTTCCAGAGCTGCCTCAGTTCTAGCATAATCTTCTTTTGAAAAGAGGCCTAGTAAAGTTTGCCAATTAGAGTAGTAACCTAAGCGCCCAGAAATGACATTCTTTTGAACGGTGTTTTTTCGAACTAAGTTAAATTGTTGGAAAATCATCCCAATATTGCGACGCATACGACGCAACTGACGAGCGTTAGCATGGGTAATTGACTCACCCGCAATTTTGACTTCACCTTCTGAGACATCATTTAAACGGTTTAAACTGCGTAATAAAGTACTCTTACCAGCACCACTAAGGCCGATAATACACACAAATTCCCCCTTGTGAATCGTTAAATTGATGTTTTTTAAACCAGTGACCCCATTTGGGAAAACCTTCGTGACATTATTGAGTTCTATCATATTTTTTCCTCCCAGTTAGCCAAAAAAAATAGCCAACTTTCTGTATGCGAATCGCTACTGAAAGTTGACTATCTGTTGGACTAATCAAAAATTATTTATTGAGCGGCAATCTCAGTGTATTCTTTAATTTGGTCATAAAATGCTTCGTCAACCTCTGTGTAACCTAAGTGGCTCCAAAGAGACATGATTTCTAAGCCTTCTTCTGTGTCGCCCATTGTTAAGAATGCTTCTTTAATCGCTTCTTGCAAATCTTCATCCATATCTGGTTGAACCGCAATCGCGTCGTTAGGAATTTCACCTTCCGTTAAATAAAGCACACGTAACTCTTTCATTAAGTCATTATCTGGGAAAGCACCTGCGAACACTACACGAGCGCCTTCAAATACAAACGCAGCATCCTGTTGACCATTTAAAACAGCGGTAATCTCACTTGGAATATCGTTAACTGTCGTTAAAGTCACATCTTTATTGATATCGATCCCTGCATTAATCATTTCAGCCACTGGATAAATGTATCCTGAAGCAGAGTTAGGACTTAAGGTTGCGATTTTTTTGCCAATTAAATCAGATAGTTCTTGCATATCGCTATCCGCTTTGACTAAAATTTCACCTTGGAAAGCGCCGGTAGTTTCGCCTGCCACTGGCAAACCAGTTTCGTCATCAAATTTACCTAAAACAGATGTCAGAATCGCTTTAGCAGAATCTAAATCGCGCGCTTGTACGTAAGCAGCCGGTGGCATAATACCTAAATCAACTTGGCCCGAAGCCATGGCTTGAACAATTGTCGTATAGTCTGTAGCTAGTGTTACATTCACTTCGCGACCTAAGGCTTCTGATAAATATTCAGCCAGCGGCAAAGCGCGTGCCTCCATTGAACCATCGTTGTTAGTAGGAACAAATTGAACTTCCAGTGCTTCCTCGTCTTGTGCCGTAACGACTTGACCAAAAGCAACTGTATTGAGCATCGTGCCTAGAACTAAACTGCCTAAAAGTAAAGCTTTGATTGATTTAAACATTATTCAATCTCCTTCAAAATGATATTTGTCTTCAGTATACGCTAACTTTTGTAAAAATAGTGTAAAGTTTGTTTTAAATTATAAATAATACAAGAAACGTTCGGAAAGTCACTGTTGTCAAGACACCACGAGTGGAATAGACACATTATCTGACAGTAGAAAATCAACTTTTGGCTAATCATTCTATTCCTGAAAGGTGGTTAGAATTTATTGGAATCGTATGTTCTTTCATTAATTAAGGTTTGGCTGTAAAAATCAAAGAGTTTGAATTGAATGAAGGCCGAGATGACACCAATTAAACTACCAATTAACATTCCAAAAAATCGTGAATGAATCAGGCTGGGCCAGATGTCAGGATTGGTTAGCGTCATTTGTAACAAAATCATGTTGGTGACGAAAAAGATACCGATTGACTAATTGCGTGGCATAAAATATTCAACCACTACGTAGATAATCACAACGAGGATGATTTTGACTTCAATGGTCATGGGCACCAACATCAATAAAGTAGCTGTAACGAGCCCTAAAGTTGTCCCGATCATTCTTTGAAAATGTCGGCTGTTGATACAATCAGCCAACTTTTCTGATCTAAGCCGACCGCGAGATTAATGTAACTAGCAATAAATAGAGTAATCGAAAACTGAAGCTATCAATAATCGAGCGGGGGCCTTGGCGAATGCGTTCGAGCAAGTTAAGCTGGAAGCTAGTTGACTGCTTCGGTGTTTGTTCGATTTTTAAAGAGAGGTAGCCCATCAAGATAGACAGGGTGACACAGGATAAAAAATACAAACTCAGCTGGGCGACTTCTTCTGATTGAACTGGATTAGATGCCCCAGCTGCCACACAAAGGATGATAAACAAATCCCCTGGTTTATCAAGCTTAAAAAGTCTAAACAGCAGGCGACTAACGAAAGCAATCAATCCAATGATGAGTGGTCCATCAGAATATAAACGGTTGAAAGTAAACCAAGGACATAACTAATAAAAAGAATGAGTCCGACAAACACGAGACGTTTTATGATGCGGTCGTCTTCGGTTGGTGTGTAGTGTAAAAAAGTAAAGACACCTAAAGAGGCGACGGCGTTGATGCTGTAATTACCTGATAAGAATCCGACGAGGTTAATGATGAGAATACAAATTCCTGCTGATATTAGCCTGACCTTGCTATCTTGGGGACGATTGTAATGGAAAATGTGTTGTTTTAGACCTTGCATGTCATTGGCTCCTTAAATAAAATTTTTTTGTTTGGGGAAGCTGTATGGAATGGCAAAGCACACCTATTCATTGTATGGATTATAACATGGTGTGATTTTTTAGGAGTAAGTGGTAATTATTAGTGTGACAGCACAGCCTTAGTGTTAATATTTTGTTGTCAATATTACGCTTGTTAGAGGCTTGTTTTTAACGTTTTTCTGTCAATATGTGGTATACTATAGATAATGATTTTTTTGTAAACTTACGAAAAGAGTGGATAACATGAACAATATTGAAAAAGTAAATCAGTTTCGTGACGCGCGTCATTGGCGTCAATTTCATAATGAAAAAGATTTGGCCTTGTCGATAACTTTGGAGTCCTCAGAACTGTTGGAAATATTCCAGTGGAAAGAGGCGGAAGAAGGGGTTTCAGATATTGAGGCGATTAAAGATGAATTAGCAGATGTATTCATTTATGGACACATGTTAGCTGGTAATTTAGCATTGGATATTGACTATTTGGTGGACCGTAAATTACAAAGAAATACTGAAAAGTATCCAGCTAAACCGAATGCATCAGAAATTTCGGCAGATTTGTCTTTAGAAGATAAAATTGTCGCTTATCGTGCAGCGCGTAATTGGGCCTTATGGGACAATGCCAAAGATGTCGCAATTGCGATTGCGGTGGAAGCAGCTGAGTTGTTGGAAGTTTTCCAGTGGCGTGAGTCGTCAGAAGTCTTAGCCGATGAAGAGGCAATGGACGAATTACAGGATGAGTTGGCTGATGTCATTATTTATAGTTATGTCTTGGCTCAGTCATTAAACTTAGAAGTGAATGACTTGATAACGAATAAACTTGAGAAGAACAATCTTAAATATCCGGTTCATAAGAGTCGTGATAGTAATAAAAAGTACGACGAATTACTGTAGAGTCATTGACCCTTATGCGTGAGGGCTTGCTAAAAGCTACAAGTCAGCAAAAAAACTAGACACTTTATCAGCGATTAGCTGAAATGAGCGTCTAGTTTTTTATTTTGAGGTATACAAGCATTAAATTTTATTGCAAGCTACTAGCTATCGAAATATATTATTCGCTGTCTTCGTCGCTTGAAGCGTCATCTGCATTAGCGTCGTCCGATGTATCGTCCGTCGCATCATTTGCGTCTTCACTTGAAGCGTCAGAAGAGTCTTCTGCGTAAAATTCACTATCTTCTAATGGGGCAAAGATGACAGCGGCTGCTTGACGATCCCCCGCATCACCAGTAGGTTGCGTGGTGTAGTCGTCTGTTCCTTCATGAATAATCAATGTTGTCCCATCTGTAGAGTTTAAAGTATTTTCTCCTTCTGGATCTAGTGAAACGTTTGGAATTTCAATCGTTTCTTCAACGGTACCATCTTCGCCAACGACTAAATTTGGTAAGTCTCCAGCATGTGGCCCGGTTTCAGATTCAGTTCCGTGTTCAACCTCTTCGGGGTTAAAATGGCCCCCGGCATCTTCAAACGTTGGGGCTGTTGCTAAACCAACCGTGTGAATGTGCATACCGTATTCGCCTGCTTCGAGTCCTTCTAATTTCAATTCTAATGTTACGACACCGTCTGTATCTTGTTTGAAAGTAGCCGTTCCAATTTCTTCTTCATCTGTATTGATGACCTTAGTTTCGACTTCAAAGTCGTATTCTTTATCATCAGTTGCTTCAGTTGACTCATTTGACTCATTTGTTTCTGTTTCAATTGTTTCCGATGTTTCTTGTGTATCAGAATCATCCTGAGCAAAAATATTTAAGGTTGAAGGATTGAAGGTGCTTAATAGTAACCCTGCACTTGACAATGTTAATAACTTTTTAAGTTTATTCATAGTGTAACTCCCTCTCTTGTACTTAATAAATGTATCCTATCACGGTCCTTTTTCGATGTCACACGATATGCACCTTCTTGACCTTTACAATAGTGTCTCTAGAATGTGACAGTTAATAGCCAAACAGTGAAAGCCTATTCGAATAGCATTGAGTGGCGTCAGTATGATAAACTTAAGAATGTTTAAAGGACGCTCAACTTACATGTGAGAGAGCACCTAATTATGGTATGATTATTGAGTTGCCCACATAGTGTATAATGAAAGAAGTAAGTAAAGGGGTTTTTTAATTGAAAATTTTCGATACACACACGCATTTGAATGCAGATCAATTTGTTGATGAGGTTGGGAAGTTGGTTCAAGAAGCCGCTGAGCAAGACGTTCATTACATGGCAGTCGTGGGTTTTGATGAACAGACAATCGAACGGTCTTTAGCTATTAGTGAGACTTATAAAAATATTATTAGTGTTGTTGGCTGCCATCCGACTGAAGCGAGTAATTATACGCCGGATTTTGAGCGTCGTTTGGAACATTGGTTGGAATTACCAAATGTGTATATGCTCGGTGAAATTGGTTTGGACTATTACTGGGATAGCGCGCCACGCTCGACTCAAGCTGACGTATTTAAACGTCAAATTGCAATTGCCAAAGAACATAATTTACCGATTACGATTCACAACCGCGACGCGACGGAAGATGTTTACCGAATCTTGAAAGAAACGGGTGTACCGGACGCTGGAGGGATTATGCACAGCTTTGGTGGAACGGCGGAAGAGGCTAAAGGCTTTATTGATTTAGGCATGCATATCAGTTTCAGTGGCGTACTGACTTTTAAAAAGTCGATTGAAGTTAGAGAAGCAGCAGCAATTGTCCCTAGTGAATTATTGCTGGTAGAAACTGATGCCCCATACCTAGCACCCGTTCCTAAACGAGGTAAACGTAACGAACCCGCTTATGTCCGCTATGTTGCAGAACATCTAGCGCAAGTGCGTAATGTCTCCTTAGAAGAAATCGCGGCTTTAACGACGAACAATGCTTTTGAACTTTTTCGTTGGCGACCAAATGAATGAAAGATTGAGTGACCATGACAGATAAATATATTAACAAAATACCAACGCAAGTCATCATTGTGGAAGGTCGCGATGATACCGCCCGATTAATTGAGACCTTTGGACCAGAAGTCAAAATAATTGAAACAGGGGGCTCGGCTTTGAATAAATCGACGCGTTTGCGAATCAAGCAAGCGGCCGAGCAATTCGGAATTATTATCTTTACGGATCCAGATTTTCAAGGTTTACGTTTGCGCCGCATAATTAGTGAAGCCATTCCTGAAGCTAAGCAAGCTCATTTGTCGCCTGAAGACTCACGGGGCAATAAAGTAGGTGCTAGTTTAGGTGTGGAACATGCGACACCAGAAGCCATTCGAACAGCAATTGCGGCTGTAGCAGACTTGGCTTTAACCGATGCTGTTGAACGGATTCCCCTTGCGGATTTAGTTCGACTACAATTGATTGGACACCCCGAAGCTGCCAGTCGTCGTGCTAAAGTAGCTAAGCATTTTCATTTAGGTCATCTAAATGGTAAGCAACTACAAAAGCAATTAGCACTTTACCAAGTAACCTTAAGTGAATTAACAGAATATTTAAAAGAAGCAGAGCGCTTAGACGCAAAGGAGGGTCAGGATGGAAACGAATAAAATGATTGCGACACCGTCGCGTACGATTGAAATCATGCAACAATATGGCATTAAAATGAAAAAGAGCTTAGGTCAAAACTTTCTTGTCGAACCACATATGTTAGAAAAAATGATCGAAGCAGGCGAGGTCGATGAAACAACCACTGTTATCGAAATTGGACCAGGAATTGGTGCCTTGACAGAATACTTAGCGATTCACGCTAAAGAAGTGTTGGCCTTTGAGATTGACCAACGCTTTGTCAAGATATTATCCAAAACATTAGCGCCTTATGACAATGTGCGTGTGATACATCAAGATATTCTAAGCGTCGACTTTGCAAGTGAGGATTACGAATGGTTACATCATGTTAAACGTCTAGTAGTGGTCGCAAACTTACCTTATTATATTACGACACCTATTATCATGAATTTATTAGCAAGTGACCTGCCTTTCCAAAGTTTAATTATGATGATGCAAAAAGAGGTTGCTGAACGAATGACGGCCTCAGTTGGCACGAAAGCTTATAACTCCTTGACGATTGCTATTCAAAATGATATGGAAGCTGAAACAGCTTTTATCGTTCCTAAGACAGTGTTTATTCCTAAACCAAACGTAGATTCAGCTGTTCTGAAGCTCACACGCCGTGAAGAAGCTTTAGTGACAGTGGATGACACTCATCGCTTTCAAAAATTTGTTCAAGCGTGTTTTAAACAGAGACGTAAAACAATCTGGAATAACTTAAAGGCAGCATTTACTTCAGACGAAGTATCAGCGGACGATGTTCGTGCGATAATGGATCAAGTAGGACTGGATGGTTCTCGTCGTGCGGAATCACTAACAATTATCGAGTTTGCACAATTGTATGAAGCGTTTTCAATTTTGTATTAAAATATCATAAGAAATGGTGTTTAACACTTGCACCTGTCCATTGTCTATGATAAGATTGATTGTTTTGAAAAGGTATGGTATAATATTAGGTGAGGTGATACCATGCCAAAAGATTTAATAGAAATTAAATCATTGCTTGATGACAAGGTTGGAGAAGAGATTATTGTTACGGTACAGATGGGTCGCAAGAAGAAGAAAGAACGCAAGGGTATTTTAAAAGAAACTTACCGTTCTGTGTTTATTGTGGATCTAGATCAAGATCATAATAAAATCGGTCGCGTGTCTTTTAGTTATCAAGATGTATTAACTAACTCGGTTGAGTTAGAATTCGTATAGATATCATTTATATATAGTAAAAATAACTAAGATTCTGTCTGCACAGAATGTTAGTTTTTTTTTGCATTTTTTTAAGAGGAGCTTGTATCAAACCTAAAACTCTACCTAAAGAAATAACCCTTAAGCGAATACACTATTCGCTCAAGGGCTATTCTACATAACGTACCTTTCTTAAAGCTTAGCTGTCTAAGCGGGCGAAGCCCTCTTGAATCACTTGTTTCAGTGTAGAAGCAGAGTGATTCATTTGTTTTGTTTCAAGCTCATTCAATGGAATCTCAATAATTCGCTCAATTCCTTGACGGCCAATAATCGCTGGTGCTCCGATAAAGACATCTTCTTGGCCAAATTGACCATCAAGGTAAACAGATAAAGGAAGAATGGCTTTTTGATCTTCAAAAATGGCCTGACAAATACGAGTCAAGGCAGAGGCTATACCGTAATAAGTAGCTCCCTTACGCGAAATGATTTCATAGGCTGCGTCACGTACCTTGATGAAAACTTTATCTAAGGCTTCTTCAGTGGTGCTATCGTCGATCTTTAACCACTCATTAATCTGTAGACCCCCAATATTCGCGTGAGACCAGACTGGGAATTCTGTATCGCCATGTTCACCTAGAATATAACCATGAACGTTACGTGCATCGACCCCAACTAAAGTCGCTACTTCTTGGCGTAAACGTGAAGTATCTAAGGATGTTCCTGAACCAATGACGCGTTCAGCCGGGAAACCACTAAATTTCCAAGTGGCATAAGTTAAGATATCCACGGGGTTAGCAGCCACTAAGAAAATACCATCAAAGCCTGAGGCTACTATTTGACCCACGATGTCTTGATAAATCTTCAAGTTTTTATGAACCAGATCAAGACGTGTTTCGCCAGGTTTTTGCGCAGCACCCGCACATAAAACCACAATATCCGCATCGACACAGTCAGCGTATTCGGCGGCATAAATGTATTTGGGTGAATAGAATGGAACAGCATTAGATAAGTCTAAAGCATCACCTTCTGCTTTATCGTGATTGACATCGATGATGCCTAATTCACGGCCGACACTTTGCGTTACTAATGAGTATGCGAAACTAGAACCAACTGCGCCGTCGCCTACAAGAATTATTTTGTGTTTTGAAAAACTTTGTGTGTGATTCATTCTGTGTAACTCCCTTATATTTGAATTGTAATGAATTTATTATAACAAATATTAAGCTAATTGCGAAAGTTTTCTCGCACTATATTTGGAGTGCTATTTTGGCTTTGGGAAGGTTGTTTGTGTTATAATAGGCAACGAAATGAAAAAGGAAGTTACGGTGATGGAAGCGTGAAATTAATTATTGGCTTAGGAAATCCAGGCAATCGTTATGATGGCACACGTCATAATATCGGATTTCATGTGATTGATACCTTGATGGCACGTCATGGTTTGACGATGATGGACCAAAAATTTAAAGCGGATTATACAATTTGGCGTCATCCGCAAGCCAAAGTGCTTTTGCTTAAGCCTTTTACTTATATGAACCTTTCGGGTGAGGCGCTACTGCCATTTATGAGTTATTATGGCATAGCGATGGAAGATATTGTCGTTGTTTATGACGATTTAGACTTGGAGCCTGGACGGATTCGCTTGCGTCAGAATGGTAGTGCCGGTGGACATAATGGGATAAAGAGTATTATCCAAATGCTGGGCGCGCAAGATTTTAAACGTATTCGGGTCGGCATAGGACGACCTCAGGGAGGTTGGAAAGTTGTCGATCATGTACTCGCCACTTTCAGACCAGAAGAGCAGGACTCAGTCAATGAAGCAAGCCAACTAGCGGCAGATGCTCTGGATGACTGGGTAGATGGAAAAGATTTTTTGAAAATTATGAACACATATAACCAAAGGAAATAATACATTAGAGGGGGGTCAGTTAGCTGAGCTCCTCCCTTGAGTTTGTTATGACGCCATTAGGGCTTTGTAACAGCCCATATTAGAAATAAGGAGTTTATCAATTATGCTATCGAAGTTATTTACACCAGCATTTCAACCCGCCATTAAACAAATAAATAGTGCTTCTCTTAAAGGGTTGCCTCATCTAGTCACAGGACTTGATGCTAGTGCTCGTTCGGTGATGATAGCTCAGCTATACCATCAGCGCCCTCAACAATTACTAATTGTTGAACCGAGCGTAATCCAACTGACGCAACTTTATGATGATTTAGTTCAGTTATTGCCTGGCGTGAAAATTCTACAATTCCCAGCTGAAGAATCACTGGCTTTGGAATATTCCTACGCTTCAATGGACAATATGGCACGTCGGGTCGAAGTCCTCAATACCTTATCACGTGGTGAGGATTGTATTATTCTATCGCCCGTTGCAGGCATCCGTAAACGCCTAACGCCTGTTGATAAATGGCGCTATGAAATGACCCATCTTGAGTTGGGCGATGAAATGGAACGTATGGCCTTAGAACAAAAATTAAGTTACTTCGGTTATACACGCCAACCAATGGTGCAAACTCCAGGAGAATATAGCGTGCGTGGAAGCATTGTTGACTTTTATCCACTGAACAGTGATTATCCCGTTCGGTTGGATTTCTTTGACATTGAATTGGATTCCATTCGCTATTTCGATGCCGAAACACAAACCTCCATTCGAAACTTGGAAAGCTTTGACCTGATTCCTGCAAAAGATATCCTCTTTAGCATCACGGAACAACAAAGCATTAGTCAGGCAATTGAAAAGCATACGGCCAAAGTAATTGAAAAAATCGAAGATGACACCCTAGTGACAATTATCCAAAGAGGCATGCAACAGCAACTTGAAATGCTTAACTCTGGTGAAGCATTGATGTTTTCGTCAGCATACTTGGAATTTTATGACCCTCAAGGAACGTCACTTATCGATTACTTGAACCCCAATTGTCTCATTGTGATTAATGATTTTGGGAAAATAAATCAAACAGAAATACAATCAACGAATGACGACATGTATTGGTTAGAACAAGAAATTAGTAAAGGTCAATTACCACCTAAGCTGACTGTTCACTTGAGTGCCTTTGACTTATTGAAGCATACTCAATTGCCTCGTGTGCATTTTGTCACCTTGCAAAAAGGTTTAGGCAACTTAACATTTGAGGCGGTTCATTCTTTTCAATACCGTAGTATGAATCCGTTTTTTAACCAAATGCCTTTGATTAAAACGGAAGTAGACCACTGGTTTAAACAAAAAGCTACCATTCAAGTCTTGGTCAGCAGTCAAAAACAAGCCGATAAAACACTTGAGCTGTTCGAAGAGTATAATATTAGACCAAGTATCATACAACACGGTGATGAAGTTCAAAGCGCAGTCGTGAACATTGTCATTGGTAGCTTGTCGAGTGGTTTTGAACTCCCTTTAGCCAAGTGGGTGGTATTAACTGAAAAAGAACTCTTTAACCAAGTTAAAAAACGAAAAATAAAAAAACAACATCTTTCGAACGCGGAACGAATTAAAAGTTATAGTGAATTAAATATTGGTGATTATGTCGTGCATGCTAATCACGGGATTGGTCAATATACCGGTTTAGATACAATTGAAATCAATGGTGTTCACCGAGATTTACTAGCAATTGAATATCAGAATAATGCGCGTGTATTAATTCCGGTTGATCAAATTGACATGATTCAAAAGTACGTCGCCTCTGAATCGAAAACACCCAAAGTCCATAAATTGGGTGGGTCGGACTGGGCGAAAACGAAGCAAAAAGTTGCTGCTAAAATTGAAGACATTGCCGATGAACTGATTGCTCTATATGCCAAGCGAGAACAAGAAGTCGGTTATGCTTTCGGCAAGGATACACCTGAACAAACAGATTTTGAGAATGCCTTTTCTTATGTCGAAACAGATGATCAATTACGTAGTACAATGGAAATAAAAAAAGACATGGAGAAAAGTCGGCCGATGGACCGTTTACTTGTCGGAGACGTCGGTTACGGTAAAACAGAAGTTGCGATGCGAGCAATTTTTAAAGCTGTAATGGACGGTAAGCAAGTGGCATTCCTAGTTCCTACGACAATCCTTGCCCAGCAACATTATAATTCCTTAATCGAACGTTTTGCAGAGTATCCTGTTGAAATTGGCTTACTAAGCCGATTCGTGACCAGGTCGAAACAGAATGAAACGTTAGAAGGACTAAAAAACGGCGCCGTTAATATTGTGGTTGGAACGCACCGTGTGTTGTCTAAAGATATTGAATTCCAAGATTTAGGCTTATTAATTGTCGACGAAGAACAACGTTTCGGAGTGAAGCATAAAGAACGTTTGAAGCAACTGAAATCGGAAGTGGATGTCTTGACTTTAACGGCGACACCCATTCCAAGAACCTTACACATGTCGATGATTGGAGTGCGAGATCTTTCCTTAATTGAAACGCCTCCTAGCAACCGTTATCCTGTCCAAACGTATGTGATGGAAAGAAATGAAGGGGCAGTAATGTCTGGTATCGAAAGAGAATTAGCCCGAGGCGGCCAAGTATTTTACTTGCACAACCGCGTAGCGACTATTTTCCAACGAGCGGATGAAATTAGTCAACTTGTGCCTGAGGCACGAGTGGCAGTGGCGCATGGGCAAATGTCTGAAGTGGAATTGGAAACAGTCTTAGTCGATTTTATTCAAGGTGAGTATGATGTCTTGGTGACCACGACGATTATCGAAACGGGTGTGGATATTCCTAACGCCAATACGATGTTTATTGATAATGCCGATCACATGGGGCTATCAACACTGTATCAATTAAGAGGGCGAGTGGGACGTACTAACCGAATCGCCTATGCTTACTTAATGTATGAACCGTTCAAGCAACTAAGTGAAGTAAGTGAGAAGCGTCTCCAAGCGATTCGCGAATTTACAGAACTCGGTTCTGGTTTTAAAATCGCGATGCGTGACTTATCCATTCGAGGAGCTGGTAATCTTTTAGGGAAACAGCAGTCTGGCTTTATCGACTCAGTTGGTTTTGATATGTACTCGCAAATGTTGAAAGAGGCGGTCGATATTAAACGTGGGAAAGCACCCGTAAGTAAATCTAGCTCGCAACAAATGGAATGGGACATTGGGTTGGATGCTTATATCCCAAGTACTTACATTCCTGATGAGTTACAGAAAATATCTGTCTATAAATCGATTCAACAAATCGATTCCGAAGAAGAATACCGTAATTTACAAGATCAGTTGATTGACCGTTTTGGCGAATTTCCTAGCGAAGTTGCTGACTTATTAGATATTGCCTTGATTAAGCATTATGGACTGCTGTCAGGAGTCAACCTAATTAAGCAACAAGGTCAATGGGTGCATCTATTCTTTAATCCAATCGCGAGTGATATTCTAAAAGGGCCAAATGTGTTTGAAGCCTTGCAGGATATTAAGTTGCGTGCTGAAATCGGCATGGAAGGGACACAGCTGAAAGTTTCTTTACTTGTTCAAGGGAAACCAAGTTATCAGTGGTTGGATATGGTTCGCAAGTTCACTGTTAATACGAGTGAAATTGTGGCGCCAGAAACGCAAGCAGAAGAGGGATTTCAAGAGAAGGAGGAAGTTTAATGAGATTAGATAAATTTTTGAAAGTATCACGTTTAATCAAGCGTCGTAGCGTTGCCAAAGAAGTGGCTGATCAAGGTCGAATTGATATTAATGGTATCACGGCTAAATCTAGTTCAACGGTGAAAGAAGGCGATCAATTAACGATTCGTTATGGTAACCGCACTTTAGCAGCTGACATCGTACGTATCCTTGATACAACGAAAAAAGAAGACGCAGCACGTATGTATAACATTGTGTCTGAAGAACGTGTGCAAGACACGAACACTTTCACACCTTATGATTAATTCACTGGAAGCTACTCAACTTGAGTAGTTTCTTTTTTCGTATGAGAAACATGCTGTACTTTATCGAAATATTATGTTTCAGTTAGACTTACTTAAGTTTGGCTAGTATTTTGTCCAATAACATGGAAATGTACCTGAATTAATGGTAAACTCGATAAGTGTAAAGGAGGGGTGGGATGAATTATCGTGTTGAGTCTAAGACTCCAGAACGGAAAGTGCTCGAATTTCAGCAACTTAGAAGTGATCGAGCAAGACCTAGTAATCGCGTGCAAGAGCCGCAATTTCGAGGCATGGCTGAACCTATTGAAAGCAAACCGTCACCTCCTAAAAAGGGACGCAAATTCGCACTAGCATTTATAGGAGCTGCAGCCTTAGCACTTGCAGGTATTCCTTTGCTTCGTACGATGTCCCATTCGACTGAGGTTGCACGAAATTTCGAACAAACTCAGCAGGCGCATAACCAAGCAGTTCAACAGAATCGGGCAGTCCAACAAGAGTACTTGAGATTGCAAGACCCTGAATATTTAGCTGAAATTGCACGACGCGATTATTATTATGCAAAACCTGGAGAAATTATTTTTGATTTAGGCGATGCAGATTCGCAAGCGGATACTGACTTGTTTCAGAATAAGTCGGTCACTGATCCAGCTGTAGATGATGATGGCTCTGAATAAATAAGTGCCAGTCGATTGGTTAGTTTAATTTGGTTTTAATGCTGGTAATCAGCGTAACGGTTTGACAACCGTATAATATTTTAGGAGGAACATATTTTTTATGTCATTTGAAGTAGGTCAAAAAGTTGCGGGTAAAGTCACTGGGATTACACATTTTGGAGCATTTGTTTCATTGCCTGATAATAAAACAGGGTTAATTCATATTAGTGAAATTTCAGATTCGTACATTAAAGACATCAACACTGTATTAACTGTAGGTCAGGAAGTCGAAGTAAAGGTATTAACGATTGCAGCTGATGGTAAAATTAGTTTATCGTTACGTCAAGCTAACGAGCAAGCTAAACCAGAAACAACTGGTAGACCAAAACCTGCCTTTAATAAAGAGAATGATCGTAATTATAATAAACAACCGCAATCTGATCAAGCACCAAGATTCAATAAAAGCAGTGCTGCTCCATCTCGTTCATCATACACGCCAAATCAAAATAACTCACCTAAAAAAGAGGGAGATTTTGACTCGCTAATGAGTGGATTCCTGAAAGATAGTGAAGATCGTTTGTCGTCATTAAGACGCAATACGGAAGGAAAACGTGGCGGACGTGGCGGTCGTCGTAGCTAATTAATTTGAATATTTAATCGATGCGCTTAGTGCCTGAGAAAATCTCATGCTTAAGCGCATTTTGTTTTGGTATTTTATCTAATAGTACGGTCATTTTGTCGAATGTAGTTGGCGATAAGAGAATTAAATAGTAAGATATATAAATAGTTAGGGGCATCCACTATTCATCGGATGGTTGTGAATGATGCGACACCGAACAATGTCAAACTGATGATGGAAAATAGAGAGGGCTTGTGGTTGTTTATAAGCTCAGGAACTTTGGTTTGGGTAGTTAAAGCGAACGGAACGTTCGAGGTGCGAGAAGAATATACACACAGGGAACTCTGTTTGTGGGGAGAATTATAAATATGTTTAGAAAAAAAAGGAAACAACCTCAATTTAAAATCGTACCGATTGTCATCGGTGTTTGTGTCGTCTTGCTCGCTTTGGTGGTAGCTGTTAGTTACTGGCCGAAACAGCAGGTGACCATTGAACGCGAACAAGTGGTTTTAAGAAACTCACCGGATACATTAGCTGAAAGTATAGGTGAATTGACGAGCAGTACTAAAGTAAGACTGCTAGAAGAACGGAATGGTTGGGCGCGAGTACGTACTGAAAATCAACAAGAGGGCTGGTTACCCATTTGGTTTTTAGATAATAGGACGCTAATAAATGATCAAGCTATTGCGGCTCAATTACTAATTGACACACCAGTCTATGGTGAAAGAGAGGAATCTGGCCCTTTAGTTACGACAATTGTGGCAGGAAGCTATTTATTGGTTAGTCAAGAGGCCGAAGGTTGGTTGAGTGTGCAGCTCACTTCAGAAGAACTCACTGATGAAGATTCAACTGAGTTGGAAACAAAAGGTTATATTCCCACACGATTAGTGAATTTAGTGCCAGAAGAAAGAGCATTAGCTCATAATGAAGCATACAGGTTTGAAAAGTTGCGTGCGTATGATCCGGAAGCGATTGCTGCTGCACGTTTAGAGGTTGAACCAGAAGTGACCATCCAATTTGCTAATGAGCCATTATATGAAGAAGAGTCAACTTATTCCCAAGTTCTTTATCGTGCCATGCCTGGTGAGGTGTTCTCCTTAGTTGGTGAGCTAGCAAAGCACAAAGATGATGATTTCTATTTGATTGAAAGTTCAGAAGGTGAACGTGGTTATGTAGATTCCGATCGAGTGGCTGTGAACACATTTTCTGTAGGGAGACTTGAAGGCCCCATTATCTCACAGTTGTCTAAAGCGACAATTATGTTGGATCCAGGACATGGTGGTGTAGATACGGGAGCACTCAGTTGGGATAGTATGGCTGAGGAGAAGGTGGCTACTTTGGAATTAGCCTTGGAAATAAAGAAACAATTGGAAGCTAAAGGGGCTACCGTTTTAATGACACGTGACGAAGATCATTATGTGGAATTGATCGAACGAACTGAAGCCAGTAATGTGAATGAAGTCGATTTATTTATTAGCTTACATATTGATGGTTCAGAAGATTCTTATTGGTCTGGTACAAGCACTTATTATTATCATCAAACAGACAAGACTCTAGCGGAAGCTGTGAATCAAGAATTGGATAACCAAGAATTAGAAAATCTCGGTATAATGTTTGGGAATTATCATGTTCTGCGTGAGAATACTCGACCGAGTATCCTATTGGAGCTCGGTTATATTAGTAATTATTATGATGTAGAAGTGATTTTTAGTCATGAGTATCAAAAGAGTATCGCGAAATCGATTACTAAAGGCTTAGAAAATTATTTTACGACAAGTGAGTAATGGAACGTGGATTTACTGAGTGGTTAATTTTATCGTGTCAAAGAGACTGTGTGATTTGTCTCTTTGGCACTTTTTTTGTCTTATAAGGGCTTCTAAGTTTAAGGTGCTTATTTGGAAGCGCGTCTAAATATAGGAAGATAATCGCTTTAATCGCCCCATATCGTAGCTTGTATATTTTAGTGTTTAACTCGCAGGTCTAGTCGACCTGTTAAAAATAAAACGTTCACTCAAAGTAATAAAACCGTAAGGAATTACTGGCTTTATTCAATGCGCTAAGTCCTCTAATTTTATCGTTAACCAGACGAAGCAAATGGAGTACCACAGGTTAGCGCTTGTTTATATGTTAGGAGAGTTTCAATGGGATAGGTAAAGTGCCGCTAGAATTTCCTGCTAGAACCAAGGGGGCGATTCCCGCCTGAAAGGCATCATCACCTAAAAAAATCTCCATCCCATCAAAAGTGGGGTGGAGATCAAAAAAATGTCATCAGTAAAAGTTCCTTTACTTATCAGCAGGTAAGGTAATTCTAGCGGTTGTCCCTTCACCTAGTTGACTCGTATAGTGAATCTCAGCCTTATGCAAATGAAGAATTTGTTTAACCAATGATAAGCCTAATCCATTACCAGAGTTTAAGCGGCTACTATCGGCTTGGTAAAATTTATCGAACGCTTTATTGAGTGTATCGTTCGACATCCCAACACCTGTATCTGCGATGAAAATTTGCACACGACCGTCTGGAGAGGGCTGCTGTGATATAGTAATTTCTCCATTAGTGCGATTATACTTAATCGCATTATCGATAATATTGGTCCACACTTGTTGAAGCAACTCTTCATTACCGATAAAACTTAAGCGTTCTAGCATGATATTGAATGTAATCCCTTTTTCTTCCCAACGGGGTTGCAAATAAAGAATCGCCTGTCGGATTTGTTCGTCTAAACGAATCGGTTTGCGCTCAATACTGATTCCTTGATGCTCAATTTTGGTTAGTTTCAGAATATTATCCGTTAACTGTGTTAATTGTTGAGTAGCAGCAATTAGACGAGACGTTAAATCTTTTTGTGTATCAGGGTCTAAGTCAGGATCTTGTAAAAGCTGAGCATAACCTTGAATGGCAGCTAAAGGTGTTTTAAATTCGTGGGAGACGGTAGAGACGAAATCGTTTTGTAAAGCATTAATCCCGTCGAGTTCATGAACCATTAAATTAAAATCATTGAATAGCTGACTCACTTCATCAATCTTGTGTTGTGTGTCTAACTGAATTGAAAAATTACCCCCAGAAACTTTCGTCATATTATCACGCAAGGTTTCGATAGGTTGAATAATTTGGAGGCCAACATAAGTCGTGATCAAAGCCGAAATCATGCCACTCATAATAATTAAGAAAACTAGAATATAAAAACGACCACTTAAGGCTAAATTCCACTGAAAATAACTATTCAATACAAACAATACAGTGGTAAAAATCGTCAAAGAAATAAAAGTTGCAATGCATGTTATAATTGCAAAGTGGAAGCGCATTTTACCATAGACTATGTTTTTCATTAGCTCACGACCGCTTTATAGCCAAGACCGCGAACGGTCACGATTTCGAAATCAGTATTATTGTCGAAACGATCACGTAAACGTTTGATGTGTACATCGATGGTTCTCTCGTCGGTATCGGAATCTAAGCCCCAAATTTCATCCATCAATTGTTGGCGTGTAAATATTTTGTCTGGGTAGGAAAGTAGCTTATATAATAATTGGAATTCTTTTTGAGGTAGCGTTAACTGTTGATCGAGATAAGCAATCGTGTAACTCATCTGGTCGAGCGTCGTCTGCTTTACTTTCAATTGTTTGGTGTGTGCAATCTTTGCCCGACGTAGCAGAGCCTCCACTCTTAAGACCATTTCATCAAGGTCGATCGGCTTGACCATGTAATCGTCAACGCCAATTTTGAAGCCACGTTTCTTATCGTCCAGTGAATCACGCGCAGTAATCATCAGAATAGGAACGTCAAATCCAGTATCGCGCATCAAGGCTGCAAACTCAAAACCGTCCATATTAGGCATCATCACATCGCTAATGATTAAATCGACATGGATTCTTTCGAGTAAATCTAGGGCTTGCTGTCCATCTGATGTAATGAAGACATCGAAATAATTTTTGGTGAGCATTGATTTATAAATGCGAGCTAAATTGTCATTATCTTCGATGATAAGAATTTTATTCATACTGACTCCTCCTTGTTTGGTTTATATTAGCAAGCGATTATGAATTGATTGTTAATAAAAAACCATTTGTTCACAGTGACTTAATATATATACTATACACTAAAACAGGTAAATTATATTCACAGAATATGAACGGAAATCACACTGTGTATTTTGTAGTGAAATCTGAAATAAATCGAACGTAAACTGAAGAGGTGCAACATGTTAGAATTAAAAAACGTAAAAAAATATTATACAGTAGGTGAAACAGTCACTAAAGCCTTAGACGATGTAACAATCGGGTTTCGTCAAAAAGAATTTGTAGCAATTTTAGGAACAAGTGGCTCTGGTAAAACAACCTTATTAAATGTCATCGGTGGACTAGACAATTATGATAGCGGAGACCTTGTCATTAATGGTCAATCAACAAAAGCTTTTAAAGATTCTGAATGGGATGCTTATCGAAATAACTCTATTGGCTTTGTTTTCCAAAGCTACAATTTAATCAGTCATTTAGGGATCTTAGACAATGTGAAATTGGGCATGACCTTAAGTGGTGTCTCAAAGGATGAAAAACATCAAAGGGCAGTCGATGCACTCGAACGTGTTGGTTTGAAGGATCATTTGAATAAAAAACCCAATCAATTATCAGGGGGACAAATGCAACGAGTGGCCATCGCACGAGCGTTAGCTAACGACCCGGACATCTTATTATGTGATGAGCCGACTGGAGCCTTGGATACTGAGACCAGTGTCCAAATTATGGACTTAATCAAAGAACTATCTGAAGAAAAACTTGTCATTATGGTGACGCATAATCCGGAATTGGCTCGTGAATATGCCAGTCGAATCGTGCGCTTGTCAGATGGTAAAGTAATCACGGACTCGAAACCATATGAAGAAGCAGATAAAGATAATCGTTTTCAATTAAAGAAAACTCAAATGAGTTTCTTGACGGCTTTAAATTTATCATTTAATAACCTCCGAACGAAAAAAGGCCGAACATTCTTAACAGCCTTCGCTTCAAGTATTGGTATCATAAGTATTGCGATTGTTCTGTCCTTATCAACAGGTTTTCAACATCAAATCGACTCCACTCAAGCAGAAACAGTATCAGCTTTTCCAATTTCAATGTCACGAGTGGCCTCTACTCAACCGACGAATGTTGAAAGTCCATTAGGAACGACAGATGGTGATTACCCTGATACGCAACTATTGATTGCTAAAGAACATATTCAAGATCAAGTTCAACACATTAATCCTCTTGATGAAGCTTATGTAGATTACATCAATGAGATTGATCCCAACTTGATTCAAGCAGTGGGCTTTAATCGTCCCCTTAAATTAAATCTTCTTCGTGAGGTAGACGGTGAGGTTCAATCAGTAGTCTTTTCGAATGCCCCTCAAACAGAAACAGGCTTACCGAATGCAGCCGACATGACATCTTTGTTAGGTGTTTCAACACCCGTTATTCCAACTGATGTTGAAGGCAACAGTCCCGTGTTAGTTGATAATTATGATTTATTAGCAGGAGAGTTTCCAACGACTGCGCACGATGTTGTATTGGTAGTAGATAGTAACAACCAAACGAACTACAATGCATTACGTAATCTTGGCTTGTCTATCGATCCAGAAGAGGAATTAGATTTTGAAGAACTCCTCGGCACGACAGTGACTTTAGTCAATAATGATGATTTTTATACTGAATTACCAACGGGTCACTTTATTCCAAATCAAGACTTAGCGACTATCTATAAAGCAAGTGATAATCAAGAGTTAAGGATCAATGGGATTGTCAGAGCGAAAGCTGATGCAAAAATGGCGATTCTTGCGCCAGGAATTGCTTACTCAGAAGATTTATTAGCAGAATTTATTGACCAAAATCGTCAATCCGCAATTGTTGTCGCCCAAGAAGCAAGTGACGTTAATAGTCTAAGTGGTGAAACAATAGATGGCCATAGCCGTGAAATGCTATTGAGCGTTCTTGGTGGTAATGCGATTCCAACAAGTGTGCAAATTTATCCAAAAAACTATGAAACCAAAGATGAAATCATTACCTACTTAGACGCTTATAACGAAGGTAAGTCAACCGAAGATAGAATTATTTACTCTGATTTAGCTGGAACGATGACGGAATTAACAGGTGGTTTAATGGATGCAACAACGTATGTACTCGTAGCCTTTGCAGGTATTTCGCTTGTAACGAGTATGATTATGATTGGTATCATTACCTATACCTCCGTATTAGAACGTACGAAAGAAATTGGTGTCTTGAAAGCTTTAGGGGCGCGTAAAAAGGATATTACACGAGTGTTTGATGCGGAAACCTTTATTCTTGGGATTGCCTCTGGTGTATTAGGTGTTTCAATTGCTTATCTGGCAACGATTCCAATCAATATGCTATTAGAAAATTTCTCTGGCTTGAAAGACGTTGCACGTCTTGATCCGGTTCACGGACTTCTATTAATTGTGACTTCAACACTCTTAACAGTTCTGGGTGGACACATTCCGGCAAGAATGGCTGCAAAAAAAGATGCCGCTATAGCATTAAGAGCGGATTAAACGGTATAATATGCCTATTAAATAGTTAGTTTAGGAGAATTTATGATGGAGGCTTTACTTAGACAGGTCAAACAACAACTTGAGTCATGGTCCGAATGGGGAACCTCACGGAAAATTGTTCTAGCCGTCTCTGGCGGTGTAGACTCCATGGTTTTACTGCATATTATGAGTGAGTTAGTTAAGCTCCAAGAATATAGAACGAAAGAAATTATCGTTGCTCACTTTAATCATCAACTGCGCTCACCGGAGATTCATGCAACTGAGCAAGCTTTGGTTAAGCAGTATGCAGAACAACATGGTTTTACTTACTTTGTAGGTACTTGGGATCATCCGGCAGACGCAAACGTGGAAGCTGCAGCAAGGGATGCGCGTTATCAGTTTTTTGCCGATGTATTAAAAGGAAGTGAGGCTGACGCCTTGATGACGGCTCATCATTTAAATGATACGGTCGAAACATTTTTGATGCGACTCTTAAGAGGCACATCGATCAAGGGCAGTCGAGGGATACCAGCAAATTATCGACGGATTCTAACGGATCAACACCGACATGCTGTTCTAACCAATATTATGAGACCGTTGATTTCTATACCGAAACAAGAATTATACGACTATGCGCAGGAGCAGCAAGTTGAATTTATTGAAGATGCGACAAATGATAGTCATAAGTTTTTACGTAATCGCATTAGACATCAAATCGTGCCGCTGTTTGAAAATGAAAACCCGAGATTTCTTAATAATATGTTAGCCTTGCAAGAGCAGTATCAAGCAAGTTATTTAACACATTTTCATGATTACTTAGCCATAGAGCCAGAGTTACTCATGAGGACGGAACAAGGTCATTGGATATTATATGTACCGGCTCTTCGGGCCCTCAGCTCATATAAATTGAAAACTTATTTATCGGTTTTCTTTGAAGAACGCTTAGTAGAAGATGTGCCCAACTATAATAAGGCGATGTTGGATCAGGTTTATCAATTGCTTATGAATGAGACAGAACCTAATGCAGAAGTTATGTTGGGTGCAGGCTGGCTTGCTATTCGCCAATACGATTTTGTGCATATCCAACCACATGATTTTATTGCTTCAATACCTAAAAAGAGTGAAATTCAGCTTGAAGAAGTCAATAAGTGGTATCGTTTGTCGGAAGATGAGGAATTAGCTGTTTTTGAGGCAGATCAAGTCACGATGCGTATGAAAAACGAAGCAGAGCATATATTGGCCCTAGATTTAACCGGAACAGATGTATCGAACTTCTACTTAAGACATCGTCAAGATGGGGATGAGATGCTTGTTATTCAGAATGGACAACCTTCTTTTCATAAGAAAATTTCACGCGTGATGATTGATAACAAAATACCCGCTAATCAACGAGATGCGATGTGGCTATTATGCACAAAAGACCATCAAATCGTTTGGTTGATTCCATTAAAGTATTCTGGATTGTATCAACCTCAGCAAACTGATACAATTACACATATCTTTTTATGCAGAAAAGTAAGAAAATAAAGGATTAATATGTTACAATGCAACTTGTTACAACACTACTAGGTTGATTTAAAGGAGAAGCTGAATGCTAGAAAATGACATTGAAGAAGTTCTTGTTTCAGAAGAGGAGCTACAAGTAGCTATCAAAAGACTGGGACAACAATTAACACAAGAGTACCAAGATAAAGAAGTTGTTGTCGTTGGAATACTGCGTGGAGCAGCATTGTTTATGGCGGATATCATTCGTGAAATGGACTGCTATTTGGAAATCGACTTTATGGACGTGTCCAGTTATGGAGAAGGGTTTGTTTCTTCAGGAGAAGTAAAAATTGTCAAAGACTTGGATACGCGTGTTGAAGGACGCGACTTTTTAATCGTGGAAGATATCATCGATACAGGACGTACATTAAACTATTTAGTTGAATTATTACGTTATCGTAAAGCGAAATCGGTTAAAGTTGTTACTTTATTAGATAAACCAGAACGCCGAATCATTCCAGATTTAGTGCCAGATTTCGTTGGAATAGAAGTACCTAATGCATTCGTTGTTGGGTACGGCTTAGACTATAAACAAAAATACCGTAATTTACCTTACATTGGTGTATTAAAACCAGAGATTTATACTGAACCAGAAGAGTAGCAAAAATTATTCAAATTATGGTATGATTAATAAGATATATAATACACAGATAAGGAGGAGATATATCTAATGCAAAATCCAAATCCGAATCGTAATCGCAATGTATTCAGAGGAACGCTCTTCTATATACTTGCATTTCTTGCAATTGCAGGAATTTTCCAAATGATTTCAGGAGATTTCGGTTTAAATAATCAAACTAAAGAAATATCATCATCTGAATTTATGACAGAGTTAGAACAAGGGGCCTTCAATGAATTTGAAGTTCAAATTGGTTCGGGAGTCTATCATATTAAAGGGACGTATGATTCATCAACAACGGTGAATGAAGAAGAAGAGAATTTAGTACAAATTTTCCAAAGTTCAGATACAGAACGTCGTTTTGAAACTGAAGTATTAGGCAATGATGCGACACTTGAGCGCGTGACCCAATTAGCGCTACAAACTGAAACTAAAATGGATACTGTTCCAGAATCAAGCACAGGCTTGTGGTTGAGTTTCTTACCTTTCTTAATTTTAATGATACCAGCTTTCTTCTTGATGTATTCAATGATGCAGCAAGGTGGTGGCGGCGGTGGTAAAGGTGTGATGAACTTTGGTAAATCGAAATCAAAAGATGTTTCGAAACAAAAAGTTAAAGTCCGCTTTGAAGACGTGGCTGGAGCTGAAGAAGAGAAGCAAGAATTAGTTGAAGTGGTTGAATTCTTAAAAGACCCGAAACGCTTTACAGCACTCGGAGCTAGAATTCCAGCAGGTGTTCTCCTAGAGGGACCTCCAGGAACTGGTAAAACATTACTTGCAAAAGCTGTTGCAGGGGAAGCCGGTGTACCATTTTATAGTATCTCAGGTTCTGAGTTCGTTGAAATGTTCGTCGGGGTCGGTGCAAGTCGTGTGCGTGATTTATTTGAAAATGCCAAGAAAAGTGCACCAGCTATTATCTTTATCGATGAGATTGATGCAGTAGGTCGCCAACGTGGAGCTGGAATGGGCGGAGGTCACGATGAACGTGAGCAAACGTTAAACCAGTTACTAGTTGAAATGGATGGTTTCGAAGGTAATGAAGGTGTTATTGTCATTGCAGCAACGAACCGTTCAGATGTCTTAGATCCGGCCTTATTAAGACCAGGTCGATTTGACCGTCAAATTTTAGTTGGTAATCCAGATGTTAAAGGCCGTGAAGCTATCTTGCATGTACATGCACGTAATAAGAAATTTGGGCCAGATGTGGACTTGAAAGTCATTGCTCAACAAACACCAGGCTTTTCTGGTGCTGACTTAGAAAACTTATTAAATGAGTCTGCATTGATTGCTGCTCGTTTTGATCGTAAATTTATTACGGCTGAGGACGTTGATGAAGCGCATGACCGTGTGATAGCAGGACCTGCTAAAAGGGACTCGGTTATCTCTGTTAAGCAGCGTCGTACGATTGCTTTCCATGAGGCTGGTCATACAGTAGTAGGAATGGTCTTGAGTGATGCTCGAATCGTCCATAAAGTGACAATCGTTCCTCGTGGTCGTGCCGGTGGTTATGCGATTATGCTTCCTAGAGAAGATAGTTTTATCGTCACTAAAGTAGAGCTATACGAGCAAATCGTTGGTTTACTTGGTGGGCGAGTGGCGGAAGAAATAGTCTTTGGTTCTCAGTCTACTGGGGCAAGTAATGACTTCCAACAAGCAACTCAAATTGCACGTAGCATGGTAACTGAATATGGAATGTCTGACTTACTTGGGCCAATCCAATACGAAGGTAACGGCAAGGTGTTTATTGGACGTGATTATGGACAACGTCCAGCTTATTCAGAACAGGTTGCTTATGAAATTGATAAGGAAGTTCGCAAAATCATTGAGAAAGCTCATACAGAAGCACATGACATTATCAATCAACATCGTGACCAGCTAGAAATCATTGCTGAAAAATTATTAGAAATCGAAACGTTGGACAAACGCCAAATCAAAGCTTTATTTGAAACAGGCCAAATGCCGACTGACGTAGAAATAGTTGATGAACCAGTTGAAAAAGCTGATACTTTTGAAGAAGCATTAGAGAAATCAACGGATGAAGAGCTAGCCAAACGTGAAGAGTCAGAAGGATTGACTGAAAGCGATTCTGATTCACAAGCATAAGATATTTTAAATCGAACTACATCCAAGCTGAGTAATTTGCTTAGATGTTGTTCGATTTTATTTTGCTAAATATATCCTTGATTGAGACTGTAGTCTTTCAATCAAAGGAGTTTTTGAGTAAGATATATAAGACTTTGGAATGTTAAAGGAGAGTATATAAAATGACAGATCAATTATTAAAAGCATTAGCCTATGATGGTCAAGTAAGAGTATTTGTATTAGATGCAACTAAAACAGTGAACGAAGCACGTGAAAGACATCAAACTTGGCATACAGCAACGGCTGTCTTAGGTCGTACATTAGCGGCGACTGCGTTACTATCAGCAAACTTAAAAGGGACAGATCGTTTAAGTGTTGAAATTATTGGGGAAGGACCGGTTGGTCGCGTTGTGACAGATGGTGATGCGTATGGTCATGTTCGTGGTTATGTAACCAATCCAGAAGTTGCTTTAGAATTAAATGATCAAGGTAAACTAGACGTAGCTGCTGCTGTTGGCTTGCCAGGTTCATTGATTGTTCGTAAATACATCGGCGATAGCGAACCCTTTTCAGGACAAGTGCCTTTAATTAGTGGTGAGTTAGCAGAAGATTTTACCTACTATATGGCAGTCTCTGAGCAAACGCCATCAGCGATTGGTTTAAGTGTGTTAGTAAATCCCGATGAATCGGTAGCTGCAGCAGGCGGTTTTATGATTCAAGTAATGCCAGGTGCAACAGAAGAAACGATTACTGCTATTGAAGAGCGTATCGGATCACTTGGGCGTTTTTCTGATAAATTAGAAGAAGCCGAAAGCATTGAATCATTATTAGATCTCCTAGTAGGAGAGAATAATTCAGAAATACTTGCCTACCAAGATGTTAAATTTTTATGTTCATGTAGTAAAGAACGTTTTACTGAAGGATTAAAGTTAATTGGCCGTAAGGAAATTGAAGAGATGATTATCGAGGATCATGGTGCTGAAACGGTATGTCACTATTGTAATAACCATTATCAATTTTCTGAAGAAGATCTAGAAGCGATCTTAGTGGATAAAGAGATCGCTGACTAATTTTAAGGTAGATAGAGTAAACAATAGAAGTCTGGAGATAAATTCTTTCTTTCAATGACTTTTATGATGTTTTCAGTTAAAATATGCAATGTGTAAAGATTAAGTGAGGAGTGAAATGGATGACAGATAATCATCAACATGAAACTGAACAAGAACTAAATGATCAGTTGATCGTGCGTCGCGAGAAGATGCAAGCGATGGCTGAGGCCAATATAAACCCATTCGACATTGGCTTTGAAAAAAGCCATTTATCAGCAGATTTGCTTGCTGAGTATGACTCGATGGATAAGGCGGAGTTAGAAGCGGCAGAGCCAATTATCGTTTCGGTAGCGGGACGTATCGTATCAAAACGAGGTAAAGGCAAAGCCGGCTTTGCTCACATTCAAGATATGAAGGGCCGTATTCAACTGTATGTTCGTAAAGATGGCATTGGCGAAGAACAATATAGTTGGTGGACAACCGCTGACTTAGGCGATATCGTTGGAATGACAGGTAAATTGTTCAAAACAAATACTGGAGAACTTTCAATTTGGGCAAGTGACTTCAAACCATTGACCAAAGCATTGCGCCCATTACCGGATAAATATCATGGTCTAACGAATGTTGAGCAACGTTACCGTCAACGTTACTTAGATTTGATCAGTAACGGTGAAAGTTTTGATCGTTTTGTCAATCGTTCGAAAATCATCCGTGAAATCCGTAAGTTTTTAGATGATAAAGGGTATTTAGAAGTAGAAACCCCTACTTTGCATAACTTAGCAGGTGGCGCATCTGCTCGTCCTTTCATTACCCATCATAATGCTCTAGATATGGAGCTTTATATGCGAATCGCTTTAGAGCTACACTTAAAACGATTAGTAGTAGGTGGCATGGAAAAAGTTTATGAAATTGGCCGTGTCTTCCGTAATGAAGGGATTGATACAACGCATAACCCAGAATTTACGATGTTAGAAGCCTATACTGCTTACTCGGTGTATACAGACGTTATGGATTTAATTGAAGAAATGATCCGTACTGTAGCTGAAAGAGCATTAGGCACAAGTCAAGTTAATTATGCTGATAAAGTTGTGGATTTAGGTTCTCCATGGCGTCGTGTTCACATGGTAGACATTATTAAAGAAGAAACTGGTGTAGATTTCTGGCCAGAAATGGACTTTGAAATAGCTAAAGCATTAGCCAAAGACCATGGTGTTTACTTAAATCCTCACGATAACACTGTAGGTCATGTGATTAATAATTTCTTTGAAGAAAAATGTGAAGATTCAATTGTTCAACCAACGTTTGTTTATGGACATCCAGTTGAAATTTCTCCATTAGCACGTAAAAATGACCAAGAGCCTCGCTTTACTGACCGATTCGAATTATTTATTGTAGGTCATGAGTATGCGAACGCATTTACAGAGTTGACAGATCCGATTGATCAACGTGAACGTTTCGAAGCGCAGTTAAGTGAAAAAGATGCAGGAAACGATGAAGCACATCCATTAGACGAAGACTTTATTGAGGCTTTAGAATATGGATTGCCGCCAACAGGTGGACTAGGTATTGGAATTGACCGATTGGTTATGTTGTTAACAGACTCTCAATCAATTCGTGATGTTTTATTATTCCCAACAATGCGTAATCACTAGAATAAGTGCGTTCAATCATATTTTTTTTGAATAGATATCATCTATGTTATACTCTTTATGAAGTGTCGTATGTATTATAAGGAGGAGATAACGTGGAATTAATTAGAGAAAACAATGCGTTTGTCCATCGTGACGCGAATGGTGAAAAGTTAGCTGAAATAACATTTAGTTTAACAGATGATCCAAAGGTAGTTGTTGCTGATCACACTTTTGTGTCTCCAGCTTTACGCGGCCAAGGAGCTGCAGGTAAGTTATTAGATCGCTTAGTCGAAGAGATGGAAGCACAAGGCAAGAAAATTAAAGCGAGCTGTTCTTACGTTGTGAAAAAATTTGAAGAAGAACCAGAAAAATTTGATCATATCAACGCGGACGCATAAGACGCAAACAAATAATACTGAGGAGATGGCGATGTTTTGTAGCTATCTCCTTTAATTTTATGGGGATAAATGATAATTTAATTAGAATTCATAAAATGCATTATCAAAGGTTGACGTTAGCAAAAGTGCGTGCTATTATGACTAAGGTGTTTTTTATTGACAGATTCCTGTTTCACAGTCGTGCTGACTGCTATAGACTCACCCAGAATCGTGATGCTTATGCATCGCGGTTGGATTTTATACAAAAATGACACACTTGGATGTGTGGACTAAGATTGAATACAAGGGAGGAGGACATTTAATGCCTACTATTAACCAACTAGTGAACAAACCGCGTAAGTCAAAATTGACTAAATCGAATTCACCAGCTTTAAACAAAGGTTATAACAGCTTCAAGAGAGCCCAAACAAACACAATGTCTCCACAAAAACGTGGGGTATGTACTCGTGTGGGAACTATGACACCTAAAAAACCTAACTCTGCTTTACGTAAATATGCACGTGTTCGTTTATCGAACTTAATGGAAGTAACTGCATATATCCCAGGAATTGGACACAACCTACAAGAACATAGTGTTGTTTTAATTCGTGGTGGACGTGTGAAAGACTTACCAGGGGTACGTTACCATATCGTACGTGGTGCTTTAGATACAGCTGGAGTTAACGAACGTAAACAAAGCCGTTCTAAATACGGTACTAAGAAACCTAAAGCTTAAGCTCAGGTTCAATATATTATATAAAATAAATAATTCTATTATAAACATGAAAGGAGGAATTTGAATGCCTCGTAAAGGTCCCGTAACAAAACGTGAAGTTTTGCCAGATCCACTTTACAATTCGAAGTTAGTAACACGTACAATTAACCGTTTAATGGTTGATGGTAAACGTGGTAAAGCTGCTACGATTTTATATTCAGCATTTGACATTATCAAAGAACAAACTGGTAACGAACCAATTGAAGTCTTTGAACAAGCAATTGAAAACATTATGCCACTATTAGAAGTTAAAGCTCGCCGTGTAGGGGGTTCTAACTACCAAGTTCCTGTTGAAGTTCGTCCAGAGCGTCGTACTACACTAGCTACTCGTTGGTTAGTAAGCTACTCACGTCTTCGTGGAGAAAAAACAATGGAAACTCGTTTAGCTCGCGAAATTATGGATGCTGCTAACAACACTGGAGCATCTGTTAAGAAACGTGAAGATATGCATAAAATGGCAGAAGCTAACAAAGCATTTGCTCATTACCGTTGGTAAGATTTATAATGGTTATGTCAGTTGGTTTGACCAGCTGACATATATCGTTGCTAAACATCTATTCACTATATGAAAGAGGGGAAACATAGATGGCAAAAAGAGAATTTTCTCTTGAGAAAACTCGAAATATCGGTATCATGGCCCATATCGACGCTGGTAAGACAACGACAACAGAACGTATCTTATATTATACAGGTCGTATCCATAAAATTGGTGAAACTCACGAAGGTGCGTCACAAATGGACTGGATGGAACAAGAACAAGAACGTGGGATTACAATCACATCAGCAGCAACAACTGCAGAATGGGATAACCACCGCGTAAACATCATCGATACACCAGGTCACGTGGACTTTACTGTAGAAGTAGAACGTTCATTACGTGTACTTGACGGTGCGGTAACATTACTTGACGCTCAGTCTGGTGTTGAACCACAAACTGAAACAGTTTGGCGTCAAGCAACTACTTATGGTGTACCTCGTATTGTTTTCATTAACAAGATGGATAAAGTCGGTGCGAACTTCTTGTACTCAGTTGGTACATTACACGAACGTTTACAAGCAAATGCTCACCCAGTTCAATTACCAATCGGTGCTGAAGATCAATTCAACGGTATCATTGACTTAGTTGAATTGAAAGCTTACAAATATAACAATGACGAAGGGACAGATATTGAAGAAATTTCAATCCCTGAAGACATGCAAGAGTTAGCTGAAGAATGGCGTATGAAATTAGTTGAAGCAGTAGCGGATACTGATGAAGACATTATGATGGCTTACCTTGAAGGTGAAGAAGTAGATGCTGAAACACTGACTGCTGGAATCCGTAAAGCGACTTTAGCTGTAGAAATGTTCCCAGTATTCTGTGGATCTTCATTCAAAAACAAAGGTGTTCAACTTCTATTAAACGGAGTTGTCGATTACTTACCAGCACCTACTGATATCGAATCTATTAAAGGTATCGATGCATCTACTGGTGAAGCAATCGAACGTCACGCTGATGATAACGAGCCGTTCTCGGCTTTAGCATTTAAAGTGATGACTGACCCATTCGTAGGACGTTTAACGTTCTTCCGTGTATATTCTGGTACTTTAAAAGCTGGATCATACATCAAAAACGCAACTAAAGATAACCGTGAACGTGTTGGACGTATCTTACAAATGCATGCGAACTCTCGTAAAGAGATTCCAGAAGTATTCTCTGGTGATATCGCTGCAGCTGTAGGTCTGAAAAACACGACAACTGGTGATACTTTATGTGACGAAAAAGATTCTGTAATCTTAGAGTCAATGGAATTCCCAGAACCAGTTATTGAAGTCGCTATTGAACCAGATTCAAAAGCTGACCAGGATAAAATGGGTATTGCATTACAAAAACTTGCAGAAGAAGATCCAACTTTCCGTGCATCAACTGATCACGAAACTGGACAAACAATCATCGCTGGTATGGGTGAATTACACTTAGATATCATCGTTGACCGTTTAAAACGTGAATTTAAAGTTTCTGCTACTGTAGGTGCACCACAAGTTTCATACCGTGAAACATTCCGTGCGTCAACTGAAGCTGAAGGTAAATTCGTTCGTCAATCTGGTGGTAAAGGTCAATACGGACACGTTTGGATTGAGTTCTCACCAAACGAAGAAGGAAAAGGCTTCGAATTCGAAAACGCTATTGTCGGTGGTGTGGTTCCTCGTGAATACATCCCAGCAGTTGAAGCAGGTCTAAAAGACTCTTTAGCAAATGGTGTATTAGCTGGATTCCCATTAGTAGACATTAAAGCTAGATTATTTGATGGATCATATCACGATGTCGATTCATCTGAGACAGCCTTCAAGGTTGCTGCATCACTAGCTTTACGTAACGCTGCTAAAAAAGCTAACCCAACTATCTTAGAGCCAATGATGGCTGTAGAAGTAACAGTTCCTGAAGAATATTTAGGAGATGTTATGGGACACGTTAGCTCACGTCGTGGACGTATCGAAGGTACGCAAGCACGTGGTAACGCACAAATTGTTAAGTCATTAATTCCGTTATCAGAAATGTTTGGATACGCAACAACATTGCGTTCATCTACTCAAGGACGCGGAACTTTCTCAATGCAATTTGATCACTATGAAGATGTGCCAAAATCAATCGCTGAAGATATCATCAAACAATACGGTGGTAAAACAGACGCTTAATTTTTAGCATCAAGCTAAAAGCACAAGCTTCACTTTTACCGAGTTGGTAAGCTAAGGATTGAAATTAGTTTAGTAACTCGGTATAATTAATTTGATAGGTTTACTTTTAAATCTATAACAGAAGAATTTAAATCTTAGGAGGATATAACTAAAATGGGAAAAGAAAAATTTGACCGTTCAAAACCGCACGTTAACATTGGTACTTTAGGACACGTTGACCACGGTAAAACAACTTTATCAGCTGCAATCGCAACTGTATTAGCTAAACAAGGCTTTGGTGGCCAAGCGGCACAATCATATGCAGAAATCGATAACGCACCAGAAGAGAAAGAGCGTGGAATCACGATCAACACTTCTCATATCGAATATGAAACAGCTAACCGTCACTACGCACACGTGGACTGTCCAGGTCACGCGGACTACGTTAAAAACATGATCACAGGTGCTGCTCAAATGGACGGCGCGATCTTAGTAGTATCATCAGCTGATGGTCCAATGCCACAAACTCGTGAGCATATCTTATTATCACGTCAAGTAGGTGTTCCTTACTTCGTAGTGTTCTTAAACAAAGTAGATATGGTTGACGACGAAGAATTATTAGAATTAGTTGAAATGGAAGTTCGTGACTTATTAACAGAATACGACTATCCTGGTGACGACATTCCAGTAATCGCTGGTTCAGCTCTAAAAGCTTTAGAAGGCGTAGAAGAATACGAAGCTAAAATTTTAGAATTAATGGAAGCTGTAGATACTTACATTCCAGAACCAGAACGTCAAACTGACAAGCCATTCATGATGCCAATTGAGGACGTATTCTCAATTACAGGTCGTGGAACTGTAGCTACAGGACGTGTTGAGCGTGGACAAGTTAAAGTTGGTGACGAAGTTGATATCGTTGGTATCGCTGAAGCTACTAGCAAAACAATTGTTACAGGTGTAGAAATGTTCCGTAAGTTATTAGACTACGCTGAAGCTGGAGACAACATTGGTGCATTATTACGTGGTGTTACACGTGATCAAATCCAACGTGGTCAAGTATTAGCTAAACCTGGTACAATCACACCTCATACTAAATTCGAAGCTGAAGTTTATGTATTATCAAAAGAAGAGGGTGGACGTCATACTCCATTCTTTACTAACTACCGTCCTCAATTCTACTTCCGTACAACAGACGTTACAGGTGTTGTAGAATTACCAGAAGGAACTGAAATGGTTATGCCTGGTGATAACGTAGCAATGACAGTAGAATTAATTCACCCAATCGCGATTGAAGATGGAACTAAATTCTCAATCCGTGAAGGTGGACGTACTGTTGGTGCTGGTGTTGTTTCAAAAATCAACGCTTAATCCAATATACTCTACAAATATAACGCCCCTTTTGGGGCGTTTTTTTGCTATTTATAGAAGAATCTACAGGTGTAAATGATTAATATGGCTTAGGCAGTGGTGTAACACTTGGAAAAGGGGTTAAATGATAACTGCTGCCACTGAAAGAGAACTAGACCTAAAGAGATGAGCGTATAAATGCTTCAAGAATAGCTCAAAATGGAATGGCGCCTCTATTCTAAGTCATTTATGAAAACTCAATCAAAAATAAGCAGTTTGAGTTTAAGAGAGTGTTCTGTAGAAGCAGTTAATTGTTCTTTCTATAGAAGAGATGATGTAAACGCTCTGCTAAAAAAAGGAATAACTCTGTCACAAGAATTTAGTAACAGCTCTTTGTAGATGTGTAAATATTACTTTGGACTACAAACGTGTTAACGTGCCTTGTGTGAAAGTAAGACTTGATAACTTGGATATAATTTTAATGATCATGAATGACTGACGGTATTAATAATAAAGTAAACGCATGATAGAAATAAATGTCTATTGATGTGTGTATAGCTAGTAACTAATAAAGAATTCTTAAAAAAAAAGAATAAGAAAATACAAAGGAGTAAAGTTATATTAAATGGATATTAAAACCATAGTATTAGATAAAAGAATAAACTTTATCATTGAGGCAGGTAATTAAAAGACCCAAAGGTTTATAGTATAAATGCGAAACTCTTTCTTTGGTAAATAAAAATCACTAAATTAAATAAAATTGAACGGATCTATAAATTTTATTGCCATGTTTAAAATGAAAATCTGAATTCGTAAAGTTAAAGAGAAATAATTAAATTCAAAACTAATTTAGAACTGAATCGGTAGTAGAATAATCCATTAATTCAGCATCCATGTTTGAGAGTAGTATTGTTGATTTAAAAGGCTTTTAAAACTGTCGATAAAACAAGAAATAGAAGTGTCATAATATTTCAAAGAAATTTGAAAAAGTTGTTGACAGAATGTTTGAAACCATGGTATATTAGTTCTTGTCGTTAAGAGGTCGTACAAAACGTAAAGAAGTCTTTACAAGAACAAAACCTTTCTGTAAATAACTTAAAAGAAATTTAATTAAGTGGTTGACAAGCGACAGAGAATCATGGTATTATATAAAAGTTCCGTTAAGGCGATGCGCTTCACAGCCATCCATTCACAAAAAAAGAATTTAAATAATCTTTTGAAATGTGGTTGACAAGCCTAATCGAAACGTGATATAATATAAAAGTTGTCACAGCGAAACAAAACATTCGTAGCTGACACAAAGCTCATTGAAAACTAAACAAAGATAAACACCAAGATGTGTAAGAGTTTATTGGCTAAGGCTGATAAACACAACCGAATAAATTTCGAGACACTGGATGACCACCAGGATAAAAAATCATTAGCTAGTATTTAAATGAGTCTATTAAGATTCAAATTCTTTCATGAGAG
>NZ_JBQKLF010000014.1:0-64988 GCF_052116365.1 Fundicoccus sp. Sow4_D5 | reverse complement strand
AACAAGCTAGCCTTTTTATTAGTGTACAGATAATATATCTATCTTATTCCACGCTGTCTATATTTTTATGAGGCCGTAAAAATCACTGTCCATTCTATAGGGTCCATTTTACTCTACGATTTTGGGGGACTTGACCTTGAAAATTATCCAGTAATTGCTGGCTACTCTTATAAATATACTTGGCTTTATTACGGTAGAGGCCAATGCTATTAATATAGCCTTCAATTTCTTCTGGCGATGACTGAACGACCGCTTCTGGATTAGGATAACGTTCGAAAAGCTTGTCTGTCACCTTTTCAACACTGGCATCCGTTGCTTGAGCACTTAAAATCACCACTAACATTAATTGAAATGGATTCTCGTACCGCATGGTCGGTTTGGCATCTGGATAAAGTTTAATAATTTCTTCAATTAATTGACGGGCCGACTCATTATTTAACATAAAACTCTCCTTACTAGGGATTTTCATTTCTATTACTGGACAGAAGTCTCTTAAAAAAGAGCAAATTTAATTACGGCTTGGTGCTTTGAAAAGCGGTTCGCCATAATTAAATTTGCTCGTTCATTAATAGGATTGCTTATAAAAGCGAGTTATTTACCAAATGTTCCAAAAAAGTAAATTTTACTTCTTGCTATTCTTAACCGCAGCTTCTTCTAAACCTTGCAAGTAAGATAGGCCAAGAGCGCGGTCATACAGTCCGTAACCTGGGCGAGCAACTTCGTCCCAGATAGCTCGGCCATGGTCTGGACGAACCAATCCATCAAAACCTGTTTCAACTAAGGCTTCCATAATCGCATACATATCTAAGGAACCCTCACTACTTAAGTGGGCAGATTCTAAGAAATGTCTGTGGCCTAAAATTTTCACATTACGGAAGTGAACAAAATTGATTTTACCTTTTAAGGCATGAATCATGTCAACCAGGTCGTTTTCAGGATTAGCACCATAAGAACCTGTACAGAATGTAACCCCATTATATGGAGAATCTACAGCATTCACAATGCGTAAGATATCTTCCTTATTTTTCGTAATACGTGGGTATTCAAACATATTGAAAGGAGGATCATCAGGATGAACCGCCATCTTAACATCAGCTTCCTCACAAACTGGAATAATAGCTTCCAAGAAATATTTAAAGTTTTGGAAGAGCCCTTCTTCAGTTAAGCCCTCGTACATAGCTTCTAATTCATGAAATTTCTCTAGACGTTCAGGTTCCCAACCAGATAATTCAAAGCCTGAAGTTTGTCCCTTGATTAAACCATACATTTGTTTAGGTTCAATTTGTTGAACCACCGCATCATCATACTCTAAAGTATGAGATCCGTCGGCTAGTTCATAGTTAAGGTTTGTCTTAGCCCAACCGAAAATTGGCTTGAAACTATAACAAATTACCTTCACATCACAAGCCCCTAAATTTCGGATGGTTTGCTTGTAGTTTTCAATATATTTATCTCGGTCAGCTGTTCCCGCTTTGATAGAATCATGAACAGATACACTTTCAATCCCTGCTAAGGTTAAACCTTTGGCTTCGACTTCTTTCTTTAACGCTTCGATTTCATGGATTTCCCATACATCACCAGGTAATTTATGGGTTAAGGTCCCTACTACCCCGTACATATTAGGTATTTGACGAATATTATCTAGGGTTACTGGATCATCGCTACCATACCATCTAAAAGTCCACTTCATTCCTTTCACCTCGTTATTATTTAATTTTCTCCAAAATTTCTTTAATATTTTTGTCTGCAGATACACCATTATCTTCTTGAACTAATTTCTCAGAAATAATGAAAGAACCCCCTACTGCGGCTATAGCATCATTCGATAAGAATTCTTTACAGTTATCTAAATTCACGCCACCGGTTGGAACAAATTTAATATCGAAGAAAGGACCACTCAATGCTTTAATAGCTTTTAAGCCACCATAAACATCTGCTGGGAAGAATTTAACTGTTGAAATTCCTTTGTCCATAGCTTGGATAATTTCTGAAGGTGTTACAGTACCAGGTACTACTAATACATCATTTTCATTACAATAGTCCACTACTTCTGGAGAGAAGCCTGGAGTAACAATGAAAGTTGCTCCATTTTCAATCGCATCTTTAGCAGTTGCTAGGTCTCTAACTGTTCCTGCACCTACAATTAATTTGCCGGATTGCGATAATTGCTTAATAGCTGCTGAGGCTAAATCACTACGATAAGTTACCTCGATGAAGTTTAAACCATTGCTTGTTAAAACTTCCTCAACCACGGGTAAGATATCTAAGTCTGTCGCTGTATATAAAGGTAATAATTGTTCTTGTTCTAATTGTTTCAATAACTCTTCTTTTGTTTTTGCCAATTAAATCAATCCCTTCTTATTCTAATAGTATTTATACTACGATTAGGCGAACTCACCGCAGAATAAATATTTCTTATTGAATTATAGCATAAATGCTAGTGTTTTATTAGCCGTATCAGAGCCAATCCTTAAGGATTAAATTAATGATCGATTTGGATTTTCCTATCTACTTGCTCGAACTCACTTCAACTAAGGACTATCTAGTAATCCCCCGAAACCCCGATGATTTTAGAGGGTAGAGAGGCATTGAGTAAGCACTCTCATCTACCAAACAGATGTAATTTTTATCATCATTTATGGTACGCATGTCCGTATCATCGATAGGTAATAAATTCTATTAGCTGTTTGATACGGTACAAAAAAGAACCTCATTATTACTCTTCTTAGAGCTTTAACAAGAACTCCTTTTACACTATCCTATTTTTTTATATTTCCCACGCACTCAAAACATTTTTCATTCATAAAAAAAGACTCTTTAAATCCGTTTGTTATGACAGATTTAGAGAGTCTTTAGTTGTTTTAGTTATATATTCTGTAGTAACTTATTCTGCATCCAGGTCAGCGTAAATTTCTTCTAACAGTATTTCTGCTAGGTCTAAGTAAGTATCCCAGGATGGGTTGCGAGTAGTGAATCCACTGCTTGCATAGTCTCCTGTCTCACCTGTCGCTGGTAGTCCTTCGATATCCAGTAAATCTTGTGTTTCTACAACTTTTTCATTTAATGCATCCATTTGAATGTTGAAGCCGATGCGTGATGGCTCATCATATTCTATACTATGATATTTTAATTGTCTGAATAATGATTTTAAAGCTTCACTTTCAATCTCATCAGGTGAGCTGGCGAAGATTTCATCATAACTTACTTTAGTGATTTCCCCATCTTCCATTACTACTTTTAGGTAGGCAGTCACACCTTCTACGATTTCCTCGGCAATGCTGTAGTACTTAGCAGTAGATGGTTGATCCAATTCTTCTTCTAATTGCTCTGCAAGCGGTAGGAACGATTGGTTAAATGAATTCGACGCTCCTGCTACCACTTCAAAGTCTCCTGTTAATGACTGATTCTCAATCATTTGATCTTCTACAATTAGCACACTTTGAATCCACCCAGCACCTTTAGTAAGATACATATCAGCATTGTACTCTGACATACGTTTCGGTACATCTTGGAAGTAACGACTATAGTAATTAAGTAGAGTGTAACTGCTAAACTATACTTAACACTTTCTGCTAACTAACATTTTACACTTCTGCTATCAATTAGCTGAGCTATTTTATACAATATTATTATCAATATTGTATGAGGTGAAGCAGTTTGGAGGAAAAGTTAGTGTTATATATTGAAATAAAACAACTCAAAGAAAGGGGTTTGAACCCTTCCCAAATCGCCCGGCAGTTAAAAATTTCACGGCCGACGGTTTATGAGTATTTGTCGATGTCTTACGAAGAGGCTCAAGCTTGGGTCATGGGATTAAATCAGCGTGTTAAAAAATTGGACGCTTATGAAGAATGGCTAGTGGCTTGGTTGAAAGAATACCCCCATCTCAGTGCCGCTCAGATTAAGGATTGGCTTCTCGAACGTTTTCCAGAAGTCAAAGTGGGTGATAGTACGGTGAGTGAGGCTCTATGTGGCGCAATTACGGGAGAAGTATCAGATTCCAAAGCAGAAATTTACGCGTCAATATGAAGCCGTTCCAGAGCTACCCATGGGGCAACAACTTCAGGTTGATTGGGGAGAAACGAAACAGAAGACTCCGGATGGGCGGTGGGTTAAACTCTATGTGATGTGTTTTGTCTTAGCCCGTTCGCGTCAAAAATATATGTATTGGTTAGATCGTCCCTTTCAAATTCCGGATGTGATGGAAGGTCATGAACGTGCGTTCCATTATTTTGGGGGGAGAACGGAAGAAATCGTGTATGACCAAGACCGCTTAATCGCTGTGGATGACAATGCGGGAGATTTAATTTTAACGCAAGCCTTTCAAGATTATGTGAACGAGCGCCAATTTCGGGTTGTTTTATGCCGCAAAGCCGATCCCGAAACCAAAGGAAAAATTGAAAATGTGGTGAAATACATCAAACAGAATTTCGCAGACAGTCGCGTTTATGTCAACCTTGAGAATTGGAATGAGCGTGCTCTAGCTTGGTTAAAACGAACTGGGAACCATCGGGTTCATGAAAGCACTAAAAAAGACCCGAAGAAGTATTTGCCCTTGAAAAACAATACTTAATTCCGGTCTTTCCCTTGCCTTCTTTCGAAAGCACTCACACTGCTAGTATATCAAGAAATATCCGCAAGGACAATACGGTGGTCTATCAAAGTAATCGTTATTCCCTTCCTTTAGGGAGCTACCAGTCCTTGCCGAATAACCGTGTATTGATTGATATTTCTGAAGAGGAATTACATTTAATTCATCCTCAAACCCTTGAATGCATTGCTTCCCATTCCATGTGCTATGGTAAGGGACAACATTTACACCCATCCGACCATGGCTGAGTCCTTTAATGATTTGTTTAATGTTTAGGATTTAAGGAAAAAGAAGGAAGATTGAAATTAGGCCACGAACATTCGTTAGGTCATAATTTCATTCTTTCTTTTTTGTTTTTTACATAATTATTAGTTGGTAACTCTCCTCAGCTTGAGAGTTACCAGTCGTATTTTATATGGGATTATAATTTCACAGCCCGTGTCATGATAAAGGAAGGGATATTCAAGTCATGTAAGTGCCCTTCACTGTTAGTATCTTCTTCCAAATGAGTCAAGTGGAAACCTGCCTTTAGTTGCTCACCAATTTGTTCGGCTAAAGTATGTGAAAATTGATAACCAGCATCCAAGTCCATTAGAAATTGCTTCTGGTCTGGGTTTGTTAAAGGGTTAAAAGGCAGTGAATGGATAATTTTTTGCTCGGATTCGTCGACAATATAATTTGTCCCAATATCCAAGCCTGATAAAAGGATACCTCCCTTGCCAAGTAGTCGATAACATTCTTGGAAAACAGGCTCGACCTTCTCGATATAAGAATTACTAACCGGATGAAAGATAAGGTCAAAGGACTCATCCTCGAATGGCAAAGGCTGGGTCATATCGCCTCGCACAATATTAATACCATAGCCTTCTCGGTCCGCTACCATCTTCTCCGATTCCAATTGCTTCAATGAATAGTCAAAGACAGTACATTCAGCCCCCAAAGCCGCAAATACTGGCATTTGTTGCCCACCGCCTGAAGCCAAACCTAAAACTTTTTTGCCCTTCATTTCACCAAACCATTCATGGGGAACCATTTTGTTAGGCGTGAGTAAAACGCCCCAGTGCCCCTTTAAGGCTTCTTGATAGGCCTCCTGGCTAAGAGGAATCCCCCACTGCCAACCTTCCTCGACCCAACGGTCAAAGGTATCTGAGTTAAAATCTTGATAATTGATATTTTCTGTCATGTGCTAGACCTCTAGTTTCTTAGTTATTTGTCGTATAACCATTCTAACAAAATAAAAAGCCTCCGAGTAGACTGAATGTCAGTCTACTTGGAGGTGTTATTCTTATGGTGTGTCGGAAAGAGTCCAAGTCAGGGTTGAGCTGTAGTTGGATCCGGTTCCGTTTAGAGTTATGTTTTGTGGATTGGGTATATTGAGATAGAAGTTATTACCTTTGCCGAAGGTGAGTGTATATTGATTTCCATCGCTCTGGATTTTGGCTGAATCCATAATTTTTTGAGGCGTTGGTGATAGAAGCGTTGGTGATAATTGTAACTTATTAAAATACAAATTATGTGTTAACTCCATAGTTCCATCTACAAAATCACCCGTATAGCTAACTAATAAATCCCAGTTTTTATCTTGACGACTATCCTCTATCACTACATTAAATGTAGATTCCTGTTTGAGAGTAGTTTCTCCCATCCCGAAGGTGAGTTCGAGGGGAGTGAAATTAATTTCTGAAGGTGTTTCCAAAAATTTTAATGACTCTGTATTCTGAACATTTTCAATTTTATCATTTAAAATTAATTTAGCACCTTCATATTGTCCCTCAAATTCTAAGTCATCCATCCAAATTTTTACTTCATTAATATTTTCTAAATTTAAATTTTCAAATTTAAAAACTAATTTGCTGAACTGCTTAATATCTTCACTATTAAAATCAAAATAATTCATTTGATCCTTAATACTAATATAAATTATTTTTCCAGGAAATAAGTCATAAATTATACCTTTAGTAGTCGAAGTAACCCCGTACTCCCAATTATTATTTTGTTGTTCTACTTGAACTAATATATTTTCAAAATTAATACTTCCACTTATCGTAGTGGTTGATTCGTTTATTACATCTTGATCTAAAGTATACCAATTATCAATTGTAGCTATTATAGAAGCTGCGGATAGTACATCATAATCAGGGTTTACATTATTTTGGCTTGTAAGATTTGTAGTCTCCTCTGCCTTAGTACTGATGATATCAATATAAATTTCTTTATAGCCGATATTTGCTATTAAATTATCACTAAGATGAATTTTTGATCCATTCAATTTCAATCTGACTTCCTGCATATCACTAAGATCTAAATCACTGAAATTAAAATGATAACTACTATCCACACTTGTCTCTGTCAAATACTGACCATCTGAGCTATAAGCAGTAACTATTAAGGGCTGTTTACTAATGTGATTGTCTAAAGCTACAATAATATCTTCTTGAGATAATTCACTCGAATCATCCAAATGTTGAATGATCTGATTTATATTAATTTTCCCAGTTATAGCTTTGTTATCTTCATCCACTTTAATGGGATTATCAATCTCTAACCAGTCGCTAACTTGCAGGGAGATAGTTTTCTGTTCAGGAGTTTCAACTTTCTCTACCGAACTCACTTCCACACTCTCTTCTTCATAAGATGAGAGATTAAAGGCCCCACTTTCAATTGGTATATCTTGAATTAGTTCTTCAGTTCCAACAACTACTTCTTCATTTTGGTTAACGGTTTCTTCAATAACACTTTCAATTATTATTTCTTCACTTTCAGTCGCAAAAATAGGCATGATAAAAGAAGCTATAGTAAATAAAGTCGTTACTAATACTAAGTTTTTAATTAATTTCTTCATCCTAATCACTCATTTCAATAGTCTGCCTAAACTACTCTAAGTCCGTTATAGTAAAGTCTTCTTCAAATTCCCAGTTATAGTATTCATTTTCTAATGTTACTTTAACAACATAATCTCCCACTTTTAGGGTCTCTTCTTCAAAGCTTACCGGAAGTTGGAATTGGTAATTGGGTGCAATTCCAATATTGGATAAGTCATGCGTTAAGACCGGATTTTCAAGATCGTCTTTGCCATAAATATTGGCTGTTAACTCAACTTGGGTTATAAAAGTTGGGGTATGATTTTCAAAAGTCAGCATAAGACTTGGACGTGAATAGTATATCATACTTTCAGCTTTCTCAAGGCTAATTTCGGGTGTGACCTTAGTGTCATTGCCCTTATTAACAATATTCAAACCCGTCACATAAGCAAAAACATGGTGGACACCGCCTTCTTCTTCAGTTTCGTCTGGAGCTAAGCTAAAATGAAGACCGCCAAGAATGCGGCCATCAAAAGGAGTTTCTGGCGCTGTGACCTTAATACGAGCAATAGCTTCGCCATTGGCTGGAACAGTCACTTCTTGATCTAACACTTCCACAACTGAGTCAAATTTGATTGGGTCATTCGAACTAATAGCCTCTACACTGCCGTCATAAACCACTAGACCATTTGGATTGGTTACGCCTGGGTTGGCTTCGACTAGAACCACAATATCTTCATCACCTTCATTGAAAACACGGACTTCTAGTATCTGTTCTTGTCCGGTTTCAATTTCAATATCGAAGTAAGAAGCCTCGCTGACTTGATTTTCAGGTAAGATGGTTTGAATGCTGTAGCTTGAAGCGCTAATTTCTGCCATGTCTGTAGTATATAAAGTTAAAAATAACGTTGATAATACGATTAATAAAATTCTTTTCATAATTACTTCCTTTCGTATTCATGTCGATAAAGAAAACATCTCTAAGGGAACTAGAGATGTTTGTTTACTTTATTTATTATTACGGAGTGTCACCCTCAATTGTTACATCTCCAATTGTCCAAGTAATAGTAGCTGAATAATCATTCTCCTTCGGCGTTAATGAGTTACTTATAAATGAAAATTCTTCAGCAGTAATTGATGCTATCCATGAACCAGCACCAAAGTATTTCTCATCATCATTATTTCTTGTGGCATTGATAACAGGTGCTGCAGCAGTACTATTAATTTTAATTTCTTCAGTGGCTACAGTGGCTCTTTTAGGGGCGTATTCATATTTAATCTTATCTGCATCCTTAGTCTGATTTATTGTTACATGTTTTAAGTTCAGTACAGGGCTAGTAAGATTAGATTTCGTAATTTTTGCTGAAATTTCATATCCTTTTGCACTAAATCTATCGTCAGTAAATTTTAATTCAAAACTGTTATTTTTGCTATCCGGTTTCAAAGTACTAGTACCACTTTCTGCAAAATTTAAATACTCCTTAAATGTATATTCAGTTGCAAATTCTAATGGATCTGTCACATTATCATCAAACTTCAACACACCACCATTGTTAATGGTTACATTAATTTCAGTACTTGCTTCATTCGGATTTTCTGTCGCCCCAACCCCAACGCCACTTACCATCGGTGCAATTGCTGCTCCTAAAACTACCATAGACGCTAAGATATATTTACTAATTTTTTTCACTTTTATTCCTCCTTCTTTTTCTTACTCATTTTTTATTTTAATCTCTTAAACGAATTTATATAATAATATGCTATAGGTTATAAAGCGCTTACATAAAGCTAGTCGCTATGTACTTTTTTCACAACTTATATTTAAACTCTGTTCTTACAACATCTTTACACTATTTTAACATTTCATGTGAATAATTCAACTAAAATTACAATGAGAATTTTTTGGCTTAATTATAAAAGCAACACTTTTCATGATATTTAAAATTCTAACATTCAAACTTTTTCATATTAGATATTACCAAATCAAGATTCTTACAGAAACGTTTGCATTAAAAGATTAAAACACTTCTAATCATCTTATAATCTAATTTATTCTATATATTTAGTTTTTTCCCATTTTACTATTATTAGGCTATTCTTCAACTAATAACATTCTAATAGTGCTATAATATAATAGATACTAGATAATTGTTTTAAAGCTCTTATGATATTTGGTTTAAATCAACTTTTCAAAAATTTAACTAGAGAAACTATTAAGTTATAATTATATTTGACTCTCCCCTTTCTAACATTCAATGACCAAAGATACGAGTATTATTATATGCTATTTAAGTGTAAACTGCCAAAGTTTGTTCCATCTAGCGAAATTTTTTAATTTTCTTTTATATTTTTAGTCACTAGTGGTGCATAAAAATTAATAAAAACAATTTCGGCTTAAATTGACACAAACTACTTATAACCATAAAAAAATCCTTTATACTAGAGATGGATGACTTATCCAATACAAAGGACCTACACATGGATAAGTATAACACAAAAACCTCATTTAATAAATGGTTTTCTTCCATTAAGTTAAAAGTGTTATCAAAAGAAGCTAAACAGCACATCGCTGGCTTTAATCGCTACGTCAAAAAGTTTCATTTTGAGACGGCGTTGAAGCTCTTCCTGCATGGGATTAATACTGAAAAAGAAAGTCTACGGCATCTTGATACCTCGATGGTTTCGCCCGATTTACAGCGAGAACTTGGTTTGGACTCCATCAGTCATACCCAGCTGTCACGTACCTTAACGAAATTGACTCCTGCAGTACTCTGGGAGATTTTTCTTCAGCTGGTTGGCCAAGCGGAGGCCTTGGACAGCCGAACCCACCCACACAAAGTGTTTATAGTGGATTCGACCACCTTCTCCTTGAATAAACAGCGCTATCCCTGGGCTAAGTTCCGCAAGACGAAGTCCGGTGTCAAGTTACATCTGAAAGTCTGCTTCATGGAAAAGGATCAGGTGTACCCGACTGAATTCAAGGTCACGTCGGCAGCGGAACACGATAACAGTCACTTGGACTGCTTGGTGAACGACCGGCAAGCCACTTATGTCTTTGACCGGGGATACGATGATTATCTTCGATTGGACCGGATGAACCGAGAGGGCTACTATTTCGTGACCCGCTTGAAGAAGGATGCCAAACTGGTCGATCTGCTTCCTTCAGCGGAAGTGGCTCACTGTCAAGAACCGATTGAGTCTGACATCCTAGCGTGTTTAGGCGTGACCGAACGTTTTCGGGTGATTACCGTCAAGCGTAAGGGAAAAGACCCTTTAAGGCTGGTTACCAACCGGCACGATTTATCCGCTGATGCCATCAGTGCGATTTACCGTTCACGCTGGGAGATTGAGTTGTTTTTTAAACATATCAAGCAGCACCTAACCATTAAGACCTACTTTTCCCGGTCGGAACAAGGGGTCACCAATCAGCTGATTTTAGCGATGATTGCTTATTTACTCACCTTTTTACTGCGGCAGAGAACCCAGACCCGCTGGGGCCACTTTCAAGTGTTACGGCGCTTACGAGCCTTACTGTTTGAACCCTACGAGCGGCTACTGGCCTTATTAAGACCCACTTGAGGGTAAAAAATGAAGGGTTTCGGTTGCGGCTAAGTTAACTGAATAAGAAAAATTTCTGGTTGAGTCATCCACTTGCGTGAGCGTTGAAATTTTTCCTTAACAACTGGAAAACAATCTCGAATTCGAATCACATATACTTTTATTAATTTTTATGCACCACTAGTGACTAATTATATAAAAATAGTTTTAGTCATGTCCTTCACCATAAAGCGGGTGAACAAGTCCAAGTGGACTGGACGGGTAAACAACCACAGTGGATTGATCCTATGACGGGTAAGATCATTAAAGGCAAAGTATTTGCCAGCCAACAGGAATTAGACTTACACTTATTTGATTACGTGAACTGGTTTAATACTATCCGTATCCATGGTTCCCTCGATTATTTATCGCCCTACGCCTACAAGCATCGATTCACACTCTCAAAGATGAGCATCCAGTAATGACTCTGTAGAGTGGGATCTCTTTTTGAGTGCTCAATACAGTTATTATTCTTAACATAATTGTTCAGTTTAGTGTGGACATACCAAGCAACATATGACCTTTGGGTTGTTTTCAATGACCTCAATCATTTGTATCGTGGTGGACGCCTCAATCGCAGTTCCGCGATTATTGGGGAGGTATTGAAAGTTAAGCCCATTCTGTCCATAAATGAAGAAGGACAATTAAGAATGTCTACTAAAGTACGTACGCAAAAGAAGGCCTTACGATTTATAGCAAATAAGGTGATTAACACAATGCAAGCTAGCCCACAGGGCGAAACCCAAACGGTAGTGATTGCCCATAGTGGGGATTTTGAAACAGCTAAACAATTGGAGGCGCTCATTTTAGAACAAGCCCAGCCTCAAGAAATTATCTTTTGTGAAATTGGACCCACCATTGCCAGCCATACAGGTTTAGGCTGTGTAGGAGCTTTCTTAAGGCAAACTGAATGTTGATTGATGCAAAAAAAGGAGGAAACCATGGAGCCAAGCAAAAGGGATCGCAGAGTCTTAAAATCTAAAAGAGCCATTCGCCAAGCACTCGTCAAAATATTATCTAACAAACTGCTTGAAAAGATTACTATTAAGGAGATTGCGGAAGAAGCCGACGTTAACCGTAAAACCTTCTACAATTACTACGATACTCCCTATCAAGTCATTGAAGAGATCGAAAATGATATCGTTAGTTCTTTTGATAACGTACTGTGTGACCTAAATATCAATGAAATATTGAAGAATCCCATCCATATTTTCGAAGAGTTAACCAGTATTATCCAAGAGGAGTTTGAGTTTTATAGCAATTTGATTCAAGCCCAAAAAGTAGGAGATATCAATTTAATCTCTAAGATCACAGAGGCGCTTAAACAGCGCGTTAAGCTGATAATTCCACAGGAACTTTTCGCTGACAACTTTACGGTCGACCTTGTTATAAGCTACACCATTAGCGGAATCATGGAAGTTTACAAATTATGGCTTTCAGACCCTCAAGACATAACCTTAAAAAAGATGGCTAAAGAAATGAGTGTCTTAACAGTATCGGGAATTAATGGGATGATTGCTGAAGGAAAAGGCGGAGAAAGCATTTGAAATCTCAATCAGTTGCAGGTGATTTTAGAATTCTGTTGGAAGGAAACTGAAATTTATTTCAAAAAAAGTTCATTGGGACTATCAGCAATGTTATTAACTTAAGAGGCTTGACAAAAAAAGTGAGAATTCATTATTTAATGAGTTCTCACTTTTTTGATTCAGCGTATAATACAGATAAGAGACACTGCCTCACTTTTAGTAAGGAAGGGACCTTAAATGTTGGAACAGATGATTTCATTTCAGGAATTGATTGAAGAAGCCCAACCTATTTATCTGGAAGATATTCGATAAGGCAACCCCACCGCTTTTACGCGAAAACGCAAAACCACTCCCTATGACCTCATACTTCAAATGTTTACCCAAAAGGGACACTCGCAGTTCTCAGAGATTTTAAATTTCTACGCCGACCAAGGAAAGCCGATGGATATTTCCACCGTCGCTTTTTACAAAGCACGCATAGGGAATGTTTGCCATTGTTATAGCACTCCGCTTGCGTGACAGTCAGCTAGATTTTATCTAGTTGTCCAACCCTGATACCCGGCGGTAACAAGAATTTGCAGGTGAAGCCTTTGATTGCTTTCATAGCTTCCACTCCAGTAGAGACTCATCTTCCATCCCACCTCTATAATTTGGCTCAAGTCTATACAACAGTCACGTTAGGAAAGTAATGTTAGATTTTTTCAACTAGCATAGGCGTATCACTTTCTGAAAACTTTAAAAATTATGGGTCGACTTTAAACTTCAGAGCAACTCTTAGCATTTTAAGATTGAATTCATCAAGTCAAACATTTTAAGAAGTTTAACCGGTGCCCCACTCTTTCTAGCTTGTCACCAACGAACATGGTCCAAGGCTTCCTGAGTCCAGGGTAGAGGATACAGGCAATATTGCGTTCCACTTGTTGGATCAGTCACCTCTATTTGCAACTTTGGACTGATATATACTTCTTCTGGACCATAAGGATAAAATTCGATGTAGAAATAACCCTTGCTATCCGCCATCCCTTCAAAGTAAGTCGGTCCAGAAAAGCCGTGATTATGAAGATTTAACACTATGGGAGCATTGGGATAAGTATGTCCTTCAATATATCCTTGCTGATCAAAATAACGCTCCAATGTAAAATTAGCATTTTCGGATTCCAGAGCCGTCGGTTTAAATAGATTCAGCCGCTGAAGATTGACTTCACTGCCATCCACATCTGAAATTATTTTAAATACAGAGTTTCTCAAATGAGGCTGAAAGTTAGCTTGAAAGTATCCATTTTGATCCGTTGGCACTGTTACTCTTAAAAGTTCATCAAATGCATCTGTATAAAAACTGTAGTTACCTCGAATAATGGTAATTGATGAATTTGGCAGTGCATAGCCGGAAACTCTGCTATCTTGAAAAAAAATCGGTTCGACTAACAGTTGTCCTTGTGTTGATTGAAGGGACAGCAGTTGCCAAGCGATGGGTGGAATACTGGCTTCCCTTGAGGGAGAGAGATGATGCCAGTTATCTTCTAACCAATCCACCGCACCCGTATATGGAGAGGTCACCTGGTAGCCCATGACTTGATTAAATGGCAAGAAGTCATCATAGACATAAATCGAGTTAGGAAGAGTTTTTGCAAGGTTTTCTTGCCGCATTTCATTCCAATAAGGTACGGAAGTTTGAGCATCACCTGTACTTGGCACTAATAAAGATAAAGTATTTTCTTCATTGCGAATAAGGTAGGCACGATAGGGTAAGTCATGCAACCCGGTAAATGCATATTCAATGGACGCTTCCACCAATCTCATTTGTCCTTCTTCAGTTAATGTTAAGATGTGTTTAGGCTGCTCAAGCTGGGTAGGAATTAAGTAGTGGGAAGGACTGGACTGATTATTGATAAATAAACCAGTGACTCTGTTTTCCTCTGTCTCAATTTGCACTTGCCTAAAATAATGGTGGGGATGTGAGAAATACATGGTCCCATAGGCCAGTTCATTGATATCAACATAAGTTTCTAATCCAGGGTACAAATCTTGTGGAATCGGATAGCGTTCCCCTTCAAAGATATAGGATTCGTCATCTGCGTACAGCCGGTTTAAATGGAGATAGTAATCATACATGTACACAGTAAACCAATCCTCTTGCACAAAGGTACCGAGGTCAGGATAGAACGGACTGATTAGATTGTTAAATACCATCTCAGAATATTGTTTCAAATAGATTGAATCGATAAAATACAGTGCTTCTGAAATAAAGGTATAGGCCTCTTCGTAGTCAAAATAGTATTCCGTATTGTAACCCAATTCGATACTATTCAATTTATCGACAAAAGCTTGAATATCAAAGTTGCCAACAAAGGGGTTCTCCTCAGACATTGACGAATGGTCCGATCCATCGAGCTCTCTATGATTATCCTCATAGGGAAAATGATTTTCCACATTGACCCCATAAGAACTTATCCAATCAAAAGTTTGTGGAATGGGTTGACCATCGCCGCTCATTCCAAGTGATATCACTTGATAAAGGTCATCCACTCGATACCAAAAGTCGGCTGAGCCCCACTGAATAGCATAATAAGGGCGCAAATTATATTCATAGGGGTTTGTTTCCTGATGGTCTTCAAATATTTGAAGGGCATGACCTGTCGCAATGGCAACTGCTTGCCCCAACTTCCAATGCTTATAATTGTCAGCTTTTAAATTTTCTAATTGATCGATTCTTTCAGAAATGATTTCTAACTGGGATCGATAGTTATCTGTCATACCTAGGTCCGCCATCTCCTGATAACGAACATCCTCCGCCAAGAGGATATAGTAAGCTATACGAATCTGAAGTTCATCCAGCAAGGCTCGATCCCAATCCGACCTGTCAGGTTGCATCTCTTCGATAATGAAGGTGTGTCCAAACATTGTCATGACTTCTCTCATGAGTCCCATATAATGTTGGTCGGGATCGTATGCATGGACATATTCTAAGAAAGAGTTATACATGACTTCGATAATGGGTAATTCATTTTGTGAAAAATCGAGTGCCGGTAAATTGCGGATAACTTCAATCGTTAAATTTATTTCCGCATCAATTTGATTAAACGGATTCTTGTCAGTATTCTTTTCATGTACGTCAATCAAAGGGTCAATCATTTCCTGAGCTTGTACATGGGATTCGACCATCCATCCTCGCTTAACTAAAGTTAAGGTAAGCGGATTAACGATTAAGCTAAGCAGCAAAGCCACTAGCCATTTTTTTTGCTTATAAAAGTCTATAAAGTAAGTTTTCCTCATAATAACTGCCTCCTATTAATGATATAAACTTAAAAAGGCTTAAGTTTATTCTATTAACATATCTAATACACATCAAAATTAATAAACAACCATCACTTTCAAAACTATTATATATAAATTTTTCAATGGGTACATCCATGCTTTCTTAAACTAGCTTATAAAATGCTTATGAATGTGTCATTAAAAAGATGATTAATGAAAATATAATGCTATAATCTAAGTAATAAAATAAGGGAGTGTTACGATGATAGCCAAGCCTTTTTGGAAATTACTACTGACTGTTTTAGCTTTAGCTGGGCCCGGTCAAGACCTGATACTATTTGTTTCCTCTTTCTCAAACTCAATTTATGCTCAAGATCTTAACAGTTTTATGGGTTATAATATGCAGCAACCTTGGAAAGATTTACTTTCAAACTTTGACGCCCAACCAAACTACAATACCGAAATCATGCTTCAAGAAGCTCGGCAATTAGATTTTTCACACTTAGCTGCTGAATTTCAAATCATTCTTGATGGTCTTTTGATTGCAGTGCCATCGGGCAGCCGCACTAAGGCATATAACGATAGCTTTATTCTTAGTCGTCAAATTGATAGCGTTTCTTCTGAGGAACAAGTGGCTTTGAACATTATACGTACCATAGACTATCATATGACATCATCCCGATTAGGACCGCATATTAAAAACCAATGGCTATCTAACATTGAACGTTTTTACAATGTTAATGGAAGTCAATACGAGCAGGATATTATTTTCAAACTGGCAAAACGAACAGGTCTGGCGCCTGAAGCTTATAGCTATACTCTCATTGAAGCAACTAGCCCATCAGCCGCTCATTATCTCATCGAGACTACTTTCCAAGACTTCGTCTGGTGGACCAGTAACTATCGTTATGATTATCGCTCAGATGAACTTGACGTCTTGGGTGAGGGGATGATTGACTTTGAGCGCTCGAACCGATGGTATCGCATTAGCTCTGAGCCTGATGAGGTACAGCCATTGAACCCTGGTTCATAAAGCCATCTACCTTCTAACTTTAACAGCTATGCCCCCTCCTCACCCATTGATACTTGAGAAATCACTGCTATAGCTACCTCGTTCGAAGCATTGTCTGTCGAAGAAATTCAAAGCTTACTAACTAGAGAACTCACGCCTCCCCTTTTTTAGAAATGGTGATATAGTGTATCTAGTATTTCAATTTGAAACTGGATAGGAGTGTTTGAAATGAAAGGGTTCATAAAAAGGTTATTTCTGACTTGCATGGTGTTATTTCTGTTTCCTCTGAGTGTTCAAGCTCAGGTATATTCTGAAGAAGAAATGTCAGCTCTTAGAAGTTCTTTATTAAATGAAATTGTAAGTCAACCTGATGAACACGGAAGGTATATTGATTACTATGATGCGGATTCAATAATTTTTGTTATTGAGAATGGTATAAAGCACACCGGCACTGGGCAAGCTGTAAATGTTCAATATTATTTTGGAGATAATTATATTCTAAGTGATTATGCCCTCTCACTAGCAGAAAATTATTTTTATATGTGCTTTATCAATATAACAACTCCAACCGCTGAAACATTAGGAGATAATATTCTTCGAACCTTATCCTACGATGAGGCGGTTGCTTATGCGGATACTCACCCTGAAATTGTTTCAAATTATTGGGGGATTTTCCAACAATTTATTGGGAGTTCTGATCCACAACCTTATGCCTTAACGCAAGCACAATACGATTGGTTACCGGAAGATGCAGCTTATCAAGTATTGGTTCATCATAAGATGAATTTATCTACGGGTGGGGATCCAGGGACAACTATGATGTTCTTGTACGAAGTTTATCCTGAATTAGCCACTATTTCGGAACCACCTACGACTTCAGTGCCAACAACATCCCCCGAGGAGCTCGAAGAGACGATATCTACATTAGTAAATGAATATCCTAGTTTTACTTTTTCGGAAGGAAAATATGATATTCAAAAAATTTTCCTCTTACAACCAAACGAAGCCGGTAACCAAGGTAACAATGATTATATGTTGGGAATTGAGTATCAATATTCGCACACAGGTTCTGCCTCTGTAGAGAATGACCAAGTCACTTGGTTGAACAAGGTGAAGGTCTTGCAACGGGACAATCCTTTGGAACAAGCTGCCTATCAATTTGGCGACCAAGATGTTTTACAACCCAGCGTTATTTCAAGTCAACCAGTTGAAGGAGTCATTTACTACACTTTGAAAACACTCGACAAGGATATGATCATCGATGGTGGTGAACAAACTTACACCATCGACGTGAAAACCTTAAGAAAATATCCACGACAAAGTGCAGGTTATTTAGCAGATGATAATTTGAATGCGATGATTTTTGATTTTAACAAGGTTTATGCGATTAGCCCGATGGAATTAAATATGCGTCATTTCGATTTAGGAACCATCGAAACTTTTTCACCAGAAGCCCTAGGTCATTACAACTTATTAGTTGAGAAAACAGGCTCCACCAATTGGTATATATACGAGATGCCCGTTCACTACGAATTGAACGAGGACAGGACAGTAGTGGCATCTAAACTTCTCAACGGTGACCAACTAAAAGAAATCGCTACCTTATCCACTGGAACAAACTGGGACGGCATGACTTGGAATGATGTTAGCTACCGCCGCATGGTGGATGATTCAGTCGTCGCTCAACCTTCAACACCTGATGAGCAATCCGGTGCCTATGTCACAGTTTTAGTCGGAAACTTTGGCGAACAACAAATATCCGGTACGGCCACACCATTTTCTACTGTAGAAGTTACCAACAACAATTCAAATGTCATTGTGGAAAGCGACGCACAAGGAAACTGGACCACCCAAGTTGACGGCCTCCAAGTTCACGAATGGGTCTTTGTAACAGCAACGACACCAGATGGGGAAGTGGTGCATGCCAAAAGCAAGTCTGGCGGTGGTGGAGTGTTTACGAGGTAGAATGAAAGATATTTTTAAATGTCAACCTTACTAATAGCCCTCTAAGTGAAAAAAGTACTTTTATTATTACTTTTTAATTTGATTATCAAATACTTATTCTGATGGGAGTACTACACCGAACTTGACGGCAAGAAATATCCTTTCACTGGAAAATTGAACAAGCCCAGAGTAATCATACTTACTAAATAACTATGAATGATTAGATTCCGTCATACTAAAGCAGAGCTTACAGGTTTTCCTGTAAACTCTGCTTTATTTTTTTGATGTGATTGATGGTAATTTGAAATTTTACCTATACATTCGAGTATTGTTTTAGCTCAAGAAAATCTAGTGATTCCCCGATTCCCCGACAATTTTAGAGAGATGTAAACATTGGACAGACCATATTGTTAATAGAATCAGAGGCTATTTTTATCATCATTTATGGTACGCATGTCCAGATTTGATTCGAAATGCTCGGTAAATTTGTTCGACGAGTACAAGTCGCATTAATTGGTGTGGCAGCGTGATACGGCCAAAGCTGATCGACAGGTCTGAGCGTTTTTTTAATTCATCGGCTAGGCCGAGTGAGCCGCCGATAATGAAGCTGACTTTGCTGTCTCCGTATGTCGCGAATTGATCTAATTGTGCCGCCAGTTCCTCTGAGCTGATGATCTTGCCTTCAATGGCTAGGACAATTACTTTTCGCCCTGGGGCCAGTCGGGCATTGATTCGCTCAGCTTCTTTGGCTAGGACTTGGTCGATTTCTGTCTCTGACATGTTATCGCCGGTGGCTTCGTCAGCCACTTCGATGACTTTGACTGTCGCGTAAGCACCTAGCCGCTTCAAATATTCCGCTATGCCCTGCTTTAAGTACTTTTCCTTTAATTTTCCTACACAGATTATTTCTATATTCATCTTGCGCCCTCCCTGATTTTTCTGTTTAATCATAGCACTTTATGGGATTGTTTTGTATTATAATTGTAGGGTTCAAGTATGCCAGTGCTTTAACGAAACGCAATCTGATTGCTTATGGCATGGCATTGAGCTATCATTGCAAGTTGTTGGCGGCTAATGATGAGCTGGTTTAGGTTTATTTGCTTGTGGCGGGTGACGGCTGACAATGTTTCAAAGAAATCATATGATTTAGAGTAAAGTCGTCTCGATAGCGTGTCCATCGTACCTAGTGTGGATGTGGAGTTGGCACGATTGCATGACGATTTTATGAAAGAAGCGAGCTGGCTCAAAGACTATTTTTTTGACACCTTGAATAATAGTATTGGCACAAACTCGTTCACTAAGGTTATTGTTAGAAATTGACTCGCGGCAAAAAATCTAATGTACTGACTGATGATCTGAGTCGAGACGTTAGACCAGTTAACATGCGGAACATGCCACGATATGAGATAGGAAGGAGACTTTTATGTTTGAGCGGTTGAAGCCAGAAAATTGGTCGACATCTTTTCGTCTGGTTTCGAGTTTTATTTTGTTCGCTTTTATTGGGAGCTTTGTATTGGCGCTACCTATCATGCATCAACCAGAAATAGAAGCGTCCTATTTTGACCATTTGTTGACGGCGGTTTCTTTGGTTTGTGTGTCGGGGATGGCGTCCTTGCCGATTGGGGAAACGTATAATATTTGGGGGCAGATGGTGGCGCTTTTGATGATTCAGGTCGGTGGGCTTGGGGTGATTACGATTATCAACACGGGGCTGTATTATTTGCATCGTCGGATTCCGTTGAAGGATCAGTATATTCTGCAGGCGGCGTTGAATCGTGATACGAATACTAATTTTCTTGGTTTTCTTTTTTCGATTTATCGTTTTACAATTTATTTCGAGTTGGCGGCGGCCGCGGTTATTATGATTGATTTTTGGCCGCGTTATGGCTTCTTGAATGGAGCGTTTAATGCGATTTTCCTGTCGGTGTCTGCTTTTACGAATTCTGGTTTTGATAATGTTGGGGTCAATGATATGCAGGCTTTTGCTAGAAACCCTTTGATTCTGCTGACTTTGGCAGTATTGATTATTGCGGGTGGTTTGGGTTTTTCGGTTTGGTTTGAGTTGTGGGAACGCACGCTTCGTTATTATAAACAGCGGCCGAAAAACTTTAAATTAGCCTTTAGAAATTTGAGCACTCATACGCAATTAGTCTTACAGGCGACCTGCTTTTTCTTAGTAGCGGGAACGGTGTTGATTTGGATTTCAGAACAGAGTAATCCAGCAACTATTGGGAATGCTCCGTTGGGTGAGCAGTTACTCGCGAGTTTTTTCAAATCGGCAAGTACCCGAACAGCTGGCTATGCGACCTTTAGTTATCAGGATACGCAGCCTTTTACAAAATTTATTTATATGATTTTAACGATTATTGGTGGTGCTCCTGGTGGAACGGCTGGTGGGATTAAGGTGACGACCGTTGCGATTCTGTATTTCTTGTTTCGCTCGGAATTAAAGAGTTATTCAGAAGTCGTCTATAATCGTCGTGTCTTTCCGTCGAGTCTAGTCCGTCAAGCAGTGATGATTGCCTTATTCTTTGTGGTGATTGCATCCCTCGGTTATGGGAGTTTATTGTTGACGCATCCTCACCTTCGCTCGATTGATTTATTGTTTGAGACGATGAGTAGCTTGGGAACTTTAGGGGTGTCGCTGAATGTGACTTCACAATTGAATTTATTTGGGCGAATTGTCATTATGATTTTGACGATTGCTGGACGTGTAGGCCCTATTACTCTCTTGCTGGCGATTTTACAGCGTAAAAGTCCAGACATTCATTATGCAAAAACCAATGTGTTGATTGGTTAGTGCTTGAGATAGAAAGGAAAAAAATATGCAGAATAAAACTGTGGCAGTGCTTGGCTTGGGAGTTTTTGGGCGAACGGTTGCCCGAGAATTAAGTAAGTATGGCTGTGATGTGATTGCGATTGATGGTCTCGAGGCGAATGTGGATGCTGTTGCGGATGTAGTGACCTACTCGGCGATTGGAGATTTCACGGATCTTGACTTGTTGAAAAGTGTCGGCTTAGGTAACTGTGATATTGTGGTGGTTGCGACAGGGACGAATCTCGAAAGTTCGGTTTTAGCTGTGATGCACAGCAAGAAATTAGGCGTGCCACAAATTATTGCCAAGGCCCGCAGTATGACCTATAGGGAAGTCCTGTACGAGGTGGGTGTCAGTGCCGTTGTCGCGCCGGAAAGGGATTCGGGCATGCGGCTTGCTTCTAAAATCCTTCGCAACAACATTGATGAAGTCCTGAGGTTGGATGATGATACGTCCATTATTGAATTTGAAACGCCAATAAAATGGGTGGGCAAGAGTTTAATTGAATTAGATATCCGTCGAAAATATGACTTAAACTTGCTCGGCATGAGAGAAGAACGAGGCGAGCCCTTAACTCCACTAGTTATTGACAAGCCTTTTGAAGCCGATACGATTTTGGTCGCGATGGCCGCTTCCCATGTTTTTGAAAGACATGATTATTTAGGGCATTTTGAATAGATGAACGATTCGCTACAGCTACGAAAGTGGCTGTTTTTTGATGTGTCTTTTTCGTTTTCAGTCATAATCGTGGAAATGATTGTGCATAAGTCTGTGGATATCCACAAATTCTGTGGATAAGTTGATGGTTTTTGACAGTTATTAGCGAGCAATTCAACAGAAAGCGTTTACGTTTTTTGAGAGTTATTATTTTTTTGCTAAAAGGATAAGTTTTCGAGACTTGTGCACTGTTTTAAGCTGGTTATCCACAGTTATGAACAGGTTTTCTGTGTACAACTGTTGGAAATGTTAATAACTCATGCTTTCAGAGGATAGAGTTGTCAAATTGTTTCTTCCAGAGGCGCGGTTATACACAAAAAAACCAAAGGCTAGGAAAATGCCTTTGGTCTTATGGAAACGATATGGATACTTATTGTTCTTTATTCACCGATGATTTCTAGTTCTGTTGTTTCGGCTACTTCGGTCAGTTCGGCGGTAATAGTTGTTTCTTCGCCGTTTCTTAGCACAGTGACCTCGATTTGGTCTCCAATTTTATAGCGGTAGAGTTGTTGGCGTAGTTCTGTGTTGTTGGCGATTGCTTCGCCGTTTATTGCTGTGATGACGTCGTATTCTTGGATGTCAGCTTTTGCTGCAGCTGAGTTTGGTGCGATTTCCACAACCGCTACTCCGTCCATCATTTCTGGGTCTAGTTTCAAGATATTGACGCGTGAGTTTTCTGTGAGTACGCTCACGTCATATGTGCTAACGCCTAGGACGGGTCGTGTGACTTCGCCGTTTGTTTCCAGTTGGTTGGCGATGTCTTGGACGTCATTGGCTGGAATCGCAAAGCCCATACCTTCGACACCGGTTGCTGCAAATTTACTTGAGTTAATGCCGATTAGTTGGCCGGCTGAGTTAATCAAGGCCCCACCAGAGTTACCTGGGTTGATGGCCGCATCTGTTTGCAGGAGGGTCATGTTCCAGTCTTCGACTTGGTCGCCGTCTAAGTCCACTGCCACTGAACGGTTCAAGCCTGAGACAATCCCTTGGGTTACAGATGTCGCAAAGTCGCTACTTAATGGCGAGCCAATCGCAATCGCTTGGCTACCGACTTGTAATTTATCTGAGTCTGCAAATTCAACGGTTGTTGTTACGTTGGCTGCGTCCATTTTAATGACTGCTAGGTCACTTAGTTCGTCTGAGCCAACAAGTGTCCCCTCGACGGTTGTTCCGTCTGTTAGGCGGATTTCTAGGGCTTGTGCGCCGTCGACTACGTGATGGTTAGTCACTATATAGGCAGTGTCGCCGTCGATTTTATAAATAACGCCTGATCCTTGTGAGACCATTTGTAGGTTGTCTTCTTCTGCGCCTGGCAATTCGATGCCGTGTTGGGCGCCATACATTGCTTCAAAGGGATTTGTGCCTTGCATGGCAACGCTTTGCATATTGCCTACTGAAACGACGCCGTCTTTTGTTTGGTCGACTGCGCTAATTATAGTATTTTCAAAGTCAGTAAGTGGTGCTGTTTGACTTGTTGTATCTTCTTGTGTAAAGGCCGTCGTCAGGTGGCTCGCACCGCCAAAGACTGTAAAGACGGTCAAGACGATGACGACTACACTGCCGACGATTCCGCCGAATACACCTTTCCAGAAGCTAGGTGTTTGAGGGCGAGTGCTTGAGTAGTCGCGCGTGGATACTGGTGCGTGTGTGTCTGTTTGTTTAGTGTGTTTCATTTCGTTTGTCAATCAAAATCATCCTTTCCTTAGTTTGAGTTTTATCTCTTGCAATGTCTTTATTGTATCATCAAAATTTGAACGAATTATGAATTTTGCTTGTTGATTTTTTTAACGAAATGCTTATTGGCTTGGTATTTGTGAAGATTTTATGTGAGACTTAGGGGATGGGCGCCACCTGTGCGTAGAGGCCTATGACTTGTGGACAATTTTTAGAGTAAAATAGCGCTTTAATTGAATGATGAAGAGATAAGCACTTCGCTAACCTCTTAATAACTAGGGGTTAGCGAAGTGTTAAATTTGTTCTGACATTTAATCGATTGCTTAGAAATGCAAAAAATCACCACAGAAATCTTCACACTCGACTATCACAACTAGTTTAGACTCGGCTGGATTGGATAGCGATTGTGACAATCGACTAGAGAAACCCGAGAGTGTGCCGACTCTACTAGACACTCGACTGGTGAGACCCGAGAGCGTGCCGACTCTACTAGACACTCGGCTGGAGAGACCTGTGAGTGTGCCGACTCTACTAGACACTCGGCTGGAGAGACCTGTGAGTGTGCCGACTCTACTAGACACTCGGCTGGAGAGACCTGTGAGCGTGCCGACTCTCCTAGACACTCGGCTGGAGAGACCTGTGAGTGTGCCGACTCTACTAGACACTCGGCTGGAGAGACCTGTGAGTGTGCCGACTCTACTAGACACTCGACTGGAGAGACCTGTGAGTGTGCCGACTCTACTAGACACTCGGCTGGAGAGACCCGAGAGCGTGCCGACTCTACTAGACATTCGACTGGTGAGACCCGAGAGCGTGCCGACTCTACTAGACACTCGGCTGGAGAGACCTGTGAGTGTGCCGACTCTACTAGACACTCGGCTGGAGAGACCCGAGAGCGTGCCGACTCTACTAGACACTCGGCTGGAGAGACCTGTGAGTGTGCCGACTCTACTAGACACTCGGCTGGATGCTGGAGAAAATCAAACGCATGCAATAATCTATTTTCGTGTGATGAATATAGAAAAAGCCACACCCTTCGGCGTAGCTCTTCTATTTTATTAAATTAACCTTTGGTATAATCTAAGTTCTCTCCGTTTGAGTCAATGACTTGCTTGTACCAGTTAAAGGATTTTTTCTTCGAACGTTCAAGCGTTCCGTTACCTTCGTTGTCTCGGTCAACGTAAATGAAGCCATAGCGTTTCTTCATCTCGCCTGTTCCTGCTGACACTAAATCAATCACACCCCAAGTGGTATAACCAAGTAAGTCCACACCATCTAATTCCACTGCATCTTTCATTGTTTCCACGTGTTGTTTCAGATAATCAATACGGTAATCATCAATAATCGCTCCGTTTTCGTCTGGTGTATCGATTGCTCCTAGACCATTTTCAACAACGAATAACGGTTTTTGGTAACGGTCGTACAATTCATTCATCGTAATACGGAAACCAAGTGGGTCAATTTGCCAGCCCCACTCGCTTGCTTCTAAATAAGGGTTCTTAACTGAGGCAAAGATATTGCCTTCTGTCTTCTCGTTTACAGCCGGATCGCCAGATGAAACGCGCGAGGAATAATATGAGAAGGAAATAAAATCAACTGTGTGTGCTTTCAATAATTCTTTGTCGCCGTCTTCAAATGGAATCTCAATCCCTTTACGCTCTAATTGTTTCAAGGCATAAGTTGGATACTCTCCACGAGATTGCACATCGATAAAGAAGTAGTTTTGTTGGTTATCGATTTGCGCTTGACGCACATCGACTGGGTTTGGCGTATTTGGATAATATTGTCCTGCCGCCACCATGCATCCAACCATATTCTCTGGATCCACTTCATGCGCGATTTTAGTTGCTAAAGCACTTGCTACTAACTCATGATGAGCTGCCACATACATCGCTTGTTCTTGGTTTTCCCCTTCTTCAAAGACGATACCTGCGCCCATAAATGGTGCGTGTAAAATCATGTTAATCTCGTTAAAGGTCAACCAGTATTTGACTCTCCCTTTGTAACGGTTGAATAAAACCGTACATAGACGTTCATAAAAACCAACTACTTGACGGTTTCTCCAACCACCGTATTCAGTAATTAAATGCATCGGCATGTCAAAGTGAGTAATCGTCACCAAAGGCTCGATGTCGTAGCGTAATAATTCATCAATTAAGGCATCGTAAAACTTCAAGCCTTCTTCATTTGGCTCGGTTTCATCCCCTTTAGGAAAAATACGCGTCCAAGCAATACTGAAGCGATAAGTTTTCATGCCCATCTCAGCAAATAAAGCGATATCCTCTTTAAAGCGGTGATACATATCGATGGCTTTCTTAGCAGGATAAAAATGGTCCTCATCGAAGGCTAAGTGTGTCATTTGACCGATAATAATTTGTTCACGGTCCTCGCCAATTGGCACCACATCTACGTTTGCTAAACCACGTCCGCCTTCATCATAGCCACCTTCACATTGATTGGCTGCTGTTGCGCCACCCCATAAGAAATCTTCTCTAAATCCCATACTTCTTCTGCCTCCTCAAATTTTTGACAAGTACTTTACTTCAGTGTACCGTCTCTTACTCTAATTCTCCAACCGAAACGATTCCATTAAACCGTAAGCTTCTAGCGCTTCGGCTTTTAAATAGCTTTCAGTCGCTAGATGCTTGCTATTTTATCTAAGCTTTATTTAACAATTGTAAATAAGTAATCACCTTGTTGGATATCACTTTCACTGCTCACTAGAATATCTGCGTAGTCCGCGGAATTCGTAACGATAATTGGTGTCACTGTTTGGTAACCCGCTTCTTTAATCAAAGCAATATCAAAACGAACAAGTTCTTGACCTGCTTCGACGACATCGCCTGTTTCGACTAATTTCTCAAAGCCACGGCCTTCTAAGTTTACTGTATCTAAACCAATATGAATTAAAATTTCTGCTCCGTTTTCTGTAATTAAACCAATCGCATGACCTGTCGGGAAAAGTGTAGCTACTGTTGCGTTGACTGGGGCTTTCACCACGCCTTCAGTTGGCTCAATCGCAATCCCTTTACCCATTGCTCCACTAGCAAATACTTCATCTGGTGCTTGCGATAATGGCATTGCACGACCTGTTAATGGACTTGCCACGATTTCTTGCATGGCTATCCCGTCAGTTTCGACGACTACTTGGCTAGTCGTTGGCTCAGTGTAAGCTGTACCATTATCTGTCGTTACTGAGACTGCCTCACCGTATAAATTTGGAATTTTAACAAGCATTGTTAAGAAGAAGCCTGCTGCTGTCGCAATCACAATCGTCAATAAGAACATCCAAACACTTCTTGTATCTTGTCCACTTGGATCAATAAAGGCTGGGATTGAGAAAATTCCTAATCCTGCCATGTTGTAACCGATTGTTCCTGTGATTCCAACAAAAGCACCTTGAATCGCTCCAGCAATACATGACATGATAAATGGTGTACGCATCGGTAAAGAGAAACCATAAATGGCTGGTTCAGTCACTCCGAACAATGACGAAATAATCGCTGGAATTGCTAATGTTTTTACCTTAGGTTCTTTTGTTTTCAAGTAAATCGCAATCATTGCACCCATTTGAGCAAAACTTACCGCACTAATCACCGCTAAGATGTTTGACATGCCATTGGTCGTTACTTGTAAAATCATAATTGGTACGAGACCCCAGTGAAGTCCTAATAATACCAATAGTTGCCAAGACCCACCCAGCACTAAACCAAATAGAATTGGGCTGAAACCATTCAAGGCAATGAAAGCTGCACCGATTAAACTCGATAACCAAGTCGCAACTGGACCAAACACTAACATCGCTAATGGCACACCCAGTAATAAAGTAAAGAATGGGGTGAAGAAAACTTTAACTGAATCTGGCAATCGTTTTGAGAACCATTTTTCGAGTAAAGAGGCTATGTAAACTGCAAAAATTGCCGGAATAACGGATGAATAATAGCCGCCCGGTGGCATAATAATTGGAATGCCTAGGAAGGTTGATGTAATCGCTGATTCAAAAATTGTCCCTTCGAATAAAGTATAAAGTACTGGTAATTCACCTAAAGTATTTAATGCTGGATACAACATCGCGGCAATTACACCCATTGCTGTATACTGATTCATCTTAAAGCGTTTCGCTGCTGCCAAACCAATCATGAATGGTAAAAATTGGAACAGACCATCGCCGGCTGCGTTTAAGATGGCATAAAATCCATTGGTTGACGTCATACCTACCGCACCTAGTAAAGCAACAACCCCTTTAAGAATACCGGCTGCTGATAAAACACCTAGGAAAGGTTGGAACAAACCTGACATTAAATCGATGAATTGTTCAAAGATATTCCCCTTTGGTCCGTCATCTTGCGATCCACTTGTTTCTCCACTGATTGAGGTTTGCTCAACAATTGTGTTGTAAACGTCTGGTACATGGTTTCCGATAACCACTTGATATTGGCCACCACTTTGAACAACCGTGACAATGCCATCTCGTTTCTTCAAGTAATCCGTATCTGCCTTACTTTCGTCTTTTAATTTAAATCTCAAACGTGTGACACAGTGTCTTAAATCACTCACATTATCTTCGCCACCTACGTGTGCTACAATATCTCTTGCTAATTCATCATAATTTTTCGCCATTTTATTTCTTCCCTTCCTTAAGCTTTTATTTATTTCTTGGCCATCAACTATCTGCTTAATCCCTTGGCAACTCCCTCCTTCTTTTTTTATTTGATCAAAAGAAAAAACCTAAATAGATTAGATGAACGCAAATATACCTTTTTCTAAAAAGTTATCGTTTCATACAATCTATTTAGGTTTTGCCTGCTTGACCAGTAACAATCCTATAATGGATGGGTTATTTAGTTGTTGCTAACCTTTGAATGTGAATGGTTAGATACACTTGTTCTTCACGTCCTACTGGAAAATCGTAGGTTGTTTCGATATATTGTTTAATTTTATCTGAACAGGCAAACGCTTTCGGATACGTCTTTTTCACTTGTTCATATAGGAAGGAATCATTCGATCCTTGTTGTAATTTATTAGTCACTCTCTGGGAGAAATACTGTAAATGGGTCACAAACCGTTGATAAGAAATCGAGTCTTCATCAAAGTTCACTCCATAATGCAATCGCAGAATATGTAGAATGTCTTGGACAATTTTCAACATCCGCATGGTTTGTTCAATCATCTGTCCTTCTTTTTGAGCATTAATCAAATGCAAAGCAATTGATGAGGCTTCGCTTTCTTCCAGACGAATGCCGGTTTTTTCTTCGACTAGATCCAGCGCTTCGAGGCCAACTTTATATTCAGCCTTGTAAACACGGCGGACTTCCCAAGCTAAAGGATTCGTTAGCGGCAAATTATTGCGGTGGCGTTCTAACGCGAAACGCAAGTGATCGCCCAAAGTGATATAAACATGACTTTGAAACTCTTGTTCTAAACGATCCTCGGCCAGTTTGACAATCGCAAAGACAGTATCAATTTCCTCTGTCGTCAACTGTTGGTAAATGTCATCAAACATCGCGTCATCTGCTTTGAGTACAAATGTTTTATTAATTTTACTCGAGTCAATCGCATCGCCGGTTCCTTTTTGAAAACCAATGCCTCGTCCCATAACTACCATTTCTTCACCGTTCTCATTTGTAGCTTGAACGACATTATTATTGAGAACTTTTTGAATAAGCATGGTCCGCCTCCTTAAAAATAATAAAAAACCTAAACATACATAAATAAACGGGCGCAATTTCCCTAGCTCACTTACGTATATTTAGGTTTTGCCTGCTTGACCAGTAACAATCCTTATAGCGACACTTTTTTTAAAATGCAACCGTTTTTATTCTTTTTGGACAAAATAGCAAGAATCGCCATCTGCTTGTTTATTTCAAGCAGACGGCGATTAGTCATATTTTGTTAAATTAGAGATGTTTCAACGGGCTTGCGATTTCTGGATCGGTCATGTGTAATTTAATTTGCTTTTGAATATCGATATCGTGCTGGTTCAAGATATCCTCCATGGCATGCATGGCAAGTTGCTTGGTGTTATTATCGCGGCTTAAATGCCCTAAATAGACATCGCTCGTGTTCTCACCGATTAAATCAATCATCGCCAAGGCGCCGTCCTCGTTACTCAAGTGACCTTTGTCGCTGAGAATTCTTTGCTTAAGCGACCACGGGTATTTGCCGTAGCGAAGCATTTCGATTTCATGGTTACTTTCAATCAAGTAAGCATTTGCATTCACGAGTAAACTACGGAGCTTTTGGCTAACATAACCTGTGTCCGTCAACATGACGAATTGCTTTTTACCTTTCTGAAAGGCATAAAACTGAGGCGAAATGGCGTCGTGACTAACGCTATAAGTCATGATGTCTAAATCACCTAAACTCAACATCTCATCTGGTTGAACATAACGTCGATTCTCCTCTTTAACGATTCCGATGTTTTTGTCCATTGCTAGCCACGTTTCTTTGTTGGCATAAACCGGTAGGTTAAATTTGCGCGACAAGATGCCAACACCTTGCACGTGGTCGGAATGTTCATGCGTGACAAAAATCGCATCAATGTCATCCATCTTACGATCAATTTGCGCTAACAACCCTTGAACTTTTTTACCGCTAAGACCTGCATCAACTATAATTTTCTGGCCACTGGTCTCAATATAGGTACAGTTACCGCTACTTCCACTTGCTAAAATAGAAAAGCTCAGTTGATCTGTACGAATTAATTCTGGTGTGTTTAATTGTATGTTATCTATCGTTTTGACTTGCATAATATCCACTTTCTAATATGAATTTTCTTGTAAACAGTACCTCTAACATACCATTTTGAGCAGCGGATGACAAGTTGACTACCTTGTGGTCAATTGGTCTTACGACTGATAGGACGGGCTTTGGTAGTGCTTAAACTGAGCCTGTAAATTTATTTAAAGATTATTGTTGGAGGGGCAGATGAGTGGAGTAGTCGATTTAGGTTTAATGTGTCGACTCAACGCGTCAGTCGGCATATAAAAATCAGAATTTTGACTTGTATGAGAATTGAATGGTGAAAATTAGTTAGGGGGACTTATTTTCACGCGAGTTTTTAATCTTACTGGTAAATCCAGCTTTAATGTGTCGACTCGACGCGTCAGTCGGCACATTAAAATCAGGGTTTTGACTTGTATGGGAATTGAATGGTGAAACTTAGTTAGGGGGACTTGTTTTCACTCGAGCTTTTAATCTTGCTGGTAAATCCAGTTTCAATGTGTCGACTCGAGTAATGAGTCGATAGAATAGATGGGGGAAACTGTCGACTCGACGTATGAGTTGACACGTTAAGAGCGTTTTACTAAAACACAGAAAAAAGCCCGACCACCATAGGAAGGTGCCGGGCTTACAATGAGTCTTTATTTACTTAGAAACCGCCTGAACTGGTTCCGCCACCAGATCCACCTGATGAACCACCAGAGAAGCCACCACCGAAACCTCCTGTGTTCGAGCCACTGCTGCCTGAACTTTTAGGTGCAGCTGAAGCTACTGAGCTGCTGACTGAGTTACGCATCATTGAAGTCATAATATAAGGGTTGCTGTAAAAACCTCGACCTAAATGACCTGTTTCTAATTCCGCTTGCGAGAACTCGATGGCCATTGCTTCGGTTACTTTATCTGCCACACCTAAAGAAATCGCATAGACAAGGTAAGCTTCCCATAATGGAAGTGATGCAATTTCACGCATATTGAAGTTTCCGATATCGTTCAACATGTTCTTAAAGCCATCCCACATTTGACGTTGTTCATCTTCTTTTGCAGAACGAATCGGTCTAACAACATTAAGGATTATCAAGACAATCCCCCAGACCAAACTGATTACTGCCATTCCTAAGTAAGCCATCAACAGCGTGCCCATTTGGGATAAGACTGGCCATTGAAGTACCTCTACCGCAAAGATTAGGTAAACTAATACTAATGTCGTAATAATTGGTGCAAACAGACTAAGGACTGCTAATACCACACTGTTCAAGCGTGTCGATGAAGGTTGTTCTGAAATTAAAGGTCCTTGAATATGAGCATCTTGTGCGAATTGTGTCCATTTAGAATATTGTTTCTTCTGGAAGGACGTTGATTTTTTCGTTTTATCTTCCAGTTCTTCTAAGGATATTTGCTCTAAACCGTCTGGCAGAATATAATCTAAAGCGCGTTTTTCATGATAAAGCAATTTATCAACGCTGACTGGATTATCTTTACGTTTGACTAGAACCGTTGACTTCTCGCCACCAAAGCCTAATAAGCCTCGTTTTTCTTTTGGTATTTCTTCTAGTGATAAATACCCTTTACGCGCCAAGTCCATGACAGTAGCTGAGAAATCATCGGTTGTTGGATTCGAACGATAATAGGCTGTCGCCATCAAAGCCGGTGTAATATCTTCCGGCAGTTCATAGATATGTTTGGGTAACTTAACGGGGTTAGGGTTCAACTGTTTACGTTTAGTGAAATAATACCAAGTCCCGTACACACTGATTAAGATTGGTAACAGCATACCACCAATCAGAAAGAGTTGGTTTTTACGCTTATCTTTTTGGAACTGTTTTAAGTCTTTTTGTACTTGTGCCTCACTTGTGGAGATGATTTCTTCTTTCATAGGTTCATCCACAACATTCGGGTTGTTTGGTGTCATTGCTAGTGGAAAAATGGTTTGAACTTCTACAAATTGTGACGATGTACGATCAGGAATGGTAGCAGTGACAACGCTTTTTCCATCTTCTTCGGAAAGCTGTATATCTCCTTGTGCCGCACCGTAACCCCAAGCTCTGAAATCATCTGGGTTCTCCACGAGTTCTGGGAGCACTATTTTGACAGTGACGTCTGTTGTGTAGTCGTTGGTCCCGAAGCGGCGGTTTAAGTCGGCTGTGTCGGCGTAGTTGGTAACGAGGGCCGCAATTTCATATTCGTAAACGAAGTCTACGGTTTCGTTGCGGGCTCGGTTATACACTCTAAAATCGATTAAACCGGCATATTCGCGGTCACTGACGTTATAAGTGCCTTGGCCTGCCGAGTCACCTTCTTCAAAATAAGTAATGTCGCCGTTGGCCTCGCGTACACCAATTCGATAGTTTTCGAGTTCATAGCCGTCGTAGTCCAATGTGAAGAGTGCACCGTTCATATAATCGACGTCATAGGTTTGAATATCCGTAAATTTAACGTTCCCGTTGGGGAGGATTTCCGCCACGATGTCTTGTTTAGGAATTGCAAAAGACACGTCCTGTGCGTTTGCTTGATTGGCGGGAATTAGCCACAGGGCCAATAGTGCGACAATAAGTGTCAGTATTCTTGTAAAGTGTGTCTGTGTTTGTTTCAATGGAGCCACCTGCTTTCTTTTGATTTGGGCTTTTTATTTTTTTACCAGAGGTCTTCGTAGGGTTCTGCTGTTTTCATTCGTTCGTCCAAATTTGTTTCTGCAACTTGGTGAGGGTTATCCGGGAAGTGGTTGATCGCGTTTGCTTGTGGCGGCTTCTTCTGTGGTGTTTGTTGAGTCGACACCAGATGACTCGCTTACTTTTGAAGTTTCAGATGATGCTACCTCTTCAGCTTCTTGTTTAGTTGAGTCTTCTGTTTCCTCGACTGAACAATCTAAGCCGTCTGGTAACATCAGGCGTACGGTTAACTGGTATCATCTTGCAAGGGATCGCCGTTTGCTTTCAGTGTTTCGATCACTGACACGTCTTCATAATTAGGGACAAAGTTTTCAAAATCATAATGAAGGATTAAGCCATACTCCGTGCCATAACCGATTATTTGAAGGTCAATCATTAGGGGCCCTTCTTCAGAATAAGCGTGATAATGATTCACCGCTCTTTGATCACCCGATTCGACCGGCTACCTTTCACCTGTTTCTAGATTGATGATTTCTATCTCTAAATTTAAGTCGTCTATGTTAAACGCCTTGCTTGTGCTTGATAATATGTCCTTTAGCATACTGCTCGTTTGATAAATCATATCGGTCAATTCAAAGTTCTTTGGGCCACATAATGAAGTCGGTCCTCAATTTTAGCTGAGTCATCTGGTGCCATTTGAATCGTTAAATGTTGTTCGGTTACTAGGTTAGCAAAACTCAAGGCTTCAGTCGTTTTCAAAGGTAAGAATGCAACAATCACCATCAACAAGATGAGTATTTGGGGCTTCATATCATTTTCTCCCACTTTCCTAGATGACAGTCGCATGCTTGGTGTGATAATAGGCTGCGGCATAGCTATTCTTGTTTAGTTCGGATGCTACTTCTTATTCAGTCTGCGTTCAGAAAAGTCATTAGGATTCTTCGGAAAAAAGCTGGCTGCCACTTGGATTGTCAGGGCCGTCTCGCTTGTCATCGCTTCAGAAGGGATGCCTACACGAATCATGTGACGATTCCCCTGTCTTTCAATGGTGACTTGTCCTTCTTCGCTTGTGTTGGTTAGTTGAGCTGAGATGGCTACTTCTTGCGTTTGAGCATCTTGTTGTGGCAAGGTGGGTAACAAGAGTGTGCCAGTGAAATCCGCCTCTTCTTGGATGATACTTGCGTCTGTTTGTAAGGTCGTCAATACAGCCACATCTTGATAAGTGGTCACAAAATTATCGATCACATACTCGAAAACAAAGGTGACTTTTTCATGTTGTGACTCGTAATTTAATTGCAGTCTTTGTTGGTCATCCGTAACTTTCGTGATCTGGTAACTTAAAGGCTCGTACTTATCGGTTAATCGTAACGCTTGCTTCGTTTGCGTTGTTGGGTCGATAAGGCTGACAGAAAGCTTCCTTACATCATAATCTAGTAGATGGAGCGTGTGGTGAAATGTCTTTGCATGGTAGGATGTATAAGTTAACCAATCCGATACTTTTGCACTGCCATCCTCTTGCAAATCAATCGTCAATTTCTGCTCATTTGTTATGTAGGCAATATCCAATGCACGCGCATGACGTGCCGTCGTAAAGAACATGACACTCCTGACAATGTTCGAAACAATTGCTTCTCTTTGTTCCATCAGTCTCCATCACCTCCTCAATAGTCTGTTGTAAAGTGTATAATTCTGTCTAATTCCTGTCCTGATGCGTCTTGAGCACATGCTTTATCTATATTTTACCAATTTTAATCAATTATTAACACTAAAGACCACTAAGAGACGACTTGACTTTTAGTGAGTGCCTTGTCGTGTGTCATTATTGACTCGTATGAGTGAGGTTGGGCACTTAAGGCGTTACTCGTTTTCTAAGCATAACGCCCAGTTAATTGGGAAAGAATCAGCTGTCAGCCACTGCTATTTCCGATGGTTTTTATGAAAGCTTTCTTTTTTTTCAAACGTCGTGAGTTGGCGTAAGCACTCCTCTTGATGTTCGTTCTTTATGGCAGACTGCCTTAGTTTAGGAAGCGTTGTAAAGTCTTTATATTGCTTGTTTATTTTCACCGATACTTGTCGTGTGTTGTCAGTATGCCTTAGACTTCTTTCTAAAATTGTTGCACTATGAACCATGACCTATAAACAACGTCCATCAATCCTCAAAACCGCTTATCCCCCATCCAGCTCATCCCAAGCCAGAACGCACTAACATAACCCAACAACGCAAGCCAACAAAAAAACGAGCAGATTCATCATCCACTCGCTCCTATTGACTAAATCCACTAAAATCTAAAAGCACATCTAGTATCGATTCACTTACCCTTCACCACGCCACTGACCACTAAGCCAGCATCATCTGCGCATGCCAGAAATTCTTTATGAACCTCCACTGTAACCATTGGCATTACTACCTGGATCGATTGCAGATAAAGTATTCGCAATCGACGTTCTCATCACACTACTAATCAGATGTGGTTGGGTAATCAGATGGCTATCCAAATTCAAACTCTGTAATTCCTCTTGACTATATTGTTGATTTAAAACTTCGAGTAAATCATCAATCACTCCAAGAGACACTGCATAGGCAAGGGACTCTTCCCAAGAAGCTAAACGAGCGACTTTTCGAACATCGATGTCTTGAATATCCGTCAACATTTTAGAGAAAGCCTGCCATTCTTGACGCGTGCGATCTTGCTCGGCAGTCACAATCGGACGTCGTCCCCTTAAGATATTCAACCAAATGCTGGCTGCCAGAGATAGTAGAAAGACGATAACCGATAGGGTAATCAAACCATTCGCTTTCACTTCCACTGCTACAAAGACACCTAACAAGCCCATCCCAAAAGAGATCAACAAAGACGCGATACTCCAGATTTGAGCTGCACTCGCTTCTGGTAACTTGCGACCACGGCGTTTCGTCCCATTCAACTCCGCATAGTCAGAAAACTTCTTCCAATTAACTTGTTGAGTCTTACGGAAATCTTTATCCTTCTTCGAGCGTTCCTCCATTTGTTCTAGAGTCACCCAATCCACAGTCTTATCGCCATGTGAGTCATCTGCCAATAACTGACGAGCGATATCATGCTTAGCCGCTAAGGCTTCCGCTTGGATGCCCGTCATTATATAATTTAATACTTGGCGTTCATGTAATAAAAGTGGCGCCATCCCACCAACAGTCACACCTAAAGCGGTTGGCGAATCTTTCGCATAGTCGCGCCCCATTGAAATCTTTATGGTCGAACTCTCACCATCACCGAAAACGCCACGTCGCTCTTTGCGAACTTCCGTTAACTCCACAAAGCCTTTACGAGCTAAATCCAGTAAAGTCGCAGTAAAGTCGTCCGCATTCGGCTTGCCACGAAAGACTGAAGTAGCCATAATCGCCGGCGTAATTCCCGCTTCAGGTAGAACATATAAATGCTCCGGTAATACTTGACGGTTAGGGTTCATCTTTTCGCGTGCTCGGAAATAATAACCGTAAGCTGCCAAGACACTCAATGGACCGAACACAATACTGCCCATCAACAACATCAAATGACGATTACGTTTTTGTTCAAATGCCGCCAATTCCGCATCCGCCAAAGACGTTTCGTCAGCAATGATTTCAGAACGCATACTTTTTTCAATCACATTCACATTATGTGGCGTTAAACTGACTGGGAAAATCGCATTCACTTCAACCGCTTGATTAGCCGGATTGTCATCGATCGTCAAATGAATCACACTACGATTATTTTCGACCGTCAAAAAGACCTCACTATTCGTCGCGCTATGTAACCACGCTTTGAAATTCTCTTGATTGTTCACGACACCTGGCAGGAATATTCTGGCAGTGACATCATGCGAGTAAGCAATTTTATCATTGACCAATTCATAGCTAAGATTCGCCGTATCCGCATAATTAGTCACCAGAAAATCCAACGTATATTCGAAAATAAAACGCATCTGCACACCTTCGAGTGGATAATGCGCACGAAAAGTTGTTCCGAAGCTTGTCTGTTCAGCCGAAAAAGTATTCGGCGACGCGCTGTAATTCTCGTTTAAATAGGTAATCTCGCCGTCTTTTTCAGTCTGCACGCCGACTCGATAATTGCGAATCGCATACCCCTCATGACTGAGATCAAACTGCACCTCATCTAACCGCTTAACGTCATAAATAAACGTGTTCACAAAACTAACCGCCCCGCTGGCTTCAACTTGCGCTACGACATCTTGCTCAGTAATCGCAAAACTCGCATCCTCTGCTTGAACACTCAAGGAAACGCCTGTCCCCAAGCAAACAAAGCCTATTAAACTCACTAGCATCAGCCAACGTAATAGTTGTTTCATGTACTCCACCTCTCACAAAATAGTACTCTCATCTTATCAGATTTACGCCCCAAATCATAGGACAGGCGGCCGTAAAAAAGATAAAAAATCACAGAAAACGTTCGTTTCCTGCGACTTATTTAACAATATGATGAATCACTGTCTGGCGTTCGCCATTAGCGTGATTGATTGGACTTGGTCTCAGCAACAAAGCCTCTGACGGCATCCACTATCACGGAATTCGTAATCGTCCCTTCGTGACGATAATAAATGATTTCCCAGGCCGGTGTGTAAATATTAAAATTGTCCGTCTCCAATGAGCGATAGTAACTCAAGTTAGCCGACACAATTTCGGAATCATTCGGCAAATAGGTTTCAATACGGCGCTCAAGAATATTAATCGCTTCTTGTGATGAAATTAAGGCTTTCGGCTCTTCCAGAACGGTATAGTCACTCTGGTATGTTTGCGTATAGCCAATCATATTGAAGTTATCATCAAAAATAACACGAATCTCACTACTGCCGTCGACAATCGGTGTCCCATCTGCAGCTGTCATTCGACAGAAAAGAATGCCTTCTTGATTGGAATACCAATAGTTGCCGTAGGCTTGGCCATTAATAAACATTGTTTCATCTAATAGATACTTCTCGCGGAATATCTGTGCATTTTCAGCGGATATTCCTTTGGTTGTTTCAGTAATTTCAAAATCCAAAGTCACTGGTTCGATAAAAGTGCTGGTTAAAAGACCTTCACGGTTGAGACTATAACGCTGGTTTTTCAATTGAGATTGTTGTTCACGCAAGTAATTATTCGGTTCTGTTTTAATCAATGGCAAGTATTCGGTGTCGCCACTTAAATCCGGACGAATAATTACCCCGCGGTTTCGCATATCTTGCACCACACTAACGGCAGACATATCCGTTGTTTTTTGTGACTGGATGGGGATTCGGTCAATCAATAAAAAGACTAGGTAGACGTTAAAAGCTAGGAAAAATACGACTAGCAACTTTTGAATTCGATTAAAATCCATCTGCCCCACCTCCTGGCTCTTTCAATAAAGCAGTCGAATGATGTGCCACTTTAACCAAATTATTCCATCTAGTTGAACGTGGACTGTAAGGCAAAAGTAACGCTTCCCCTTTACCAGGCGCAATCACATCCTGATTCAGTCCGGCATAAACAGGCGCTGACAGAGTGTCGCTATAAATCGCTTGTGACGTCATAAAGGTATAATCTGTCCCATCACCATTGCCACTTTCACTGTTGCCGTTTTGACTCGTTAATTCAGCCACCGTCCCATCACGGACTTGTTCGATTGAATAGTAATTATTATTGATATGGAACATCCATTTAGGTACTAATGTTACCGTCTTAAAGTTCTCCATATCACTTTGCCATTCATAACCTAAAACGATATTGGTAAAGTTAGCAAAGGATAAACCTTGTTCCGTTAACAATGCTTCGATTTGCGGACCAGACTCAATGTCATAAACTCGACTCAAGTCATGAATATGCGTCCCAATGGTGACTAAAGGCATTTGATAACGATAGACTTCAATGTGCGGATTCGTTCTCAGTGTCACTCGCGTTGCACCATATTCAGCTAAACTAGGTGCTGAATATATCGGCAAACCATTTAGAAAACGACGATACGTGACCGTATTATTATACTCAGAGTAAAGACGAATGTCGCTCGGCCAATATTCATAAGTTTGAATGTAAGAGAAACTAAAACGTACTTTTTCTTCTGGCAGAACAAATTCACGATTAATACTGTTTGATTCTTGATTTGAGGAAATCGAATGATTAATATTCATTACATTGGTCGCATCATTAATTTGGAGCGAGGTTAGCAATGTATAATAACTTCTGACCGAATTCGCATCCGGCTCAGAAATATCGTAATTATTATTGGGGAAAACATCATCTAAAAACAGACTATCCGGTAATTTATCGAGTGTATAAATTTGCGAAGACGCAATCGTCTCGTAAATTGGTAAGTAGACTGAGTTTACGCCTAATTCATAGTGAGCCACTGGCAACCACTGCTCATTACGCACCGCATCAACAATACTTAATATTTCTGCCGCTAATTCTGGCTCCTTGAACTTAGCCGTTAAATAAGAATAGTTACTGGTATCGACGAGATATACTGAATCGTCTCCATCTCTTGGTATCACAATTCGGTTCAATTCAAATTGAGTTGAAATTGTCTCAGGCATGCTGATAATTGATTTCAAGGACAGGACTGAAAACTTGGTTGGGTAAATCAGTTGTAAGTAATCATTATTGACGATTTCTTGGAACATGACAGGATTAGTTTCCACACTGTTAGACGCTACTTCTATGGCTTGATTACCTAGCAATTCCATAACGTTTTGTAAAGTGTCATAATTATTGACATCATATAAAGCTTCCGCTTCATTAACAATGAGTTTATAAGGTGTGATGATCTCATCCACTGTTGGATTCGCCAGTTCGTAATAATCATCGGCATCTTCAATTGGTTCACTCGTTGACGTCGTGATGACTGTCTCTCCTTCAAATTGGTTCAACCAACGGTTTAATAAACTAGTGTTGAACAATAAAAAATAGACTAACATCAAGTTAATGCCTAGTAAAATGACAACAATAATCGAGGTTATAGATAATTTTTTCATTCGAAATCATCCCACCCTTCGTCATCAAATTCAAAGACGGTAAATGGTAATTCAAAGCTAAAGGTTGAGCCTTTACCTTCTAGACTGTCGACCCAAATTCGGCCACCATGCATTTCAATTACCTCTTTAGAAATAGCCAAACCTAAACCGGTTCCTCCTTGTTCACGCGACCTCGCTTTATCCACGCGGTAAAAACGCTCGAACAAATGGGGTAAATCTTTTTGAGGAATCCCCAAACCTTGGTCAGTCACACTCATCACAACACTGTTTTGCGTATCGACTAATCTGACTGTAATCGTCCCACCATTTGGTGAATACTTAATCGCATTGTTCATCAAGTTATCAATCACTTGCGTCACACGGTCTTGGTCGATTTCAACATAAATATCACGGCTCGTTAATTCACGTTTAATTTTATATTTCTTAGAGGCGTCCCCGCTGGCTAAGGTAAATTCGAAACGATCCAGTATATGGTTTACAATCCGTTTGAAATCAATATATTCTTTATTCGTCGTTAATTGCCCACCATCCATTTTGGATAAGTCTAACAAGTTAGAAATCATACGGATCATCCGGTTACTTTCTGACTGGATGACTTCTAAAAATTGTGGCGCAATATTAGGGTCTTGCCAAGCACCATCTGCTAAAGCTTCCGAATAAGATTTAATTGACGTCAATGGCGTACGTAATTCATGCGAAACATTCGATACGAAGTCACGACGCTCTTGATCGGTTTTTTCTTGTTCAGTAACGTCGGTTAAAACGGCTACTAGCCCTGTCACAAAGCCGGTTTCACGGCGAATAACAGAAAACTCAACTTTTAAGATGGTATCGACTCCATCCTCAAAGCGGTTTATCATAATCTCCTTATCGCCGCCTAGTAAATTTTTCAAGTTATAGCGCTCTTCAATTTCCAGTAATTTAAGCAGTGAAGTACCGACCGCTTCTTCTTGTGGAATACCCAATAAGTAAAGCGCACGCTCATTAACAAGCAAAACATTGCCTCTTTGGTCAGTTCCAATAACCCCATCGGTCATATGACGCAAGACGCCATCTAAACGTTGGCGTTCAGATTCAGTTAATTCTTGCGCATCTTTAACTTTTATCGCCAAGTCGTTCAAGGTTAAGGCTAACTCGCCCAACTCATCTTGACCGTATATTTTGGCTGGGTAGTTATAAATCCCATCCGATATCCGAATGGCTTGTTGCCGCATGTCCTCAATCGGCCTAGTAAGGCCTGAAGACAGCACAATAGAGACAATAAAGGACCCAATAATTGCGAACACAGCCGCTCGTAAGAACAGTTCCATAACATAGTCTCTTTGCTCATAAACACGCATCATATCCGCTTCAACCGCTACCGCTCCCAGGAGTCGTGGCGTTTCTTCAAAAGACATAATCGGTTTATAAATATTATAATTACGTTGAGACGTCTCTTGGTTGAGGGTCTCGTTATCAAATGCTCGCTGATTAATCACCACATTCATCACAAATTCATCATTAGTACGCGTTCCGACGGCCCTTTGGGTAATGTCATTTGTCGCCAGTACATAATCTTGTGGGTTCACGATTTGTATTTTAGCTGGATAAGTAGAACTAAAAGAATCCAGCGCTTGATTTAAGCGCCGGTCCCTTTCCCCATCACTCTGGTCATCGCTAGATAAGATGGGGCTAATATTATTAATTAGAAAATCCACTTGTGTATTAATTTGATCTTTCAAAGTCGTGACCGATTGAGTCTCGAGTTGGTCGATAAAGAACACACCAATAAACTGAAATGAAATCGTCAGAATGAAGATGATTAACAGAGGTATTTTGATATAGATCGATTGGAAAATATTATATGATCGTTTCATCATACACTCCTATTATGTTTGATCTTGTTCTGGATTCTTCAAGAAGTAACCAACGCCGCGACGTGTCACAATGTACACTGGATGGCTCGGTTGGTCTTCAATTTTTTCACGTAGACGACGAATCGTTACGTCAACTGTTCGAACGTCACCGAAATAATCGTAACCCCAAACGGTTTCTAACAGGTGCTCACGCGTCATTACTTGGCCAATATGCTTAGCTAAGTAATGAATCAGTTCAAATTCACGGTGAGTCAATTCAACTTCTTCACCACGTTTTGATACCACATAGGCATCTTGGTGAACGATTAAATCGCCTACGACAATTTCGTTCGGCAACTCATCTTGGCTAGCATCGCGTAAAGCATTGCGACGTAAGTTAGCTTTCACACGTGCAACTAATTCACGGTTTGAAAATGGCTTCGTGACATAATCATCGGCACCTAATTCCAAGCCTAATACTTTATCAATTTCTGAATCTTTAGCTGTCAGCATAATAATCGGCACCGCACTCGTTTTACGGATTTCGCGACATACTTCTAGACCGTCCATCTTCGGTAACATTAAATCTAAAATCACTAGATTCGGTTGCACTTTCTCAAATTGTTCAATGGCTTCATCACCATCAAACGCTGTAGTTACTTCATAACCTTCATTCTTTAAATTGAAGACAATAATATCTGAAATCGGCTTTTCATCGTCAACGACTAAAATGTGTTTCATTATTAATTTCGCTCCTTTGTACTCTTTCGAGTCTTCTACTGCCTACGCGCTCACGGCGTAGGCATAACTAAATTCTTCTTAAAATCCAGGTAGCTAACAAGCTTTCCATCTCAAATTTGCCGGACACATTTCCGGCCATTTGCCGTTCTTTGATAGATTCTGTCGAACTTCCCGTTTGACGTGCGCGTACATGAGTACTGGCACTTTGGTTTACTGATTGGGGAGCAGTTTTCAAGCCTCTCGCTCGGCAACTGCAACATAAAAAAAGATGCGACACACATAAGTAAATAATTTATCTATATCATTCATATTATACCGTTTAGAAACCAATAGTCAAAATACTCACTCAATATTATGCTTTTCTTTAAATGATTGACTCACTCCTGGCAAAATAGTTCTTACCAAACTCTCGCGAACGTTTCCCTTTCCAGCTCGCTTCTAAAGAACCTAAGAGCCAGCAGCGTCGTTCGTCGGCCGACTCACGGCGATTAAAAGAGAGTGTCTTTAGTCGTCGTGAGGCGAACTGAACGGCACCTTTGGCTCTGGAGGGCTTGGTGAGCAAGAGTTAGGTGGCAGATGGCTCGCTTAGGTGGCCTATCCATTCCGCCTGTACGTCCCGGCTAGAAAAGCTCGCTGACTAGCATCTAGCCGATTGGCCCGGTCGCTCTTCTCACACGTCCTCACCATCCTATAAAAACCAAAAATAGAGGTCCGGCCTAACCTAAACGGTTATGATCCAGACCTCTGTCTACTATTCTTTTTAAATTGGCGCTAGAGGCCGGTCCATGACGCTCGACTTTCAAGCCTAGCAACAGCCAGCCGCTTCACACCAACTCATAAACCATTACATGCCGCTCTTAAGAGAAGACAATTACTGGCATACCCAATGTGACATGTTCAAACACTTGTGGCATTACACCTGGTGGCGTGTTGATACAGCCTAGAGAACCACTGGTTTTATAAACCTCTCCACCAAAGGCTGGTTGCCAATTGGCATCGTGAATCCCTTGACCTGTATCGTCAAAAGGAATCCAGAAAGAAACGGGTTGTACATAATCAACACCTGTATGAGCATTAAAGCCTTTTAAATCTGTATCTGTTTCTTTGTTCCAGACTGAATAGGCGCCTGCAACCGTAGAGGTACCTATTTGACCTGTAACGATTGGTGTTTCTATCACTCGTGCACCATCCACGTAAACATACATCATTTGGTTTGTCATATCGACTTCAACATAACTATTGCCGATATCACTTTCACCTTCTAAAGAGTTTGCATAACCCGTCCCTACAATAGCAGGTTCACGCGTTACATCGACTCCAGCATATAAATCTGCCGCGATATTCTGTGTTTCAGTTTCTCGATCAATCGACCAACCTAACGTTCCTGCAGGCACTTCAACCGTTCCTTGAAGGGTACTTGAGAACTGACGAACATCATCGAACGTCGCATACTTTTCATTTAAAGTACCGAGCCATTCGTAAATCATATTCTGATCGAAGACTACTTCGTTATTACTATCGAAATACATCCACTCCAAAACAGTTTCTTTCGCAATCACTTCTTCTTTTCCGGCAATCGTTAGCGTAATTTTCGTGTTCGATACTTGATCAATCTGATTCATTACCGACGTGATTTTCTCATCTTCAGTTGTTACTTCAGGTTGCAGATAGCTCTCGTTGATTTCAATAGTCGAAGACCCACTCTGAATACCCGACACAACTAACTCCTTAATCTTCTCGATATCTAACTGAGTACCGGTTTCCTCAGGTACCACGAAATAACCGCGTCCTTCACCGTAATCAATATAAGCATCTTGAGCAATAATTCGCCCTTCATTCGAGATTCCAACCTCAGCTAAAGCATTTTCAATTGCAAGATCATCAATACGAATGTGATTCATTAACACATTATCGTACTCAACCGAATCGAAGAAACCCGTCAACCAAAGCATCGGATCTTGATTATTATATGAAGCTTCCAAGAAAGCTTGCGTATTCACTTGAGCATTCAAATCAGCCATTGAAAACGTCCCTAATCCCTTACCGTTTTCTGTAATCGTTACAGTTTGTTGATTAATGTCTGCTTCAATCCGTTCTTGCGCCTCAGCCAAAGATAAATTACTAATATCAATATTCCCAAAACTCGTGTTCGCCTGAAACTTTTCAGCGTAAAAGCCGATACCAGCGCCATAACCGAGCCCAAGGACTACAATCGTTAAGAGCACAATAATTAGTGCTTTTTTCATATTTCCACCACCGTGTATTTTTTTCCTATTCAAATAAGCATTTTAGCATACAATTATGAAGAATCTATAAATATTCTATTAAGCTTTTCCCTTTGATAGAATATGCTTTTCAATCGCTTGAGCAACACCCGCATCCTCATTGGATCCAGTCACCACATCGGCAACCTCTTTAATGCGAGCGACGGCATTGCCCATGGCAACACCAAGGCCAGCCCATTGAATCATCTCTAAATCATTCAGTTGGTCTCCAATGGCCATCACATGCTCGGCTTCGATATCTAAACACTTAGCTAAATTTTTCAAGCTCGACGCTTTCGATACGCCCTTCACTAGAAACTCTGCAATAATTGGTTGACTACGAACCGTCGAATAATGTTCAAACAACTCGCTTGGCAGACGCTCCTTCATAGCGTCAAGAATTTCTGGTTCAGCTAAAACCATGGCTTTATTAAAGCTTTCGAAAGCTAAAAACTCATCGGCCGTGAAAGGTGTAATGGGTGTGCTCAACGCTTTTGAGTCACTAACGACAAGCTTGTTGGCTTCATATTGACTAACGAGCATCATGCCTTCTTGGTCAAAGGCAACTAATTGAGCCCCTTCTTCATCAAAAACACGTGCAAAATCCATTAAAACTTCACGCGCTTCTCTAGATAAAGTCACTTGGTCAACAATTTCAAGGTCGTGCAAGCGGTGAGTCACAGAACCGTTTTGAAGAATCAGAAAATCATCTTCGCCATCAAATGGTAACTGCGCCATAATCTCACGCACACCCGGTAACGTTCGACCGGTACAAATAACGACTTGAACACCTGCTTGAATCGCTTGGTGAATGGCGTCAATATTCGCTTGAGGTAATTGTTTATCATCCGTTAACAAGGTACCATCTAAATCAATGGCTACTAGCTTAATATCTTTATGCGTCATCTTGACCCACTTCCTTTCTTACCATTAATAAACCATCGCCTAAAGGTACTAAACATGAACGGTGGATGGGGTCATTTAAGACCGTATCCATTAATTCATTCAGCTTGCGGTGAATGGTTCTGACACGCTTTGGAATATTCTTTTCGTCTTCTAGAATTGTCCCCGCTTGGAAAACATCATCAATAATTAAGACGCCTCCTGTTTTTAAGACCCGTAGGCATTGTGGGTAAAACTCAATGTACTTCGCTTTGGCACTGTCCATGAAAATTAAATCGTATGCCGCCGCTTCTAATGTTGGTAACACATCCGCAGCGTCCCCTTCAATTAGTGTCACTCTTTCTTCTAAGCCCATACGCTTGAAGTTAGCTTTGGCTCGTTCATACATTTTGGCATAACGGTCAATCGTCGTTAAGTGGCCGTCTGTTTGTAAATGTTGCGCCATTAAACTGGCTGAAAAACCAATTGCCGTTCCGATTTCTAGAATATCTTTTGGTTCAACAGTGGCACAGAAAAAGTCAATAAACTTGGCTGTTTCGTGCGGAATGACTGGAATTCCCAATTCATTCGCATAGGCTTCAATTTCTCCCAAGACGCCTGGGAATTTCTGTTGACCATTTCGCATAAATTCGACTAATTCTGGCATCACGACTGGGCGATGCATCATTTCGTTTAACATGTTTTATATTCTCCTTCTTACTGTCGTTCCTTTTTTTGTTATCTGTTAGTGTGGTATTAAAAAAGTGAACATTAGAGACTGTCGTTTCTGATGTTCACTCTGCCTTGTTTATTTGATTGGGTACTGACTGATTGGGCTATTAATCTTCCTCATCTTCAATCAGATTTAATTGATCATACATGCTCATGTCTTCATCACTGAAGTCAAATTCCGTATGAAGCGCTCGTTCTTCGTCGTGAGCCACATGAATCCCACGTATTCGGCCGTTTTCGACATGGCTCGTCGTTAAGACATACTCTTGCGCTCGAACAGACACCTTCTCGTCATCGTCCGGCATATAGCCGATATGTTCGATGATCAGCCCTGCCATCGTATCGACTTCGTCTGATTCCAAATCGAGTTGAAAGTATTGATTAAACTTATCGATCGGTGTACCACCTTTAATGTAATAGTTATTGTCATCAATCTTACGAACCGAGCTAGATGAGTTCACATCCGTTTCATCTTCGATGTCTCCGACAATCTCTTCAATTAAGTCTTCTAAGGTTACAATTCCTTCTACACCACCATATTCATCGCGTAAGATCGCCATATGGGTTTGTTCTCGTTTAAATTCAACCAATAAGTCATCAATATAAATGGTTGAAGGAACAAATAAGGGTTCGCTTGAAATAGACAGTAAATCAATATTCTCGAAACCTTCTTCACGCGCAGCTTTCAATAAACTTTTGACATGGATGACGCTGATTACATTATCTTTGTCTTCACGGTAAATCGGTATTCTCGAGAATGGACTGGTTAGTAATTCGTGCATAATCTCATCGTAATTATCTTCGATATCGACCATTTGGGTATCAGTTCGCGGGACCATTACCTCACGAGCTAATTTAGAATCTAATGATAAGACCCCTTGTAACATTGAAAATTCTGCAACATCGATTGCGCCACTTTTACGTGTTTCTGCTAACAAGACTTTCATTTCATCACGTGTGAAACTTTCTTCTCTAGCGGTAAAGTCAATTGGCGTGATTTTTTTCAATAGACCAATCGAAAATGATAATAATTTGACGAATGGTCTGAATAGTTTTTGGACAATTTTAATGACCCCACTTGTTGCCATGGCAATTTCGTCAGGCATTTGTAGAGCCAATTGTTTTGGATAAAGTTCACCAAAGACGAGTGTCACATATGATAGAATAAGCGTTACGATTATAATCGCTGCTTGTTCTGCTCCGGGAAAGGTCGGTAACCAGTCTGCAATTAAACTTGCAAAACTTGCTGATGCAGAAGCACTCGATAGGAAACCCGCTAAGGTGATTGCTACTTGAATGGTTGACAAGAAGTCATCTGACTTTTCAAGTAGGTCTAAAACTCTTAAAGCTTTTTTGTTTCCTTCTTCAGCTAAGCCACGCATTTTAGATTGATTGACAGATACAAACGCTAATTCCGCTGATGCGAAAAAGGCGTTAATTAAGGTTAATATGAATATTATTAATAGTTGACCCAATAATGAATTCCCCGAGGAGTCCATGATATTTTTCTCTCCCTTGTGATAAAGTTATATTTTTAAAAAAAGTTACTACTTTAAATATAAAAAATATATTGACAAAAAGCAATAAGATTGTGCAATTTCTTTCAACTTATTCACTTTATTGACGATTCTTTAGCGTCTTAAGCGAATTTTACATTAAAAAACAATGAGAAAACATTGCTTCTGCGTTAATTCTTTGTTAAAATAAGAACGCTAGAAGAATAGATATTAAAGGAGCAGTTTCTTAAATGATTAATGAACTCTTGATCCATAAGAATCATTTAACATGCATCCCCGAGACCATGAATTGCGCAGATGCGGTCGCAATTCTCGAAAAAGAAGGAGCACGCTTGGCTCCAGTCCTTGATGGGAGCAACACATTATTTCGCGGTAATATTTACCGTTATCACATTTACCAATATAAATTTAACAATCCAGAGGCAGACTTAAATAAAATCCCGGTCACTCATTTCCTAAAGAACACTACTAAAATAGTGCATGATACCGATTCGATTTATGGTCTGTTTTTTGCAATGTCCGACTTACCTTATATAGCCGTGCTTAATGAGCAGAATACTTTCTTAGGAACCATTAGTCACAACGCTATGACACGTTACTTTGCTCAAGCATGGTCCATGCAAACAGCAGGTCATGTTATTAATGTTCGCACGATTGGTAAAAAAGGCGAGTACGAACGCCTACTCAAAATTATCCACCGCTACTCAGAGATTAATTCTTTGATGACCCTAGATGAAGCAGACACGAACACTTACGCTAGTATCAATTTCGTTTTACCAAACGACTTAGATCAAATCAAACTGAACGCTTTAGTGCGTGACTTAAATAAGCGCGGCTATCAAACACGTCACTACCGAGTGAAATAGACTATATAAGATACAGGCCTGATTAGGACTTGTCACGCCATGGTGTGGCAAGGATATGAACATCCTGCCGATTGTCAGTCAGCTAGTGCCATAATGACACAAATTTGAAGCTTTTGAGTGCTCACTTACTGATAGGTGAGCACTCAGAGGTTCATTTTGCTTTGAGGATGGCTAAAAGAACTTGTCATCACGCCACACGTTCCGAGTGAACGCTAAGAGAACCTGTCATCTAACGGTACGTTTTTTTAGAAAATAATCGCCATATTACGGGTGAAAAACACGATAACTTTATATTCTGGACGAAAAAATTGCCGCCAGGACATAAAGAGAATCGTGTTTTTTTCTTCTACTATTTATGCTTACAGAAATTTAATCACTTCTAGCGACGAAAGACGTCAAAGAATGGATTGCTCGCCTTTTCAGCACCTACTGTTGTCAATCCCCCATGGCCTGGAAATAGTTGATAAGCATCAGGTAATACTAAAATTTCACGCGCAATAGCGCCCATTAAGGTCGCATAATCCCCACCTGGTAAGTCTGTACGGCCAATTGAGCCTTGGAATACCGCATCTCCGACTACGACGATTTGAGCCTCCTCGAAAATATAAACCACATGACCTGGACTGTGCCCTGGAACATGTGCGACTTTGAAACTGAAGGGTCCAATAGTTTGTATGCCCATATCTTTATCCGTCCAAATATTTTCTGCTTCACGCATGCGCACCTCACCAAAAGGTTGGATTGCTGACAAGTTTTTCTCTGGATCTGCTAACCAAGTCGCTTCGTTCTCGTGTACGTATACTTCGATGTTAAATGCCTCACGCACTTCATCAAGCGCGCCGATATGATCTGAATGAGTGTGCGTCAACAGAATCGCTAAAGGCTCTAACCCTTGCTTGCGTATCCATGAAATCACGCGCTCTGCCTCATCACCTGGATCAAAAATCAATGCCTGATGGCTTTCTTGGTCCACTAGGACATAAGTATTTTCTTGAATCGGTCCTAAAGTCATTCCATAAATTTCTAACATAATCTACCTCCTTTCTTCTCAGACTTATGATCGTTCTATTGGCCAGTCTTCTATTCTATTATACTTGATTCCACATCCTTTTGGGCAAGTAAGTCGATGTGTCGGTGAAATTGAGACATCTAAACCCTCTATGATAGTACGCTGTTAGTCCACTTATAACCACGCGACCATCTTGCAAAAAAGAAAGGCGGTGTCACTTCACTACGTTCGTGACTATTTATATAAAAGCACTGGCTCTTTATAAAATCGTCGTGAACCGCAGGTGAATGACTCCGCTGGTATTGATGGTTAAATAGATGGCTCAAAATTATACGAGTTTGGGACTGAAAGGCTAACTGCACGCCATTCTGTAAGCACATGGCATTAGCCCTGTCACTTAAAAACCACGTGGGGTTAAACCCGCTAATTCAACGTCGCTAAAAAAACACGTGGGGTTAACCCTGGTAATTCAACGTCGCTAAAAAACCACGTGGGGTTAAACCCGCTAATTCAACGTCGCTGAAAAACCACGTGGGGTTAACCTTGCTAATTCAACCTCGCTAAAAAACCACGTGGGGTTAACTCTGCTAATTCAACGTCGCTAAAAAACCAGGTGGTGTTAACCCTGCCAATTCAATGTCGCTAAAAAACCACGTGGGGTTAAACCCGCTAATTCAACGTCGCTAAAAAATCACGTGGGGTTAAACCCGCCAATTCAACGTCGCTAAAAAAACACGTGGGGTTAACCCCGTTAATTCAATGTCGCTAAAAAACCACGTGGGGTTAACCCTGCTAATTCAACGTCGCTGAAAAACCACGTGGGGTTAAACCCGCCAACTCAACGTCGATAAAAAACCACGTGGGGTTAACCCTGCTAATTCAACGTCGCTAAAAAAACACGTGGGGTTAACCCTGCTAATTCAACGTCGCTAAAAAAACACGTGGGGTTAAACCTGCCAACTCAACGTCGATAAAAAACCACGTGGTGTTAACCCTGCTAATTCAACGTCGCTAAAAAAACACGTGGTGTTAACCCTGCCAATTCAACGTCGCTAAAAAAACACGTGGTATTAACCCCGCAAATCCAAGGTCGCTAAATAGCCATGTGGCGTTAACCCCATCAACCCAAGGTCGCCAAGCAAATGATTCCCAATGAAACATCGATAATCTTTGCGCTAAAAAAATAAGCGCCAAGCAGATTCTTTCGAACCGCTCGGCACTTACCTTCATAGTTAATCTGTAATAGCTTTATCGCTAGCTTAACTCACCAGTTAGCACCTACTCGCCAAAACCAAATACTGCTTAAGTTTCGTCAGTTAAATAAATACGTGGGACACGCCCACCGATGCCACATAGAATCTCGTAACCGATTGTATCAGTGACTTTAGCAAGATTCGACACATGGTTCTCCAGAGCGCCGTCTTGGCCTAATAAAGTAACTGTCGTACCAATTGGGTATTCAGCAGGTAAGTGAACCATTAATTGATCCATGTTGATTGTGCCGACAACCGGACAGGCTTGGCCGTCTACAAGGACAGGTGTGTCTTTAAAACGACGTAACCAACCATCAGCATAGCCGATTGGTACAGTGGCGATCCATTGGTCTTCATCTGCACAGTAGGTCGCACCATAGCTAATATGTTTGCCCGCTGGAACTTTCTTTACATGAACGATTTCAGAAACAATCGAAAGAACTGGTTTTAAACTCACTTTCGTTGCCGATGGCAACTGGTCTTTAGGATCCACACCATACATCGCAATACCATAGCGAACAATATCTGACTTAGGTTCACGTGGATACCATAAACCCATAGCTGAGTTCGCATAATGACGAACCTTCACGTTTTCCGGTACGGCCGCTGATAGCTTTAACCACTGTTCCCATTGATAATCGATATAGTCTTCTGGTCCGCCACCTGCTGTTGCAAAGTGAGTGAAGACGCCTTCCCAGTCCAACCAAGCTATCTCGCTGACTGCATCGGCAAAAGCTGTAATTTCCTCTACAGTCGTTAAGCCGATGCGCCCCATGCCTGTGTCTAATTTCAAATGGAAACGTAAGTTAGCATCGTCTAAAATTGACAGATGGTTAGTTTCTGCTAATTGTTGATAAGCCTTCTCGAAGAAATCCAAGCCACTGACTGTGACTGTTAAATTGTAGTAAATAATTTCTGCAATCCCACGTGGATCAGTTAAGCCCATCACTAAAATCGGGACAAAACGATGACCGTGTTGTCGTAATTCAATCGCTTCGTCTACCGTTGCAACAGCCAAGCCTTTGGCTCCTGCAGCTAAAGCCGCTTCAGCCACTTGCGGGGCCCCATGTCCGTAGCCATTAGCTTTAACAACTGCATAAAGTTTTTGGTCTTCGTCCATTAAATCTAACATAACACGCACATTGTGTTGAATCGCATTTAAATCGACAATCGCCTCGGTTGGACGATGTTCACTAGGTTCAAACATGAATTTATCTCCTCGTATTCTATTTCCATCTATTAATATGAATCTTTACTGTTATTCATTTTACAACTTCTAGTCAAATAAATAAAGCAGTCACTCGAGGTGACTGCTTTAATTGACGCTAAATTAATTATATTTGTTTTCGAAAAATTCTTGCAGAGCTGTTTCAATCGCTTCCTCTAGTAAGTCTACTATCACCGTCGCTGTTGCGTAATCTCGACTATGACTGATCGATAAGTGAACATTATCAACTAATGGTGCTGACACCAAGATAGGCGCCCCCATATCATTAGGTAGAATCGAGATATCTGTAAAACTGATACGGCCAATGCCGGTCCCCATCGCTTTACCGTAAGCTTCTTTGACGCTAAAACGGCCAGCGAGGAAACTCATGCGGCGCTCCTCACGGAAGGCCTCATACAATTTCAATTCAGCGGCTGTTAACACTTTTTCAGGAAAACGCGGTTGACGTTCAACGGCTTGTCGGATTCGATCGATTTCAATAATATCGGTACCTACGCGCATTTCACCGTCACCCTTTCAAATAATTAAAAATTAGTTGTCTTTATTTTTTTTGATTGAAAAACTTTTGTTTGTTTTGCTTGCAGTTTGTTTGCGGTTATCACGGTTTGGGCGATCACTGCTGCTTGCACGTTTATCGCGGTCTGGACGATCACGACGGTCACGGCGTTCGCTACTGCTTGCTCCTGTACGTCCTTCACGACTGCCGCGGCCATCACGACTTGAGCGTCCTTCACGGCTTCCACGACCTTCACGGTCGCCGTAACGTTTTCCACCACCGCCACCTGAGCGGTTGTTGCGTCCGCGTGAACGGTTATTACCTTGTTTGCCACCAGATCCTGGTAATGGTCGTTGTGGTGAGATTTGAACATTTACAGAAGAGTTGTCTGAGATGATTTCGCTTAATAAAGCAGAAACTAAGTCATTTACTTCGTAATGATTTAATAATAATTTAGCTGAGTTACGGAAGTTTTCGATATCTTCTGAAGCTAATTTATCATTTAATTGGTCGATTAATTGTTGTAGTTGTCCTTGACGCGCTTCTTTATCAGAAGGTGGCGCTAAAGGTTTCATTTGTTTAGTGGTCATTGTCTCAATTGAACGTAAGTAAGACATTTCGTTTGGTGTCACGAAAGTGACTGACATACCTTCTTTACCAGCACGACCCGTACGACCGATACGGTGAACATAGCTTTCTGGATCTTGAGTAATATCGTAGTTGTAAACGTGAGTCACGCCTGAAATATCTAATCCACGTGCAGCAACGTCAGTTGCTACTAAGATTTCAATTTCGCCACGACGGAAAGCGTTGATAACGCTCATACGTTTTTGTTGCGTGATGTCACCGTGAATTAATTCAGCGTTGAAACCACGTAACGATAAACCGTGTCCGACTTCGTCAACACGTTTTTTCGTACGACAGAACACAATTGATTGTGTTGGGTTTTGAACATCTAATAAACGTGTGAAGATGTCGAATTTCTCGTCATCACGACATTTAACAAAGTGTTGTTCAATTAAATCAGCTGTCATTTGTTTCGCTTCAACTTTAACATGCGTAGGCTCTTTTAAGAATTGTTTTCCTAAAGCTTTGATCGCCGGAGGCATTGTTGCAGAGAATAATAACGTTTGACGAGTGTCTGGTGTTTGTTCAACGATTGACTTGATGTCTTCGATGAAGCCCATGTTTAACATTTCGTCTGCTTCGTCTAATACTAATGTTTGTAATTGGTCTAATTTTAAGACTTTACGTTTAATTAAGTCTAATAGACGACCTGGCGTACCAACGATGATTTGTGGTTGGTTACGTTTGATACGTTCGATTTGTTTACCAATTGGTGAACCACCGTAAACAACGTAAACGCGAGCTCTTTGCTCTTTACCAATACGGAATAGCTCCTCTTGTACTTGAATGGCTAATTCACGAGTGGGTGCAATGACTAAACCTTGAATAGATTTTTCACTGTTATCGATTTTATTTAACATTGGCAAACCAAAAGCAGCAGTTTTACCTGTACCTGTTTGCGCTTGACCGATTAAATCTTTGCCCTCTAATGCAACAGGAACTGATTGTTGTTGGATCGGTGTTGGTTCCTCAAAGCCCATGTCTGTTAGGGATTTAAGTAAGTCTTTATTTATAGCTAATTCTGAAAATTTCAATATATTATTCTTCCTCTTCTGTGTTTTCTTTGATTTACGACAATAAAAGTTATTAGAAGTGTGATTCAGTCCGACTATATCTCTCACAAGGAGAGTGATGCATCAACTCGATGCTTACGGTTATGACAAAAGTCATAACTGACGTGTACTAGATGCTGCCTCAATCTCCGCGCTTCTAATACAAATATTCAACCCACTTAATGCAAAATATGATTGATAAACAATCTGCAGGGTCTTTCGCTCTCAACGAAAAAACCGCGATGACAAAGGACTACTAAGCCAAGGCTTTGTAGAGCGTCATGCGGTCAAGGTGCAATTTTAATAATTGGATGACTAAATGATACTTTGTTAACTTCTATAATAGTGTAACATGTTTGAATACTTCCATCAAACATAGAACTGTATCTTAACAATTATTTAGTCACTTGTCCAGTCAAAGCTGTAACAACTTGTAATAGATTAACGCCGAAGCTTGATTTCACAAGTAAAACATCGGTAGGACGGGTATCTTCTTCTAATGCTTGAATCAACTCTTCGTGTCTACTTTCGATATAAACGAGTTGGTCTAGCGTAAATTTAGATTGTAACTCTTCATATAGGTAAGCCATTTGAGGGCCAAACAAGTATACTTTATCGATGGCTTCTGGATGAATTGAGCTGCTGAGTTCACGGTGAAACTGCTCGCTATCATTACCCAACTCACGGATATCTCCTAAAACAGCCACTTTACGTTCGACCCCTTCTAACGTAATATTTGATAAAGTAGTTAAAATCGCATGCATCGACGTTGGGCTCGCATTGTAAGCATCATTTAGTAAACGTGCCCCTTGATGGGTTTTCAACCATTGTAGGCGGTTGGCTGTTAATTTAAATTGAGCCAATTGGAAAATTGCTTGTTCACTTGGCACATCTAATACTTCTGCAATACTTAAAGCAATCAGCGCGTTTGATACATTATAAGCGCCAATCACTGGTATCATGCTGATGACATTCTCGTCAATATTGGTTTTGAAATAGGTTTTATCCGGTTCTTCAACCAAGTTATAAGCAAAAACATCCGCATGCTCATCGAAACCAAAGCTGCGCATATAAATTGGAAACTCAATCTCTGGCATTTCTGTTTCAATCAAGGCTTCATTGGCTGGATAAATAAAGATGCCATTCTCCTTCAAACCATTTAAAATTTCTAGCTTTGCTCGCGCAATCCCTGCACGACTGCCTAAAAACTCAAGATGGCTTTCTCCAATTAAAGTCACGACTGCGATATCTGGCTTAGCAATCTTGGATAATAATTCAATCTCACCGAAAGCGCTCATTCCCATTTCAACCACACACACTTGTGTGTCTTCAGGCATATGTAATAAAGTATAGGGCAAGCCAATCTCGTTATTATAATTACCTTCTGTTTTATGGACGATGTATTTGGCTTTCAAGGTTGAAGCCGTCATATCTTTGGTTGTCGTTTTACCGTTACTGCCAGTAATCCCAATCACTACTGGATTAATTAGCTTGCGATAATAAGCGGCTAATTTTTGGAAAGCTTCCAATGTATCATCAACAAATACGACTGCTAATTGATCGGAAGGTGCCTCTGCTTGGTCGCCTGACCATAATGTCGCTACTGCTCCATTATCAATCGCTTGTTGAATATAACTGTGGCCGTCTGTCGTTCCGCCAACTAAGGGGATAAATAAGCCTCCTGGCTTAATACGACGCGCATCAAATTCAACATTTTCAACTGAAATCGATCGGTCCTTAGCTGTATAATCGATTGCTTGAACCTGTTTCACAACATCCATTAACTTAATAGCTTTCATTCGTTTTCCCACCTAATATCTTTCATTCATTCTATTATTCGCCCATTAAACAGCCCTCTCACTACAATGGCAAAATAGGGTACGTTCCACTGTGAGGCTATTTTCCCTGTTTTTTCTTTAATTATCTTAGGGCTTTCTTGGCATTGTAGCGACGCAGTGCTAATTGTAATAATTCTTCAATTAAATCGCGGGCTTCTAGGCCAGTTGCTTGCCACAAGCTTGGATACATACTGTATGGTGTAAAACCTGGCATAGTATTGATTTCATTAATATAGACGTCGTAGCTGCTTGTGACAAAGAAATCCACACGTGACAAGCCGCTGCCGTCAATTGCACGGTAAGCTTGAAGCGCATACTCTTGAATCTTCTCAGAAACAGCTTCTGGTAAGTCAGCAGGTATCTGCTTATGAACACTGTTGTTGACATATTTTTCGTTGTAATCGTAAAAATCCACTTCTTTGAGTAATTTGCCGACTAAACTGACATGCGCGTCATCATTCCCCAGAACTGCGACTTCACACTCATCGGCTGAAATCCCTTGTTCCACTAAAATCCGGCGGTCAAAACGAAGAGCTGTTTCGATGGCTGCCGCCAATTGCTCACGGTCATGTACTTTATTAATGCCAACACTTGAGCCCATATTAGCGGGTTTGACAAATAATGGATATAACAAGCTGCCTTCACATTTCTGAATCCATTCCTCAGAACTTTCGCGCCACTCTCTTTGATCGAAAGCCACATAAGGCACTTGTGGAATATTGCTGTTGTCAAATAAACGTTTACTAATAATTTTATCCATACCATTGGCACTCGCCGTAACGCCCGCTCCTACATAAGGAACGTCTAGCACTTCAAGGAAGCCTTGAATCGTGCCATCTTCACCATTTGGACCGTGTAAAATTGGAAAAACGATTGTCTCTTCGTCCTCAACTTTGATAGCACCCGGGTTAATCACGACGCCACGTGATGTCTCATCAGATGATTGAGCCCAATAGGCCGTCTCGCTTGCTTGAAGCGTCAATTGTTCCACGCTGTCGCTTGGCTGTTCAAGCAAAGGTGCTTTTAGCCATTGCCCTTCTTTTGTAATATAAATCGGCTGTACTTGATAATACTTGTACATAATTGCCTGGCAAATATTGTGAGCAGAAATAATTGAAATTTCGTGCTCGGCACTTTGCCCTCCGTATAATAGCGTGATTTTCATTCTTTAATCCTCCCAATTCTAACTTTCCAAGTCAACATGCAACTCTAACGTCCACTCTTTACTCTGTGTGTCATAAACTAAGCTGCCGACTGCCTCGTTCAAGACTTGATTTTGTGACAAAAGAGTTAATTCATCTTCAATAATCATTAATGGAATTCGCCAGCTGTTTTCTCTTTGTTCAGCTTGCGAATAATTTATTTTAATACCACTCGCAAATAGAGGACTCAACTGCTCCACTACCTCCATCGGCAAACTTGCGACAACTTCTTTACGTCCAAAAAAGCGCGACTTTCTTTCATTCATAAGCTCAGTCGTCTCCTCTTGAATCACTCGTTGAAAACGAGGATAGAAATGAGTAACGTGTCGATAATACATCTTATTTAAACCATTTGGCAAGGTTAGAAAGACATAGTTATTCTGTAACTTATAGAAGAATGCTGATCTCAGCGTCTTATGCGCATGAAACAAATACAACAGCTCAGAAATTTCCGTTGGCGATAATTGATGCATCAACTCGATACTCTCAAAATCAACCCAATTGGACATCCGAATATTCTCCTTACGACAAATTTCCATATAATCGTAAACTTCCGTCTGGCCACGTAAAATTTTAAAGTTCGTCTGCGCATCATAACGGCCAAACTCCGGCGGCGTTTCACCTAAAATCAAATGGGTCGGCATGTACTGCTCATTAAAATCCGAACTCCGTAAAGAAATTGCACGCGTCATAATATGGTTCGTTACCGAATCATAATGCACATACAAGTTAATTCGACTCATTTCTTTCCTCCTTCCTCTTTCACTCTGGATACAATAGGGCCTTAAGCCAGCTGGCAGTTTGAAACCAGCTTTTCTATCGCTACTTGGTAAATACTAATGCTTTCTTTTATAAAGCTTGGCGTGTAGCTATCTGGCTTTGAGCACGTCTGACGCCCCGCAAAAATCGAGCGACGCTTCCTTTATGAGTCCCCCATAAAAAAAAAGCGTCATTTTTGTGAGTCATGATTCCCATAAAAAGCTCAAATTATCATTAGCCCTCATTTTACTCTTTTTAAAGACTAATTTAAAGACCTTGTCTACGGAAATATATTACAGTTCAACGACAGTGTAAACGCCCATCAATACTATTATATAGGAAGCTAGGTCCTTTGTGGGGAATATCGCCATAATGTCATGATAACGTCATTTATGCGCGTGTGGGCGGCAGGTCGAGGAGGCAACGAGGTAAATTTCCTTGCGTCATACACAAACCTAAACCTGCTTTCTTGCGTCTTTTGCTACCAGCAATTAATTTCACTCTAAATATGTAACCTCTCCTTCTTCCCCCAAAGAAAACCCGCAGTGTTACTCGCCCAGGCTCACGTTGATAGAAGCTAGCTGCTGCCCTTGTAAAATCGTCAAACCCATCGTGGCTGACGTTTTTTCTTTTAGCCTTTTACACTGCTTACTTTGGTGGCCGTCAAACAGCCCCAAGCAAACCAAAAAAAGCCCCAACCCGCTCACTTTCCACGGACTGGCGCCTTCTAATTCATTACAGATATAATCCTTTTGACGTCCCATTCAAATCGAGAAACAATCCAAGCTTAGAATTGAACTTGTGGTGCTTGACGAGCAGCATCTGGTGTTTCCAAATAAGGTTTAACTGTAAAACCATGAACACCCGCCACAATATTTGTAGGAACAGTTTGCACACGTTCATTGTATTGCTGAATACTTGAGTTATACAATTGACGCGACGTTGCAATTTTGTTCTCTGTATCTTCCAAAGTTCTTTGAAGTTCTTGGAAGTTTGTGTTGGCCTTCAAATCTGGATACGCCTCAGCAACCGCTAGTAAACGTGAAAGAGCACCCGATAACTCATTTGACATGGCATTCTTTTGCTCAGGAGAAGCGTCAGCCGGCAGGTTCACAATTTGTTGACGAGCAGTGACAACAGCTTCAAGAGTTTCACGTTCATGGCTTGCATAACCTTTGACCGTTTCCACGATATTAGGAATCAAGTCATTACGTCTTTGTAGTTGAACGTCGATTTGACTAAAGCTACCTTCTGCCCAAGTACGAAGTTTTACAAGACTATTATAAATTGAAATCCATGCAAAAGCTAAAATCAACAGGACTCCGAGTCCAATTAGTGCGATCATCATGATGTTTTCCACCTTTCTTACTTACCTTGTTAATTCAAGTATAATCGATTCTAAAGATAATGTGAAATATTAAGCCAAATTAAACTTCAGCCTGAGCTAAAAGACGCCTCACCAACCGTTGCGCCTGACCTTGAATCTTAAAAGTAGAATTATTCTGATAAATCGCACCGCCCACTAACATCCCATGACCATGTAAACTAGCCCACTCACCATAACGCGGCGAAATCAGATTCAGCGACTCAACATTCACACTCAAACCACCCGCAGAATCGACTTGCACCAAACGCTGATCGACTAAACGCTCCAGCAAATCATAGCCCTCAAGATCGCGCATCGCCAAGTCCATGCCCGTCGCATTCACCACCCAATCAACCACCACATCCGCGTCACCCTCACCCAGCCCGAGGACAAAATAAGGCTCTACCCCCTCTGGCGTCAACTCACTTGGCCTTTGACATGCTTCAATGATTGACACATCCCATAAGATAGTAATCTCTTTATTTCTCACGCCCTCTAATAATTCAACCGCTGAAGCATGCGGCATCGGATTACGAAAAGCAACCAATAACTTATCATAGCGTTCATTAAATTGCTGGCGGTCACTTTCATTCATCGCCGCCCAACCTTCCGTTAGAATAATCGCCGCTTGCAACATCACCTGTTGCATCAAACTCACTAGATCTGGATTATGGTAGGAAACTAACACCCCTTCGATTCCTCGTCGAAAAAATGTCTCTATAAAATAAGTCAGGTCAATCCCCAATTGTGCCAACTCCGCCTTCAATAAGTTTTCGAAGTTCTCAAAACTAAACCGTCCCTCTTGCTGCTTGATAGATACTCGCACATTCTCTTCCGTTAAAATCTTACATTGATAAGGCGAGTCCGCTTGTCCCCGCACGCTCGGAAAATAATTTGAACGCGAAAACAGCTTCAGTTCGCGAATCCCCAATTCATCATATAGGTATTTGTAAACGTCCAAAGCCGACAAGCCTGTCCCAATCACCGCCACCGAGTCGCCCGGCTTCGGCCCTTCCTTCAAGGCTGCTAGAGGATAGGGCTCATGAATATAATGTGGCTGACCTTTTAAGTCATAATAATCAGCTGCCGGCAATTCGCCGCAACACAAATGCAGGCGGTCAAAAAGCAAATCCTCAGCCCGAACGTCTTCAAGCCCATCGGCATCAGCCGACAACTGAAGCTGCCATTGGCGACTAGCCGGCAACCATTTGACAGCCGTCACTTTCGTCTCGATGACGCTTGCTCCTAACTCACTGACTAATGCTTGCGTGCGAGCATTCAAATAATCGCCAAATAATTTGCGACTGGTAAACTCCGGTACTTCCAGACCTTCTATCTTTAACCAATTAACGAAATCCTCTTCGTCTTCAAAATCATAACTAATCGTATGACTCCGCGAATTATTCAAAGCGTGTACCGACTGCTCGCGAAAGGGCTTGCCTCGCCCAAAACTTTCAGACGAGTCGAAACATACCAATTCCACTTCAGCCGCCGGATAATGCGGCAACTCCTTGGCATACGCCAATAAGACACCTGCTCCACTGACGCCCATCCCAATCACCGCTATTTTTTCCTTCATACGAAAACCCCTTTATCTAGCCAACTATTTGACTTAGCTATTTTGTCCAATGAATTATGATTCTTTGTCTTTTATAAACTGTCCCCTTATTTTACCACGTTCTGTCTGAATCTGTTTCCCCCAAAAGATTATTATTTCGAATTCATTGGATTTATTTGTTGACACTGTCATGCATTAGCGTTATCATTATAATGTTCGTTTGAATGATAAATTTAACACCTACACATAAAAAACTTTAACGGAGGAATTACTATGACATTGAATCCATTGACTCAAGCAAAAACCAATCTAATCACCAGCGCCATCCAAATTAACGCTCTCGACTCAGCCAACTTAGCTGCTTACTACGAGCAAGTGATCGGCCTAACACCGATTGAAACTAAAGAAGGCTACTACGCACTGGGAACGCCAGACCAAAAGGTCCTATTAGAAATCTTCCAAACATCAAGTCGCGAAGAAATCAAAGCAACCGGTCTTTACCACATGGCCTTTCTATTACCCACGATGGCTGACTTAGGAACAATCCTCATGCACTTTGTGAAAAATGAAGTACCATTAACTGGCGCGTCAAACCATGGCTACAGTAATGCCCTTTACATGGACGATCCAGAAGGCAACGGCATCGAAATCTACGTCGATAAAGACACAAGTGAATGGGACATCCACGAAGACGGCCACATCGCAGGCATCGTCGAACAAATGGACGTCGAAGCAGTCGTTAAAAATGCCCGCCCAGAATTTGACGGCATGCCAAATGGCACAACCATGGGCCACATCCACTTACACGTAGGTGACATCGACGCGTCACGCGACTTTTTCCTTGACGTTCTGGGCCTAGGTTTCAAATTCCCAATGGGACAAGCCATCTTCATGGCATCCGGCGACTACCACCACCACCTAGGCGCCAACCTATGGAAAGGCCGCAACCTACCAGGACCAGCCAGCCTGGACCAACAAGGCCTCCGCGCCTCAATCTGGCAAGGTAACCAAGCAGACTACGACTACGTAATCGAACGCTTAGACGCCAACAACATCGCCTACGACAACTCAGGCACCGAACTAACATTCAAAGACAACTCTGGTTTAACCACCATCGTTCGTTTAACAAAATAGAACCTCATCCCACACGCATTTAGCCGACCCTGTCCTTGACAAGGCCGGCTGACTGCCTTTATTTAGAAGGAGTCCATATGACACACATTAGAAGAAGACTGCTCAGCCTAGTACTACTTTCTTTTCTACCCATTACCCACGTCTTTGCGCAAACGAGCGTTCCCTTCGCACACGCTAGTACGGTGCTAGACTTAAGCGCAGAAGAACACGCCCAAAGACAGGCACAAGAAACTGCCCTCACACCTGTAGGCTACCAACTCAATGCGATGAAACCGAGTATTCTGGCAGATTTTTATATCCATTTACTTGGGATGCACTTAGTTGAAGCCGACGAGGCAGCTGACTATTATGCTTTAGGTAACGCAGCCGGCGAGATTCTCTTAGAAATTTTCCCAGCTACCGCCCCAAGAACTAGCCAGACAAGTGGCTTATATCATGGGGCTTTCTTATTCGATTCCGAAGTCGAGTTCGGCACGACCCTGGCCCACCTACTTGAAAACAAAGCCCCCATGCATGGCTATTCCGATCATGGTTTCAGTAAGGCCGCCTATCTAGGTGACATTGAAGGCAATAGTATTGAAATTTACCTAGACACGCCGACCGGCTCGTGGCAAATCGATGAATTTGGCTACACGCAAGGTGGCAATGAGGCCTTAGATATCACGCCCTATCTGCTTCAAAGAAGCCAGGACGTTACCGGCTTTGGTGAAGGCGTTACGATGGGACATTTCCATTTGAGCGTCAATAACATTGAGGAGTCGGAATGGTTTTACGGCGAAGTTTTAGGCTTAGCTCAAAGCTCAGCTCCAACGAGCGATACTGCCTTCTTTGCGACGGGCGATTACCATCACTACCTGGGGACCAATAGTTGGACAAGCGAACATGCTCCTGCTCCAAGCGCTGGCCTTCAAGGTTTACGCGCTACCATTTGGCAAGCAAGCTCATCTGACGATATCGCTTATATTATGGAACAACTTGACGCTGGCGATATTAGTTATGAAGAAAATGATCAGGAATTAAGTCTACTGGATAATTCGGGCTTATCAGTCATTATCCGCAAGTAACTAACGCACGCTTTTAAGACCGCCATGGCGGTCTTTTTCCTATTTTGTCCAGTAGATTTTGCGTAAGAAAAAGGTTAGGATAGAAGAGGAGGTGGGCAATGAAACGATTATTGATAGGACTCATGTTGTGGCTCGTGTGGCCGTTAGGGATTGGCTTGGCCGAAGACGTACCGTCGTCATACGAGTGGCAAGCAGAAGCTTTTGACATGGCTGCTTTGTTTGAAGTTGACTTGGTCAAAGTTGTCGATGGGGATACCGCTTATTTCTTGACGGAAGATTCGCGTGAGGTCAAGGCGCGCTTTCTATTAATCGATACGCCTGAATTACGACACCCTAAAACGGGCAAGCAACCTTTATCCGACGAAGCAAAGGCACGCGTTAGCGAATTGTTGGAGGATGCCGATCAGATTTACTTGGAATACGATATCGGTTCGCGTTTAGACAAATACCAGCGCGATCTAGTTTACGTTTGGGCGGATGATGTCTTAGTGCAGGAAGTGCTGGCCGCTGAAGGCTTGGCCGATGTCACTTACATTTACCCACCCAACACACGCTACTTGGAGTTCTTGGATGAAGCTAAAGACTTTGCCCAAGTTGAACGCCAAGGTTTGTGGGGCTTGCCGAGTGCTTTTGAATCCTTGGATGACGGCGATTCGGCGAATGCGGTGGCCAACCAGTTTGAAGGCGGCGGCGATAATTCAACTTCTAGCGATTCAGCTGATTATCAAACTGTTTATATCGCGCCCTTGTCTGGCACCAAATACCATTTGGATGAACGTTGTCGCGGCTTGAAGAAGGCTGCCTCGGTGGAAGCTTTAACTTTAGAAGAGGCAATGGCTCAAGGTTATGATTTATGTGGTTATGAGAAATAAAAGTATACTTGTCGCCCGATCTATCTTTTGATGGATCGGAGGCTTTTTTTTTGGGGGGGAATTGTCCCACTCGGGATTTGAGTGGGACAATTAAAACTTTAACGTGACCACTCAGATGGCGAGTGGGACAATTCGAATGAATTTAGAGAGGATTTAGGTGATTTCAGCCCTTTTATGCTCAAGTAGACCATTGATTTTACACGCTATAGGTGATGTTTAGGTTTTAATTGTCCCACTCGGGATTTGAGTGGGACAATTAAAACTTTAACATGACCACTCAGATGGCGAGTGGGACAATTAGAATGAATTTGGAAGGTATTTGGGTGATTTCAGCCCTTTTATGCTCAAGTAAATCTTTGATTTTACACGCTATAGGTGATGTTTAGGTTTTAATTGTCCCACTCGGGATTTGAGTGGGACAATTAAAACTTTAACGTGACCACTCAGATGGCGAGTGGGACAATT
>NZ_JBQKLF010000013.1:0-81558 GCF_052116365.1 Fundicoccus sp. Sow4_D5 | reverse complement strand
CGACGAGTCTTCAGATGAAACAAGCTCTGATGAAGAAACAAGTTCAGACGATGAGACTTCAGATGAAACAAGTTCGGACGAAGAAACAAGTTCAGACGATGAGACTTCAGAAGAAACAAGTTCAGACGAAGAAACAAGTTCAGATGACGAAACAAGTTCAGACGACGAGCCTTCAGATGAAACAAGTTCGGACGAAGAAACAAGTTCAGACGAAGAAACAAGTTCAATTGAAGTAAGAGACCTTCAAGTGAGCGGTGATGATTTAATAGAAAATAAACTGATATTATCTGGTGGTGAAGTTTCATCATTAATCGCCACTGTTAAACCACTTAATGCAACTAACCAAGCGATTACATGGACTTCATCTAAGCCAGAGGTTGCGAATGTAATAAACGGTGAGGTCTATGCGATTGCTAGTGGTAAGGCAGTGATTACTGCTGAAACTCATAATGGATTAAAAGTTCAAGTGGAAGTAGAAGTGAAAAATAATGCGCCAGTTATCGAAGTAGAAGATGAAAACTATCGAGAAATCGTTAAGGTTTCTGGTCCGTCTACTGGCATTCCAAGAGGGGCAACTTTAAGGGTAAAACCGATTAAAGAAGACGCTGTCGCGTATCAACAAATGAATACATTGACTAAGGGTCGTATGACAATGTTTGATATTAGTTTATTCAATGAGCAAGAGAACATTGCCGTCCAACCGAATGCACCCCTGATGGTATCCGTTAAGATTCCAGAAGGTTATGATGCGTCAAAATTAAAAATGTATTATTTCAATGATAAAACTGTAACAAGAGAAGAATTAAGAGGGTTCGTCGATGGGGAGTATTATACTTTTGAAGTCACTCACTTCTCATATTATGTATTGGTTGAAGAAGCAGATCAAGATGATGAGACTCCAGCAGAAAAAGTTGAATTATCGATTGAAGTGAAACATGAGTGGCAAGGTATCAGTCTAAATAATCAACCAACAGGACTTAAAGGACAACTTGCTAGCGAGACAATCAAAGTGAAAGACGGAGAAGAATTTACTGTTAAAGCTTTAACAACATCAGACGTTAAGTTAGATGGAATTGAAGGTGCTCATGAATTCACTGCTCCTGAAAATCTTGTTGTGACAGCATCACAAGATCAAACAAGTATCACGATGATTTATCAAGTCGTGCAGAAGAACTCTGAAGAACAGGTGAAAGCTTTAGAAGTAATGTTAGCTAAAGCGAAAGCCGCAATCGCTTCTTATAAAGCAAAAGAAGCAGTTACTAGGGCACTATTTGATGGTTGGATTGCTCAGCCTTTGACGTTCGATGAAGCTCAAGCAGCTGTAATCAAACAAGTTCAAGTCCTAACGACCTATCTAACAACAATTGAACAAGGTGGTTATATTTCAATTTCTTCAATTGATCAAAGTCAAGTAACCACTCAAGCTGCAATTGATGAATTAGTCGCTGTAGGGCAAGAGAAAGAGAAACCTGCAGAAGAAAGTTCATCTACAGAAGTAACGAAAGGTAAAACTAAAGATGGTAAGTTACCAAATACTGGTGAAAACAGTATGGTTTGGGTAACTGTGTTAGGCTTAGTGATATTAGCTTTCGGAGTGGTTTTAATAGTAAAACAAACAAAGCGTCATAGACGTTAAATATTAAGAGTAAAATCAAAAGAGGTTCTTCCCTAAGTGGAGGAACCTCTTTTTGTATCCAAAATTAAAAAGAGTGTCAGTGAGGATTTCCTCACCAACACCCAAAAATTTGCAACCTCTTTTTAAATTGAATATAAATTACTCTGAAATTTCAGAATAATACATTTTATAAATTATATGCTGTGGATAGTTACCGAAACGCTTTCCAAAAATAGTCATACCTCCAGCATAATCAGTTTCTTCAACTTCGAGTTTAATTTTGATGAGTGTGCCATCTAGTTTGATGTCATTCAGATTAACTTGTGAGATTGGCTCACCGTCAACTAATGTTTCATGAGGCGTGATGCGCAATGTTTTTAGTAAACCATATTGACTGTTCCGGTCAGGCCACCAGTCGGGGTTTAACTTGCCTCGTACATCAGAGAAATTTCCAGGGATTGTCCAATTACCAACATACGTATCATTTATATGGAAAGCAACAGACGAGGGCCAATTATTATTCGAGATGGGAAATTCAGAAGCTAGCTCTAAGATTATTTCCAGCAGTTCCGGTTTTTGCTTTTGGACTATTAAATAATTGGGAATTTTATACTCTAAAAAACCTTTAGTCAGCCAAACAATATCTGCATCCATTCTTCGAGGATCCATGAAATGCATAGGTTGATCAAGTTCACCAATGTAACTTTCGTATGTTGCCAAGCCACAAGTTGGCGTAGCGTAGTAATCAGTAAAGTGACCCACGGGTATGCTTTCTTGATGTATTTTGTAATGTGGAAAAACATGACCTGGAAAGCGGATATACAATTCATCAATCGCTAATCGACAAATCTTATGGTTTCCAGATTGGGTAGACATTAATTGAGTTTCAATTAAACCTGCTGTTTCTAATTGCTTGACATGTCTTGTAACAATCCCACTTGAAAGATAGAGCATTTCTGCTAGTTGTTTTATATTGTATTCACCTTTTGAAAGTAAGTTGATAATTCGCAAACGAGACTCGCTTGCTAGGGCCTCTAGGATAGGTAAGGAGCTTAATTGTGTATCGATTTCCATGAATATTCCTCGCTTTAGTTATTTTATTTGTAGGTGATTTACCAATAGGTTAATAGCTCCGAGAGATTTTTGGTGATAACCCAGAGCCCTTGCTTATTCTATAAATACAGTCTAAACCACTGGGTAAGCGTTTGCAATATAAAGATTTAGCATTTATACTTTGGGTGAAGTTGGAAATTACTGCTGAATGAATTGACTCATAGGTTAATTTGTATCTTTGAGCTAGCGTAGAAGTCTCGAGGGGAGGTTTGTGGAAGTCAGTGGTGTCTGTCGCATAGTCAAAATCATCTTATGTCCAAAATTTAAAAATACAATTCAATGGAGGAATATTTAATGAAAAAATTTAGTTTAGTAACTTTGATAGTTATGGTTTTCTCTTTCGTTGTACAACTTAACCCTCAGCAAGTGAACGCACAGGAAAATGTCATTACGGTATGGAGTGGAGTAACAGGACCAGATGGTGATTTAATTAGACAGAATATTGACGAGTATAACGCAACTAATCCAGCTTACCCAGTAGAATTATTAGCAATGGAAGGCAGCACATTAAATAGCCGTTTGGTTACTGCGACTCGTTCGGGTGAAGGGATTCCGGATTTAGCTTTAGTAGCGTCTGAGACCGTTTCCCAATATGTAGGTCAAAGTCTATTGGAACCTTGGGATGCATTGATTGATGGTACAGATGTGAATGCAGAGAATTACTTAGCAGAGGCTTGGGACGTGGGAACAGTGGAAGGGTCTCAGTATGGTCTTCCAGCAACAATGGGAACTTGGGTAATGTATTATAATCAAGATTTAGTTGATCAATACGTGCCTGGAGCGACAGAGGATAACATTATCACTTATGAAGAGGTAACAACGGCTGGTGAAGCAGCGAAAGACGATGGCATTATAGCTTATGGTTTTGGTTGGCCAATGCAGAACTTTAATAACCTGTACTTACAAATGGGTGGGAAATTCTCTGATGAGGAAGGTTTCTTGACAATAGATAACGACACAGCAGTGGCTACATTCGAACACTTCAAGAGTATGTATGAAGCAGGTCACACTAACAAAAACGGAGAAGATACTGTGGCTCAGTTTATGAATGGTGAAACAATCTTCTTGCCAGAAGGTACATGGATGTTAAGTCAAATGGAAGAGATTACTGATTTTGCGTGGGGACAAACATTTACACCACAATGGGATGCAGAAAATATTGTACAAGCGAGTGGTGCGTCCCAATTTGCGATGTTTGTTGACGAGAATAGACCGGACGAGCGTAGACAAGCAGCAGTTGAATTTGTTGATTGGTTAAGAACAAATCAAATGACTTGGTTAACATCAGGTGAAAACACTGCATCATTAGCTATGTTAGAAAATGAAGAATATTTAGCAATGCCACAATCTTTCTTAATACAAACGCCTGAAGCAAGGGAAGCCATTACAATTGTAACGGATGAAGGCTCCTCTCATATTTTTGGTGAGATCGATGCAGCTGCGTGGGATGTTTTAGAAGGTAATGTTGATATTAAAGAAAAACTAACAGAAATCCAACAAATCGTCAACGATACAATGGGCTATTAGTCTATTCGAAATAACATCAATAGCATGAAGGAGGATGACTCATCCTCCTTTTCTTGAAAAAAAGGGTGATTAATATGGAAAAAACTCAAATGACTCAAGTCAATAAAAAAGGAAGAAGGTTTAGTTTTCTACCGGCTTTCTTCATTGGACCACATTTATTGATTTTCCTCATTTTTACTCTCATTCCATTTGCTTATGGAATTTATATTGCATTTACTGATTGGGATTTATTTACAGATCCAGTCTTTGTTGGTTTGGAAAACTTTAAAACGATTCTTTTTAACCAAGATTCAAGTTTCTATAATCAGTTTTGGAATGGTCTGCAGAATACATTTTTCTTTGTATTAATATCAGTCCCATTTTGTATTTTGGTACCATTAGTTCTAGCAACCGTTCTATCGACTAAACCTAAGTTACACCGTTTGTTTCAAGCGGTATTTTACGTGCCTTCTTTATTCGCTATTTCTGCTGTTATGATTATTTGGCAATTTTTACTGAGTATCTCTTATGGTCCACTAAATGATTATTTTGATTTAGACATCAACTTACTAAGTAATCAACCTTGGGCTTGGATTTCCTTAGTAGTGGTCACTATCTGGTGGACAATTGGTGGCAATTTAGTGATTTATCAAGCAGCAATAAGTGGCGTTTCAAACGACATGTTAGAAGCGGCTGAATTGGACGGGGCCAATGGTTTTCAGAAATTAACGCGAGTCGTGATCCCCAGTATCCGATTTCAGATTTTATATACAACGATCATGACAACAATCGCTCAATTTAACGTATACGGTCAGCCCTTAATGTTAACGGGTGGAGGACCGAACCGTTCAACGCAAGTTTTAATTATGAACATTCAACAAAATGCTTTCGGTAGTGGAATGGCTCGTGCAGGAATCGCTTCCGCCATGGCAGTTATGCTAGGCTTGTGTATTATGGTCGTTTCAATTTTTCAATTTGTTCTTATGAGAAGACAGGATTAGGGGAGCTGAGTGACATGAAAAAATATAAAAAAATAACTCTTTCGCGTGTTCTAGTCTATCTTTTATTGGTACTAGCTGTGCTTGCTTGGCTTTATCCGATTATTTGGGGCTTATTGACTTCATTTAAACCAGAAGCCGAAATTAGACAATTAGGTTACAGTTTCTTGCCGATTAATTGGACGATTGAAAATTATCGTGAAATTCTATTCGAAAATCCATCGACTCCGATTATCAGTTGGTTCTTTAATTCAGTCACGGTATCCGTCAGTCACGTTATGCTCGTGTTGATTGTCACATCGCTAGCTGCTTATGGCTATGCACGTTTGGATTTTAAGGGAAAGGATCTATTATTTTCTTTCTTGCTTGCGTCAATGATGTTTCCGGGAATTGTCAATTTAATTCCTCTTTACGATATTATGCATGAACTAGGATGGGTCAATAATAAATTAGCGCTCATCGTTCCAGGTGCAGGTAGTGTCGGAAATGTCTTTTTGGTAAGACAATTTGCTTTAAATATCCCTAAATCATTTGATGAGTCTGCTCGAATAGATGGGGCATCCGATTTTCAAATATTCTATCGGATTATTTTACCTATTCTAAAACCAGTGTTGATTGTAACTGGCTTGTTTAGTTTTACAGGTTCTTGGAATGACTTCTTATGGCCCTCTATCATCATGAGTGGGGTAGAGAAATTGACGATTACACCGGGACTGCAGCTATTACAAGGTCAATATCGAACGTTTCCTGGCTTAGGCACGGCGGGGGCAGTGATTGCGATTGTACCGACTTTCTTATTGTATTTATTTGCACAGAGGTATTTTATGGAGTCTTTATCTTTAGAAGCAGGATTAAAAGGTTAAACACTGGAGAGGATAATCATGAGTAGAAAGCTGGAAAGATTCTTTATCTATTTAGCCAGTAGTTGGCAAATCATTACAGGTGCGATTACGGCTGGCATGTATTTACTAAATATAACCTCGACGTTTACAGCGGTTGCGCCAAGCGAGTCAATGTTTGGAATGTTTGTGTTTACCTATGGAATGGCCTACGTCACGATTGGCGTACTTAACATGATTCTAACGCATAAATATGTAACAGATGGCAGTTTGCAAAAAGAAATGGCCCTATTTTGGGTGATTTTAATAGTCGTTTTCTTATTGTTGGCTGATTATGTGAGCATGATGGGTTTAATTATTGCAACGACGCTCACCTTAGCTAAAAACAAATCAATACGGATGATTCAATTAGAAGAGATGAATTAATATGTTTACTTAGTAAAGCTCAAGATAATTGTATGGAGGAGCAGTCAAATGAAAAGAGAAGAATATCCTAGACCGCAGTTTGTACGCGATAATTGGATGAATTTAAATGGTGTATGGGAATTTGCTTTCGACGATCATGATCGAGGGATGGCTGAAAAGTGGTATCAAAGTGATCGCACATTCGATCAACAAATCAATGTCCCTTTCGTCTATCAAACGGAATTAAGTGGGATCAATAGTCAAGAAACCCATGAAATTGTTTGGTATAAGCGACGGTTCGAGCTTGAAGCCGATGCAGAACGAGAGCGCGTCCTACTGCACTTTGGAGCGGTTGACTATGAAGCGACGGTCTTTTTGAATGGTATGATGGTCGGCCATCATATTGGGGGGCATACGCCATTTACAATCGACATTAGTCCCTTTATTGCAGAAGAATTGTTAGAACAAGTGTTAACTGTCCGCGTTTATGACCCGCGCTATGATGAACGGATCCCGCGTGGCAAACAAACGTGGGATGAGACACCACATTCCATTTGGTATACCAATACTACAGGCATCTGGCAAACCGTTTGGTTGGAAAGAGTGGCTCACACTTATATCGACACCGTTCTTTTTACACCAAATATTGACGATGGATCAGTTAAGGTAACCGTTGATTTAGTGAATTATGTAGAAAATCAGTGGATTGCTTATGAAATTAAACTTAAGGATGTTGTTGTGGCAGCAGGAAAATGGCAAATTAAATCAAATTTTAATGAAATTATTGTTCAATTGAATCAACAGAAAGTGTTTCGTTCCGCCTTCCATGATAGCGGCTGGTATTGGTCGCCCGAACGCCCTAATCTCTTCGATGTTCACTTTAAATTAATTGGTGAAGAGGGAGTGCTAGATCAAGTGGACTCATATTTCGGTATGAGGAAAATTCATACCGAAAAAGGAATGGTTTACTTAAACAATAAACCTTATTATCAAAAGCTAATTCTTGATCAAGGGTATTGGCCAGAGTCATTAATGACCGCCCCTTCAGATGAAGCATTAAAACGTGACATTGAATTATCTAAAGAGATGGGTTTCAATGGCTGTCGTAAACATCAAAAAGTTGAAGATCCAAGATTTTTATATTGGGCAGATCAATTAGGCTTTCTGGTTTGGGGAGAATCGCCGTCGGCGCATTACTTTAGTAAGGAATCCATTGATTATGTCACGAATGAATGGAAAGAAATTGTCAAAAGAGATTATAACCATCCGTCAATTGTGACCTGGGTGCCTTTCAATGAAAGCTGGGGAATAGGCGAAATTGGTCGCGACCGCCAACAACAACATTACACTCAAGCACTCTATCATCTTCTACATGCATTGGATCCAAGTCGCCTAGTGATTTCAAATGATGGCTGGGAAATGACTGAATCAGATATTGCGGCTGTGCACAATTATCAGCATGGACAAGTGGCCGAAGTGAAAAAATTTGATAAATATATAGAAGACATCCACACAAAATCAGGGATTTTATCCTCACAATCAGCCAATCGTGCCATTTATGCGGAAGGCTTTACTCATCAAGGAGAACCGATTCTGCTGACTGAATTTGGAGGTATTGGTTATAAAGTTGGAGAGCAAGCCGGATGGGGGTATACCACTGTGAATTCCGAGGAAGATTTTGTCCTCGAGTATGAACGTGTTGTTAAAGAAGTGTTCAATTCAGAAGTTATTTTTGGATTCTGTTACACACAACTTTATGATGTGGAACAAGAAATAAATGGACTCTTAACGTATGATCGCCAACCGAAATGTTCCTTAGATAAAATCAAAGAAATCAACAGTCAGTACCATCCAAATATGGTTTCGCCCAAATAGAAAATAGGTGATAATATGAACAAAATAGGTTCAATAGTCTTATTGCTGTTAGTAACTTTATGCTTTGGAGGCGTTAGAACAATGAATGCAGAATCTTTAACTTATCAAAATCCGATTGGGACTATGCAAGATATTGGTGATCCGTTTATTCTAAAGGATGATGAGACCTATTACATGTATGCGACTTCCGCTCCAGATATTGGTTTTAAAGTGTGGACGTCAACGAACTTAGTGGATTGGCAAGAATATGGCCTTGCATATGATCATATTCAGTCAAAAATGTGGGCCAGAGGCGATTTCTGGGCGCCGGAAGTGATTAAATACGGCGAAACTTATTATATGAGCTACAGTGCGCGTAATCAAACGGATAGTTTAAGAATTGCGATAGCCACCAGCGATTCGCCGACAGGACCCTTTGTGGATGCCAATCCTGATTTGCTTGCGGAAGAAGGCTCCTATATTGATGGGCATTTCTTTATCGATGAGGATGGGACGCCATACTTCTACTATGTCAAAGATAATTATGAGAACATCATTGATGGCAATCACGTGAGTCATATGTACGTTCAAGGAATGTCGGATGATTTATTAAACCTAATAGGCGATCCTGTTTTTCTTTTTGGACCGGATCAAGAGTGGGAAGGATTAGGAGCCGAATTCCAATGGAATGAAGGGCCTTACGTGGTTAAACACGATGATTTATATTACTTAATGTATTCGGCTAACTTTTATGCAGGACCCGATTATGCGGTAGGCTATGCCGTCAGTGAACACCCATTAGGGCCTTTTGTTAAGAGTGAATCGAATCCAATATTATCTTCTGATTTAGCAAACGGGATTTCAGGCCCCGGACACAATAGTGTGACCCTTGGACTCGATAATGAGACACTGTACGCAGTCTATCATATTCATACTGACGCAAATAATCCAAGTGGTAATCGTCGCCCGGCCATCGATCGTTTATATTTTGAAAACGGCGAGATGAAAATTGAAGGACCGACATCAGGTGAAACAGAGCTTCATTAATATCACAAAAAGACAGACTATCATTAGTCTGTCTTTTTGCGTATTTAACGATTGCTATCGTTCTATGCTTATTAATTCTTGCGAATTAAAAGGGGCGTCCGCCAAAAGGGAATTTCAAAACATTGTCTCCATTACCCGGCGTGTCATCGTCGTCCTCTTCATCAAAGACGTCATCATCAAAATCATCTTCGACTGAATCGAGTAGCGACAAGTTATCCATAAAGAAATCCGCGAATTCTTTATCTGAGGTCATGTTCATCATTTCCTTAAAGTCTAGCGTGGCTTCGTCGTAAAAATCATCAAGCGTCTCAATTAAGAGTGGATTGCTGTAAGTTGTCGCCACGGTATCAATGCTGATTTCCACTACTTGAATAAAGGGGTGTTTTTCGCTGTATAATAATAGTTCTTTTTCGATGGTCTGGATTATTTCATCCAGAAAAACCAAACGACGCAGGTTTTTATGTTCAATAGTATGAATCGTTTTGAACATCTGTCTATCCAGATGGCGTTGCAATAATTTGGCTTCTTTAGGTATTAGTTCGACAACATCATCATTCATCATGACATACTCTGTGTCTACAAACAGGGTACAGAAAATATTAGTTAAATTATCAATGCCAAATGCTTCCAATTGATAGGACGCTAAGTCAATTTCATACTCAATAACGGTAAAGTCTTCCACGACTATCACTCCTTTATTTAGGTTTTTAATTTGTACTTATTGCTATTATACATAAGCCGAATGAGACAAGGTAGTAAAATTGTGTGACTTATTATAGTACTTTTCAAAGCGTCAGTTGGACCATCGTCTGGGGAGGCGCAAAGGACTACAAGTGATTGAAGGATTTATTTTTCCCAAAGGGTGTTCTCACACGGTTTAAAGGTTATTAGGTCGAATTTACATAATCATGACCTAATCTTTACAATAGGCAGGGGAAAATTTACAGAGTTTTTACAAAGCTTTGTTAGTATTTAAATTGAAGAAATTCATATCACTTATTTGAAGGAGTTTTTGTAAAATGAAAAAATCACTATTATTGTCAATGTGCGCGTCGGTTTTACTTTCAGTAGCTTCACCAGTTATGGCATCTGCAAAGCAAGAAGAGGGTCAATTTGCTGACTTACCCGTTGTGACGTTAGAGGAAGGTCGCGCGTTAACAGAAGATTTATCATTAGTGAACGAAAACCAAGCGAAATATGTTTTCTTATTTATCGGTGACGGCATGGGGAATATTCCAGTTTCCGCTGCAGAATACTACTTAGGTCCAGACAATGGCGCACAAGGTTCTGGAATGGCTCAGGCTCAACCGTTAAACTTCTCGCAATTTCCTGTCATTGGTTTACAAAACCCAACAGATGCTGACCATTATGTGCCAGATTCAGCTGCAACGGCCACTGCTTTTGGTAATGGCGTGAAGATCAATTCAAACGTGATTGGTTTAACACCAGACTTTACAGAACAAACAGAATCAATTGCTGAAAAAGCAAAAGAAAGCGGCAAGTCAGTGGGGATCTTATCGACAGTGACGTTGAACCACGCAACGCCAGCTGCCTTCTATTCAAACGTTGAACATCGAAATAACTATTACGAGATTGGTCAACAGATGGCTGCGTCAGGCTTCGATTATTTCGCTGGTGGCTCATTAGGCCAACGTACAGGTAGCGAAGGCTCGGATCAAGATTTATACGAAATTTTAGAAGAAAACGGCTATACAGTTGCTGATACGCAAGAAGCTTTCGATTCGGTTACCGCTGAAACTGGTAAAGTATACGCACCAGCTGAAGTTTTATCGGGTACTGCAATGAAATACGCGATGGACCGTGAAGAAGGCGAACAAACTTTAGCGGACATGGTGGCTAAAGGAATCGAAGTCTTAGATACGAACGAAGAAGGTTTCTTCATGATGACTGAGTCTGGAAAAATTGACTGGTCGGAACATGCAAATGATGCGGCTGCCGCAATCAAAGAAGTCATCGACTTCCAAGATGCAATCCAAGAAGCGGTTGATTTCTACTACGAGCACCCAGAGGATACTTTAATCGTTGTGACGGCTGACCATCCAACGGGTGGATTCACGATTGGTAACTCAGAGACTGGCTACAACAGCTACTTCCACTTAATCGACAACCAAGTGGTTTCTCAAGAAGTATTCGATGGCATTTTTGCGGCAGCTCAAGAAGAGAATCCAGAAATGACTTTTGAAGATTTCGTACCAGTTTTAGAAGAAAACTTTGGTTTTATTTTTGACTTAGACGTAACGGAAGAGGTCTTAACTCATGCGCAAAAAGCTGAATTAGAAGCAGAAGAAGTGGACCCAATGACGATTACGGCGATGGAATTGGAAGAATTACGTTATGCTTTCGATCAATCAATGTTAACTTATGATGAGCGTAATGCGGGTCAAGCAGACGTTATCAAAGGTTACCATTCTTACTTACCAATCTCGATTGCAGCAACGCGTCTAGTAGCTAACAAAGCTGGTTTCGCCTTTACAACCGTTGACCACTCACCAGAACGTGTTCCAGTTTATGCGATTGGTGCAGGTGCAGCAATGTTTGAAGGAAACTTTGAAAACAGTGACGTTGCTTACAAATTGTTAGCGGCAATGGGCTTATATCAAGGCGGCGACACGGCAGTTCCACAAATTGAAGTAACTGGTAAAGCAGATGCAGCCAAAGAAGAAGAAGCGACTACTGAAGAAACTGCAGAAGACGCGACATCTGAAGAAGCGGCTACAGAAGAAACTACTGAGGAAACTACAGAAGAATCAGCAGAATAATATTAGAGTTTGCTTGTTAAAAGAATTAAGCGCAGCGTATCCACTAAACGCTGTGCTTTTTGATATGAATGACCGATTACTTACTGAGAAAATAAACTAGGATGAAGGACAATAACTAATATGAAGAAAAGATATTTATTTAAATGGGGGCTCATCTTATCCATGTTTGTACCGAGCCACACGATTGAAGCCGAAGAAGCAGCTCTGACATTGAGCGACTTACCTTTTCAGGGCTACTACGTTACGACCAGTGAACATGCGATTGAAGGTTTGTTATTTGAGGAAAATCAGCTGTATATTTACTTGAACGATCATTTACATGATGACACGCCGGGACAAGAGTGGGCAGAATTTCTGGAAGAGTTCCATTCCTTCCCGCACCCAGATTTAAAGAATTACTCAGCCAGTGTACGTGAACGCTATCTAGAGGGATACGATTTAGCCTATGACTTACAGGCTGTCTATCAAGAAATTGCAGAGCAAATTACACCAGAAATGTCACAAGCTGACATTCAAAGGCTGATTGATAACCGTGTACCAGGTATTTACTATACACATAAAAATGACCAGCAATATTATCAGATTGCTCGTGCGACAGTCTATCAAGAAGGCGATAGCTACCAGCTTCATCTGTTTGGTGAACACTTATATACATTCGAATCATCCGAAAATCATACGCTTATTAAGGATCAAGACGGTAATACTTACGAGTATATCCCAGGAATCAATCCTTATTGATTCAGCCATAAAGGAGTTCTATCAATGAATAAACAACTTAAATTTATCATCGCTTTATTATTAGCTGGCAACTGTTTGTCGCTAAAGCTTTCGTCTGCAGAGTCAGAACATCACCATAATCACGGCGCATCTTTCGCTAATTTTATCCCGGATAAAATACTTAACCCAGACGACACTGAGTATGAGACCCCTGAAGCAGTCGCGCAACATGTCGGTCTTTATACGACTGAAACGGCGATTGCTGAACTGGGGGTCGATTTGAAGCTCCTCTTGATGATACAAGAAGATGGCCTCTTCAATTTGGCTTACTACTTCGTGAATCAGCCAGAAACGGCTGGCCAACGCTTTTACGTGAACGCAGCTGGAGAACTTGAAAGCACACCGGCAATCTATCAAGATTTAACACTCATGACGGGCGCGCTAAGTGAAATCGACGGAGGTCTGGGGTCGGGCTTGATCCGTGAAACCCTTGCGCCGATTGTGCTTGTGGATGAAGCCGGGCAACCTGATGGGCTGTATACGTACATGACGATGGCTTACGGCTTGCGCGAAAATTACCAGAATGCCCGCGTTTACCAGAGTGTTGGTCTGTACATCAGTGACGGCGCGGTGATGGTTGACGTCCCTCATTTGCTTGGACTCGACTCTAGCGAACCATTGTTGGTTCAATTTGAACAAGTCGACCAAGATACCGATGAATTCCTGGTTGCCACGCCAAGCTTCGAACTCCTGCAACATAACTTTGATACTTACTTAGAGGACCACAACGATTTTCTGATGGCTTTCGACACGCCTAACGATTTCGTCCAGAAAGTACTGGCCATGCACTTAGAAACCAACACAAGTTTCCCGCAAGACACGAAGGTCGAGCTCGTTGACGCGACCCTAACGAACACGGAAGCCACTTATGCGCTGCTGATTAACGATGCGCTACTTTACGCCTATGACGGCAAGGCTCTCCACCTGGCGACCGAATTTCGCCAGACTGACACCGGACATTACACGGCCAAGGAATGGACCACCAACTAAAATGAAAAGGAGCCTTCATTTGAAAAAACGTGAAAATTACACTGACGACCTGAAAGAAAAAGAAACGAGCAAGGATCCCCACCACCCAAACAGCCTCAAGCATTCTGACAAGGCTAGTCGAACAGAAAAGCAGGTTACCGGCAAAGAAAATTCTCGTCCTGCCAGCAACCTTATGAAAGTCCCTCATGACCCAGACCATCTTCGTAACCGTGATACTTATAGAGCGAACGCTGCTGCTAAAGAGAAAGCAGCAGAAGTTTCACAAGAAGAAAGTGACTCTCCTTTTAGAGTGCCAAGTCATGACCCTCATGACCCTAAGTCTCCTCGCGATCGTTATTAATAAACCTACTTCAAATGTTATAAGGAAAACCTCAGCCTCTTTTGTTTAACAACAGAAGGAGTTCTTCGCTTCTAGTTCTCGGCGCATTAATCAGAAGCCAGCTTTTGGTTAATCTACTGAGAAGTAAAGCAGCGCAAACCATCTTGTTTGATAGAAGTTTCCCGCTTTGACAGATTTAATGAGAAAAGACTCTAATATTTCCGCCGTCGGCTATTCGCGACGGCATTTTTTGAATAGATGTGATTTATTTGGTAAAAGATGGTGGAGCCATTGATAAAATTGACAAGCTGTTGCGTTCAAGGAGACTAATCAATCGACTAGTATTTCAAAAACAATCGAAATATTTACTTAATAGAAGCCATTAATAATCGCTGGAAGAGAGAACCCTGCATGGCAGTGGGAGTGTGTATACTTTAGTGAAATTGAACCCGTTGATTAGTTCATTTCCCTAATAGGCCATCCAATGAACTAGTTTTTGTCCCCAGCAGAATTCTTAATAAACGAAATAATTAATCATCAAAACATTCAAAGGTATGTTAAAATTAGAAGTAAATATACCAACCAATGGGTTTATTGTGTTGAATTTTTTATAAAAGGGTGGTCAACTATGCAGGACCTAAATTTAGGTAGAGTGATTGATGATATTAGACGCAATCGAAATATGACAGTTGAAATGTTATGTGAAGGGATTATCTCACCTTCGGCGTACTCTCGGTTCGTGAGTGGGAAAACCTTTCTGGCGTCGGACTCCTTTATGAAGTTAGTGTTTCGGCTCCATATGACGTTTGCGATGTTTTTACAAGATCATTTAGATTTCTTCAGAATAAAACATCATTATGCCATGTTAAACAACGCCAAAGGTTACGATAATCTTGCTTTGGTTCAACAACTAATCGGTGACTATCAAGCCAGATATACAGCTGCTCAAAAAAAATCTAAAACCAATGAAGCGTGGCAGACTCACGATGAACGTTTTTTAATGGTCGCTACAGCGCTAGCTAAACAGCTGTCAGAAAGTCCTGATCGTCAAAAGTATCTGGAAGAATACCAAGAACATATGTTGCAATACAAAAGTTTAAGCGACAATGATTTTTTCGGCCTGAAACTTTTATTGCCTTATATGACATTAAAGGATGCTGAAGCGGTTGTAAAAAAGCCTTTAAAGCAACTAACAGATCTTAAGGAACCCGGCTTAGCTGAAAATTTATATTATGTCTGTGGCATTCTATATATTAAACATCTCGCAGCCGGACAACCAAAGAAAGCTGACCGTTATTATAAAATGTTAGACGAAATATTCCTTGATTCACTCGATTTAGGCTGGAAGTTGTCACGGAAATTGTATCAGACTATTCACCTGTATTTCACAGGCGAGGAAGATCGAGCAGTCGACCAAATCAATAAACTGAGTGTCTTTTTTTCAGACTTAAATTTATCTCATCAATCTCGATTCATTGCACAGACGTGTCGCGAATTAAATATCCCCCATCAAGAATTGGAGGCAAGCAAATGAGTACTAGCCACAAGGATCTGATTGAGAATTTACGAAAAAAGAAAGCTTTATCGATGCAAGATATCTGTGGAGATTACATCTCGCATTCTTCGTATTCACGTTTTATTAATAAAGGCCAGACGTTGGCGATTGATAAGTTACTTTATATCTTGCGTCAAATGGATTTGAGTTTTAGAGAAGCCGGTCTTTTTGACCACAATATCCAGACTTCTAATGAGGATAAGGTGTTGATGGCAGAAATTGTGGCCAAAAACGATATCAAACTGATGGGCGAAACGGCAGAGTTATTTACCAGCAAAGCCAAACGCACTTATGATATATACGGCATGCTGGCGATTCAGTTGCGCCTTAGAATGGGAGGCGAAACGGCTGACAAACAAGAAAAGGAACTCAAGGACTATCTTTTTAACGTCCAGAATTGGGACTTTAAAGAAATGTATTTGTTTACCTTTATCATGGATCGTATGGAGAGTGCTGTCATTCTCCACCATGTCAACCGAACTTATCAAAGAGCGGCTGAACCGTATTTACTTGAACGCAATCTGAATCTGATTATCTTAATTGGGGAGGCTCATTTTGAGTTTTTAAAACGTAAAGAAACCAACAATGCCCAGAAAATGTTAGACCAACTTGAAGTCCTTACCATTAATCGTACGTTTCACAGTGTGCAAGGGCACTTTACGATTTCTCAAGCTTTGCACAATGTATTGAAAGAAAACCGTCTTGAAGACTTTCAGAAAATTGAGCGCCTCTATCATAATTTTACTGTCATCGAAGCTAGCTTCTTCGCTAATAGATTAGAAAGCCGCTATCAAGAACTTCAACGCATTTACCAACTGCCTGAGCTTAATTGGCAAGTAGACACGCAAGACCTTTTATAATTTATAAGAACCGGACATTAAGATACGCGAGTCTTAAAGTCCTGTTTGGTGATTGTAACTGGCTTGTTACTCCTTCTTTACTAGAGGTTTTGAGTAACTTCGCTAGCTTTTACCAATTCAAGTGAAAGTTTTTTTATAAAAAGGGTGAATATTGTGCATTTATGCAATAAAAACTAAACTCTAGCTAATTATGTATTATTATTGAGATAGAATCTAAAGATTCAGCAATTGGACAGTATAATTAACAAGCGAGGTAACCTAAGCTCCTGCTGGCATGAGGACAGAGTCGATTCGTTTGATGAACATATTTTCTTTTCAATTCAAGTTAATGCATAGGATTTGAATTGAAAAGCAAACCTCCCCGGTTTGTCAGTTGTATAAATTGCTCTCGATCGCACTGAACCAGCTCAGTTGCGGTCTATTTTTTTTATAAAAGATAAAATTATTCGCACTCTATTTTCGCTTGTTAAGATGGAGTCTGGGGTGAGTTAGCTTTTAAGTAGAAACAGAAGCTGTTTAATTTCCCTTCTGTTCTTTTATACTTGGTGAAAGGATGTTTAATATGAAAAAGTATGGAAAGATTATGTTATTAGTGGCTTTAATTATGACTCTATGTAAGTCACAATTCGTGGCGCTCGCTCGAACGCTAGAAGAAAGTCGAGCGGCAGTCATTGAAGTGCTGACCCAGGGATTATTCGAAGAGTTTACTTATGAAGAGGCCGAGGAATATTTGGCGGCAGAAGAAGCCAATGTTTTAGTGACGGGTTACTTTGATGATTTTCGTAGTTATGGTATTGAAGGGAGTCTTTCGACTGCTTATAGTATGATCGTCGCAGACTACTTAAAGGCATATTTTGAAGCGAACACCACAGAGGATGACTTGGCAGCAATTTATCCTTATGCAGTAAACTTTAAAAAATTACCAGAACGTTTACTTTTTTACCATGCGGATAATACGGCAGGTGATTATGCGGATTTCGATGTGACCAATGAAAATGGTAGGTTAACGATGTACTATGTGTATTGGGGACCTAATCAGTCGCGCTTGAATGCACTGCCCTTAGAGGGGGTAGCGGTGGTCAATCAAACAAAAGAGTTACAGGCGGCTGCGTCTAACCATCAAATAGAAAGAACAGTCACAAGCAATACATACGTCGATGCGCAAGGTCCAGCCTATAGCGACACCACTTATAAAGTATACTTTTTCTATAATGAAGAAGATAAACTAAGCGTGCTACTGTGGGATTCTACTAATCATCAGCAGACACTAAAAGAGTATACGACTTTAGAAACACGTCAAGAATTGGAAGGGATAGTCGAGGGGGCCAGCATAGACGTCGTCAGCAACTCAGACTGGAAATTACCTGAAGATTGGCGCTTGTTGTCACCACGTCGAGGAAATATTCCGCCTGTAACTTGGTCGATGACCTCTACAGGTGATGGGGAGACTTTTGCGATTGAACCGGTCAATCAAAAGGAAGGCGTTGTGTCGGGCTTTGTTAATCCGACCTACAGTATCCAAGTGACAACAGTCAATCAGATGACAAACGAAGTGATTTCGACCATGAACGCCACGCCAAATGCAGAAGGCTACTTCTCGATTGATGCAGGTGCGAGTGTTTCCATCCAGCCTACGATCCGACTTTATGATGCGTCTTCGAATCTAGTTTATGAAACGGATCTCGATGTTTATCAATATCAACCGACGGCCTTAGCAAACGACTCGGGATTCTTGACGCTGGAGCGTTATTTTATTGGTCAAACTTATATGGAAGGTTATACCTATCCCAATGCTCAAGTGATGATAATGCCTTTGAATGGCTATGGGACCGCTAGTCTTCCGCCAATCAAGGCAGATGAGAAGGGGTATTTCTACGCCGCAACGCCTGCTCATACGACTAATTTAACCACGAATGTAGTTACAGTTATCCATCCAGAGACTGGAGAACTGTTAACGGTAGCGCCTTATCCATGGACTCAATCAGAATTAGAGACCGCTCAGTGGTAAGTAGTTGTTACTGCAACTGATTGTATAAGATGAACGCTTCGTTTAGACTATATAGCTAAGAAGCAAAGCATGCGCTACTGTATAAGTTTTTCTTTTCAGTTCCTCTTTCAAAATAAGCTGGCCTACCAAATAGCTGCCATTGAAAACACTCTAATTTTTGCTGACAAAGCAAGAGTAGAGTGTTTTTACATTTGACACAAAAAATGCTGTCAAAGCTCTGAGGTTATTACACAGCGATTTACAGGAGGGATTCGTTAGTAGAGCGGCTTAAATATATAGGGGATTAGCTTTTAAAGCGACTGTATGAAGAGCTTATGGTACACTTTTAGCTAAAGGATAGTGGTCGTTTGACATCACGAGTTGTCAAACGTGATGAGCGACAAATAAAGAACATGTACAAAAAGTCAAATAATCCTTGACGATTACTTAATAACTAAGGATCCAAAGGCAAATGTTAGGAATATTTGCGCAATTGAATGGAACATTTGATAGTCAACTTAACTGTGGTCACGTATGCTTTTAATAGGAGGTGGCAGTAATGAAAACATTTAATGAAAAAGTCTATGAACTAAGGAAACACTCTCGACTTTCTCAAGAGGAAGTTGCTGAGCAACTAAAGGTCTCGAGGCAAACCATTTCTAATTGGGAAAACGGGAGCGCCCAACCAGCGTTAGATAAAGCAGTCGAATTAGCCTATTTATTTGATGTGTCTTTAGATGAATTAGTCGGGAAGACGGTTCGGCCCACAACGAGACAGAGTGAAATTTTAACGGCATTAGTCGGTCAAAGGGTAACCCTCTATTTGAATCCAGAATCTCAAGCGTGGCTGTCGGTTAGTAAAACTGAAGTGAAGCAGTGTGACGTTATAGAAGTCAATGCCAATCATGTCAAAGTGATTTTTCCAGAACGTGGCAAACAAATCGAGCGCTTATTTTTCCTGAAAGATATCATTGCTTTTAAAAAGGAGGATGACTAAGATGTGGTGGTTATTTATCGTTATGATTGGTTTGATGTTGTATTCAAAATTGGATGACATTATAGAAGTCTTTAAAAGCAATGACCCAACTTACCAAAAGAAAAAGCAAGCGCAAGAACGCGAACAGTTAACGCAACAATTAGAAGTGGCTAGGCGATTAGAAGAGTTGCTTGGTCAAGAATGCCAGCTTGAAAGTAGTCAGTTTTATTTACTATCTTTACCGGGGAAAGTTCAAGCGACTATTCACGAGGTCAGTCATGGTTGGGTGGAATGTACTATCGAGCAAAAAAAGCCCTTCACATTGATTTTGAAAATTGAAGATATTAGTATGGTCTCGCGAGTTATCTAAAATCAGCCGCTCTAACTTAGGTTAGTAGCGGTTTTTTTATGCTATAAGGGATGAGAAGTTTACTGTTGATTCGTCAAGCTTTGTAGAACTTATTTTTATATTAGTTGAAACAAGTCGCTTCGATTGGGAGGCGCTCTACCGAAGCCTTAACGAACGGGAGTGTGAACTATATCTGTCACTCTTGTAAAGAAGAAGAGCTGATTCCGTAGAATGTAGTGGAACATTTTGATTTATTAGATGGCAGGGATCCCCTGGATCCACCAAAACTTTGTTTTTCAAAACTGTCAAACCCAAATGGTTGCGCAATATTTTAGAAGTCATACGGGGAGAGTATGACAGTCGTGTGGGAGTTAAAGAAAACAAGCAAATCTAAAGAGACCTCGGGTTTTGTCCGAGGTTTCCTTACGGACGATTTGTTCTTCTGGGCGGCAGCGGACTGTTCTATCTACACTTGTCATCAGATGACAAGTGTAGATAGAATTCTAAATACCAGTGTCATCATGTGACGAGTGTAGATAGAGTTCTAAATACCAGTGTCATCAGATGGCAAGTGTAGATAGAGTTCTAAATACCAGTGTCATCAGATGACAAGTGTAGATAGAGTTCTAAATACCAGTGTCATCAGATGACAAGTGCTTTTAGAGGGTTTACGAGATTTTTTGTTGCGATATACGAGATGTTTTTGTGAAGTTGACCATTTGTTCTTCTGGGCGGCAGCGGACTGTTCTAAATACCAGTGTCATCATGTGACAAGTGTAGATAGAGTTCTAAATACCAGTGTCATCATGTGACAAGTGCTTTTAGAGGGTTTACGAGATTTCTTGTTGCGATATACGAGATATTTTTGTAAAGCTGACCATTTGTTCTTCTGGGTGGCAGCGGACTGTTCTAAATACCTGTGTCATCATGTGACAAGTGCTTTCAAAAGATTTACGCTTGTTTATGAATGTTATTCACAATATAAGGCTTCCAGACAATTGGATGATATCACTGTTTTGTGAAAGCGTTTAGTTGCTTATATTAATAGGTATCCGTAAGCTGATTTTTCATATGTTATATTTTGGATGAAATAACTAATTTCCGTCGTGATTTTAGCAGAAATGACTAATTGAGCTTGTGGGTATATGTGATATTATGAACATGAAAAGAAGAAAAAGACAGTCAGTTTAAATTAAAAAGGAGCGAGCGATATGTCAGAAGAAAAATTAATCAATGTCAGTGCAATGGAATTAGAGTCTTTGATTCAGGCTAAGTTGGAGTTGGCAGGTTTGCCGGAAGTTCAAGCGGTTGAAACAGCCAAGCATTTAGTTTATGCCGATTTATGCGGCGTGCATTCACATGGTGCGGTCCGGGTGGAATATTATTCTGAACGCATCAATAAAGGCGGTATTACACGTGAGCCGGAAATTAAATTTGAAAAAACTGGCGAAAGTTCAGCTGTCTTGCATGCTGACAACTCGCAAGGGCAATATGCAGCCAATTTAGCTTTAGAGCCTGCCATTGAAATGGCAAAGGCATCAGGTGTGGCAGTTGTGGGCGTATCTAAGTGTGGACATACGGGTACTTTATCCTATTACTTACGTAAAATTGCTGAAGCTGGTTTAGTCGGTATGGCGATGACACAATCGGATCCAATGGCAGTGCCCTTCGGTGGAGCGGAAGTTTACTATGGAACCAACCCTATCGGTTTCGGTGCACCAAGTTCGACTGAAACGCCGTTAGTGTTCGACATGGCCACAACGGTTCAAGCATGGGGTAAAATTTTAGATGCACGTTCTAAAGGCCGTGACATTCCTTCGGACTGGGCAGTTAATGACAAAGGGGAGCCGACGACGGATCCTAATGCGGTGAGAGGTTTAATGCCAATTGCTGGACCAAAAGGTTATGGCTTGATGATGATGGTAGATATTTTCTCAGGTATGTTAATGAACTTACCCTTCGGCAAGCACGTTAGTTCCATGTATCATGATTTACATGCCGGCCGTAATTTGGGTCAATTATACATTATCTTGGACCCAGCTCGTTTCGGTAATGCAGAGATGTTCAAAGAACATATCACACAAACCATGCAAGAATTAAATGACATCAAACCAGCAACAGGTTACTCAAGCGTTCGCTACCCTGGTCAAGGGTCTAACCAACGTTATGAGAAGCATTTGAAGAACGGCATTGAGATTCCAGAAAGTATCATCAACTATCTAAAATCAGACGATATTCACTATAACAATTATGAAGGCCTAGGGGCTTTTGCTAACTAAGCTATTTAAATCTAAGGAATGTGAGGAAAATATTATGTTTAATTACGCAGGGAAAGTAGTCGCTATTACAGGTGCATCAAGTGGGTTAGGTGTGCAAATGGCCAAAGGTTTCGCCGCTCAAGGGGCAAAAGTAGTGTTAATGGCTAGACGTGTGGAACGTTTAGAAGGATTAGCAAATGAATTAAAAGCAGCCGGTGCCGACGCTTTAGCAGTTGCTTTAGATGTGACAGATGAAGCGCAAATCGATCAGTCATTGCAAACCATTCTAGATACGTACGGTAAAGTCGATGTATTAGTTAACAATGCCGGTGCTAGTGAAGGTGGCGCCATCACTGAAATGACCAACGATGCTTGGAACTTCACGATGGATTTAGATTTAACCAGCGTTTTTAAAATGACACGTGCTTATGCGAGAGTGATGAAAGAAGCGAATTATGGCCGAATTATCAATATTTCGTCAGTGTATGGTTTGGTTGGAACGAACCAATTGCAAACCGCTTATCATGCATCAAAAGCTGGCGTCATCAACTTCTCGAGAGCTGTAGCGGCTGAATTAGCTCCTTACAATATTACATGTAACACAATTTGCCCAGGTTACTTTGAAACAGAATTAACCTCTGGAACGTTAGATACACAAGAATTTCAAGGTTATATGGATGTCACGGTACCAATGAGACGTTATGGAAAAGAAGGCGAATTGAATGCCGCAGCTATTTTCCTCGGTTCAGAAGAAGCAGCTTATGTCACAGCTGTGACTTTACCAGTTGATGGTGGTTGGTCAGCAACTAAATAATCAGTCTAACTAGCGATTTAAACAGACCGGTCCTTTGTAAATGAGGGCCGGTCTGTCTGTTTGTCTATTGTTTATTTTGCCTATTTGGTCTGGAGGGTGAAGGGATTAAGGTTTAAGCGCGATTAACTCTTCAAGTGTCACGGCTTCGGCCTGATAGCCATCCACGTCGAAACCAGAGTTAACATTGAACTCCTTAATAAAAGTATCGTAACCTGTCACTGGGGTGTTGAAGTTTTCAGCTGTAATGGTATTGATGAGAGCTTCCGTTGCAGCTTGTGTTTGGGGATCCAACTCCCAATTATCTGGACGCAAGCGGCCTTGTTCGTCATACTCTGGCTTGTCGCCATATAACATGTCGCGATAAATGCGGTCTTGATGCATAATCGGCGTTTCGTGTGTGCCGTTATCTTCCATGATGCGGTATAAGCCCAGGCAGTAAACAGGGAAGAAAGGAATCACCGAGCTCGCTTTTGTTGTGACAGCTGTTGCGACCACAATCGTTGCTTTACCATTGATATCTGCTAGTAGCTGATTGATGTGTTCGGCTTTGACTTCACAGTCCGCTTTGGCTTGGCCTAAAGTTCCGCCACCATAGTAAGGTCTGTTTAAAGCGGAGCCCAAGTAAGAATAATTAACGGTTAGCACATTATCTGCCAATACGTCTGCTTCTTTTAAAGCGTCCATCCAAAATTGCCAGTCTTCGCCACCCATCACTTTAACGGTATCTGCGATTTCTGCTTCCGTCGCTGGCTCCAAGGTATGTTCCAAGTACTCTTGTTTCTGGATATTAACGTGTGGTCCCACTACAGTATCGCCAATTGCTTTGATGACTGAGTTGAAGCGTTCGCCGGTATTAGGATCCACGCGGACACCCGATGCTAAACTATAAACAACGAGGTCGATTTTTCCGTCGAACTCTTCTTTAATATAGTTAATCACGTCTTGCTTTGATTCATGACTAAAAGCATCCTGGACAAAGTTTTTAGCAACTAAACCTTCTGCTTCAGCAGCCTGTTTGAAGTAAATATTGTTGTACCAGCCGGCTGTTCCTAAGTTTTTTTCAGACTTAGGTTCCTTCTCGAAGGACACACCGATTGTATCAGCTCCTGCTCCAAAAGCCAGAGTAATTCGTGTAGCCAAGCCATAGCTTGATGATGCGCCGATGATTAAGACTTTCTTTGGACCTTCATATGATCCTTGTTCTTTAACATAGTTAATTTGATTAGTAACTTCTTGTTTAAGGCCAATTGGGTTGACACCAAACGACACATTGCCACGCATTTTATGTTCAAAATTTAGCATAGTTACCTCCAATTATATTTAGTAACTTAAAGATACCAAAATATTCTTTAGATGGATAGAGTAAAAGCACACAGGTAATACTTCAAATTCGAATAGTTCGTATTACAAAGTAGTTTGGGGTGCAATCGCTGCCGAGATAGTCTTTCAAGCGTGTTTTCTAGTGAAGTTTGTGAAAATTATTAGTCACTCATCTAGCAAGCAATTAATAAATCTTATGACGTTTCTTGAACCACACGTAAAAATTTGTATCGTGGGAGGCAGGCGCATAAAAAGTAGTTTCGTAGCCAGCACGAAGCAATGAAGCTTGTGTCGTTTTCTGAACGAAGTTAAAGAGCTATCTGGCAAGCAGACCATAAGGATTCCGTCTCTTCTTTACGGAAGAGTTATAAAGTCAGACAAAAACTTTAATCGTCGTGAGCATTAAGCGAACGACACTGCTGGTTTTTGTCTTTTTAAAAAAACATCCCACATCCCTCAAGGTTTTAGGCGAGGGGTGTGGGATGTTAAAATTATTTATTTAAGGCTTGAACGGCCTTCATGCCGCCTGTGATGACGATGGGCTTGTAACCTTTGTCACTTAGAAAAGAAGCGGCTGCTGTAGCACGGCCTCCAGAACCACAAAGTGTGTAGATTTTCTGTTTTTCTTCAAGCTTTGTATACTCTTTTGCCAATTCTTCAATTGGGATATTGCTTAAGTTTCTATCAGGTGCAGGACGAGTAATCTCGGCCGCTTGACGTAAATCTAATAAGGTAAAGCTATCATCTATTGGTAAAGATAAAAAATCTTCGGCTGAAATGGTATCGATGCTTTGTAAACTATCTGCTGGTAACTCCGCAAACAAGACGTAGCCTTGGACATTTGTTAAGCCGATTGCATTGGCCTTGTCTGTTAATTCAGAAAGAGTTTCTGGACTGTCATCTTCGACTACAAAAGTGATGGCTTGGTCAGTAGCTAGAAAATTCAAAGCATATTTGCTGAGATTTGAAGGGCTTAAGTTAAGAGAGCCTTTGGCGTGAGCTACTTGGAAATCAAATTGAGAGCGTACATCAACTAAAGTTGAATGGATTGTTTGAGTGCTGCTAATTTTATTCATGGTAACCTCCTATAAGTGATACTTCAATTATACAGCTTGTTTGTCTAAAGACCTATCCAAAGCCTTTAGAAATTGAAGGCCGAGCGAGTGTTTACATGGGTGCGTTTATTCTTGGGCTGCTTGCGCTTCGGCAACGATGTCCCAAGCTGCGATGCTGCCGCCTTTGGTGACTTCTTCGATGACTGCCACAGTATCGTCTTGTTGGAAGAGCTCAACAATCTTCAAGTAAAGTTCGTTGTCGGCATCCTCGGCACGGGCCACAATATTATTGACACGCGAAATATTAATCGTGTCTGGTGTGTCACCAAACACATAAATAGCGTCAGAAGGTTTGAAGTCAGTCGCTTCTAGAAATGAATTATCGATGAAGGCCGCGTCTACATCTGGAACGATGGAGGGAATATTGGCACCATCGACTTCGATGAACTCAAGGTTTTTAGGATTTTCGACCACATCATCTGGTGTTGGTAGTAGTTCGCCCGTTTCATCCAGCTTGATTAAACCAGCGCGCTCAAGTGTCTGTAAGTTATAACTTAGACTGGTTGGGGCGTTGTTGACGGCAATTTTGGCGCCATCTGGTAAATCATCTAGTGATGCGTGTTTTTCTGAATAAATACGCGTAGGCACGGCAACTGTATAACCGATGGTTACCAAATCGCCCTGGTTTTCAGCGTTCCAGTTCTCGAGAAACACATCATGTTGAAAGGCATTCAAGTCAAGCGTCCCATCACTCAAAGCAATATTAGGAATATTGTAGTCAGTCAGTAACACCACGTCAATTTCGATGCCTTCGGCTTTGGCTTTTTCAGCCACATGGAGCCAAATTGCTTCATAATCTTCGCCTACAACACCAACGGTTACCTTATCTTGTGCAAAAATTGTTTGAGGACTTAGAAATAAAACGGCGAGTAACAAAGCTTTAAAAATTCTTTTCATTGAATAATCTCCTGTTCCAAATAAGTTATTTATCTGTCTGTTTCTCATTTATAAGTGCAAAAAAAGTCCGCCCCAATGCCATACGTTTGTACAGCATAGGGACGGACTGATCCGTGTTACCACCCTAGTTCGTAGTCTCCTTATGGAAGCCACCTCTATCGATTCTAATGAAACGTGCAAAGTAACGGTTGCGACCGATCAAGCAGCGTGAACTAGTTGATAACTCGGAGCTCATGTTCACCTAACTAAACTGACCCGTTCACAGCATTGCGGGCTCTCTTGGCAGTTTTATCAGGTTACTCACTCGTCATTGTTTTCTCACTAAAATAAATTTTAGATTAGATATTAATGAGAGTATACTGGGCTTTTACTGACTTGTCAAGTGGATTTCGAGCTTTGTAGCACACGAGTTCGGATGACTATTCAATTTTATAAAAGGCTGATAGACGCAGCGAGAAAAATTTTTGTGCTAGCAAAGAGTGGTCTTATTTTCTAAAAGTGGAAATCCTGCCGATTGGCGGTTATGATAGAGAAATAATGATGAGGAGTTGAGGGGGATGGAGTGGTCGCAGGGTTTTGAGCCGGTGTTTGATGAGGGGGCGCGTTTGTTGATTCTGGGGAGTCATCCTGGGGTGCCGTCCTTGAAGAAGCAGCAGTATTATGGCAATCCGGGTAATGCTTTTTGGCGGGTGGTGTTTGCGGCTTTAAGGGTCGAGGATCCGGTGGATTATGCCCTGCGTTTGGCTGTTTTAAAGGCGCATGGGATTGGATTGTGGGATGTGTATGCGCAAGTGGAGCGTGAGGGTAGTTATGATCACACGATTTCCCAGCAGGTGTTGAATGATTTCGATCGGGTGTTAAAGGTAGCTGATATCAAATTAGTCATTGCAAATGGGCAAACGGCTTACAAGGAAACGCAGAAGCACGCGGTTTTCAACGGTTATGAGGTGGCCAGCGCTTTGTCGACAAGTGGCTTGAACAATGGGCGTGAAGCCCAACGGATGGCTCAGTGGACTCAGTTGATTCGTCGGGGTCTGAGCCTCGATAAAACTGAATAGACAAATTTCTACCAGTGGTTTGTATGATAGAATGTGATAGAATACTAGTAAAGAGAGGGGGAGTGGAGTGGTTACTTTAAATGAAATCGCCCAGCGTGCAGGAGTTGCCAAAAGTACGGTGTCGCGTTTCTTGAATAATGGTCCGGTCAGTGAAAAGACGCGGGCCAAAATTCAGAAAATTATCGATGAGACGGGCTATGTGCCGAATCAGTTTGCGCAAAGTTTAAAAGCACAGCGTTCGAATATGGTCGGAGTTGTGTTGCCGCGTTTTGACTCTCCCTCGACGAATCAGGTCTTGAAGGGGATTGACGAGTTAGCTTACGAGAATGGTTACCAGTTGGTCTTGACCAATTCGAATTTAGACAGTCAACGTGAGAAAGAGAATTTAGCTTTATTGGAACGTCAAAAGGTTAGCGGGATTATTTGGATTGCGAGTTTCTTTGATGATTCGATGCTGAAGCAGGTGAAGAATTTACAGGTGCCTGTTCTTGTAATCGGTCAGCGAATTGAGGGTGTGCCTTGTTTGGTGCATCAAGATTATGAAGCGGGGGTGCAAATTGCCAAGCATGCCTTGGCCTTGGGTCACCGCGACTTATTGTATGTTGGGGTCACCCAAGATGATAATGCGGTTGGAGTCTTGCGCCGTGATGGGTTTATTGATACGGCGCGCCAAGCTGGAGCAAGGGTGACTGTTATTGAAACGGACTTTTCGCGTAAGTTGGCTTATGAGCAGGCTTTGATTTATCTGCCTGAGGTTCGAGCGACTTATATTGCGGCGGCGACGGATCAGATTGCGATTGGAATTTCTAATGCCGCTCAGGATTTGAAGTTATCGATTCCGACTGATTTTTCGCTGTCAGGTTTTGGTGGCTATAGTGAGTCAGAGTATGCTTATCCAAGGATTACGACGGTCGACTATCCATTTTACGAGATGGGTCAGCAGTCTTTAATTTTATTGGAAGAGTTGATTCGCGAGTCACCAATTCCCTTAGTCCATACGATGGCGAATGAGTTGCACGTTAAGCGATCCACTCAGAAAATTAAAGCAAAAGAATAAAATTAAATAAAACGCTTGCATTTTGCAAGCGTTTGTCTTAGACTGTAATGGAACCGGTTCCTTCCGAGCGGTTTAATTCTAATTATGGAGGCTGTAAAAATGGGTAAATACGATCAGTCAATTGAGCAATTATTGGATGTTATAGGCGGCAAAGAGAATATTAAAAACTTTGAACATTGTGCCACACGTTTACGGATGATTCTTAAAGACGACAGCAAAGTAGATAAAGCAAAAGCAGATGCCATTCCAGAAAGTAAAGGGTATTTCTTTTCAACAGGGCAACACCAATTTATTTTTGGAACAGGCAAAGTCAATGAAGTCACTGCAGAGTTACGCGAGTATTTAGGTGAAGGAACCACAAATGATGCCAGTATGAAAGAAGATGTCTACGCGAATTTGAATCCCGTTCAAAAATTTGTGCGTATTCTAGCAGACATCTTAGTCCCTCTAATTCCAGCCTTAGTCACGACCGGTTTGTTAATGGGAATCCGTGGCTTATTGGTGGAGTTAGGTATGACCATGACAGACGATGTAACGGCTTTGTTTGCGATGTTGACGGATACGGCCTTTGGTTTCTTACCCGTTCTTATTGCTTATAGTGCCACACGTAAATTCGGTGGGAATCCTTTAATCGGGATTGTCGTCGGTTTAATGATGGTGGCGCCTCAATTACCGAATGCCTATGCGGTGCGCGGTGAGACGGCCGATCCATTATCGATTTTCGGAATTGATGTTTATGGCTACCAAGGCTCGATTTTCCCAGCGATTATCGCCGGTTGGTTAGTCAGCAAGTTGGAAACCTGGTTACGTACTTGGGTGCCTCAAGTGGTCGACTTAATTGTGACACCATTCCTAACGATCACTATTTCAATTTCTATTGTCTTATTCTTATTAGGTCCTATTATTCAAATAGCTGAAAATGCGGTAATCAACAGTATTGTTGGTTTGATTAATGCACCATTAGGGATTGGCTATATTCTATATGCTGGTTTCCAACAATTAATCGTGGTAACCGGCTTACACCATTCCTTGAGTTTAATCGAAATTAGCTTATTGAGTGACACGGGTTATAATGTGCTTCAACCACTGGGAACCGCCAGTATGGCAGGCCAATTCGGAGCGGCTATTGGAACAGCTTTCTTAATGCGCGACCAATTGAAGCGTTCAAATATGATCAGTGCGGCCGTACCGACTTTATTCGGAATCACAGAACCTTTATTATTCGGTGTTAACTTACGTTCGCTAAGAATTTTTGCGGCAGGAATTGTGGGAGGAGCCACAGGTGGCTTCTTAACTTACCTCTTCGGCTTAAAAGCGACCGGCATGGGCATCACTTTCATTCCAGGTTTACTATTGTATACTGGAAGTGTAGCAGCGTTATTACAATATATTGCCGTCATTTTAGTAGCTTTCGGTGTTGGTTTCTTATGCGTTCGCCTTCAAGCTAAGCAAATTCGTTCTGAAATTTAGACGGTTTGATAGGTGAAATAGCAGCGATAAAAAAGGAGCAGATAAAGAGTATGACTAAGAATGTGAAGATGAAGAAAGATATGCAAGCTTATTGGCAGTCCTTGCCAGAACTTCAAGCAGCTTTAATGGAAAAAATTGCCGCCGATCCTTGGCGTTTGACTTACCATCAAATGCCGGCGACAGGTTGGTTGAATGATCCGAATGGTGCCGTCCAATTTAAAGGGACTTATCATTTGTATCACCAGTATGTGCCTGAAACGCCCAATGGAGGCGCGACGCATTGGGGCCATAAGACGTCCCAGGATATGGTGCATTTTAAAGAAGAGGATATTTTTCTGTCACCTGACCAGCTCTTCGACGAAGACGGTGTCTATTCTGGGAGCGCCTTTGTCCACGATGACAAGATTCACTTCTTTTACACGGGCAATGTTAAACACGAGGGCGACCACGACTACACTTACAGCGGACGCGAACAAAATACGATCCATGTTGTCTCGGCTGACGGCTTCACAGTGGAATCACGCGAGGTGGTGATTGCCCATGCTGACTATCCTGCAGGTTACACCGATCATATTCGTGACCCTAAAGTCTTTGAGCATGAAGGAGTCTATTATATGATTCTCGGTGCACGCACACGTGATAACTTAGGACATATTCTTTTATATCGTTCAGATGATTTATATGACTGGTCATACCAAGGGGTCTTTCTAGCCGGTAATGAAGAACAAGGTTTCATGTGGGAATGTCCTGATTATTTCGAGTTGGATGATAGTCAGGTAGTGTTATTCTCGCCCCAAGGTCTGTTACCCACCACTTATAACTATCACAACCCACATACGGTCGGCTATTTGACCGGTGCCATCAATTGGGATGAATATGCCTTTGAACCAGAAACGGATTTTGTTGAACTGGATCACGGCTTCGATTTCTATGCGCCCCAAACGTTTGAAGACGAAAGTGGCCGCCGTATCTTATGGGCATGGATGGGCATTGGTGATACAGAACCTGAGTACGGTAACCCTACGGTTGCCAGAGGCTGGCAACATGCGATGGCTTTACCGCGCCAGTTGACCTTGGAAAATGGGCGTTTGAAACAACGTCCTTTACCTGAGTATCAGAGCTTGAGACAGCATACGCAAACCCACCGCTTGTGTGAAATAGAGGAGTCGACCTTAAAAGGCGAAATTTACGAATTGTTGGTGGAGTTTGACGAAACGCCTCGCTCTTTTGAATTGACGTTGCGCCAAGATAGTAAATTGAGTTATCAAGATGGCCTACTAACTTTAAAACACGGTGAGAGTGGCTTCGGACGACGCAAACGGATGATTCCATTAACTGATTTATCGCAACTACAAATCTTTTCGGATACATCGTCGTTGGAAATTTTCGTCAACGATGGGGAATTCGTCATGACAAGTCGTGTTTATCCAAGCCCAGATCAGCAGATGATTCACGTCACCGGCGACGCTCAAGGCCAAATCAGTTATTGGGACTTAAAAATTTAGTCACCAAAGCCACTATCCACTACCAAAATACTAATAAGAAAGCGGAATCCTATGTAAAATAGGGTTCTTTTTTTTCTAGCTAAAGACTGTTGTGCATTGAACGTTTAGGTAATCTTAATTAAAGAAATAATTAATTTCGAAAAAACAGGAATAACGCTTGACAAGTAAGCGCTTTCTTGATAAGCTATAGATAAGTTAAGAGAGAGATGCACTGTCAAAAGAATGGCGTTTCACTCTTTACGACAGAACCATCTTTGTGGTTCAAGTGTATGATGTTCGCTCCGTAGATTTTAGTAAGAAAAAAGTCAAACAGAGGTAACTGTGTAAAGGCACAGCGAAGACTGGGATACATTTAGGGCAGAAAGTTGTTTTAAGTGGCGTGTTGTAAGTATCAATAAATTTGCAGTACAGACGGAGAATGAAGCATACACAAAATAGTGCTGTGATTTCTATCATTAATAAGTAGAAGAGAAGTCGAATTACCAAAAAATAGAAAAATGAGTCTTGAAACGATTCATTTATTCTGAAGATAATTTTCGAAAGGAAATCACACACTAAGTTAGAAGGGGGCCCAATTGGGCCTCTTTTTTTTGGGGGAAAATATATATAATCGATTGAATGATTCTGGCTTCATATTATCCTATAGCCTAAATTCCCCGTACTCCTAACGATTAAACCTAAAATCCCGCCTCATTAGGAGTACGGGGTTAAGGCTATCTATTTACTGGTGATGAAGTGAGTTAGTTCGGTCGTGGGAATTGCGACAGTCAAAGTCGCTTCTGCATCTACGAAAATTCAGCTTAATTGCGTTAGATCGAGCTGCACTATATAAGAACGGCGCACGATACAATCAGCTCCTTTCTTCCATGCAGTATGCTGACAAAGTCAACACGATTTGACACCTGCCCTTTTATATAATTGTCACGGCTCGAAGGGAACGACAGCATTATCATTTATTCAAGCACGGTTTTTGGCTGGCACAGTAGCGGTTGAAAAGATAAGTACATACTGTATGTTGCAACGGATGTATTGAACTAGCTATCAGTTGAGTGAAACCTTACGTTTCAATTTAATAATGTACCAGCATGAAACTTGCAAGGCCTTCGAGTGTTTATGGGCAAGTATCTTAGTGACTAGAAATTTTCAGTCAGATTCTATGACAATTATTACGACAAGAGACATGTGTGAAAGAATTGTTACAGGAGAAATTCATTTTCTTTAAGTTAGCTGTCAGGCTATTGGCTTATTCTGATTGACGTGCTAATGTAGGCATTGTCAGAAAACCAATTGAGAGAGGTAACATTGAATGAATTATAAAAAGAAATTATGGCTAGGTTGTTCAGTGCTTGCTTTGGCTGGTCACGCGGTAGCAATGCCGGCAGTGGTTACAGCTGAGACTTGGCAAGCGCGTCAGTTGCATGAAGTAATGGCAGATGTGGTTGTTACGGAAGATAATGCTGTATCCTATAGTGTTCAATATGGAGATACATTAGGTGTTATTTCGGAAGCAATGAATATTGATGTCAGATATTTAGCAAGTATAAATAATATAGATAACGTCGATTTAATTTTCCCTGAAACAGTATTGACTGCGCAATTTGATGATAATAATCAAGCGAATAGTTTAACAGTTGAGGCCCCCGATGCAGAAAGCATTGCGGTCAATATCCCTGTAAACTTATCGCCAATTGAAACCATCGAAGAAGCGGTAGCAGTGGAAGTAGTGGCGAATACGCCAGTTGCCTTAGAGCCAGTTGTAGAAGAAGAGCAAGTGAAAGAAGAACTAATAGACGTTCCGGCTGAATTTGGGAATAACGATCCGATTGCAGATTCACCAGAAGCAGAACTTGGCGCACCAACACCAGAAACAGAGCTTCCAACAGAAAACTTGCCAGTTGAAGAAACACCAGAAGAAGAGCTTCCAACAGAAGACTTGCCAGTTGAAGAAGTGCCTGTAGAGGAACTTCCAGCAGAAGACTTACCTGTTGAAGAAACACCAGAGGAAGAACTTCCAACAGAAGACTTGCCAGTTGAAGAAGTGCCAGAAGCAGAACTTCCAACGGAAGACTTGCCAGTTGAAGAAGTGCCAGAAGCAGAACTTCCAACAGAAGACTTACCAGCTGAAGAAACACCAGAAGAAGAACTTCCAACGGAAGAGTTACCAGTTGAAGAAACACCAGAGGAAGAACTTCCAACAGAAAACTTACCGGTTGAAGAAGTGGCAGAGGAAGAACTTCCAACGGAAGACTTACCAGTTGAAGAAGTGCCAGAGGAAGAACTTCCAACGGAAGAAGATCCAGAGGAAATCATCCCGGAAGATCCTGCATACGAAGAACCTGCATACGAAGAACCTGAATACGAGGAACCAATTATTGAGGAACCTGCAGCACCAGCTCCAGACCTAAACGGTTTGGCATACAACGCCGCTGTCTTCCGCGATGAAGTCGTGAACATGTACGGCGTGACGGCTTATGGTATTCGCCCCGGCGATGGTGGTGACCATGGTAATGGACTTGCCGTTGACTTTATGGTGCCGGTCGGCTCAGATATCGGTGACGCAATCGCTAACTACGCCATCAACAACATGGGCGCTCACAACATCTCATACGTGATTTGGGAACAACAAATTTACGGTGGATGGACTGGCGGCTGGGAATGGATGGAAGACCGAGGAAGCGTGACTGCCAACCATTATGACCACGTCCACGTTTCATTTTATTAAAACACTCACCCCTTTACGATTTGTAAAGGGGGGTTCGTCGGACTGAATAATCAGGGGGAGAATCCCACTGCTACAAGCTGAAAAATAAAAAAGCAATCCTTAGAAAGCCTGAACGAAAGGCCTGCTTGGGACTGCTTTTTATTGTGGCAAAAATGAGTTAGTCAGAAAAAGGTATCAGGATTTCTTCAGATTTCCCGCTAGGGCTATAGTAGGCATCAACTCGGATATAGAGTGGGGAGGTCGTGTCGGTAATCATCGGCACACTTTGGGCAACTTCGTCACTAACCACTTCTTCATCACTAATAATTTCGTCTTCTAAATAATCTTCCGCATAATAGTACATACTCTCTTCGGTTAAACCAATCGTCAATTTGATGGTGGCGCCACTCTTAAGGCGCAAGTTGCTGATTGTCGTTTCGCGGCCTTCAATATCAGGTAGCATGTCGTTATCAATCCACAACTGCTTAATGGACGTGTCATCTTCGCGGGCGAACGTAATCATCCACATATCATTCATAATATCGAGTACGCCCTTCGTGTCATTTGTATAATCCAAATCAATCAGAATGCGATCCGAATCAATCCGTAAATTACTAAAAACGAGCGTGGCTGTGTTCGTTTCAATCGTATAAAGTCCTTCGGTCGTGGCCTGCAACTCACGCAATTCAGCTTTCTTTTGATTCAAGTTAAGTTCAAGTTCAGTGATTTCATTGATTAAATCGGTCGTCGGATCGGGTGATTGAGCGTAAACGGGAGGCAACGTCATCAAGCTAGATAAAGTAACTAGCAACATCAATCGTTTTATCATTGTGAGACTCCTTTCGAAATAGCTGTTGTTACCTCATTATACCTCTCTAAGACTCCGTTTAGAAAGCGTTTTCCGCCTATGGGAGACCTTGTCAACAAATTTAGTATTTATTTAAGTTTTCAAGCAATTTACTTCAGCAGAAAACCATTAAACTACACCTTTAATCACGATGGCTAGTCTATTGATGGAAGATGAAATGTACGAAGAACCTGCATATGACGAGGCAGTATACGAAGAACCGGTAGCGCTAGCTCCAGACTTAAACGGTTTGGCCTACAACGCTGTCTTCCGAGACGACGACGTCAATAACTACGGAGTGACGGCTTATGACCTCCGCTCCGGTGATGGTACCGATCATTATGACCACGTCCACATCTCGTTTTATTAAAACACCAACCCTTTGCGATTTATAAAGGGGGGCGTCGGACCGAATATGACCGGGAATCGTCCACTTGAAGCACCAAATTATCCTAGTTTCCAGCAATATGATAAAATACAACAAAGCAATCGAAAGGAGGAGGCTCAATGAAAGCTATCATTATAGCAGTCAGTTCAGCCTTGTTAGAAGGTGCCGCTACCAATACGAATGCGGCTTTTCTCGCACGTGAATTAACCGCTTTAGGTTTTGAAATCACAGAAAGTGTTATGATCCATGATGACGAAGCCAAGCTACTTCAAGTAGTTAAAGAAGCACAAGCTCAAGCCGAACTGATCGTCTTGGTCGGTGGTCTTGGACCCGATGATGACGATATCGTTAAAACGACGATCGCCAAACATTTGGATCAAGATTTAGTTTTAGATGAAGAGACGCAAAATCGAATCATGACTTATCATAAAAACTCGAGTCTCATTATGCCGAAGAATAATCAACTTCAAGCCTTAACTCTCTTAGATTCAATTCCTTTAGTCAATGTGACGGGCTTGGCGCTCGGGATGTTTTATCAAACGGACACGCACAATTATTTATTATTACCTGGTCCAGCAGACGAATTAGAACCCATGTTTACTGAAAACACCCGGCCTCTATTAATCGAAAAATTAACCGACAAGCCATGCATCTCCAGTCGAATCATCAGACTGTATGGCCTCACGATGGCTCAAGCGCACCAGGATCTAGGTGAGCTCATCACGACGGTGGACAATCCAATCATTCAACTCTACCCATCTGATGTCGAAATTGAAGTCCAATTGACAGCACGGGCCGACAGCCAAGAAGCTTGTCACCAGCTGATTGCGAAAGCCGAAAAGCAAGTGGAAGACCAAGTTGGTGATTATATTATTGGCTATGGTACGGACAATTTGCCTAATATTGTTCGCCAACTCCTCAAAGAAAATGAGCTCAAATTAACGGCCGCTGAAAGTTTAACAGGGGGAGCCTTCCTCAGTGAAGTTTCCAGTTTATTTGAAGCGGGTCTGATTTTAGATGGCGGAATTGTGACCTATAGTGAGGCGACCAAACACGTTGCTCTTGGCGTTACCAAAAAAACCATCGAAACTTACGGTGTCGTTAGTGCAGAATGTGCCTTTGAGATGGCGGAGAAGGCACTCAAGCTGTTTAATGCTGATATTGCTGTCTCTTTATCAGGTGTGGCAGGACCAAGTTCACTTGAAGGTGAGATACCGGGTACCGTCTGGCTAGGAATCGCAGTCAAAAATCAAGAAACTTTTGCTCGCAAATATCACTTCGGCTACAAGCGCAACTTAAACCGCCGCCATTCAGTCTGGAGTGCCTTCGACCTGGTTCGAAAAGTCATCCTAAAAGAAGAGGTTGAAGACCGCGTTTATAAAAGTAAGTAAGACAAGCCACCCGAGTTTGGGTGGTTCCTTTGTTCTGTAAAAGCATCGCTGACCGTAAGAAATCTTGCTTGTGCGCCACCGCTAGTATGCGAATATTTTGTAATGAAGGTGCTAGTTGAGCTGACTAGTCATAAGGGACAAAAGACTTGCGTGAGTTTCTTGAAAACGCAAGCAACTTCGCCAGTAAAGCTTACATAGTATAAAGTGTATTGTTTGCAATGACTTCGTGTGAGGTTTAAACTTGGGATAGAAAGTAAACAAAAGGAGCGATCGTTAATGAGTGTAGAAACTTTGATAAGTAAAGTCGCCGCATGTCAGAAAGCTTGTAATTTTTGTTTCGATGCCTGTTTGAAGGAAGATCATGTACAGATGATGGCGGAGTGTATTCGCTCGGACCGAGAATGCGCCGATTTATGTGGTGTCGTTTTAGATTTCGTGCAAAGAGATTCGAAAGTCTTGCCTGAAATTGTGGCGGCTTGCGCCAAAGCATGTCAGATATGTGCTGACGAATGTGAACAGCATGATCACGATCACTGTCAAGAGTGTGCCCGTGCTTGTCGTGAATGTGAAGCTGCTTGCCATGAGTTTTTAGCGACAGTCGCTTAAGCAACTGCAATAATGTTACATAAAAGCAAGATTATCTGAGGAGGCAATCAAATGAGTGAAGAAAAGAAGTTAACACGTGAAGAACATGTTGAGAAAGTTCGTCAATTGATTAAAGATAGTGATATTGCATTATTAACAACGGTGACACCGGATGGTTTAGAGACACGTCCGATGATGACTCAAGAAGTCGAATTTGACGGAGATTTATGGTTTTTCACATTGAAGGATACAGCAAAAGTGACTGAAATCACTGAGAACCCGGCGGTCAACGTCGGCTATGTTCACAAGAACAAGTCCTTCGTTTCGATTCGAGGTGTCGCCGAAGTGGTGGAGGACACCGAGAAGAAAGAAGAGCTTTGGAATAAGGCATATGAGGCGATTTTCGATGTCGACGCTAAAGATCCGTCGCTGATTCTACTGAAAGTGCTTGTTCAATCGGTTGAGTATTGGGAGTCGGGTAGCATTGTGAAGAGTGCCTTTAACATCGCTCGCAAACTGTTGATCGATGATGCTGAAACTGACTTAGGCACCAATGCCACGGTCGAACTTGACGTTTAACATGCAAAGTCTACTTAAGAGCCGTCCAATTTAGGACCGCTCTTTTTTTCGCAAGATGGATTTAAGCTAAAGAGTCAAATCAAAAAGCTATCGAAAGGATGAGAGAACAATGGAAATTATATTTATTCGTCACGAAGTTGCGGAAGCAGGACTAGAGAATTTACCTGATCTTGAGCGTCGCTTGACACAAGTAGGCCAGGAGCGAAGTCAAGCAGCTGCAGCGAAATTGGCCGAGCACTTGAAGCAAGCGACGAAAAAGCAAAAGCCACACATTTGGTCGAGCCCGGCTTTAAGGGCACAAGAAACGGCACAGCCTCTAGCTGACGTCTTAAAGTTATCCGGAACGCAACTACAAGAATTCATTTACACGGGTGAATTTGAAAAACTGACAGTGGCTTTGGAAGAATTGCCTCAAGCGACTGAGACATTGTTAGTGGTCGGCCACGAACCGACTCTGTCCAATTGGATTCACAAACTGACCGGTGAAACGGTCAAAATGAAAAAAGGTGCCATGGCAAGCGTCACCTTAACTAAACAAGAGGGGCAAGCCATAGCCGGGATATATCAAGGGAAAATTTAGGGAGCAAAACGCGCCCAAAGAGCAGCTTTGATTTTTAGGAGCTGCTTTTTTTTTTGCAGACACTTATTAGTTCCTGCAGACGCTCATAAATTCAACCAGGCAAATATCAGTCATATTGGGGCAAAAAAATGGGCGTTTAAATAGCTGTGCTCTTTATGTTCCGCTTTAAATTGGAAAATAATCGTTCATGAAATCCTTTACAAGGTTGCTGACAAGGCCTAATATGAATATCAAGTGGTAAGGGCAATGCGAGTTGCCTACAAAGGTTTTTACTTCGAAGTGGAAAATGACTGTTTCAGACGTCGTATACAAGTACTTGCGTGGTTATTTATACTATTGGGTGTCGGACTTAAGTTATATATATATTTTGTGCAAAGTTTCCTGAGTGACTCATTAGGAGGAAAAAAATGAAAAATGGATTTTTAGACAAATTATCAAATTCGCTAGGTGCTCGTCAAATACCGATGGCAGTCATCAACCCACGCGACTATGGCACAATGAATGGTGAAAAAGTTTTACAGCAAGCATTAAACTTAATTAAAGGATAGGTGACCCAGATGGAAGATAACAATTTAGCAGTAATGAACTTAAAAATTAACGCAGGTGACGCAAAAAGTAGCGCGATGGAAGCCATCTACGCGGCTAAGAAACAAGATATCGACGGCGCTCGTGAGAAAATCAAAGAGGCCAATCTGAAAATCAACAAAGCGCATAATTCTCAAACCGAACTATTAACGGCGGAGACCAGCGGTAATCATACGCAGATTTCGCTTTTGATGATTCATGCCCAAGACCACTTGATGACGGCCTTAACTTTTCTAGACCTAGCCAAAGAACTCGTCGACGTTTACGACCTCATGCAAAATATGACTTTGAAAAGCGAGGCGACCAACTAAATGACAGACTTTTTATGGGGAGGAGCCAGTGCGGCTAACCAAGTCGAAGGGGCCTATTTAACCGATGGTCGTGGCTTATCGAATATCGATTTATTACCTCACGGCGAAGACCGTCTCGCAATCGCATCGGGTCGTATGCCTTATCAAGAGGCGGGCCCAGACGCTTTTTATCCGTCGCATGAAGCAATTGATTTTTATAATCACTACAAAGAAGATGTGGCTTTGATGGCAGAATTGGGCTTGAATGCTTACCGCTTTTCAATTGCTTGGTCACGTATTTACCCAACGGGTTTAGAGAACGAACCGAATGAAGCAGGTTTAGCATTTTACGAGCAATTAATTGATGAATTATTGAACTATGGGATTGAACCAATTGTCACGATTTGTCATTTCGATGTGCCCAAGGGCTTAATGGATGCCTTTGGTTCATGGAGAAGTCGTGAGATGATTGCCCAATATGAAAAATATGCGGTGACCTTATTCGAACGCTTCAAAAGTAAGGTTAAATACTGGATTAGTTTTAATGAAATCAATATGATTCTACATAAGCCATTCACTGGCGCGGGGCTGACGATTGCGGACGATGAAAATCGCATGCAAGTCATCTATCAAGCGGCTCATTATGAAATGGTGGCTAGCGCGCTGATCACGAAGCGCCTTCACGCCATTGACCCTCAGGCCAAATTAGGCGCGATGTTGGCTGCGGGAGACTATTACCCATACAGTGCCAATCCTGAGGACGTTCGCGTGGCCCAACGCGCTAACCAAGAAAATAACTTTTTCCTAGATATCCAAGGTCGCGGTGAATACCCACGCTGGACAGAGCACTATTTTGCCAGTGAAGGGATTGTCTTGGATCGTAGCGAGGCAGATTTCAACTTGTTGAAAGAGTATACGTGTGATTTCATTTCTTTTTCTTATTATGCGTCGCGGGCGTCGAAGGCGGATACGACGGGGGTTGATACGAATACGGGGAATGCGGCTGGTGGGGTGGTGAACCCTTATCTCAAGCGTTCCGAGTGGGGTTGGATGATTGATCCTTTAGGTTTGCGAATTGTGATGAATTCGATTTGGGATCGGTATCAAAAGCCATTGATGTTGGTGGAGAATGGGCTGGGGGCCAAGGATCTGGTGACGGTGGATGGTAAAATTCATGATGATTACCGAATTGCCTATTTGCAGGAACATTTGGATGTGATTGAAGAGACGATGGCTGAGGACGGGATTCCGCTCTTGGGTTATACGATGTGGTCGGTGATTGATTTGGTGTCTTCGTCGAGCGGGCAGATGTCGAAGCGTTATGGTTTTATTTATGTTGACCGTGATGATGCTGGGCAGGGAAGTATGCGCCGCTTGAAGAAGGATTCTTTCCACTGGTTTAAGACTTATTTGGAAGAAAAGGGTTTGAAAGCTAAGTAATACTTATTGGAAGACAGAAGGGGTGAGTGGATTTGACAGCTTTTATTGCGAGTATCGATGTTGGCACGACAAATATTAAGGTGAATTTATTTGATGAGACGTATCAATTACATTCTACGCTCAGCTATCCGCATTTGGATATTGTGAGTACCGATGATGTGTTTGAGTTATCCTTTGAAGAAATCTGGCGCAATATTGTGGCGGCGGTGTCTGAGTTGTTGGAGAAGGTTAAGATGTCAGAGTTGGAGATAGTCCTGACAACAGCCATGCACAGTGTGCAACTGATGACTGTGGATTTTGAATTGTCAGGTGGCCTGGTGACTTGGGCCGATAAGCGTGGATCTCAGGTGATTCACGCGGAGACTGATGCCTTGAAGCGAGCGCAGTATTTACGTACTGGTACGCCAATCCATACGATGAATCCTTATTATAAGTTGCGTGAATTGTATGTGCGGGGCTTGAAAGTGGCGTCGGTTAAGGACTTATTGTTTCAGCGTTTGACCGGCGAGTGGGTACTTGATAAGAGTAATGCGGCGGCGAGTGGATTATTGAATGTAGACAGTTTGACCTGGGATGAGGCATCTTTAGAGGCAACCGATTTGACAGCTGATTTGTTACCGAGATTGGTTGAAGTGGATTATAACTGTGAGGCATTGGATATTTTTGCTGGGGCTACTGAAGCTGGTGTTAAGGTATCTGTGACGATTGGGACATCGGATGGCATTTCGTCAAATTATGTCTTCGATGATTTAAAGAACGTTGCGGTCTTGTCAATTGGAACCAGCCATGCGGTACGAGTGGTACATACGAGTGCCCAATTGAACCCGGACTATCAAAACTTTGCTTATTATATTAAACCCGAGAGGTATTTGGTGGGCTTGCCGAGTAATAACGGCGCCGATGTCTTAGCCTGGCTTAATCGGATATTTAACAGTAGTTTTAAAGAGTTAGATCAGGTTGCTGAGTTAAGACCGGATACTCGTGAGGTCTTTTTACCTTACTTGAACGGTGAGCGTGCACCGCTTTGGGATGAGTCTGCCGTTGGGCACTTGTTTAAGTTAACCCGGACCAGTAGCCGCGAGTCGATTCTTTATTCTGTGATACTGGGCATGATGTTTAATATTAAGCACAACGTTTCTTTGTTGGCTGAACTGGTCGACTTTGAAGCCTTAGGTGTTGTAGGTGGTGTCATGAGCCTCGAGGCCATGCCGCAACTATTGGCCGATGTCTTGGGCTACACTTTGTATGTGCCTAAACTGCCAAACGCTGAAACTTTAGGTAGTATCGCGGTGTCAAAAAATATAACGTTCCAAGGTGATTACCGTGTAGTGACACCTGATCCAGCAGCGGATTTCAGTGACTTATATGCAGGTTATTTAGAAATGATTAAAAAAGTGTCTGTTTAGTAGGAACTAGGGCTGGCATGACAATAAAAAGAGCTGACGCATTGGGCGTCAGCTCTTTTGGAGATTTTAGGCATAAATTGAGGGGTTACTTACTAGGGACATGTCCGAAGCCACCTCGAATACCTTGGAGTAAAGTATGATTTGTAGCAGGATTTAAATCATAGTCAATGAGTTTACGGCTAGATGCTATGCCATCTTTTTTAACCACTTCGAATGTCCGAGTTAGTTTTCCAAATTCACCGTCAATCCATTCAGTTAGCTCTTCGTAAAATTTTGTAGGGTCTAAAATTGATGTATAACCTGGGTCGATACTAGTTTCTTCAATCATCGTGAATGTTTCAATTAATGACCCTTTTTCATACTTGCTGTCTATTAGAGTTAAAGTTGGTTCAGCATAAGCAAAATTAACTGTCGGATTGTATACAGTGGTAATTAACTCTGGTTTTAAATCCAATTCAAGTTCAAAATCATCTTCGTTGAACCTCACGTTATGAAACTGGTCTTGGAAATCGGTATAGGAGTGTTTTACATTAAATAATTCTAAGTAATGAGATGTTTTGTTAAATAAACTAGAGTAATATTCTCCTTTTAACCTATGTGTGCCATACAAGTATTCTTCGTCAAGTTTGTAAGAAGAATCTCCTGCATTTAGAATCTTATCAATTGCTTTCAATTGATCTTGAGTTAAGTCAATTGCACTAAATTTACGAGCGTTTTCCTTAAAATAAAGATTTAAATCGGGAATGTCAACAGTGATTGTTTGTAATACTGGCTCGCCAGTCTCATCATATACCGTATTGCCGTCTTGATCATATTGATAATCTTTAATCTCGACTCCCATCCATTTAATAGAATTTGGATTAACCACATCTTCTGCAAAAGAATTGGCATTCGTTCCGACTCTTATAATTTTTTTCCTTGGTTGTTCAATTTCAGTTGCATGATTATCTTCTATGAATAAAGGTTGTCCATTGTAGTAAGCTACACTAAACTGAGTCAACCCGAGAGACCCCTCATCAACTACCACAATTTCTCCCGTTGACAATGATGAATCTTCGATAATTTCAATGAAGTCACTCATCATGTCAGGGGTAATTTTAAAGCTTTCCGTTAAACTTAACCTTCTATGGAACAAGATATTATAGGCATCAGTGGTTTGAGTAGGTCTAACGCTAGTTTTTATTTCAACTAGATTACTTCCTACTTCAACTAATTTTGGTAAAGCCTCAGTTATCTTCTCTTCGCCAATTAGAATTCGTCCAATTTCTTCGCCTGCATTATTATAAGAAATTTCGTAGTGATAGTTTACTAAACCATCAACACCTTCGCGTGTAGTTACAGGAACATCACTAGTTAAATCTGGATTGTAATTATAATACACTTCAGGTGCGATGACTTTTTCTTCTACAGCCAGTTCTTTACGGTATACCTCAGAAGTAACCGAACCGATTTGGATAATTTCAGTAATCGGTTTCAGAGAAACTTCACTATTAAGTAGCTCACGTTTATCTTCGATGCCTTTAGTATAAGTGACTAAATAAGTATCAATAGCTAATCCGTTGACACCTTTTTGAAGAATCGTTTCCGTTTTATCTGAACCTGGGAATTCTTTGTATTCAGTTTCGAAAGCAATCGGGCGCTCAACGGTTATTTTTTCTGTTGTAACAATTGGTTTAGTTCCGATAATTTTAATATCAGAAACTGCTTCTTGTGTTTCTTCATCTATAATCGTTTCAGTCGTTTCTTCACCTATCGTTACAATTTCAACGGTTGTCTTAACAAAGCCATCTTGACCTTCGATTGTCGAACCTTCATCTTCATAAAGAGTAGGATCTGTTCGATGGATTAATCCTCGTGTAGTCACCGTACTATTTAGAACGATTTTTTTGCTTCCAATAACTTCTTTCGTACCAACTTTAATGATTTTATCTTGAGGGGAGACTAAAGTTGTTTCAGTTGCTGATGAAGTTTCAGTTACTACATCATTGACTGTTGTCTTGGTGGAGAGTGATGATAGTTGACCCTCAATGCCTTCTTGTATCACTTCTTGCGTTCCAACTTCTAAAGTGTTGTCGTATTGAGTGATGACATTGAAAGGAAGTCCGTAAATAGTCGTTGTTTGTGATACAACGGTAGTTGATGCAGGGGAAACAACCACTTCTCTAGTGTGTTCAATTGTAAGCATGTTTCCAGTTGCTTCTTTTACGAATTGTTGTTCATAAATTGGCTCACCGTTTTCATCATCACCAACTTGAACTTCTGTTTCACCTTCGAAGATTTCCGGTATTTCTTCTGTATAGGTTTCTGTTGTAGTTTCTTCTTCTTTGATGTCTCGACTGATTTCTACTGTATCAGTTGAGAGAATGTAACGTTCGCCAGCAACTGTGGTGATTTCTTCACCAGACTCACCGCCGTAAAGAATTTCTTCAGAAAGGACTGTGTGTGTGGCGTCTTCTACAGTATGTTCCTGAATAACCTCATCCACGTATACCTGAGCTTCAGGTACACTTGGTTCTGCAAGCACTTCTGGAGTGTCAGGTTCCGCTGGTTCACTTGGAACAGTTGGTTTCTCAGGCACGACAGGAGTTTCAGGTGTCACCGGTGTTGTTGGAACAACAGGTTTAGCTGGTTGTTCAACTTGATTCGGCGCCTTTGGAGCAACTACGACATTTTGAACGGGTGTCTGACTAGCTGTTGGTAGGATTTCCACTTCTAGAATACCACTTAGAATATCACCCGTAATAATAAAATCTCGATTGGTGATGCCATTTAAATTTCCAAGAAGGACAGTATCCTGATCCGTTGCGGCAGCAAGTATACTTAAAGTGTCTCCCCATTGAATGACATAAGCATCTAAGCCGGCATCTTTTTGACGTTGGATTTCTGATCTAATATCCTCCACAGAATTAGCCGTCCATTTGTTAGTAACCTTGTCTAAGGCTTTACTACTTTCTTCCTTGATGGCCTCATTTTCTACTAAGGCCGACTTTTCTTCAAAGTCTGAGGACAATACTGACTTTAGTACGCTTTCAACGGCTTGAGGACTTGCAGCCTGGATGGGTGAAACTGCTACAGAAAGACCCGTTAACACCGCTAAACCAGTTGAAGCGGCGACCCAACCTTTACCTTTTAGCTTTCGCATGATTTTAGCACCAGTCGAATGATAATCTCTACGAGAAATACTTCTTCTCATATCTGACTCCTTTAATAAATGTTATTTACATTCAGTGTGGCATCTATTTAATTGGATATTTATGAGTAGTGCATAAACGCACGAAAATTGATGAAATTTTCACACAAAGGGGAAAATAAGCACGTCAACCGGCTCAGTTTAACTTTGGTAAAGCGCAAGCCCTTTAAAAGCGCAAGCCCTTTAAAAGAAGCGAACATTTTTTTGCATTATCTCCCCTTGTTAAAGTTATATGTACAAACTATTATTGTATGTGTATAATAAAATGGTAAGTTAACAAACGCCACAAGCGATCACCATAAGTATAGAAATCATATTGTGTAGGGGGTGGAATTATGTTGAAATACGAGCAAGTGGCGAAGCAGATTGAGGTCTTTATTAAGGATGAACAACTGCAACAAGGGGATAAGCTACCGATTCTTGATCGGTTGACTGAGCAATTTGAGGTTAGTAAGACGACAATCATTAAGGCGCTTGAGGTATTGGAGATCAAGGGTTTAATTTATCAAGTACGTGGCAGTGGGATTTTCGTTAGGCAATCACAAAGGCCAGGTTTCATTAATTTGACCGGTGCTGAAGGCTTTGCGAACGATTTGGCTGGTTTTGATTTGCAGGCGGAAGTCTTGTCGTTAGAAACGCTGAAGGCTGACGAGAAGTTGCAGGAACTGTTGAAGTTGTCGCCGGAAGAGGATGTGTACTGTTTGAAGCGTCAGCGATTGATTCAGGGCTTGCCTTACTGCTTGGAAGAATCCTATTACAGCAAGCGTCATGTCTTGTACTTGAATGAAGAAATCGGGCGGGCGTCGGTGTTTACTTATTTGCAGGAAGATTTGAAGTTGTCATTTGGTTTCGCGGATATTTATTTTCGTATCAGTAATTTATCGAAGGAACACGCACCATTGTTGAATCAACATGAGAATGATGCGACTTTATTGACGGAGAGTATTTACTACTTGCATAATGGCGAACCGTTTAACTATTCAGTTCTACGTTATCACAAAGATCAGGCGCAATTTTTCGTGCCAAGTCTGAGGTATTAGGGCGACTTTACAAAGCGCTGAGTTCAATAAAATCGCTCAGACGGGCCCGGTCAAACAGGGGTCAAAATAAAGCTCTATTTTGCCTAAGGATTATCTAACTACTTGAAAACGACTACTATCATAAGGAGTGTCACTATGTATCATAAAAAATTATCAGAATTTCCACAGGATTTCCTGTGGGGATCCGCTTCGGCTGCCTACCAAATTGAAGGAGCCTGGGACGCCGACGGCAAAGGTCCATCCGTATGGGATGATTACGTAAAAATTCCAGGGAAAACATTTAAAGGCTCAAATGGAGAAGTGGCAGTGGATCACTACAATCGTTATAAAGAAGACGTTGCTTTGATGGCAGAAGCTGGCTTGAAAGCTTACCGTTTCTCAGTGGCTTGGAGCCGTGTTTTGCCTAAGGGAACGGGCGAAGTCAACGAAGCTGGTCTACAATTTTACGATGACCTGATTGATGAATTGCTTGCTCACGACATCGAACCTGTTGTGACAATTTATCACTGGGATTTACCAGCAGCCTTGCAAGAGAAATACCAAGGCTGGGAAGACCGCCAAATTGTTGAAGACTTTACTGACTATTCAGAAGTCTTATTTAAACGTTTCAACGGACGTGTCAAATATTGGGTCAGCTTAAACGAGCAGAACGTCTTTACTTCACACGGCTACATGATGGCGGTCCATCCACCAAATGTGTCGGATCCAAAACGCATGTATACGGCCAACCACCATGCATTCCTAGCCAATGCGGCGACCATCAAACGTTTCCGTGAATTAGGTATCGAAGGGAAAATTGGGCCAAGCTATGCTTACTCACCTACTTACGCGCTCGACTCTGATCCATTGAATCAATTGGCCGCGGAAAACAACCGCGAAATGAACGAGCACCTATGGATGGACGTTTACACGCGGGGAGAATATCCAAAAGTTGCCCTCAAATTCTTAGCATCGATTGACGCCTTACCTGAAATGACTGAAGCTGATACAGCTCTGTTAAAAGAGGGGACGCCTGACTTTATGGGCTTAAACTATTATCAAACGAATACAGTTGCCCACAACCCGCACGACGGTGTTGGTGCAGGTAAAGCCAACTATAGTGGTGAGAAAGGCTCATCTTCTGAAAGTGGTATTCCTGGCATGTACAAACAGGTCCACAATGCTAAAGTTGAACAAACGAACTGGGACTGGGACATCGACCCAACGGGACTGCGTATTGCCTTGCGTCGTATTCAATCGCGTTATGACCTACCCATCCTGATTACAGAAAACGGCCTAGGCGAGTACGACACACTGGAAGACGACCTGGCGATTCACGACGACTACCGCATTCGTTACATCAACACCCACTTGATCGCGATCCAAGAAGCGATTACTGACGGCGTTGACGTCATCGGCTACTGTACATGGAGTTTCACGGACCTCTTGAGCTGGTTGAACGGCTACCAGAAACGTTACGGTTTTGTTTACGTCGACCGCGATGAAACCGACCAAAAGGAACTGGCGCGTTACAAGAAAGACAGTTTCTACTGGTACAAGAAAGTAATCGAGAACAATGCCCCTGTCAAAATATGATTAATAAACAGTCAGGCTTAAACTAAAAAAGGAGTGTCAATGATATGGATGCTAAGAAACTACAAGAAGCTGCCTTTCAAATTATACTATCCAGTGGAGAAGGTCGCGCCTTGACCCAGGAAGCTTATGGCTTAATGCGCAATGGTGACTTTGAAGCGGCCCAAGCCAAACTCACCGCAGCCAGTGACAGCTTCGTGTCTGCTCACCAAGCGCAAACCGAGTTCTTGCAGGCCTTTGCGGCTGGCGAGGACATCACCATGGACATTCTCATGGTTCACGCCCAAGACCACTTGATGACCGGCATGGCGATGCGTGAAGTGGCCATAGAAATGATGGAACTCTACAAAAGGCTAGACTAAACCCAACAGAAAGACTCCGCTCCTTATCCGAGCGAAGTCTTTCTGTCTATCAGGGGGCGCGCGCATATTCTGCAGGGTCACTCTTTTTCTTCATAAAACATAAAGGTGTCGCTCATGATATTCGCGACGATTTAACTAAAGAATGTCTAGTTGAAAGGCATAATATGGAAGAATTAGACAGTTTTCTCGCTCATACCTAGTCACGACTGAAGAAAACTTTGGTCGTGACTTTGACGAGCGAAGAAAACTTTGGTCGTGACTTTGACGAGCGAAGAAAACTTTGGTCGTGGCTCTGACGAGCGAAGAAAACTTTGTTCGTGGCTTTGACGAGCGAAGAAAACTTTGGTCGTGGCTCTGACGAGCGAAGAAAACTTTGGTCGTGACTTTGACGAGCGAAGAAAACTTTGTTCGTGACTTTGACGAGCGAAGAAAACTTTGCTCGTGACTCTGACGAGCGAAGAAAACTTTGGTCGTGGCCCTGACGAGCAAAGAAAACTTTGCTCGTGACTCTGACGAGCGAAGAAATCTTTGTTCGTGGCCCTGACGAGCGAAGAAAACTTTGTTCGTGGCCCTGACGAGCGAAGAAAACTTTGTTCGTGGCATTGACGAGCGAAGAAAACTTTGTTCGTGACTCGCACGAGCGAAGAAATCTTTGTTCGTGACTCTGACGAGCGAAGAAAACGTTGGTCGTGACTCTGACGAGCGAAGAAAACTTTGGTCGTGACTCTGACGAGCGAAGAAAACTTTGCTCGTGACCCTGACGACTGAAGAAATCTTTGTTCGCCACACGCACGGCTGAAGATTTCTGTATTCCTGCGTCAAACGAACCAAGATATCTTGATTCAACCAGCACAACTTAAGCTATATGACAGGATTGTAAGCCCAGCGTATGTTCCATTCACAAGCTTGTGATCAACCAGTTCTTGCATGACAAGATAAAGGTGTCCGAAGTTACTCTTCGGACGATTAAATAAAGAGCCTTGGTCTTGTAAAATTGTCACGCAACGATAGTGAAGTGACACCTTATGGGCTTGTGGTCTTATGCAAGATTCTAATTATCCCACTCGCCACGCGCGACATGAGTGGGACCATTAAAAGTTTAACGTGTCCACTCAAAATCTGAATAGAACAATTACACTTAAAACCATTCTAACCGGCGAGGTTCGATTACCCTACGCCACGTCTACGCCACGTTTACGCACAACATGACAAGCACCATCGGGACTTTTCGCCAGCTACCGAAAAGAAATATTTTGTCAGGAGGGTTGGCGTGTGCTATGATTATTGGCATATCGGGCATAAAAGCCTGAACTTTCGTTTGAGTTTTATTAAAGCTTCAATTATCATCTAAAGTATGCGAACTCATTTACTCAATCCCAAGATACTAAGAGTTAGGAGGTGTGTTATGTTTGAAGATGGCGTAATAAAATATGTATTTATTGCGAATAAACTGAAAAAACAAATCGAAGAGGGACACTATAAATATGGCGAAGCCATCCCCTCGGAAAACGAGCTGACCAAACTGTATGACGTCAGCCGTCACACGATACGCGAAGCGATCTCACTACTGGTGAAGGAGCGATACGTGAGAAAAGAAAAGGGCTCTGGCACCTATGTGGCCTATGACGAAACGCAGCACCAAGGCCCGGACGCCAAACCACTACTAGTGGGGGTTATCACAACCTATTTATCAGACTACATCTTCCCGTCGATTATCCGCGGGATTGAAAAAGAACTGAACAAAGAAAATATTGGCCTATTGATAGCCAGCACTCATAACAATTATGCAGATGAGGAAAGCGCACTGAAGAAAATGATCAGCAATAACGTTGACGGCCTAATTATCGAGCCGACCAAAAGCAGCTACTTCAACCCTAATACGAACTTGTATCTGGACTTGAATGCCAAAGGAATTCCCTTTGTGATGCTCAACTCGACTTATAGCGAATTCGACACCAACTCGGTCGGCGTCAATGACGAACGCGCTGGATATATCGCGACGGACTACCTAATTGAAAGAGGCCACCATAAAATACTAGCAATCATGAAAATTGACGACAAACAAGGCAAATACCGTCTGAAAGGCTACGTGAAGGCTTTCGCCAAACACCAGCTGAGCTTCGCCAATGATGCGATAATTACCTACGAAACCGAAGACAAAGCTAACCTAAAGGCCAAACTGGACCAGACGGACTTCGCGCAATACACCGCTGTGCTGACTTATAACGACGAAATTGCGCTGGAAGTCGGCAACTACCTGAACGCTAAAGGCATTCAAATACCCGACGACATTTCCTTGGTCAGCCACGACGACTCGACCCTCAGCGATAACTTCAACCCGCCGATCACGAGCGTCAGCCACCCCAAAGAAAAACTCGGCATCGAAGCCGCCCGCTGGATCGTCGCAGCCATTCGCGGCAAAGTCAAAGAAAGTAACCAGATGCTCTTTGCCCCCCGCATCGTCGAGAAAGAATCGGTTCGCGACAATTCCCCCACACCTCTATAACAAGAGGTGTTTTTTTATGCAACTTGTACGCTGCGTTAAACGACAAGTCTACGAAACTTGTTAGGTCAAAGTAAACAAAGGACCAACCCTTCGGACAAAATAAGGCGAACAAGTTTCTGGGTTAATAACCCGACAACAGTTGGTATCATCCTGTTTATCGCTATTTACCACTTGGCTAGCCGAACGCTAAACCTAAAATCAATCTGAAGATGTCCGTATGAATTCTCTTGCTAACAAGAGATGTGTATGGTATATTCTAATTGTAAATGAAAGCGCTATACACGAGGTGAGAAGATGACGAAAGAAGCAATGAAACAAATACTCGCTAATCGAGAAACTAGTTTAGGGATTGAACTAGGCTCGACACGAGTGAAAGCAGTACTGATTAATAAGAAGTTTCAGGTCATAGCAAGTGGTGAGTCTCAATGGGAAAACGAATTAAGTGACGCAGGTTTTTGGACATACGGCGAAGACTTGATTTGGCAAAAACTTCAAGAAGCCTACGCTCAACTTAAAGCAGCAGTCAAAGAACAATACCAACATGACTTAACTGGCTTTGGTTCATTAGGCTTTAGTGCCATGATGCATGGTTACATTGCCTTAGATAAATCAGGCGAGTTACTAGTACCTTTTAGAACTTGGCGTAATGGTAACACGGATCAAGCAACGAAAGTCTTATCAGAATTATTTAGCTTTAATATTCCACACCGTTGGAGCGTGGCCCATCTTTATCAAGCCATGCTAGATAAGGAAAGGCATGTCGTAGACATCGACCAATTAACTACCCTAGCAGGTTACGTTCATTGGAAGCTAACGGGCAAACGTGTTCTCGGAATAGGTGATGCTTCAGGCATGTTCCCAATCGACAGTCAAAGCAAGCAATACAAACGCGATATGTTAACAGCTTTTAATCAAACTATCTCTCAACTGGGTTATACCCTAAATATCGAAGCTATTTTGCCAAAAGTTCTTGTCGCAGGGGAAGCCGCTGGCCAGTTAACCTCAAGCGGGGCTCGTCTATTGGATCCAAGTGGTCAATTAGAAGCAGGTATTCCACTGGCACCTCCTGAAGGAGATGCAGGGACAGGCATGGTCGCAACGAATGCAGTAGAAGAAGGCACTGCCAATGTGTCTGCGGGTACATCGGCTTTCGCGATGGTTGTTCTAGACAAAGAACTGAAAGCGGTTTACCCAGAGATAGATATCGTGACCACACCAGCCGGTGCAGATGTCGCGATGGTCCACATTAACAACTGTACGTCAGAAATCAATTATTGGTTGTCGATGTTTGAGGAAGTTTTCGAAACGATGGGCGTCGAAGTCTCAACGAACGATCTTTACGAAAAACTATTCAACAAGTCACAAGAAGCCGACGCAGATGCCGGTCAAATGGTCATTTATGGTTTCCACTCAGGTGAAAACAGTGTCCAAGTTGAACATGGACGTCCAATGTTAGTCAGAAATCCAAACGGACGGTTTAATCTTGCGAACTTTATGCAAGCCAATTTAAACTCAGCTTTCGCAAGTATGAAATTTGGCATGAACATTCTACTAGAAAAAGAAAACATTCAAATTTCAAATACGGTCGCTCATGGTGGGATTTTCAAAACCCCATTGATCGCCCAGAAAGTCCTCGCCTCAGTTATGCAGTCGTCGGTAACCGTTATGGAAACAGCTGGTGAAGGGGGCGCTTGGGGAATGGCAGTTCTAGCTGCTTACCTGCACGCAAACGGCAAGTTAGACTTAGCCGCTTACTTAAATCAAGAAGTCTTCCAAACCGCTCAGTCAGTCACCGTCGCAGTCGATATAGCCGACACAAAAGCTTATGTTGATTATATTGATGCCTTTGAGAAAGCTTTGCCTTTACAACAAACGGCAGCCAAGTATTTATAAGGAGACATTATGTTAGAGAAACTAAAAAAACAAGTGTTTGATGCGAACCTCGAATTGCCAAAACATGGCCTCGTTAAATTTACTTGGGGCAATGTCAGTGCAGTCGATCGCGCAAAAGAATTGATTGTCATTAAACCCAGTGGCGTTGATTATAAAACAATGACTTACGAAGATATGGTTGTGATTGATTTCGACGGCAATAAAGTCGAAGGCGACATGAACCCTTCATCGGATACAGCCACCCACGTGGCATTATACAAAGCCTTTCCAGAAATCGGAGGCATTGTTCATACGCATTCACCTTGGGCGACTAGTTGGGCTCAAGCCGGTGTGGATGTGCCGGCTTTAGGAACAACACATGCGGATACCTTTTACGGAGATATACCTTGCGCTCGCTTTTTAACAGAAGAAGAAGTTGATCGCGCATATGAAAAAGAAACAGGTCATGTCATTGTCGAAACATTTAAAGCACGTGACATCGACCCGATGGCCATACCAGCGGTATTATTAAAAGGGCACGGTCCCTTCACGTGGGGCAAAACGCCAGAAGAGGCCGTCATGAATTCGGTCGTCTTAGAAGAGGTTTGTCGTATGAACTACTACGCTAAGTCAATTAATCCATTATCAAGCGTGCTTCCACAAGCCGTACTCGACAAGCACTACTTACGTAAGCATGGAAAAAATGCCTATTACGGGCAAGGAAAATAGGAGGCTATTATGCAGGAATCTAAAAAAGTATTCTGGTTTGTTGTCGGCAGCCAGCATTTATATGGTGAAGAAACGCTGAAGCAAGTAAGCGATAACGCCAAAGCAATTGTAGAAGGGTTAAATCAATCAGCACCTTTCGAGATTGTGTTGAAAGACACGGTGAAAACAGCCGATGAAATCACAACGTTAATGAAGGAAGCGAACTACCAAGATGACGTTTCAGGTGTCATCACTTGGATGCATACTTTCTCACCTGCTAAAATGTGGATTCAAGGAATGAAGTTATTGCATAAGCCATTACTACATTTGGCAACGCAATTTAATCAAAGTATTCCATGGGACACAATGGACATGGACTTTATGAACTTAAACCAAGCAGCGCATGGTGACCGTGAATATGGTTTTATCAATGCGCGTTTGAAGAAAAACAATAAAGTACTCGTAGGTTACTGGGAGACAGAACGCACGAAAACGGAATTAGCTAAATGGATGAAAGTGGCCAATGCTTATATTGCCAGCCATTCAATTAAAGTAGCACGTTTCGGCGATAATATGCGTAATGTTGCGGTAACTGAAGGAGATAAAGTTGAAGCAGCCATTCAATTTGGTTGGACAGTCGACTACTTTGGTATCGGAGATTTAGTCGCTGAAATGGCGAAAGTCACAACAGATGAAATCGACAGCCTATACGCAGAAATCAAAGACCTATACGACTTTGACATGGGCCAAAACAGCGAAGAGCATTTTACAGCCAGCGTCAAAGAGCAACTGAAAATTGAAATCGGCTTAGAGCGCTTCTTAGAAGCTGGGGGCTATAATGCCTTCACGTCAAACTTTGAAGACTTACATGGAATGAAACAATTGCCAGGTCTAGCGGTCCAACGTTTAATGGCTAAAGGTTATGGCTTTGCCGGTGAAGGTGACTGGAAAACCGCTGCCCTTGATCGTTTAGTAAAGGTGATGACTTTAAACAAAAATACTGGTTTCATGGAAGATTATACTTACGAGCTAGCAGCAGGCCACGAATCGATTCTACAATCGCATATGTTAGAAGTGGATCCATGTCTAGCGGTCAATAAACCAGTCGTTAAGGTAGAGCCTTTAGGTATCGGTGGTAAAGAAGACCCAGCGCGCTTAGTGTTTGATGGTAAAGCAGGCGAAGGCGTGGTTATTTCTATGGCAGATTTCGGCACTCACTATAAACTGTTAATTAATGATGTCGAATTGTTCACACCAGAAACGCCAGCACCGAAGTTACCAGTGGCGCGCGTTATGTGGAAAGTTAAACCTGATTTCCATACCGGTGTTACCAAATGGATCGAGGAAGGCGGTGGACATCACACGGTAGTATCCTTAGATGCAGACAGTCGTCAAATGATTGATTTAGCTAAAATGTTCAATTTAGAATATGTGTTAATTAATTAGTAAACAATGGTTGTTACTGTCATTTATGCTTCAAGTGTAGGAAAGTTGCATCAAAGGTTGGTAGACTAACTTACCGGTGGTATGCCGATTGATGCTTGAAGGAGACGCAAGTGAGTAATCACCGCGTGTGATTGTGAGTCAAATTGTTAAAAAAGGTGTCAGTAGTGGTTCAGTTAATTAAGTACATTAGCCTTTAGGCTAACATTCAGGAGGAAAATCATGAAAAAAACAATGAAAAAATTAGTCAAATTTACTTTAGCAGCATTAGCAGCTACAACTATTGTGTTACCTACAGCCTATGCACAAGATGATGCGCCATTTGTTGGCATTTCGATGCCAACACAATCCGCTGAACGTTGGATTGGAGATGGTAATTTCTTAGTTGAGAAATTAGAAGAGTTAGGTTATGAATCAACACTACAATATGGTGAAGACAATGTGTCGAACCAGGTAGCACAAATTGAAAACATGATTACTTTAGGCGTAGACTACCTTGTTATTGCGTCTATCGATGGGTCAGCTTTAACGGAAGTGTTGAAACAAGCAGGAGAGCAAGGGATCACAGTAATCGCTTATGACCGTTTGTTAATGAACACTGAGCATGTCGATTACTATGTAACGTTTGATAACTTTCAAGTTGGGGTAATCGGGGCAAGTTATATTGAAAATGCTTTAGGCTTGCAAGATGGTAATGGACCTTTCAACATTGAGTTGTTTGGTGGATCACCAGATGATAACAATGCAGTTATCAACTTTGAAGGTGTAATGTCAGTGTTTCAGCAATATATCGATAGCGGACAACTTGTAATTCCATCAGGACAAACTGAGTTTAACCAAATCGCCACATTACGTTGGGATGGTTCAACAGCGCAAACGCGTATGGATAACTTACTAAGTGCTAACTATACAGATCAACAATTAGACGCCGTTTTATCACCATATGATCCAATTAGTTTAGGGGTAATTTCATCACTTAAAGGCATCGGTTACGGTTCAGATGAACTACCTCTTCCAGTAATTACTGGTCAAGATGCTACTGTGGCCGGTTTACAATCAATTATCAAAGGTGAACAAACGCAAACAATCTTCAAGAATACTCAAGAGTTAGGTATTATCACTGCAGGTATGATTGAAGCCTTAGAAAATGGTAACGAAGTTGAAGTGAATGATACTGAAACGTATGATAACGGATCTAAAGTTGTGCCGACTTATATGGCAGAACCAATCTCGGTAGACTTAGAAAACTACTATGATGAATTAATTGAAAAAACAGGTTACTACACGCCAGAAGATTTAGGTATTGAAGCACGCTAGAACATTTTCGGTATCCTAATAAAATATTTATTAGGATACCTTTTTTTATAAGGAGGCAGTTATGGCAGATTATATCTTAGAGATGAAGAATATTACAAAAGACTTCTCTGGAGTAAAAGCACTTGATGATGTTAATTTGAGAGTGAAGCGTGGGGAAATTCATAGTATTTGTGGTGAAAATGGGGCTGGTAAATCAACTCTAATGAAAGTCTTGAGTGGCTTATACGCCTATGGCAATTATGATGGCAATATTTATTATAATAATGAAGAAATGAAATTTAAGAACATGAATGATAGCGAGGCTGAAGGTATCGTCATCATTCACCAAGAATTAGCTTTAAGTCCTTATTTATCTATTAAAGAGAACATATTCCTAGGTAATGAACAAGCCAATCGCGGCATTATTGATTGGAATGCGACCGACTTGAAAGCGGTTAACTTATTAAAAACAGTCGGCTTACATATTGATCCTAACACGATTATTTCAGATATTAGTGTAGGGCAACAACAATTAGTAGAGATTGCGAAAGCCTTCTCGAAAACGGTTAAATTATTAATTTTAGATGAACCAACAGCCTCGTTAAACGAAACCGAAAGTCAAAACTTACTCAGCTTACTTGAAGAATTTAGACATCAAGGGATTACATCGATTATTATTTCGCATAAATTAAATGAAGTCACACAAATTGCGGATTCGATCACGATTTTACGTGATGGTAAAACGATTCAAACCTTAGATAATAAAGACAAAAACATTGATGAAAATATTATTGTAAAGGGCATGGTTGGGCGTGAATTAACCAACCGTTACCCAGATAGAAATCCCAATATAGGTGATATGTTATTTGAAGTTAAGGATTGGACGGTTCATCATCCCAGTGATAAATCGAAAGTAATGATTGATTCGGCTAATTTCAATATCCGTAAAGGTGAAATTGTCGGGATTGCTGGTCTAATGGGTGCAGGGCGTACAGAATTTGCGATGAGTATGTTTGGAAAAAGTTATGGCTCAAATATTACAGGCTCAATGTACATGAACGGCAATGTCATCACAGCTAATGATGTGAGTGAAGCGATAGATAATGGCTTAGCTTATGTATCAGAAGACCGTAAGGATTTGGGATTAGATTTATTAATGTCGATTAAAAATAACATTAGTCTATCGAATTTAAAAGCAACGGCTAAAAATGGCGTGATTGATTTTGATAAAGAAGTTCAGGTGGCTGAAAGTTACCGTAAGCGCGTGAACATTAAAACCAACGATGTTGAAAACAGAGTAACCAGTCTAAGTGGAGGTAACCAACAGAAGGTTGTTATTAGTAAATGGCTGTTCACTGAACCTGAGGTTTTATTTTTAGATGAGCCAACACGTGGTATCGACGTTGGGGCAAAGTATGAAATTTATTCAATTATTGAAGAAATGTCACAAGAAGGGAAAGCGGTATGTATTATTTCATCGGAGTTACCTGAAATATTGGGCATGTGTGATCGAATTTATACAATGAACGAAGGTAAAATCACGGGCGAAGTATTACGCGAGGACGCCAATCAAGAGATATTAATGGCCAAGATGACTAGTTTAAGAGGTGGAAATAATGAGTGAAAAAAACACGAATAAAGCGAGCGAAATGTTAAGGAAAATCTTTGAGAAATACAGTATGATCATTATTTTAATTGTCACATTGTTAATTTTTCAATACCTAACCAACGGAATTCTTTTGAGACCTGTTAACGTAACAAACTTAGTTTTACAAAATAGTCACATACTTGTCTTAGCAATTGGGATGTTGATGGTGGTTCTTCTGGGGCATGTTGACCTTTCGGTAGGATCCGTGATGGCTTTTGTCGGTGCGATTTCAGCTATCTTGATGATTCAACAAGAGTTAAGCCCTTGGCTAGTTGTACCAATTTGTTTACTGATTGGTGGATTAATCGGAGCTTGGCAAGGTTTCTGGATTGCCTATGTGAAGATTCCAGCCTTTATTGTAACGTTGGCTGGTTTACTATTGTTCCGTGGCTTAACTCAATATACATTAAAGGGAACATCGATTGCGAATTATCCTGAAATGTTTAATTTCTTGAGCTCAGGTTATTTACCAAGTATGGGTGAGGGCGAGTTACATATGACCTCATTATTAATTGGTGGTGCGGTAGCTATCTTATTAGTGGCAATTATGGTGACGTCAAGAAATAAAAAGAAAGCTAACTTATTAAAGGTTGAAACAACCACTTCTTTCTTTGGGAAGTTAGCAGTTTTAGTTGTAACGATTTTAGGGGTTACTTATATCTTCTCGCAACATAATGGATTTCCATTTGTGATGATTTTAATCGCTATATTAGCTGGAGGTTATACGTTCGTAACCAACCGTACAGTAATGGGACGCCATATTTATGCGACAGGTGGTAATTATAAATCTGCTGAATTATCTGGAGTTAAAACGAAGAAAGTAACTTTCTGGGTATTTGTTAACATGGGTGTGCTCGCAGCGTTAGCTGGTATGATTTTGGCAGCAAGATTAAATGCAGCAACACCTCAAGCGGGTAATGGGATTGAACTAGATGCTTTATCAGCTGTTTACTTTGGTGGTGCCTCAACTTCTGGTGGTATTGGTACGATTGTTGGTGCACTAGTTGGTGGTTTAATTATTGGGGTCTTGAACAACGGAATGTCTATTCTTGGTGTAGGGATCGACTTACAACAAGCGATTCGTGGTTTAATTCTATTACTTGCAGTCGTGATTGATCAATATAATAAACGTAAAAAAGGATAGTGAAAGTTGATGAATAAGGAAGCTAAAACGATTTTACTGATCTGTTCTGCGGGGATTTCGACCGGTTTGTTAGTCAAGAATATGAAAGATGCTGCTCTAGAGCAAGAGTTGGATGTGCATATTTATTCCGCCCCAGCGATTACTGCAGAAGATATTCTAAAGCGTGAGATGATTGATGCCCTTTTAATCGGACCCCAGTCCGAATATGAGATTCATCGTTTAAAAGACTACTTAAATTACAATCGTGTTCCATATAAGTTAATCGACAAAGACAACTATGCCAATTTGGATGGCAAGAAAGTTTTAGAACAAGCGATGGTCTTGTTGAAGAAATAGTTTAGAATTAAATATTTTTGGACCTGCTTGATTTTTCTATTAGAAAAAATGAGCAGGATTTTTTGCGTGGTGGAGGAGGAGATAGAGAGTGACTGGCGGTTTCAGGGGCGTTGTTTTCGTGCGAAGTTGGCCGGAAACGCTGTCAATTAGCTTTTTCTCACAAATGTAAGGTTATATTTTGGCCAAAGGGGTGTTAGTTGTCTGGGCGTGATTATGCTATGATAGGGTAAATTGATTTGAAAGTTGAGGTTTTGTAAGATGTTGAATGCGATTAAGCGTGTGCCGGCGGGGACGTTTTTGGTGCCGATGTTGATGAGTGCGTTGATTTATACGATTGCGCCTAATTTTTTTGAGATTGGTGGTTTGACTCAGCACATTTTTGGTGGGCTAGGGACGAATGGCATTATTGGTGCGATTTGTTTCTGTTCGGGGACTGGGATTGACTTGAGTAAGATTAGTTATGCGTTGAAGCGTCAAGGTGTGTTGTTGCTTGTTAAATTTATTACGGGTGTGATTTTGAGCTTATTATTTATTCATTTTTTCGGGCAAGTTGGTATTTTCGGTGTGAGTGCTTTGGCGTTCACAATTGTTATTTGTTCGATTAATCCGGCGGTTTATTTATCGCTGATGCAACAATATGGTACGGAGGATGATACTGCTGTCTATGGTTTGACTGGTTTGTTCAGTATTGCTGCTGTTCCGATGATTGTTTATGGTATCGCTGGTGGAGGCGGTATGGATTGGATGCCAACGATTAGTACGGTTATTCCTATGGCTGCGGGTGTGGTGTTTGGTAACCTTGATCCAAACTTCAGAGGGTTATTTATGCCCGCTTTACCTGCTTTGACCGTTTTGATGGGGTGGAACTTAGGTTACGGTTTGAATTTAGTTGAGGCGTTGAAGGCTGGTGTTGGTGGTGTGATTGTGACAGTTGTGTTCTTCATTGTGAACTTGTCGATGATTTTCATCGACAAAAATATTCTGAAGAATGATGGATCAGTTGGCGCGTCATTTATCACTGTAGCTGGTTTATCAGTGTCTACTGCCGGTATTCTTGGCGCAATTTATCCAGATATGTTGAGTGAGTATGTTGTTTCAGCTGCGTCTCAAACGTTGATGGCAGTGGTGATTACAAGCATGATTACGCCGTTTATCGTAGCGAAGTTGTCAACGATTAAAAACGATATTTAAGTTCTTGGTTTGGTTTTAGGCTTGGATCTTAGGCTTGCACTCAGAGTGCAAGCCTAAGGTTTAATTGGATAGAGTTTATATAATGCCAGGGAGTCATCGCGAGATGGGCTTTCTGTTTTTTTGTGGGGGTTAGCGATGGTCTGGGTGGCATCGTTCTGGAGAATGTATTAGGGGGATGACGTGTGGCGATGCGCCATGTGCCAAAAGATAAAGGTGTCGCTCACTGCGTGTCGCGACGATTAGATAAAAGAGTCGTCATTCGGTGGTGGTTTCCCTGCCGACTGTTGTTGAGAGTCGTCATTCGGCGGTGGATTCCCTGCCGACTGTTAGCTAGAGTCGTCATTCGGCGGTGGATCTCCTGCCGACTGTTAGCGAGAGTCGTCATTCGGTGCTAGTTTCTCTGCCAACTGTTGTTGAGAGTCGTCATTCGGTGGTGGTTTTCCTGCCGATTGTTAGCGAGAGTCGTCATTCGGTGGTGGTTCACCTGCCGATTGTTAGCGAGGATCGGCATATGGCGTTAGTTCACCTGCCGACTGTCAGTGAGAGTCGGCACTTGGCGTCAGTTTTACAGCCGACTGTCAGCGAGAGTCGTCATTCGGCGTTGGCTTTCTTGCCGACTGTCAGCGAGAGTCGTCATTCGGCGTTAGTCCACCTGCCGACTGTCAGTGAGAGTCGTCATTCGGTGTTGGTTTTCCAGCCGACTGTCAGCGAGAGTCGTCATTCGGCGTTAGTCCACCTGCCGACTGTCAGTGAGAGTCGTCATTCGGCGTTAGTCCACCTGCCGACCGTCAGCGAGAGTCGGCACTCGGCGTTAGTCCTCCTGTCGACTGTCAGCGAGAGTCGTCATTCGGCGTTAGCTCACCTTTCGACTGTCAGCGAGGATCGGCACTTGGCGTCAGTTTTCCAGCCGACTGTCAGCGAGAGTCGTCATTCGGCGTTGGCTTTCCTGCCGACTGTTAGCGTTGGTCGGCACTTGGCGTTGGCTTTCTTGCCGACTGTCAGCGAGAGTCGTCATTCGGCGTTGGCTTTCTTGCCGATTGTCAGCGAGGGTCGTCACTTGGCGTTAGCTCACCTGCCGTCTGTCAGCGTTGGTCGGCGTGCGTTAGCCATTCGCCACCCATGCTGGCGAGAGTCGAAATTTTCTTGCCGAATTTCACCAACCATCACAAATAAAAGCATCCAAATCTGCATGGCTCCAATAGCCGCGTAAATCTGGATGCTTTTTTTAAACCCACTAGCCCATCAAGCTAACTCGCAATATCTCGTCTATCGTAATGCACAAGTCCAGCCGCACTCACCAACAAACTGGTCCCGAAGACAATCGCAATCAAGCTTAGGTCGAGTTGTTCGGCCTTCAGAATGTCGGAAGCAAAGGCGTACTGGAAGGGCGTGATGAAACGTAGCCATGCCAGTTCCTGCCAAATATTCGCAAACAGGCTGAAGAAATATAATAGCAAAGCCACGCCCATGCCTAAACCAATTGATTCATTCTTCAAGAAAGCGGAAAGTCCGAAGCATAATAAGCCGATATTCAACTGCACCAAGAGGCTTGCGACATGTAATAAGCTAAAGCCAAGCAGTGGAACGGACTGTCCCGAAACGATTATTGTCACTAAAGCAATCACATAGATAATCAGATTGAACAGAGTCAACATAAGGATCAAGGCGGCTGCTTTTTCTAAGTAAACGCGTGAACGTTTAATAGGGTGGCTTAATAGGAATTCAGCCGTGTGGCGGCTTTCTTCTTTAGATAGTAAGGAAATTCCTAGATAAGCAGCGTACAAGGCGCCTGCGATGCCGACCATACTTTCCATCTCCATACCGTAGAAACCGATTAAGGAATTTAGTTGGCTAATATCTAAATTCAAGGCATCGGTGAACACTCCCAGGCCGTCAACTAAACTTATCAAGCCGCCCATGTCTTCAGCCATCGAAGGATACATTAGGACGACGACTGCCAGAATGAAACTCAAGGCTAAAGCGAAAATGCCCAAAGGTAGCCATTGACGTTTGATTTCATGTTTCATGATAAACATACTAATGACCTCCTTTAACTTGCGGGCTGTTTGCGACATTCTCGTAGTAATGCATAAAGACTTCATCCATATCCGGATCAACGATCGAGACGTCCAACATCTCGCCTCGCTGCTGATACAAAGCTTCTAACAACAATTGAATGTCGCCATTATATAGGAAACTAAGCGAATCCTCCGCTTGCAACACGTCTTTCATATCGGCTAAATCCAAATCCACAGGGCCTCGGCCGTGAATCGTCACTCGCTTGGCAGTTGTTTGAATCAAGCGTTGAACGGTATCATCAATCACAATACGACCATCTTGAATAATGGCAGCACGTTGGCAATAACGTTGAACTTCGGACAGGATGTGCGAAGACACAAAGACCGTCGCCCCTTGACGGTTACGTTCGGTCAACTCTTGCCAGAAGAGTTTCTGCATAAAGGGATCGAGACCGCTAGTCGGTTCGTCCAATATATATAACTCTGGTCGATGTTGGAGGGCGCAAATGATGCTGACTTTCTTGCGGTTTCCCAAGGACAACTCTTCAACTTTCTTATGCGTATCCACTTGGAACAAGTCACACAGGCGCTTTGCTTCTAATTGACAGGCCTCACGCACAGCCTTCCCGCGCAAATCAGCAGACAAACGAATCACCTCGCGCACGCTCATGCCTTTGTAAAAGACAGCCTCTGACGGCATGTAACCAATCCGAGCGAGTACGTCCGTTTGATTAGGGCCAGCCAGCTCACTAAATAAGCGCGCCTTCCCAGCAGAAGGACTAATCAAACCGAGTAATAAACGAATGGTCGTACTTTTACCAGAGCCATTGGGACCGATAAAACCGTAAAAATCACCTTCGGCTACGCGAATATTCACATCTTCAATACCTCGATGAGTGCCGAAACGCTTCGTCAAATCAATAGTTTCAATAACAAATGGTTGAGTCATTTTCATAAGCTCCTTTGCATTTTACTTCTAGCTTCAGTTTACCATCAAGCAGAAGATTAAGTACCCTATTTTGTCCAAAATAGGAAAAATAATCCTCTACTTGACATAAACAGGTACCTGTTGTATAATTGTAGCAGGTACCTGTTGAAGGAGGGTTTTAAGTGAATAATAAAGAAGAAATGATGTTAGCATCCTTGGACCGTGTCATGCGGACCTTGCGAAGACGCCCGGCTGGTAAGCAAAAATTAGGGCGCGGGGGCTACCGCTTATTGAAAATTATCTCAGAACAACCGAACACACCAACGCGAGTCATCGCAGATCGATTGGGCATGCGCACGTCATCATTGAACGAACGCCTAGTGCGGATGGAAGCCGAAGGCGTGATCACAAGAGAGCGTGACGAAAAAGACCAACGCGTATTTGTGGTGAACATTTCGCCAGCAGGTGAAGCAGTTTTGGAAGCTTTACGCGGCGAAAGACAAAAAATGGGCCGCGTCATTGAAGGGATATTAACTGAAGCAGAAATCGATACATTGACTGAATTAGCAGACAAATTGAGTAGTGGCTTGAAGAACTTGGGCGAAACGCCCTAACAAGAGAAAGGTGATGCTTATTGGAATTACGAATCGCACGTCCTAATGGGAAACAGGGTCGCGGCTATATGAGCCGTGAGGAAAAAGCCAATCGTCCGGTCATCACATGGGCATTTTTTAGCCGCGTGATGAGTTACATGGCACCTTATTGGAAACAACTTGTTTTGATGTTAACAGCGATTGGCCTGAGTGCCTGGCTGAATCTACTGCCGGCCATTCTAACGGGGCGAATTATTGATGAAGGTTTAATTGGTCAAGATTTCAATCGTTTATTGTGGCTAATTGGTCAGTCTTTTGTCGTGATCTTAACGGCCAATTTAATTGGTGTCGCCGAAAGTTTCCTGAGCAATTGGATTGCTCAACATATGACACTTGATATGCGCAATGCAATGTTTAAGCATCTCTTGAAAATGCCGCATCATTTTTACACAAGCAATAATCAAGGTGATATAATCACGCGGATGACGAGTGATATCTCAGGCGTGCAACAAGTGATGACTAGTACGGTTACCAGTATTCTCTCGAATAGCCTGACCTTGGGGCTTGCGCTGCTAGCGATGTTACAAAAGAGTGTACCGCTAGCTCTGGTCGGCCTCATAATTATTCCCTTGTTTATTATTCCGACCAAGAAAATGGGTAAATTGCGCTGGCAACTAACAAGCCGAGCTCAGGCCACCGAAGACCAAGTCAACGGGATTCTAAATGAAACCTTGTCGGTCAGTGGCCAGTTGTTGGTCAAATTGTTCAACCAAGAAAAGCAAGAAGCCGATCGCTACGAAAGCTTTAGCCGTGACTTGTTGGCCTTGAATATGAAGGAGCGCATGGCCGGACGTTGGTTTAGAGTGGCTATGAGTACCTTCTCAAGTGTCGGTCCGCTGTTACTGTATTTAGTGGGTGGTAGTTTGATGATGCATTATGATGCGACGTTATCTGTCGGAGATATTACCGTGATGGTGGTATTCCTTGGTAAAATGTATGGGCCGGTTAACTCTTTATTGAACATTCAAATTGATTGGATTCGTTCAATGGCCTTGTTCACGCGTATCTTCGATTACTTCGACCGCGACGTTGAGATTGAAAGTCCGCAACAAGCGATTTGGCCGGCGGGAATGGGCGAGGGGAATGAAACCGCTGGTGTGGCGCCAAGCGAAACCACCACCGGCGTAACCACCGCCGCCGCCGAGACTTCCACCGCCGCCGCCGAGACTTCCACCGCCGCCGTAACCACAACCAGCAAGCCAAGCGCCTCAATTAACTCAACCACAACCAGCAAGCCAAGCGCCTCGGCCGACTTGATATTTGACCAAGTCGCCTTCGCCTACGATTCTGAGCGACCCATCTTGAAAGACATCAGCTTCACCGTCCAACCAGGTGAAACGGTCGCCATTGTTGGCCCGTCCGGTGCCGGTAAAAGCTCGCTGATTAATCTCTTACCGCGTTTGCATGATGTTGACGCGGGTAGTATCCGTCTGAATGGTGTCGATTTACGCGACCTCGACTTACATTATCTACGTGAAACCATCGGCATCGTGACGCAAGATACCTATCTATTTAATGGAACAATTCGAGACAATTTGTTGTATGCCAAAGCCGATGCGACTGATGCCGAGCTGAAAGAAGCCTGTCGCCTCGCCAATATTCACGACCTGATTGCCAGCCTGCCACAAGGCTACGACAGCCTCGTTGGCAACCGTGGTCTGAAGCTTTCAGGTGGCGAGAAGCAGCGTCTGTCGATTGCTCGCGTGCTTCTAAAAAATCCAGCTATCCTGATTTTTGATGAAGCCACGTCATCACTTGACTCGATTTCTGAATCGCTGATTCAAGCGGCCATCGAGCCATTGATTCAATCACGCACGAGCTTGATGATTGCTCACCGCCTGTCGACGATTTTGTCGGCGGATAAAATTGTGGTGATGGACCAAGGACAGCTTGTGGCTCAAGGCAGTCATCAAGACCTTTTGAATTCAAACGCACTTTACACCGAACTATACGAAACGCAATTTAAACAAGAAAAAAACGAGCCGGCTGCTGAAGAACATTCAGCGAGCTAGCTCGTTTTTATTATAAAAGATTATGCTTTTTCAGCGCCTAAATCGCCAGCTTCAGTGTCTAGCACAAAGTTTGCGACAACCGCAGCCAAGGCACCCCCCACTAAAGTTGAGGCAACATATAACCATAATTGAGATAAAGCAGCACCACCCATGAAGACCGCTGGGCCAAAGCTACGCGCTGCGTTTAATGAAGCGCCAGTCAACGTACCACCCATGAAAATCATAGCAGTCAATGTTAAACCGATAACTAAACCAGCCATTTGACCATTCCCGTTACGTCCAGTAACCGTTACAATCACTAAAACGAATAAGAATGTTAACAGCATTTCGATCACGAAACCACCTGCAACAGACACACCCTCAGATAAAACAGTTTCACCTAAGCCAACAATCTCACGACCAGCAGCAGATAAAACGAAACGTAAAACCGCTGATGCTGCTAAAGCACCCACTAATTGAGACACAACATACACCACAAAATCCGTCACTGGCAAACGCTTGTTAATTAACATCGCCAAGCTAACCGCTGGATTTAAATGAGCACCCGAAACAGTCCCAACGCTAAAAGCCATCGCCATCAACGTTAAACCAAAAGCCAAACCGATGGCTAATAAACCCGTATCGCCGCTATCAGACACAATTGCACCAGTCCCAATAAACACCAACGCAAAAGTCCCAATAACTTCAGCCAATGCTTTTTTCAACATAAAAAAACCACTTCCATTCATAAATTTTTATTTAAAATTCCTTTTTAAGAATACCACTTTCAAAAGAAATAGCCAAACTATTAACACTCACCCAATTCCTCCGGCGCTCTACCTCCCCCGAACGCTAAAGGCCATAAGACCAAGCCCCGCTATTTGAACCCCCATAAGAATCGACTCTTCTAATGCCAACCATTAGAAAGTCATATAGAAAATTAGCCCCATCAGCCGTCACTGCACCACAACACTTTAGTCAACGCCCAACAAACCCAAAAACAGCCAAAGCTATACTAGGCACGCGTGACATGCAAATGTTCTTCATGAACACTAAAGACAAACCCACTTCGTCATCCTTACCGTAAAGGCAACGAAGGCTTGTGCTATTTGGAAAAATAATGGTGACTGATCTTTTAATCAAATGATTTTCGGGCAATTTTGTTCCAAGAATGCAAGTACTTCTTATAAGTTAATGTAGCGAAAAGTCGAATTAACAATAAGTATGGTCGAAAGAAAAACAAATCAGCTAAAGAAATGAGTATTGCCCAGACAAAATCACTTGAGTAATAGGTATAATCTTGTATAAAGTAGCGCCCGGCAAAGAAAATTAAACTTTGGAGCACACTAAAAAATGAATACAAGATAGTAACAGCAATTGTGAAAGGCCAATTGATATAGTTGGTATAGATCGCTAAAGCAATGAGTAGTACTCCGGCTAACTCAACAAAAGGAGCAAGCAATTCGTATAATAGGAAGTAAGTATAAGATATTAGACTAATATGTCCGTATTGACGATTCATAAAAAAATCACGATGGTTCCACATAGACTGGATTAGTCCGCGATGCCATCTGGATCTTTGATTAGCTAAATCTTTTAAAGTGAAAGGTGCCTGTGTCCAACAAACTGCGTCTGCAGCAAACTTGATGCTATAAGGTATGTTTTTACCAGCAAAGTGTTTATGTAAACGCAAGGCCAAGTCCATATCCTCTCCAACACTTTTGGGATCATAGCCGCCAATTTCGATGACTGCTTTTTTCTGGAAAAGACCCTAACCACCTGATACATTTAGATTTCCATTAAATGAATCATTGAACACTCGAGACCCCATAAAGGCACGGGTGTATTCTAGTGATTGCATGGCCGCAACAGGGTTACGAGTTAAAGGCGTATCTACAGCACGGGCATTTTTGAACGTAACACCATTTGAGATATTTAATAAGCCTCCCACAGCGACAACATTTTCATCTTCCAATACGAGACGTGCAGAGTTTTTTAATGCATCAGTCTGTAAAATTTCATCAGCATCCATAGTAATGAAGTAGGGATACGTTGCGACATTGATACCAGCATTCACTGCATCTGCTTTACTTCGACCATTTTCCTTGCGGACTAATGTAATGCGATGTTTCTGAAATTGTGACGTATAGATTTCTTGGATCGGTTTAGATGGGACTTGAACTCGTAAAGGACCTTCTTGCTTTTCCATATGGTATGTGTCGATGATTTTGGTGGCGGTATCGTCAGTTGATCCGTCGTCGACAATAATGATTTCATAAATTTCATAATCCAGGTGGAGTAAATGATCAACAGTCCCGAGTATGGTGAACGATTCATTAAAAGCAGGTACTATAATTGAGACTGGGAAATAGTATGGGTGTTTAAGAATATTGTCTAATAATTTACGGCGTCGAGCTTTAAATAAGTTTACAACTGCCGACGCATTACCAATCAATATGAAAGTTGCGTAAAAGAATAAATAGATGGCAAAAAAACACCAGCGATATCAAAAATAAGCTCGACCGTCATACGCTCACCTGTTTTCTATAAAAGTAATTTAGTTGATTCTTTGCATAGCTATCATCGCCTTCAAACACTTCAGATAATTCTTCTAAAGGCACTTTCAAGACCGCAAGTGCTTGCGCAGAATTTCTTCTAACATACCAGTGTTTAGAGTAAATCGATCGTATTAAAGCTTCCTCCGTTTCAGGACTTGGATAACTAACCAGAGCGCTAGCTGCTACTGAACGAGGTTCCCAATCAGTTAGTTCATACTCGTCCCCCTCTAAGCAAGCAATGATAATGGACTGGTAAGCGGTGACTGGAAACTTGGTGTAATACCTCAATACAGCACATGTAAGATCAATGTTTGTCTGATGGTCATTGATTAGAGTGATTAAACGATCCTTCAATATTTCAGCAGCTGGTTACAAGCGAAAGAAATTAATAAGCGCAATTTGGTAGTCTGTCTGAAAGTATGGCAATTCATCATATAACTGTTCAATCAATTCTGTTTTGTCTCCTGAGTAAGTGAGTAAGCCATCAGAAATGAGTTTTGGATCATGTAACTGACGAGTGCCTGATAGATGATGAAGCGCACTCACGATTGGTTTCGCAAGACCAAAGTGGTAAAGCGCCTTTAAAACATTCTCCTTACAATATATAGAAGGGTCATCTATATATGTAAGTAATAAATCGGCTAGGACGTGATAGTTTTCATGCTTTGATACAGGCATTCGATTACACACAGAGGCATAATAAGCCTTCTCAAGGGACGGTTTTCTTGAATAGTAAGCACCTAATTTGATCCACTCGTGTAAATTAAATTCAACCACTTGAATAAATTTGTCTCGATGTGAACCATTTAAGTATGCAGCGAAAGCATCTGGAAAATGAATTAAAGTTTTTATGTTGCGTAACTTTCGCCAAACACGCGCTTCTATTTTTAACGAATGCCCCTCTTTGGGATGAAGAATACTGTTCTGAAAATAAAGCATCCATTTTATCTTATTTGCTTGCTGATTATTATTCTGGTGCTTCAAATAAACTTGGTAAATGATGACGAAACTTATCAGACCTAAACTGATAAGTGTATACAAAATCAGAAGAAAATAAATCAAACTGAAATAGTTCATTAAAACAAACTCCTTTTTATTCTTTTAATGAGCGAAACTCATGGAATGAAAGTGATAAATTATGTTTTGGATATGCACGCTCTAATTGTTTGAAATTATCAATAACAGCTTTAAAACCATGTCCGTCGTATGTGTTTGCTTCATGCAAACCAAATTGACCAGCAGCTTGCATTTCATAGATGTTAATCAGTGGCTGATTGTGACGCAAGCTAAGCTTTGCTTCTGTTTCTATCCGAACGATCTCTTGTCCGCGATGGTAATTCATGATTGCTACTTGGTCAGTTGCCTCGCTTATAAGTTGTTCAAGTTCATATTCAAAGCCTAAAGTATCATAGGAATTAGGCAGGCACAGTATGACGGTTAATCTAGCTTGCTTAGCAACTTGAGAGGCGTTTGTCATCCCCTTGACAAACGTTTCCAGTACGCGTGACGGATTTTCCTGGAATTCAGCTAAAGATTGAGGTTCGACATCAATCACGACACCTTGTAAGGGGCCATTCTCATATTGGAAAGTTTGGACACGTTCAATATAAGCGATTAGTTCAGTAGCCTCGGCGTCTAGAGCCCACTCCGGTTCTCCCGTTAAAAAGTAGACCTCTTTTTTATAATGTTCTGCAGTCTGGAGAAAGTGATGAATCACTTCATCATCATTTGCTTGATAGGGAATAAATTGATAGATCGTTTGGATGTCCCACTCATCTAACTGCTTAAAAGTACGATCAGGATGTAGTAATTCAGAAGCAAACCATGAGAACACAGAGGATGCAGGCTTCTTCTGCAGATGTGAACGATTTAATGCGAAAAGACTAACCAATAATAATACACCTCCCAATAAACGCCATTTGGTACCCTTGTTTTTCCTGATATATCTCCTTGTTTGAACAATGTGTATATCACATTATACTAAGCATTGAGGAGAGAGGCAGTATCATTTCCGTCTACAACACTTGAGGCAGTCTTTAGTCTTATTTTGTTAGGAAAAGGTAAAATTAAATTGTTATTACTGCGTTTCTTGGGAGTGAAATGTTATGATAGAAGCACAAGAATGGAGGGGGAGCCTATGGAGTTTTTCCAACAGTTGTTAACACCGATTATTGATAACTTTTTTAAATTTGATTTTCTGATTATACTGATTGCGGTGGGTGCTTGGGTTTTATACTTGAGGTGCCTGGCTAGCTGCAAGGAGCTGAGTCAGATTTTGCAGCCTAAGGGCAATATGGCGCTCGGTAAGCAAAATCAGGCGCAGATGAATCAACATTATGAGCGTTATTTCGCACCAGAAGGTGAGGATGTCTTGCTGACGAAGCGGGCCAACAGTAATAGTCTGTATGTTGGTTTCACGAATGTTGTCGCAATTTTTCCTTTGATGGGTCTATTGGGGACCGTGATTTCCCTGATTCCGATGGTGGGCGAGATGGATACGGATCTGTTTTTCATGGCGTTGACGTCGACTTTCTGGGGAATTGTCTTTGCGATTGTTTTCAAGGTCTTTAATGGATTTCTGCAAGCACGCGTCGAGGAGAATAATGAGTTAGTCCAGACGTATTTACTGCGCAAGGATGCTTTCATGGAAAGGCGCGCCCAGGCAACATTTAGGGAGCAGCCACATGAAAATTAAAGAAATGATTGTGGATTTGACGCCTTTGTTGGACGTCATCTTGATTTTATTATTTATGGTGCTGGCCAGTCAGTCGCAAGCGTCCGATGAGAAAATCGTGGCCTTGGAAACGCAAGTGGCTCAACTTGAAATGACGCAAGTGCCCGGCACGCCGTCTGAACAGGCTTGGTATCGGACCTTTCAAGAATCGATTGGCAAATTGAATATTGTCTTTCCATCAAGTCTCGATGGCCAACCGATGTATTTGATTTTGGAGGATGGCTCGCAAGTTGAGAAACCCGAAACGCTCGATTTATTTAGTTGGCTACACGGCCAAGTCACCAGCATGAGCGAGGCAGTGATTATTGTGTCATTTACCTACGATAACAACGCGATTTACGTACGCGATTACCGCAACATCCTGGCCGCTGTGACGCGACTTGACCAGGAATTGGATAAAACGGTGGTCTATCAAGAGGTACTGGCAGATTTAAAATTGAGGTCTGACGGGGAAAGTGTCAGTCCAGAGTTAATAAGGAGATGAATGAGTTATGAAAAGAAACAAGCGTAAAAAGCGTGGCGGTCGTTTCGGCCTTTTAGGTTGGGGGGCGGCTCTCTTGTTATTAATCGGTGGTGGCGGCTTTGGCCTCTATGAAGCCGGTGTGATTGGCGACGATTGGCTGAATATTATGGGCGGCGATGAGGCGGTCGATATTATCGGCGAGACCGGTGTCGTCAATTTGACAATCAGCGGCAACGAGATTTCCTGGAACGGCGAGAGCATTTCGTACGACGAGCTAGTCAACCGCGTGGCCAAACTCGAGGAGGACGTGACGTTCACGGTTACTGACAATCAAGCGATTAAGGCGACATACGAGGATGTCCTCAGAGTCTTGGAACACAATGAATTGGATTACCAAGAAACAGAAGCCCTTTAATTCCCGGTCAAAATAGGACGATAAGTCTGACGGCCCTATTTTGTTAATGGTATAATAGAGGCGAACGGAGTGAGGATATGGCACGAAAAAAGACATTTACGCAGGATGAGTTGTATCAGGCGACTCACGATTTAATGTTGGCGGTTGGCTACGATAGTTTTTCTTTTCAATTGCTGTCGAAGGAATTGGATGTTTCGCGGACCGCACTCTATAAATATTATGGCAATAAGGCCGACTTGTTGCGTGACTATTTGAACCAACAAATGGAAGAAATTGTCGAACGCCTTTCAACGGCTGAATGGCCACTCGAATATCAAGCGAAATTATCGCATTTATTGGATATCGTCTTTGACTATGCGGATACGCACCGAATTTCTAATATGGTGCCGGCACAAAAATGGACAAAGGCTACCGAAGACAGTCCTGATGTCCAACGGTCGAAGGAATTGCACATTCAATTTTTTACTTTTATTCAGGGGATGATTGAAGAAGGGCAAGCAGATGGTTTTCTTGACCAAACGATTCCGCCAATGATTATGGTCGAGAGTATTTTTCACAGTATTACGCTGCCGAATCGCTCAGGCTTGAGTGCAAACGAGCGTGTGCATTATTTGAAGAAAATGTTGTTTGACGGAATTGCCAGTCGCAAGTAGCCTGGGATTAGACGTTTTGGCGAGAAAGTCTGTGGCTGTCATAGCGGCAGATTTTTCTTGTGTTTAGGAAGTTTTTTAGCCGCTAAAATGGTAGAATAAAGTTAGAAAACAAAAGGGGTGTTGCTTGTGAAAGTGAATTACGTAAAAGCATTCAGTGACAATTACATTTGGGTCTTGGAAGCAGACGGACAAGCTGTTGTCGTTGATCCAGGTGAATCTGCCGGTGTCTTGGCTTACTTGGCGGCTGAAGCGTTAGAATTAGTCGGTCTATTATTGACGCACAAGCATGACGATCATGTCGGCGGAGTGGCTGAAATGATCGCACAATTTCCTGATGTGGCAATCTATGGACCATCTGAAGTGGCGTCTTTAGTGACGGTTGAAGTAGCACAAGGCGATCAGTTTGAATTATTAGGTCAAAAATTCAGCGTCTTAAAAACAGCTGGGCACACAGAAGAACACGTCAGCTTCTTAACGGACGGCATGTTATTCTGTGGAGATGCTTTATTCTCAGGTGGTTGCGGTCGCGTCTTTACGGGTGATTACGCAGCAGCTTATGACGGTTTGCGCAAATTGCGAGCATTGGATGACGAAGTCGTGGTCTTTGCCGGTCATGAATATACACAGACTAACTTAAAGTTTGGCTTGTCAGTCGACGGCTTAAGTGATGGTGTCTACCGATTATTGCAAGCAACGCTTAGAACCGTACAAGACTTAAGAAACGAAGGTCAAGCAAGCTTGCCAACAACAATCAGTCGTGAGAGAGGCATCAACCTATTTATGATGGCCGACTCATTAGAAGAATTTATTGAATTAAGACAAGCCCGCGACCAGTTTTAGGTTGGTGTCTGGCTGTCTGGCAATAGTTGGCGACGGTTTGGCGATAAATAGGGTGAAAGGTAGGTTCGTGCGAGTTGCGAGCCTATTTTTGTTGGATTGGGCGTGACGAGCGAAGATATCTTCAGTCGTGAGTGTGACGAGCGAAGATTTCTTCAGTCGTGGGCGTGACGAACGAAGATTTCTTCAGTCGTGGGCGTGACGAACGAAGATTTCTTCAGTCGTGGGCGTGACGAGCGAAGATTTCTTCAGTCGTGAGCTTGACGAGCGAAGATTTCTTCAGTCGTGAGTGTGACGAGCGAAGATATCTTCAGTCGTGGGCGTGACGAACGAAGATATCTTCAGTCGTGGGCTTGACGAGCGAAGATTTCTTCAGTCGTGAGCTTGACGAGCGAAGATTTCTTCAGTCGTGAGCGTGACGATCGAAGATTTCTTCAGTCGTGAGTGTGACGAGCGAAGATTTCTTCAGTCGTGAGTGTGACGAGCGAAGATTTCTTCAGTCGTGAGTGTGACGAGCGAAGATTTCTTCAGTCGTGAGCGTGACGAGCGAAGATTTCTTCAGTCGTGAGCGTGACGAGCGAAGATTTCTTCAGTCGTGGGCTTGACGAGCGAAGATTTCTTCAGTCGTGAGTGTGACGAGCGAAGATTTCTTCAGTCGTGGGCTTGACGAGCGAAGATTTCTTCAGTCGTGAGCGTGACGAACGAAGATTTCTTCAGTCGTGGGCGTGACGAGCGAAGATTTCTTCAGTCGTGGGTGTGACGAGCGAAGATTTCTTCAGTCGTGAGAAAAGTGGACCTTATAGAATGGACACTTTATGACGAGGGTCTCCGATAAAATAGACAATCTTGACGTGGCAGTCAATAATAGTGAAGAACGTGCCAAATAATCCTAAAAAGAAATTTCGCCTAGAAAATGCAAGAGCAAAAGGAGTGCCAACCGGCTCGGCTGGCACGATGAGATGAGCGTGTAGTGATTCTCTAGCATGTACTATTGACAGAAGCGTCAATACAAGATAATAACAAATGTATACTTCACGACAGTTAAAGAGGCAGGTGGCTTTAATAGGATCGTTGCGAACCAGAGAGAGCGACACCTGATGCTTTTGAAATAACCGTAAAAATTGAACACAGTCTAAGGTTCAGAGCACAAGAAAAGCCAGCCCGGTGAGGGCTGGCAGTCCTATTTTGTCAGGAGATTAATTACCTTCTACTTCGAAGACTTCGGTTACTTCACCGTTCTGGTATTTCAACATTGGGGCCTTGTTAACGGCACTGTGGAATTCGTCGTACTTGAAGTTTCCGGCCACACCTTGGTATTCGATGCCTTCAAGGGCTTGGCGAATCGCTTCAGGTTCGTCAGAGTCAGCCGCTTCGATGGCCGAGAAAATCAGGTGAGCCGCGTCGTAACTTAGGGCGTCGAAAGTATCTGGCGCTTCGCCGTAACGCTTTGTAAAGCGGGCGATGTAATCTTGAGCGCCCGGGGTTTCGCTGCCGGTATAGAACATTGATGTGATGTAAAGGTCGTTGATATTGTGAGCACCCGCGATGTCAATTAGCGTATCGCTGGCTAGACCGTGCCCACTTAGAATTGGCTGCATAATGCCCATCTCACGTGCTTGTCGGATGATGCTGCCACCTTCTGTAAAGAAGCCTGGTAGGTAAATCACGTCAAATTCTTGTGCTTGTAAAGCTGTTAATATGCCCATAAAGTCTTGATCCCCACTATTGTAAAATTGTTGGTCAACAACTGTCCCGCCAAGAGCCTCGAATTCAGCAATAAAGGGGTCGCCCAGACCAACTGAGTAGTCGTTCGATTGATCAATGATGGTCACGGCCTTTGTCGCGCTCAGGTGCTCAGTCGCAAATCTGGCGGCCGCATTCCCTTGGAAAGAATAAGTAAAAGCTAGGCGGAAGATATTGTCGAGTACCGCGCCCGTGTCATCCAAGGTCAATTCATCAGACGTTCCTACTGGATACATCGTCGGAATCAAACTTTCGATGGCTGTCGGCCTTGAGGCGAAAATCATATCAGAAGTGGCTGGTCCAATGATGGTTGAGATATCTTCACCTGCTAGTCGTGTCGCAATGGCCGCAGCTTCAGTTTTATTTGAGGTATTATCGTATTCAATAATTTCAATCGGGCGTCCATCTAAAAGGCCACCTGCTTCGTTGATTTCATCAGCCGCTAAACGTAAATTGTCGAGAATTGGAATGCCGTATGCCGATCCGTAACCTGAAAGTTCCAAGTTAGCGCCAATTCGAATAGGTTCATTCTCTTGTGCATGGACGACAGCTGCGCCACCTGTTGTGTGTGTTCCTAAGGCTAACGTTGCTAATAAACCATATGCGAATTTTCTAATCTTCATTTTTATCACTCCAATTTTTTTTACTATTAAAAAGTCCTAACAATAACAAAAAGCCTCATTCTATTTTGTGTAAAATAGAATGGGGCTTTAAAAAAGAAAAATCCCATTCTGTCACTCATGACGAATAGGACTGAGCATATCTTCGATTAAAATCGAGTACGCTAAGTCCTGACAATGTCGACGACGACGTTGTTTAATTTCGTTTGAGTAAACAGATGCATAGGGATTCTCCTTAAAATTTAGTCTTTCTAATGTAAATCTAATTTAACAGACTTGAAAAGCAATTGCAAGTAAAATCATCACTTGCGATTAAATCTCATTATTGGTAACTTTAAAGCCTAAGAATAAGAAAGAAGGGATGAGCGAATGACAATTAAACGATCGACGAAACTAAAGAGTTTTGAAGCAGAAGACTGCCTAAACTCGCCAACTTTTAATAAACGCACTGCCTTTGTGACGAGTCTTATCCTATTACTGACAGTTATTTTCCCTTTACATTCTGGGCTGGCACACACACACGCGCAAACCGCAGACCAAACTGAACAAGCCGCTCAACAAATTTGGTTAATTACGGATATTCACTATATGTCGCCGTCACTCAGTGATCATGGCAAGCGTTATGAAATTTTTCAAAAGCAGGCAGCTGGCATAGATTATGATTTTGGCCCTGAGCGACTGGAGGCTTTGCTTGTTCAAATCGAACGTGACAAACCTGAGGCCGTTATTGTGGCGGGAGATTTAACGTCGAATGGTGAATACCAATCGATGTTAGATTTGGCGGACTATTTTGCCCAAATGGAAAAAATAGGAACGCAAGTCTTCGTGATTCCAGGCAACCATGATATTCATAATGGCTGGGCGGTGCGCTTTGAGGGTGAGAAAACAGTGAAGGAAAAGCAGACGAGTCCTGAAGATTTTGCAGAAATCTTTGCAGACTTTGGCTACAATGAGGCCTTGTCGCGCGATAGCAACAGTTTGAGTTATTTGGCGCAGCTTTCGCCTAATTGGCAAGTCTTGATGTTAGATACGAATGTCTATTCTGACAAACCAGGCAAAGGCCAGTCCGAAAGCCGCGGGCAGACCAAGGCTGAGACGCTTGAATGGGCGGGCACGTTGTTGGACCAAACGCTTGAGGAGGCGCTGGTGTTGCCGGTGATGCATCATGGTGCTCTATCACATTTTCAAGGGGAGTTTCAACAAACGACGGCGGCCGAAGCCAGCAATCTACAAAAGCTGCTTGCTCAACATCAGCTCCCTCTGACTTTGACTGGCCATTTACATTCTCAACATATTACGACACTGATGGTCGACGATACAGCTTTACATGAGGTGGTTACGACGTCCTTTTCGATTTATCCAGGCAAGATCGGTGCCATCACCTTTGATAATGAGCAAGTAACTTATGAACAAATTGACTTGGAGATGGAAAATTGGCTCGGCTCTGAAAAATACCCAGACTATCTGGCACACCTGAAGGCCCTGCAAACTAATTCTACGCATGTGAAAATATTTGACACCTTATATAATGACACGGCTTTGAAACCCCATACTCAAGAGATTTCAAACGTCTTCCAACAGTTAAATCTCAGCTTCTTTATGGGCAGTATTCGTGAAGATTGGCCGGCATTGGAAGTCGCCTTGGCCAATATCCAGCCTTATATTGAAGGCACGGATTACCGTTTTTTCAATGGTTATCTCGAATTATTATTGTCGACTAAAGACTATTCACAAACAGAGCTGACGGTTGAGTGGGCGCATTAGGCTCTTCACATCCCATTTCATTAACGCTCCTTACAGCAATCGTGATAAACTGATGATGAATCACGCCGCACAAGTCAAGCAAATGAAAGAGGGAAACACCATGATTAAAAGCGTTCCTTATCTCAATTTCCAACAAACTCTAGAGGCACTTGCTTTCTATGAAACACTCGGCGCTAAGACTACAGATATCACCAAGATGTCGGACCCTATCTTTGCCGACATGCCCGAAGAAGAAAAGATGAATCCGGACTTCGTTATGAACGCCAGTTTCACAATCTTCGACCAGAAAATTTACTGCTCGGACTCATGGGGCAATCAGCCCGTCGACCATGCCGGCTCAAGTCTTTGCTTCACTTTTGACCAACACGACCCAGACGACGTGGAACAAATTCACAATCTATTCGCTAAGGCCGATGCCAACGGCTGCCAAATCAGCATGCCACTCGGAAAATCTGAATGGACCGACCTTTTCGGCATGTTCACTGATCCCTTCGGTGTCAGCTGGCTTTTATCTGGCGAATAAAAAAAGAGAGTCAGCAAATTACGCTGACTTTCTTTTGGACAAAATAGGACTGAACTTTAGACGGCTTTACATCTTACACGGACTCAGATTGTTAGAAACGACTGCCTGGCTGTTCCAAAAAGTCTATTTCTTCCTGTGTCGATGTGCGACCTAAGATCGCATTACGATGCGGATAACGACCAAAGCGGTCTATGATTTCCTTATGGGCAACTTCGTATTGATAAGTGTAATCATCGGTATAGATTTTGAATAAAGGTTCGGCTAATTTCTCATGAATCTCTGCCGACTCAGAGTGTTCTAAAGGTAAGAGGGCGAATGCTTTTTCGTTAGGTGTTAGGTATCTAAAATCCGGGTGCTTAATGATTTCTTGTGACAAAACCACAGCCATCGGATCTTGAGCAAAAGCGCGGGCGTCATCACGCATCAAATTGCGCGAAAATTGGTCGAGTACAATGATTTCAGCCAGTCGACCATAAATAGTCGAGCGCCAAGGATACAACAAACCCTGACAGGCTGCGTGCCAAGTATCTTCAAACTGGTCTCGGATTGCTTTATCAAAGGCGTCATTCTTCTCAAAAAGTAAGGCCTCATTGGCAGGATCAAACCAGAAATCGAGAACAGATTTCGGTGAATGCGGCATCATATTATTTCCTCCATTCAATCGTTTAGATGCATCAATCTTAGCACTTTAAAGTGTTTTATTCAAAATATTCGAAAGAAACTTTCGGTCAAACGGTCGTCACAATTGACAACTCGTATTTTTTTATGGAATATTAAATAACTCAATTAGGTGTGGATAGCCACTCGTAAAGACTTTGGACTGGACACGCGCAGTTGCTATATTATGAGAAAAGAGGCTTTATTATGAAACTATATTTAAAACAAAAGATGTTTTCATTACGTGGAGATTTCAATATCTACGATGAAAACGAAACCCCCGTTTACCGAGTAGAAGGAAAACTAATCTCATTAGGACGCCAATTGCGTTTGTTTGATATTGCGTCTGGAGAAGAATTAGCATTTGTTAAGCAACAACTCTTAACCTTCATGCCAAAAATGAATGTCTCTTACCAGGGCGAGCACATTGCGACAATTTCTAAGAAGTTTACTTTCATGAAACCCACTTACGAAATTAGCGAAATCGGCTGGTCAATTGAAGGCGACTTCTGGGCTCATGACTATACAGTTTACGACGCAAACGGCCAAGTAGTCGCCGACTTAAACAAGAAAATATTCTCCTGGTCTGATACCTTTGAAGTCAATATCGTTCAAGATGATATCGATCCAGCAATGGTTATCGCGATTGTTCTAGCTATCGATGCCGCAATGGATGCGTCACAAAACAAAAGCTAAGCAATCACACAAACAGCTCCCCAAAATCGTGGGAGCTGTTTTTCTTTTATCTAGATACTTTCGCCCAGAAACTCTAAACCTTAAAAGCCAGTCGGTGTCGCTCACTACGCATCGCGACGATTATATAAAACCACTGCTTCTTTTGAAATCGTCCTGAACGCCAGTGAAGGACACCTTTGGTTTTTCTAGCGAGAAAGGGCTAATCCAGGTAGAAGTGGGGGGGAACTTAGCTTGAGTGTTTCTGGAGGGGAGTCTCTCGCTTGTTTAGTGCCGACCATTCGCCAGGGGCGGCTCTCTCTCGCCTGTTTAGTGCCGACCTTCTGCCAGAGTCGTCAGTCTCTCGCTTAGATAGAGCCGACCTTCCGCTAGAGTCGTCAGTCTCTCGCTTGTTTAGTGCCGACCATTCGCCAGGGTCGTCAGTCTCTCGCCTAGATAGTGCCGACCTTCTGCCAGAGTCGTCAGTCTCTCGCCTAGATAGTGCCGACCATTCGGCAGAGTCGTCAGTCTCTCGCTTAGATAGAGCCGACCTTCCGCTAGAGTCGTCAGTCTCTCGCTTGTTTAGTGCCGACCTTCCGCTAGAGTCGTCAGTCTCTCGCTTGTTTAGTGCCGACCTTCTGCCAGAGTCGTCAGTCTCTCGCTTGTTTAGTGCCGACCATTCGCCAGAGTCGTCAGTCTCTCGCCTAGATAGAGCCGACCATTCGCCAGGGGCGTCAGTCTCTCGCTTGTTTAGTGCCGACCATTCGCCAGGGTCGTCAGTCTCTCGCCTGTCTAGTGCAGACCTTCTGCCAGGGTCGTCAGTCTCTCGCCTAGATAGAGCCGACCTTCTGCCAGAGTCGTCAGTCTCTCGCCTAGATAGTGCCGACCATTCGCTAGAGTCGTCAGTCTCTCGCTTGTTTAGTGCCGACCTTCCGCTAGAGTCGTCAGTCTCTCGCCTAGATAGTGCCGACCATTCGCCAGGGTCGTCAGTCTCTCGCTTGTTTAGTGCCGACCTTCTGCCAGAGTCGTCAGTCTCTCGCTTGTTTAGTGCCGACCTTCCGCTAGAGTCGTCAGTCTCTCGCCTAGATAGTGCCGACCATTCGCCAGAGTCGTCAGTCTCTTGCCTAGATAGTGCCGACCTTCTGCCAGAGTCGTCAGTCTCTCACCTAGATAGTGCCGACCATTCGCTAGAGTCGTCAGTCTCTCGCTTGTTTAGTGCCGACCTTCCGCTAGAGTCGTCAGTCTCTCGCTTGTTTAGTGCCGACCTTCTGCTAGAGTCGTCAGTCTCTCGCCTAGATAGTGCCGACCATTCGCCAGAGTCGTCAGTCTCTCGCCTAGATAGTGCCGACCATTCGCCAGGGTCGTCAGTCTCTCGCCTAGATAGTGCCGACCATTCGCTAGAGTCGTCAGTCTCTCGCTTAGATAGAGCCGACCTTCCGCTAGAGTCGTCAGTCTTTCGCCTAGATAGTGCCGACCTTCTGCCAGAGTCGTCAGTCTCTCGCCTATATAGTGCCGACCTTCTGCCAGAGTCGTCAGTCTCTCGCCTAGATAGTGCCGACCATTCGCCAGGGTCGTCAGTCTCTCGCCTAGATAGTGCCGACCTTCTGCCAGGGTCGTCAGTCTCTCGCCTAGATAGTGCCGACCTTCTGCCAGATAAAATGGACCCTATAGAATGGACAGTGATTTTTACGGCCTCATAAAAATATAGACAGCGTGGAATAAGATAGATATATTATCTGTACACTAATAAAAAGGCTAGCTTGTT
>NZ_JBQKLF010000012.1:0-92291 GCF_052116365.1 Fundicoccus sp. Sow4_D5 | reverse complement strand
TGATTTTAGTCAAATTCCATTCTAATTGTTCCACTCGAAGTTTGAGTGGGCACGTTAAACGTTTAATTGTCCCACTCAAATCGTGAGTGGGATAATTAAAACCAAAACATCTCCTAATAGGTGTATAATCACTCACCTACTTATCAAACTTAGAGAATTCCGCCCCATTTCCAGCTGATTTTAGTCAAATTCCATTCTAATTGTTCCACTCGAAGTTTGAGTGGGCACGTTAAACTTTTAATTGTCCCACTCAAATCGTGAGTGGGATAATTAAAACCAAAACATCTCCTATTAGGTGTATTATCACTCAACAATTTGAGCAAACTTAGGGAATTCCATCCCATTTCCAGCTGATTTTAGTCAAATTCCATTCTAATTGTCCCACTCAAACTTTGAGTGGGCACGTTAAACTTTTAATTGTCCCACTCAAATCGTGAGTGGGATAATTAAAACCAAAACATCACCTAAAAGGTGTATAATCACTCATCTACTTGAGGAAAACTCAGGAAAACCGCACCATTTCCAGCTGATTTTAGTCAAATTCCATTCTAATTGTTCCACTCAAACTTTGAGTGGGCACGTTAAACTTTTAATTGTTCCACTCAAATCGCGAGTGGGATAATTAAAACTGAAACATCACCTATTAGGTGTATTATCACTCAACGATTTGAGCAAACTTAGGGAATTCCATCCCATTTCCAGCTGATTTTAGCCAAATTCAATTCTAATTGTCCCACTCGAAGTTTGAGTGGGCACGTTAAACTTTTAATTGTTCCACTCAAATCGTGAGTGGGATAATTAAAACTGAAACATCACCCAAAAGGTGTATACTCAGTCACAAACTCTAATCGTCGGCGTCTGCCGACTCCTTCTACACTTAAAGCTTTTCAAACCAGAAAGACAAAGGCAGTCGCAACTCGTAGCGAGTTGCCCCGATTCAATTCAAAGACGCAAACCTTTGCCAGGCTTCCTCTCGACGCTTGATTCACCACCGCCACTCCCCTCCACAAGAATAAAGTCCAATCGTCGGCGTTAGCCGACACCTTTTGCTCTTAATCTTTTCTTGCAAGCCCAAACACTTTCCCCATAAAACACAAAAACCACCATCACCCGCTAACTTTAGCGACCAATGGCAGTATGCTTCTCTTACTATTCAATTTTTCTACCACCCGTATGACTCCGACAACACAGTCACTACATCGATTCAAAGCGCTCCAACAATTCGTCCTGCTCCTCACCAATCCCAATCGAAAGTGGTCGCATCAAAAATTTGTACGTCTTGCCGTTCGCCTCAACCGTAATGCGCTTCACCATCATACTCGACACTTTAATACTTGAGATTGCATCCAAAGGAATCACCTCGGACGACTTTTCACGAAACTTCATATCCATCTGAACCAGCGTCATATTGCGCTCGTCTAGAACAATCACATAAAACTTAGGCATCGGGATAGGAATCGGAATTAACTTGGCCTCTTCGACATAGCCCGCCACCGCATTACCGGCGCCATATTTTTTCTTAACTGCTAGAATATCGTCTGTTCCAATCGTTAACTTCATGTCTCCACCTTCTCTCTCTTTTCTAAATTATACCCAAAGCCCAATAGTCGGTCGACTAATAACCCTCCGGACAAAATAAGAAAAGCAACCCGCCCGGCGTTTCCGCTGGCTAAGCTGCTTTCAAACATAAAGTCTATTTAGCTGAATAATCCAAGTTGCGCATCATCTCATACAAGGCACTTACATCCTCAGGACGAGTGTCACCCGTTGCCGAATCGATAATCGAGCTATAGACGTGAGGTATAATTTTATCCACACCCGCGTCTAAAGCGATTTGGACGATTTCAGAGAAGTTCTCTAAATCAATCCCACCTGTTGGCTCTAATGCGAAGTCATTGGCTGCACAAGCAGCTGCGACAGCCTGATACTCATCAAGATGAGCGAGGCCTTTCATCGGGAAGAATTTAACACTTGTGCCTCCCATATCTTTCAACATAGCAATCGCTACTTCCAGCGGCACTTCTGCCAAACCCGCTTGGCTACTCAATGGACCAGTCGCAATGTTTACCACCCCCACTTTACCTGTGGGTGAAATCAAACCATTGATGACAGAGTCGTTTTGGCCGAGCGCGCCGCGTGTTTTACCAACGCCTGTAAAGACTTGGTTAATATGTTGTGGCTGTAAAACAGCTGATAAACGAGTCACCATATCACTTTGCTTGGGGTCACCCGCTCCTAATCCAATCGATAACGCATTATCGGTCGCGGCTTGATATGCCTTCATTTCTTCAATAGCCGCTTCGTCCGTCTCAAAACTTCTAGAAAGGACGCCTAATACCACATGTCCCTCACTTGCTTGGAAACATGCCTTACCATTCTCCACAGAGTTAGCCAGAACATTCAGACAGACACGATCATTAAAATACTTAGGTGTTTTATTCATTCAGTACTTCCTTCCTTACTAGTTACTTGCTTGCGTTACGATATCACGTAATGCTTCGACAATTTGAGCCATTTCACTTTCGTCTACCGAGCGAATATCAAATTCGAGCACACCGTTATTGACTTGGTGATCGCGAAGATAAATCGCTGGCTGTCCAGCAATTAATAAATCACGTGCTGCCACACCTGATAAATTCACACCGTCTCCAAAAGTGACCTTTGCACGGTAAATGTCACGACCTGCTAAGTCTTGAACGACACTCGCATTAACCTCTGGAAGCTCATTCAACGCCTCCACGAAAGGTGCCAAACGTGACTTCATGCTTTCACCAGACTCTGAACCATGTTCGAGATAATATTCAATCGCTGCAGCTAGTCCAAGTATATTCTCTTTTCCAATCTTCATGGCACGGCCAATGCCTTTACCTTGCAGCCGCACCCACTCGATGTATTGTTTTTTACCGATGACGATCCCTGAACTTGTTCCTTCTAAAGCCTTCGCTCCAGAGTAGATAACTAAGTCGGCACCTTCTTCTAAATATTTGGTTAAATCTTGTTCAGCAGCCGCATCCACAATCAGTGGTAAGTCATGTTTCTTCGCAACCTCGGCGGCTTCAGAAACCGTCAACATACTCTTTTGAACCGAATGATGACTCTTGACATATAAAATCGCGACGGTGTCTTCAGTAATCATATCTTCGACTAAAGATGGTGTACATTTATTCGCATAACCCGCTTCAACAACACGTCCGCCACCTAGTTCAACCATGGTTTGGATTGGGGCACCGAAGTCGACATTATGCCCTTTAGGCACAATAATCTCACGTGCTGTCATGCGAGGGCTATAAGGATTGTAAACATGGTACTGGCTTCCTTTACCGATTAAAGCAGCAACAGATTGCGCAATCCCCGCTGAAGCAGACGACACAATTTGTGTATCCTCACAGCCTAATAGACCTGCTAAATATTTGCCGACTTGGCTATATAATTGATCCATTTCAAAGAAACTTTTGCCACCTAAACGTTGCGCGTCAAGCGCAGCGTCAACATATTTGGACACACCAAGAGCTGTCATTTTCCCACTTGCGTTAATGACTTGTTTTAAATCATATTTCTCATAAATTGATGTCATACTGTTTGCCTCCTACTATGGCCTTGACCGGTTGTAACCACTCATTTGCCTGACGTTCATTGCCCTGTGAATCGACTAAAGTCTGCGTACTTTCCACTCTATCAAAAATAGTTACATCCGCATCATAGCCTGCGACCAATTGTCCTTTACCTTCTAACTTGAAAACTTCTGCCGGTACAAGGGTCACTTTCTCAATAATTTCTGACCAGCTGTAACCTACAACATGTAGCTTTGCCAAAGTCGTGGGGAAATTAAAAACAGGCCCATCCAAACGATTGCGTGAATAAATATCGGTACTAATCATATGAGCTTTCATGCCCTCCGAAAAAGCCGTCTCAGTCACATCAAAGTCAAAGCTCGCCGTCCCATGACCAATGTCGAAGACTAAACCACGACGGTAATGTTCCCAAGCGAAGGCTTTAATTTGACCCCTTGAGCGGTCTAAAATCCCATTATCTTTTCCATTGAAACAGTGAGTCACAATATCACCTGCTGTTAATAAACTCAGCGTTTCTTCCAAGACAGGCGGTGCCGAACCGATGTGAACCATCAGTGGCAATTCCTTAAAGTGTTGGGCTTGAATATCCTTGGCCATCTCCAAGGGGATAATCCCATTGTCACCGATGACGGTTTTACTCATACGAGCTTTGAAGCCAATAATGAAGTCGCCGTATTTTGCCAAAGCTTCTTCGATTAAGTCTCTTTGAATTTTCGATAAATCTGCTAACTCATCTTGTTCAACTATACCCCATTTAGAGATATTTAAAAGAGCGAAGACATTCGTTTTAGCAGCCTTAGCTAAGTCGTGAAACTCGCCAACGTTTTCAGCGCCCGTTGTTCCGGCATCAATAACTGTCGTAACCCCCGAGTCTATCCCAACTTTATCTGGGTAGTCATAGTATAAGTCCATCTTCTCAAAACAATGAACATGCCCGTCAATCCAACCGGCTGAAATATAGGAGTCACCGCCGAGGTCAAGCTCTTCTGATACGTCCGCCGCATCATAGGTCATCGTTGCACCGACTTCATGAATCTTGCCGCTTTGAACCGCAATTTCAATCCGTTTACCGTCAATCGTTTTCGCGTTTTTAATTAATAAATCAATCACTTTAGTCCTTCTTTCTATCAATTCCCTGCCCCAAATATGAATCAAAAGCCTTCTATTGGTTGTTCTGGCTGGTTGGCAAACGTTAGCCAAATCCCCTGACTAATTATCTATCTAAAATTACGCTTGCCAGCTTGCCTGCCCAAATATCTATGGAAAATATTCTGAGATCAGGCACATTTCTAGCTATCCTGCCTCACCACCATGACGCAAAAAGCCATAGGCTAGGACGTTCGCACACACCATCCTGCCCTTTGTGACATTTAGCTTATCACCTGATTGTCTGCTAATTAAACAGCTTCTGGTAATGTGCCACCCATTAATAAGTATATACCGCCGACGATGATCGCACCTAAAATCGCGCCACCTACCATTGGTTTTTTTTTACTTGTAGAAAAAGAATGAGCAATCATCCCGCCGAGTTTCTTCCTCCGTATTCTCCAAATCAGAAAAGGAATAAGCAGCAATTAATTTCGGCTTATCGTCCGGCGAGAAATAATAACCAATGCCTTTTTTATTCAACAACTTGACGCCATGCTCCTTCAAAGCCTCACGCAACTGTGACAAATCATACTTAATCGTCCGTTCGCTGACCGCCCATTGGGCCATCAAAGCCTCGGTCGAACGAGGCGTACTACTATAGAGTAGCGACTTCAACATTTCTAACTGTCTTTCTTGCACATAATCACCTATCCATCGCCCATCTTCCTGACTACATCTGAAGTTTAGCACAGGAAAACACTGAAAGCGTTTTTTTCATTGCACTAATGCAAGGATTTTGCCCTTACACTTTAACACATCCCACTCCCCGCATAAAGCAAGACTCACACGCAACCACCGCCACTTATGCTATACTAAAATAAAAAAACGAGGAGACCCACCATGCCCACAAACGACAGCCTAAAACTATACCGCCTCAGCCTGCCGCTCGCCAGCCTCGCCATCACCCTCATGGCCCAAACCGGCACCGGCACCCTACCCACCTACACCCCCGCCCTCATCATAGCCACCGCCAGCCCCCTGACCCTCGGCCTAACAACCATGATTTTCAGCGCCATCTTTTTAATCTGCCAACAAACCCTTAAAACCACTCATGGTACAATAGGCCTAACAGACATCTGGGAGATTTTCCTATTTGGCCTGCTAATCGATCTCTGGTCCTTTTTGTTCAGCGACTTAGCGAACGCTAGTTTCGGCACACACGTTCTTTGCCTGATAATCGCAAGCTTCCTGTTAGCTGCGGTTAGAATTCTTCAAGAAGAAGCCCAACATTATGTCCTAGCAGCGGATGCATTAACAGCTACCATCAATCACCGCTTTCCCCTTCTACAAACTTGGCGGTTTCAAGTGCTTGACATAATAGGACTCGTCCTGGGCCTCCTACTTTCTTTTGTTTTCTTTAAACAGCTCATGCACATTGGTATAGGTACACTAATCCCAGTTTTCATGATTCCCTTTTGTACCTATGTTCTTCGAAGGGGCTTAGTTTTGATAGAAGATAGTGACTTTCTTTAGGACAATATTGCGATAGACTTGCGTTGACAAGGCTTTCAAAGACGAGGATAATAGAAATATCAAACCAAAGAGGAAGGAAGATTTTGTGAGAGAAGTTGTGATAGTTTCAGCGAAGCGTACAGCTATTGGCGCCTTCGGTGGCGTATTCAAAGATGTGACGGCTGTTGAATTAGGAACTCAAGTAGTAAAAAGTGCCTTGGAGGAGATTAATCTTGACCCAGCCCAAGTTAACCATTTAGTATTCGGTAACGTCTATAGTGCTGGCTTGAAAGGTAACTTAGGCCGTCAAGTCTTGATTCATTCAGGCATCCCAGAAACCGCAACCGGCGAAACAGTTAATATCCTATGTGGCTCTGGCCTGAAAGCTGTTATCAATGGCGCGCAAAGTATTATGGTTGGCGACAATGACGTTGTGGTTGTAGGAGGGGCTGAAAACATGACCCAGGCACCTTACGTCATGCCTGATTTACGTTTTGGCGCTCGCATGGGTGACGCAACTGTCATCGATACGATGTTACATGACGGTCTTATCGATGCCTTCCACGATTATCATATGGGCGTGACGGCAGAAAACATTGCCGAACAATACGGTTTTACGCGCGAGCAACAAGATGAACTAGCTGCCGCAAGTCAAAACCGTGCCGAAGCAGCCATCACAAGCGGTCGGTTCAAAGACGAAATCACACCCGTCCGCGTGCCACAAAGACGTGGTGACGATTTAATTGTTGAGACAGACGAGTTTCCAAAATTTGGCTCAACCGCTGAAGGACTAAGCAAATTACGTCCCGCTTTCAAAAAAGACGGAACAGTCACAGCTGGTAATGCTTCCGGCATTAACGATGGTGCAGCTGCTTTAGTTTTGATGTCAGCCGATAAAGCAAAAGAATTAGAGCTCGAGCCTTTAGCAACTATCGCTGCTTATGGTGTTGGTGGTGTTGCACCAAGCATTATGGGAATTGGACCAATCCCAGCCTCTCAAAAAGCACTCAACAAAGCCGGCTTGAAAGCTGAAGACATCGACTTAATCGAGTCAAACGAAGCCTTCGCTGCTCAAGCGCTAAGCGTCATTGAACACTTCAACTTTGACCGCGAAATCGTCAACGTCAACGGTGGAGCCATCGCCTTAGGTCATCCAATTGGAGCAAGTGGTGCCCGTATTCTAGTGACTCTGCTTCACGAAATGAAAAAACGCGACAGCAAAACTGGCCTAGCGACCTTATGTGTCGGCGGCGGTCAAGGAGTTGCAGTCGTCGTCAAACGCTAATTTATAACAACAACCGACCAGTCAAAGCATTGAGCCTTTGACTGGTCGGCTTTTTTGCGCGATGAGTGGCTATGAGTAGCTACGGCTTTCAATTGCCGAACACAGCTTAACTTAAGTCGTGCCGCTGAAAGCTTGTACATCGTGGCTACTTGAGCCATGATGTGAATTCTTTGATTGAGTGACTTTTCTTCGTATAAATGGTCATTTCACCCAGAATATATAGGCTGATTTAGTGTGTTTTTCTAGATTTTGTCTTCTCACACATCATGGCGATTTGAGCCATGATGTGAAACATACTTCAGGATTCGTGGCTCAAGTCGTCATGATGTGGACTCTTGGATTGAGTGACTTTTCTTCGTATAAACGGTCATTTTCCACAAAATTTAAGCTGATTGAGTGTGTTTTTATGGATTTTTCCCCCTTCCACATCGTGGCGATTGGAGCCATGATGTGAAACACGCTTCAGGATTCGTGGCTCAAGTCGCCATGATGTGGATTCTTGGATTGAGTTGGCTTTTCTTCGTATAAACGGTCCTTTTCCACCAAATATAGGCTGATTTAGTGTGTTTTTCTGGATTTGCATTTATTTAAACTATGTTCTAAGTACCTAGTGCATAAAAAAACCCCTGCATCTCTACAGGAGGTAAATTTAATTCTTTTCAAAGACTAACTTTACTTTGTCCAGCAATTCAATCAAGAAATCATCGCTAACAGACTCAACATGGGTGTAACTTCTTGCGTTATAGTCAATAGCCATTACCTGGTCTAATAACACTTTTCCTGTTGTTTCAGTTTCTTCTAGCTCAACATAGAATGGATATTCTCTCGCTGTGTTACTGATTGGGGCGAATACACCGATATTAGAAGTGGTGTTGACTAACTCATGACTTAAACAGATAAAAAGTCTGTAGCCTTGCTGTTCATGACCTTGCTTAGGATTTAAGTTGACTTTGATTATTTCACCCTGTTTTACCATAATTCATTCCCTACTGGTTCAAATTCAACTAATTCAGATTTGAATGAACCGCCTTTGTAGTCTTTGAATAAATCATGTATTGACTGGTGTTTGGTGACCTTTTGAAGGACCAGCTTATTCTCCACTATCTCGACTTCAATTAAGCTATTGTTCTCAAAACCTACTTGGCGTAACAATTCTTTGGGGAATCTGATAGCACTACTATTGCCCCATTTTTTTATCTGTAATTGAGTCATAGCAAACAACTCCTTTTATGAATACTTGGTATAGTTACATTTTACACCAAACGTATCTACTTTGTATATACATTTTGTTATGTATTTTTAATGACATAAACAACTCCATCTAGTAAGTCCTTATTGTCTCTAGCTCAGGATTTTCACCACCTCCTGGTTGGGTGTCAGATCCCTTCAACTTCTTCCATTCAGAACAAGACTTGCCTCCGTATATGTGCTGGAAAGCCAGCACGATTTTAAGTCTACCTGTCTTAATAAAATCGTCGCGAACGTAGAGAGCGACACCTTTGTGTTTTCAATGCGTGCGTTTTTTTATCCCAAACAAGAATTAGCTAATTCATCCCGCCTTCCTCCAAAGCATACTAACTGCTTTTTCTTAGTCATGTATCGAGTCACAATGAAATTACCCTTCAATCCGGTGTCCCACAAACTCCACACCGCCATCCACCAACTATCTCCACCCTACCCCCACACCAAAAAAACTAGGCCACAACAGGATTTTAACCCTACAGTGGCCTAGTAAATTAATAAATATTATATGATTCATTATGAAGGTGTTTTTTCTAACTCCCTCAATCTAAAGGTGAAACTTCATCAACGTTTATGTCTTCATCCTTCGCATTTAACTGCAACAGTGAATTTGATAACACTTCTAATAAATAGAGAGCTGGAATTTGACTAGTTAGATCTTCATGTTGGTTTAATCTTACAATCGGCACCTTATAACTTAATATATAGTCACTCATCAAAGCTAAATCGCTGCTAGGATTAGCTGTTATCGCCAATATCTTATAATCTGGGTTATTGCGAAAGCCATTCACAATTTGAAGCACTTCCGTTGTCATACCAGAAATAGAGGTTAATTCAGTATGTAAGCTCATTCTTCACCTACAACATCAGCCCACAATTCGATTTTTAATCACGACTTGATCAACATTCAAATTCGTCCGCGTCGTGACATTAGCCATTAGAATATCTGCGACATCTTCCGGATCCATCAAATGCCCAATTGAATCACGTTCATAAATTCCGTCCCAGAAATCTGTCTTCATGCCTCCCATATAAGCACCCATAACGCGCACATTGCTATCACCCAATTCAACTAACAGACTCTCCGTGAAACCACGTACCCCAAACTTGTTGGCACAATAAACGGCTTCGGTCGCTTTTCCTTCCAGGCCTGCCGTCGAAATCACATTCATAATTGTCCCGATATCGCGCTCGCGCATTGATGGAATGACTTCCTGCGCACAATAAATCGTGCCTTTCAGATTAATATCAATCATCTGATCAATCTGCTCATCCGTAATCAATTCTGCTTTGGCGAAATAGCCGACACCCGCATTATTCACCAGCACATCAACGTGCCCATGCGCTGCTAAGATTTCGCTAAATACCTCAGATACCTGTCCACGCTTGGAGACATCCAAGGAATAAACAGAAAATTTCGCCAATTCAAACTTATTTACAACTTCCTTCAAGGCACTCTCACGGCGCCCGATTAAACACACATGCTACCCTAAATCCGCAAAACGCTTGACTAAGGATGCACCTAAACCCGTCCCCGCACCTGTAATAACGACAACCTTTTTATCCACAATATTTCCCTCCATAGTCTAATAATATGGTAACCGCATTCATTACACATAATTATAACACAGCGCCACGCGAAAAAAGAACAGCTAGCACCTTCCAGTTCCCTCTGTCCTCGAAAATTATCTACTATATAAAGATGCCCTTGCCTGCTAAGTTTTCGACACATTCTTTTAAATACGCCCCATCATGCTCTGGGTAAATCGGCGCAGTCAAAGGGACTGCTTCCAACTCAGAATACGCCGCACACTGCTTGCCCCGGTAATTAACATCGAGCCATTCCACAGACACATTATAGCCCCGACGCTTCATATCATCCATGATCAATTGATGATACTGGAATAATTTATAGGGCGAGTAATCAAATACATAATTAACGGTCTCATGCTTGCGCCCCCAACCATTGCCACGTAAGGCACAGCACTCGCGGTGTTGCCCCAACAACTGCTGCCTCGGTAACGCTTCAATCAAGCCTTCATGCCAAAGTCTCATCGCTTTCTTCTCCTCCTAGTACCGAATTAAACAGTGTCGAACACTCCAAATAGGCGTTCGGATATTTCTCTAACTACGTGACTAAATAAGCCAACACCCATTCTTCTTCAATCAAATCTTCTTGATAGTCCTTGATTAACTCCAAAAATCTAGCCTTCTCACTGGTCACGCCCGATTTTTTAATATAACCCACATGTGTTGATAGGCATCAACCTTAACATCTTCTAAAGTCGCCGACTCTGTAATCAGCCCTTTTACACTGATATTTCCACCTGATGCTGCTTCAAATACTACCGAATCGCCAGATGAATTCGCTGCGACCGACTCAAAACTAAATATTTTTTAGCCGCCCACAACTGCTCATACGCTTTTCGCTCCACCGGCCACAGCCCCCTTTATCATTTGATAAGTTACTCTATAATATCAGTCCACGACCCGCTCAACAAATACTTCGCCTCACAGAATACGATATGGATTCTTCTAGCAGATATCACGTGAACACTTCAAAAAGAACAGAAAAATCGTCAAGGCCGCCAGACGAAGATTGTCTAAAATGGTAGCCCCTAAACACGGATTAGTGTTCTGCATAGATTTAGTCCAAGGAACCTTATCTGACTAACAAACATACCATGGTCAGCGAAAAAAATTGTTCGTCAATAATGAGTTACGCCTTTGCGAGATAACTGCTGTTACTTAAAACTACATTTAAAATGTTAAAACAACCGCCTTAAACGCACAACATATATACAAGATTTGATAAACTCTCGATTATCTTTTGGTTTCTTGTTACAATGTATTGAGTCTTTCAGTATAAATAAACTCAACATAAACGTAAAGAGGTGATTAAAATGATGAAACAGAAAAGGATACTAGAGATTGAAAATTATATTGCAGAAAAAGAAACAGTGTCTTTAATAGAATTAAGTGATGTATTCAAGGTTTCCCTCAATACTATTCGTAGAGATATAAATTATCTTGAAAAAAATGGTGTATTAAAAAAAGTCTACGGTGGTGTAACATCTTTACAAGGTAAACAACTTACCCCTTATAATTATCGGACAACTAAAAACCAAGAAATTAAGGATAGATTAAGCGAGGTAGCCGCAAGTAACATTTTAGAGGGTGATTTGGTTTTTATAGATTCAGGAACTACAACATCAAATATTCTAAAATATGTAGATGATAACTTAAAATTTACTATTCTTACTAACAATCTCGACATCATCTTTCAAGCTTCAGAACTAGAGAATATTGACCTTATAATCTTGGGTAACCGATACTACCCTCAAACTAGATCCTTTATTTCAACACCATTAACCAACATTTCATTTAATTTCAATATCACAAAAGCATTCATGGGAGCCACTGGAATTTCAACTGAGTCGGGTTTGACTATTTCTGATTTTAACGAACTTGAAATCAAAAGAGTGGTAACAGAGAAAGCAAACCAAACTTATATTTTAGCAGACAGCAGTAAATTTGATAAATCATCCTTAGCAACATACTGTGAGCTTGAAAAAGTAACCCAAATCATCACTAACGAACCATTAAGCGAGAAGTATCAGGCATTAGCAGCAGAACATTCTATTCAAATAAAATTAGCTTAAAACAACAATGAAAAAATCGGTTAACCAATAATAGTCTGTTGACACTATTACTGGTTAACCGATTCTTTATTCTCTTCATATATATTACAGAAGGCTAGATTTCCCTTCTGAATTAAACAGTTCCATGTAAGAAATCAATTTTCTCTTATACCCAACTTCAATACTATCATCAAGTAATTGTTGTATCGTTTTTTTCCTCATTTTAAACTCTGTATCTGTTTCTGAACTACGTTCTTCTTTTCTATTAATTATCTCAACTTCTAAAGCATCAATCCATGAATTACCAAGATCTGTCCACAAATTAATCTTCTGGATTCCACTTTTAATAGTTTTCGCTAGATTATCTTCACCGGTACCTGATCCTCCATGGAGTACCAACGGAATATCCACAACATTTGCTATATCCTCAAGAAGTTTAAAATCAATTTCTGGATTTCCTTTATATACCCCATGAGAAGTTCCAATCGCTACCGCTAAACAATCAATATTTGTTTCTTGGATAAATTGAACAGCATCATCCACCCTAGTTAATCCAGAGTTTCTGCTAGTTTCATATTCTGCACCATTTCCAACATGTCCCAATTCCGCTTCAACAGTAATACCAAGCGCGTGAGCAATTTTCACTACTTCTTTTACTTCTCTAATGTTATCTTCCAAAGATAGTGTTGATCTATCTATCATCACTGAACTAAATCCAGACTGTATCGCTCTCATAATGTGTGAAAACTCTCCTCCATGATCAAGATTCAGTGCATAGATTACGTTGGGATACTTAGCTTCATAGAATTTAGCTAGATAGGCAGACTCCTCAATACCATGAGCAAAACCTACATTTAATATAATAGGGGCACTTAAGGTATCCGTGCTTCGAAACATGCTCTGATAGATTCCTTATTAAAACAACTAGGTGCCGCAACGGCATAGTTATTCTTCTTTGCGTGTGTCAAAAGTTCGTTCATTGTAACTAACATATTCTTACTCCATTCCTAGTCAACTAAGCTACTTTGTAATTTTCCTGCACGCTCATTAAAAAAATCACTTTTACTGACATTGGGTGTACAGTTATTCTGAATGTCCGTACTAGAAAAAAATGTTAAAAAGTTTTCAAATGCCGTTTTGCATTGATGCCATGATCTTTCACGACTAAACCCAGCAATGTGAGAGGTCAAAATTAATTTATCTTCAGGCACTTCATAAATAAAATCACTTTCGCCCAAAGGTTCCATATCAAAAACATCCAACGCAGCCATTCTAATACGGTTTGAAATCAAAGCATCCGCTAGTGCTCTGTAATCTAATAACTGTGGTCTACCTGTATTAATTAGAGCTGCTGTAGGCTTCATCAACTTAAGTTGTTCTTCTCCTATTAAATTGTGATTTTCAGGTGTCACTCGCGCTAGAATACTAACGAAGTCACTTTCTTTCATCACCTCATCTAAATCCATTATCTCCACATTGTATTCTTTTTTTATATCCACTTTGGTGACATAAGGATCGTATGCAATTACCCTCATCCCGAAAGAATTCGCTAATTTTGACAAGTACTTTCCATTCCTACCAAGACCAATGATACCTAAAGTTTTCCGATAAGCCTCGAATGCTTTGGCTTCAACAATATCTCTGAGTCTTTGATGATTACTTTTTTTCCACTTCTCTTTTCTGATTAATGTATTTATTTCAAGAACAGGACGACTCATATTAAGAATTAGATTGAACGTCAGTTCCGCCACCGATACTGTGCAACGTCCGGCACTATTAAGAACAGGTATTCCAAGCTCCTCACAAGCATTCAGATTTACGTTTTCTTCTGGCCCATCTCTCTCGGATAGTATTAGCTTTAAATCTGGTGAAGCTCTTAAAACGGTTTCATTTATTTGATCATAGCCAACAAGAAAAACATCTATCCCTTTAAGTTCCACAATCAATTCTTCTTGAGTAAGCCAGTCACCCCACTGTCCATGTATACTAAATCCCGCAAATTTGATATCACAATATTTACTAAATTCTGTTTCCCATTCTTCATTCCTATAGCCGGTCCATAACATTTTCAACATTTTTCTCACTACTTTCTATTAGTATTGAATGAATCAATTACTTACCTAACTTAAAACGACACCCTACAATTAATATTATACTCAACAAAAACCATCCTTCAAGCTTTTTATATCAAAACATACCCAAAACAAACTCAATTACCATCATTATTATTATTATGAGTTAATCACACATACTTAATAAAAAGATCAAAAACACCCTAATATCAATCTAATAGCGAATTAAAGTGCCTACTTAAATACACGAACAAAACTTACACTGTGGGCATATGTTAGTTAAGTGTTGACTAACTCGAGGTGTGGTAGTACTATGTAAATAGATAAGGAAATTAGGGGGATCAATCATATGACTGTAAAAATTTTAAAAAACTACATTAATGGTGAATGGTTAGTAAGCAACTCCACCGAGTACGAAGAAGTCTTTAATCCAGCAACTGGTGAAATCATTGCAAAAGTTCCTCTTTCGACTAAAGAGGAATTAGATTATGCCGCCCAAGCTGCTCAAAAAGCATTTGACTCGTGGAAGAAAGTTAGCGTACCTAATAGAGGGCGATTCATGTTTAAGCTTCAACATATCCTTTCTGAAAATAAAGAAGAATTAGCAAAGTTAATTACTTTAGAAAATGGAAAGTCATTAAGCGATTCACGCGGAGAAGTTCAACGTGGAATTGAAAATGCCGAAAACGCTGCTTCTATCACAAATTTAATAATGGGAGATTCAATTTCTACAGCAGCCACTGATGTTGAAGTTACTAATTATAAATACCCAATTGGAGTTGTTGGGGGGATTACACCTTTCAATTTCCCAATGATGGTACCTTTTTGGATGTTCCCTATGGCCATCGCAGCCGGAAACACATTCATTCTAAAACCATCAGAGAAAACACCTCTTTTAATCGAGAAAATAGTTGAACTTATAGAAGAGATAGGTCTTCCAAAGGGAGTTTTTAACGTCATATTTGGAGCGCACGATGTAGTTAATGGCATCATTGAGCATCCATTGATTAAAGCTATCTCATTTGTTGGATCTGAACCTGTAGGTAGGTACGTTTTCGAACATGGGTCAAATCACCTAAAACGTGTTCAAGCTTTAACTGGTGCTAACAACCATGTTACAATTTTAAATGATGTGAATATCGAAGATGCCATCCCAAAAATCATCGGTGGAGCATTCGGTTCGGCTGGTCAACGTTGTATGGCAGGCGCAGTTTTAACAATTGAAGAAGATATTGCTGACGCTTTCCTGGAAAAATTCATTGAAGCTGCTAGAAACATCAAAATTGGCAACGGATTGGATGAATCAACTTATTTAGGCCCAGTAATCCGCAAGGAGACACAACAAAGAACATTCGGTTACATCGAAAAAGGAATTGAACAAGGTGCTAGACTCTTATTAGACGGGCGAGATAACCTACCTGAAAAGGGATACTTTGTGGGACCAACCATTTTTGATAACGTTACAACAGAGATGGAGATATGGAAAGATGAAATTTTCGCTCCATTCGTTTCAATCATTCGAGTTAAAAATTTAAGAGAGGCCGTCAATGTAACTAACGCTTCTAACTTTGCCAATGGTGCATGCTTATTCACTAATAACGCGAGTGCAATCAGATACTTTAGAGAAAACATTGATGCTGGAATGATTGGTGTTAATCTTGGCGTACCAGCACCAATTGCTTGGTTTTCATTTTCCGGATGGAAAGACTCGTTCTATGGCGATCTACATGCAAATGGAAAGGACAGTGTCGAATTTTACACGAGACGAAAAGTTGTTACAGCCCAGTATTTAACAGATAAATTTTAGTTAATAGGTTTTATGAATAAAAATAGACTTCTATTGAAATTAAAATTCCAGTAGAAGTCTGTTTTTTTCTAAAATACCAAAAGAACAACAATACTTTCGTTAGAAAATATCGTTGCTCAATTTTAACCCTTAATAAATCATAGTGCTATTTTATTAATTAGCTCCATAACTCTACAATTTTTGCTTTAAATTCATTAGCCGCTTTAACTGGATCTTCAGCTTGAGTTATACCGCGTCCAGTGATAAATGTATAAACGTCTACACCTTTAAATAAATCTAACGTATTTACATCTAAACCACCTGTAACAGATACCTTGAAGCCCATTTCAACTAATTTTTTAACTTTATTTAAATCTTTCTCTCCCCAGCTACCGCCAGCTAATAGAGCATCTCTACTTTGGTGATAAATAGCTTGATCAATTCCTGAATCTAACCATTCTTGGGCTTGTTCGTAAGTCCAATCTCCGTAAAGTTCAACTTGAACTTGATCAATCTCTTTTGCAGCAGCTTTCATAGTCGCTACAGCTGCTGAACAAATACATGTCATATAATCTGCACCAGCATTCTTTAAGTTTTGAGCAACCGTTCCACCAGCGTCTGCACATTTAGGATCTGCTACAATCTCTTTATCTGGAAATAAAGCTCTAAAACACTTAACGGCTTCGTCACCGACTTGAAGAAGTAATACAGTTCCCACCTCTAGGATATCTACAATGTCTCCTACAGCTTTGATATCGGCTAAAGCACTCGGTAAATCGTTATGATCACACGCAATCTGTAATTTTGGTAATGCCATTTTTATTTCCTCCTAATATTTTTTATGATTTTGGTGAATATCCACCTACACCTGATCGAATTGCTGAAACAACTTTTCCACTAAATGAATTATCATCTTGAACGCCGCGATGACGCATAGAAAGCGCTGAGTAAATAGCTGGGACTGGAACACTTGTTTTCATCGCTTCAGTAATAACCCAATTGGTGGATTCTGATCCGCTTACGTGACCACTATAACTTTCCAAATGTTGATCATCGGCAAATGCATCTGCAATAACTCCCAGTACCCAACTTCTAATTACAGATGAACTGTTTAAAGCTGCTGTTATTTCCGCTAAGTCGTAATCAAATTCAGATTTTTCTAAAATTTCTAATCCTTCACCGTATGCTTCTTGGATACCATAATATATCGCATTATGCACTAACTTCAAAAAGTGTCCACTTCCAAGTTTACCAGTATACACATAACCGTTTTCTTCTGAGATCGAAGCAAATAATGGTTCGAGGTGTTCATAAACACCTCTATCTCCACCTATCATTAAACTTGTACCATTACGCGCTCCTGAGACACCGCCAGAAGTTCCAACGTCCATGAAGTAAGCGTCTTTGGCTAGTAATAACTCACCATTTCTCATGCTCTCATGATGATTTGAGTTTCCACCTTCAATAACAACATCATTTTCTTTTGCTTTTTCTGCTAATCTCGCAACAGTACTATTAGTTATATTACCTGGTGGCAACATTAACCAGAATACACGATACTTGTCGTCCACAAGAGCATTTTCCATAAAATCGTCAAAATTTGTAGTCGCTTCAATATTTAAATCAGCTTTGACTTTGCTAACGTTATCCTCACTAACATCAAAGACATGAACTTCATGACCATTGTCCAGCATGTTCTCCACTAAAGGATAACCCATTTTCCCAATACCAATTACATTAACTTTCATTTTACACATCTGCTCCTTTCACTTATTATGTTATTTTTCCCATCCAGAAATTGACTGTTTTGCTGACTCAAGAACATGTTTATATAATTGATCTAGGTCCATTGAACCTCTGTTGGCTATTGCTTCAATTAATAATGGTAAATTCACTCCTGCAATCACTTTGTATTTGTCTGATACGATATCTCTCGAATTAATCAATGTCGTGTTGTATGGAGATGCACCAAACATATCCACGAATATTAGCACGCCATCTTCAGACATGACACTTTCCGTTGTTTCTCTCACTTCATCACGAAACTCTTCAATACCTTGTGCGCGTTTTAATTCATTCGAAACAACATTTTCTGTATCACCAATAATCATGTCAGCTGAATCAATTAAACCAGCACTCATTTTCCCATGGGTTACGACTTGGATCCCAATCATCTTGGCACTACCTCCTTGTTTATTATTTCAATTGGTTTTTTGCCTGCTACGACTAATTCTACATCTTCAACACATTTGTCACCCATAGCTTTCAAGCTAAGGTCCGTGTAAGCTCCGATATGAGGTGTCAAAATATTGAATTCAAAATCTTTTAACGGATTATCTGCAGTAATTGGTTCAGTCGCAAATACATCCGTTGCATAGGACTTCACCTTGCCGCTTCTTAGTGCATCCGCTAATTCATTTTCAACAACAAGCTCACCACGAGCAGTGTTTGCAATCATGATGCCATCTTTCATTTTCGCAAATTCTTGTTCACCTAGAATGTTGAATGAAGATTCTGTTATTGCAGCGTTTAAGGATATAATATCTGATTGTTTAAGCAATTCATTCAATTCAACTTTGATTGCCCCATGAGCTTTCATTTTTTCATATGATACATTTGGATCATATGCAATAACCTCAGACCCAAAACCATTGTGAACAATCTCAGACACTCGACTACCAATATTTCCTAACCCAATAATTCCGACAGTCATTGCATGTAGTTCTGTTCCATAGAAGTCAGCTTTCTTACCCCAGTTATCAGTTTTCAGAGCTCGATCAGCAGGTACCACATGACGAATTAAACCCATAATAAATGCAACGGATAATTCCGCTACAGTGTCTCGTTCATAGTCACCAATAATTTTCGTTACATAGACACCATGTTCTGTTGCAGCTTCAATATCAATATTATTAAAGCCCAGACCATGACGGCTGATCATTTTTAAATTTGGTGAATTCTCGAAAAACTCTCTAGGAAATTTAGGTGTCACGCTTGGAATTAAGTATTCGTATTGTTGAAGTAATTCAGCTAATTCTATTGCCCCTATGTTAGGATCGATATCTCGATAAAAATCAACGCCACCAACTGCTTCAAGTCTTTCTATTTGTTCTGGAAAATATCTACCAAAACTTTTCGAATTTATTATAGCAATTTTATTCTGTGACATTAATATTTCACCTCGCTCAATTTCTTTTTACCTGAACTAGGCATTGTTTGAAAAAAGATTTCCATCCCATGTTCACTGGCTAAGGTATTCAGTTTATTTAGTTGCTCTTCAGTCAAGGCAACCGAATCCGCTACAAATTTATTATCCTTTGTTTTTGGAGACCCACCCATGTTTAGTACATCAAACGGAACGCCAGCATTTCGGGTTTCATAAGCATGTTCAACATCCTTGAACAACAGCATTACTTTATCTTTACCGAATTCTGTTTCATTCCATTCTTTCACAACTTCATCAACTGTAAAAACTTTAATGCCAAATGAATAAGTCTTTTGTAGATTCGTATAAATCATCTTCATAAAATCATCTTTAGCTGTAGGGTTATCAACAATATAAATATTGTTGATACCTACACTATTAGACCATCCAGTTGCTACTTGTCCGTGAATTAATCTTCCATCTACTCGTGCAAATTTAGCTTGTACCATAATGTCACTCCTAATATTTATTTAGTATGTTATAAATTACATTGAATTTTATTCCATTTTATAAAACTCCAATCCATGCTAATCCACCAACAATTAACGTCACCCAACCAATTGCTTGTAATGGTTTTAACCCTTTTTTATCAAAGTAGAAATAAACGCCCATAATAACCGCCAGAGGTAAAAGTCCAGGCAAGATACCGTTTAAGATGTCTTGAATTGACCACGTGTTCCCCTCTATAGCAATAACCCATGATGAACTTAATTTCACGAATGAAGATCCGATGATACCCGTCATAAATACCCCTAATAATGACAAGGAATTTACATAGGTATTCATCATACCGCCACCAAGTAATTCTACTGCGGCTTGACGTCCTAAGTTATACCCTAATCTAGTAAAGAACAACCCTTCAGCGTAAGTATATGCAATGAAAATTATTCCTGGCAATACGGCTCCTAGCCAATTACCAGTCAGTGCCAAAGGTAAAAACAGAGAAATGAAAATGTAATGTAAAGTTCCGTTAGTTATCGAATCCCCGATTCCTGCTAAAGGACCAAACAAAGCTACTTTAGTATTTTCGATTACCTCGCCAGTAATCGTCACTTCACCACCGGCATCTAATTCTCTTTTTCGCTCTTCTTCTAAAGAAGCTGAAATACCTAAAATGGAAGCACACCATGAGAATTGTCCGTTGAAGAAGTTTAATGCTCGTGTTTTAGCTTCTAAAAATTGTTCTTGATCATCCCCATAAATTTTCTTCAAAGAGGGATACATACCGAAGAAGAACGCTGGACCGATTCCACGCTCATAAGTTCTCATCGTTTCATGTGACAACCACCATCTAGTAAACATCTTCGTTAAATCTTTATTCGTCAATAATTTTTTTTCTATATTTTCAGCTGAATTTTCCATCTTGATTCCTCCTATTTGGTTAGGTTATGCTTTTTTAGCTTCAGTCACGATTAATGCATAGACACCTGCAATTAACACACCGATAACTGCCCATGTAACAGTAGATATACCTAAAGGTGCAAGCATAAATCTTAAGAAATACGCAATGAAGAAGAACCAGATATATTCTTTACGACCAATGATACGTAACAATAATGCAATTCCGACAGCTCCAAGTGCCCCACCAACAGTTTCTAGAACGTGGAAGAATGTACCACCTTCTAAACCTTGAACATAACCAGCTACAATGTCAGCTCCAAAATAAAGTGCGATAAAAATGATTGGTCCATGAACAAGTAGTGAAACAAATTGAGGAACTACAAAAGTCGCAAAAGTAAGTTTTCTTTCGTCACCACTGTAAGCTACTTTTTCTAAATATCTCAACGGGAATGAGTTACCAAATTGTTTCAATTGATATAAATATCCACCTAAGATCCCTACTGGAACTGCAACGGCTACTGCCGCTTCAGGTGACAAGCCACTCATAATTGTCAAAGGAACTGCAATTGCCGCAGCAATGTTTGGCTCAGTTGGCATTTGTCCACCTGGCGCTACTTGACCCATCGTAATTAATTGAATAGTTGCCCCAGTAATGACCGCTGTTGGAATATCTCCTAATACGATTCCACAAACCAAACTAGTAATTAGTGGTGAGAATCGCCAGTGCAATGTAATTGCACCTCCCCAGAAACGACCTTGTACTAGCGATACCCATATCGCTATTGCAAGTGCTTGAAATACTGTCATGATACACTCTCCTATTATATATATGATTTATAATTCGACTTTTCATAAAAACCAAAACTCGCGAAAACCAACACCATGATACCCCTTACATTCCATTTTTAAAAAGAAACATCTCCTCTCCAATTTATTCCCGACGAAAACCAATACCTTTTTAAAAAAAAGTTTTTTTCTAAAAACATTTAATAACTAATTTTTATTATATCATTGTGTTTTCACTTGTCAATAGCTATAATGAAATAAAGTGAAGTCAAATGATTTTACTAATTGTTTTAAAATGAAATTTTCAGGAGGTCAAAACAGTGACAACAATCGGAATTTATGAAAAAGCGCTACCAAAAAATATTAGTTGGTTTGAGCGATTAACGCTCGCAAAAGAACTGGGTTTCCAGTTTGTGGAGATGTCAATTGATGAAACGGATGATAGAATTGCACGGCTCGACTGGACAAAGGACGAACGAAAAGAAATCGTCGAGGCTATTTATGAGACGGGTGTCAAAATCTATTCGATTTGTCTAAGTGCCCATCGAAGATTCCCCTTTGGGTCGAGTGATGCCATGGTAAGAGCAACAGCCTTAGAGTTAATGGCTAAAGCCATCGACTTAGCCTCTGATTTGGGTATTCGGAATATCCAATTAGCCGGTTATGATGTCTATTATGAAGAAAAAACGGATTTATCTCGTGAATACTTTATCGAAAATCTAATTAAAGCCACGGCGATGGCAGCATCGAAACAAGTCATGTTATCGATTGAAATTATGGATGATCCGTTTATTAACTCGTTAACCAAATTTAAAGCGATTAAACAACAAATTCCGTCACCGTGGTTACAAGCTTACCCAGATATCGGAAATATCTCAGCTTGGCCAGAGAATGATTTAGGATTTGAATTAGAAACTGGCTTAGAAAACATTGTGGCCGTGCATGTCAAAGACACAATGAACGTGACGGAGGATTTCCCAGGTAAATTTAAAGAAGTGCCTTGGGGTGAAGGGGATGTAAACTTCCTGGCTGCTTTTAAATCACTCAAACGCTTAGGCTACGAGGGCGCCTTTATGATTGAAATGTGGAGTGAAACGCAAGCGAATCCGCAACAAGCCATTACAGAAGCAAAAAACTTTATTTATCCCATTTTAAAGGAGGCAGGCTATGAGCCAGAATAATCCAATGATTCAAGAAATGAAAGAACGTGTCTATAAAGGAAATTTACAATTACCTAAGTGGGGGCTTGTGACGTTAACTTGGGGCAATGTCAGTGAGATTAACCGCGAACTAGGGGTGATAGTGATTAAACCGAGTGGCGTGGATTATGAAGTCATGACCGCTGAAGACATGGTAATTACAGATTTAGACGGTCATAAGCTGGATGAAGGGAGTTTGAACCCCTCTTCAGACTTAGCCACTCACGTTGAACTTTACAAAGCGTTTGACGAGATTCAGTCCGTGGTCCATACGCATAGTAATAATGCGGTCTCTTGGGCACAATCTGGAATTGATTTACCGGTTTATGGCACCACACATGCGGACACCTTTTATGGACCGGTTCCAAACACTAGACAGTTAACTCAAAAAGAAGTAGAAGAAGCCTATGAAGTCCACACGGGTAAAGTGATTGTCGAAACCTTTACTCAACGTCAAATTGACGAGAATGCCGTCCCTGGTGTTTTAGTCAATGGGCATGGTCCGTTTACTTGGGGACCATCCGTGGCAAAAGCCATTGAGAACAGTTTAGTGTTGGATCAAGTGTGTTTAATGGCCCGCAATACTGAACTAACAGTCAAAGATAATCTGCTGCCTCAATACATTCTGGATAAACATTACTACCGTAAACATGGGGATAATGCGTATTACGGACAAGGGAAGTAAGTTTTCTTAAATTTAGAAATCCCTATAACTAAATAAAAAGCCCCTAATACCATGTAATTTCAAATGGTTTTGGGGGCTTTTCTAATTTCAGGTTACCTGGTACTTTTTTATTTTTCACTTTGTGTTAAACCAATCTAAAACCTCGCCTAAATTTTCTTTCAATAGTACTTTCTCACCGATTAATTCCTCTGGTTTTAAAAGGGTTCTGTAAGGGACCATGATGACAGGCAATCCTGCTTTCAATGCAGCGGAAACTCCTGTCAAGCTATCCTCAATAACTAGAGTATTACTCTCATTTGCATTCAGTATCTTCTGTGTCTTAAGATAAATATCAGGATGCGGTTTTGATTCTATCACTTGGTCTCCAAATATTTTGCTTGTAAAATAATGATCTATATTTAATTTATGCAGGACCTTTAAGCCTTTTTCTTCATGAGTTGAGGTGGCTAAACTAATCGTGATATCTTTTTTTTTCAAAAGCTCGAACAACTCAATAACGAATGGCATCAATTTTAAAGAGTTTTTCTCTAGCTGATCATAAAAATAGCTTTCTCTTATTTGTCTCAACTCTAAAGCTATTTCATAGTTGCCAACAATATTAGCTAAAGCAGCTGTTGAATTGTCAACGCTAAGTCCACCCCAACCTTCGATCACTTCATCTTCTAGTTTAATATTATAATTCTTAAAAGCATAACGCCATCCATCTTCGTAAATAGGATCTGAATCTACAATAGTTCCATCCATATCAAAAATCACATGGCTAATGCAATTGCCAAACTTCATTTAACATCACACCTTCTATTTATTATAAAACACTTCGATTTTATCAAAAGTATAACAGGTAATTCCACTTAATCAAAACATTATTTTATTTATACCGAATTAAATAAAACTTTTTTAATTACTTTTTTTATTAAACGTAGTATACTTAACTTCGGAGGTGGATTGCATGAAAAAAGGATTCTTAAAGTTGCTAATTCGTAACAATTTACATCTTTTAAGCAAAACAGATAAAAAACTTGCTGATTATTTTCTAAAATTAAACGAAGAGTTAATTAATAAAACAATTGCTAACCTCTCAGATGAAACTGGGATTTCGCAAACAACAATTTTTAATTTCGTAAAAAAATTAGGCTTTGAAGGTTTTCAAGATTTTAAAATTACTTTAGCAACCAACATTGAAATGAACGATAACGTTGACTCTGAAAACTCTATTAACATTTATTCTGACATAACCACTCATGATACTCCGAGTGAAATAGCAGATAAAATAATTAATTTCAACAAAATTTCTCTTGATACTTTAAAGGTTACTTTGGATCGAGAGAAACTAACACATGTGATTGACTTGTTATCGAATGTGGAAAACATTCATTTTTATGGTCAAGGTGGATCTTCAATTGTTGCTTATGATTCATTCCATAAATTTCTGAGATCTAAATACAACTGTAGCTACATAGTAGATTACCACTTACAATTAGGCTACAGTACTAAATTAAAGAAAACCGATGCTGTATTCTTATTCTCGCATTCTGGATACACAATTGAAACAATTAACTTAGCAAAACAGGTGAAAAAAAGTGAAGCAACGCTCATTACATTAACAGGAAATCCTGGTAGTGAATTAGTTAAGTATTCTGACGAAAGTTTAATTGTTATTTCTGAAGAATCTAAATTTCGTTCAGAGAGTCTCTCTTCAAGAATTCTTTATCTAACTGTGATGGATATCATCCATACAGCAATTATGTATAAAGACGAAATTAACAATCAAGCTTCATTCGATCAGCTTAGAGATGCTTTAGCAGTCACAAGAACAGATAAAACTAAATAAAGTTACCCATATGAAATAGTGTCTGATTAACTCACAGACACTATTATTTTCATTCTACTCAAGTCACTAGACTATGCGCTTATTTCAATCTTTTCATAATATATACGATTTTTTCCAAAGGAGTTATCAATAATCTGCACATTCATTCTTATAAATTACTTCTGTTTAATTAGTCCGTAATTCAACCGAAATTCAACATGAATGCGCATCATCTAATAGAGTATATCTTCTGAAATTCATTTTTTCCGTCGTCATCAACAAACACTGCATCATATATTCATTGGTTGTTATCTGAGTATTACTTCGTAATCCTAAACTATGAATTAATAGCGATAGTAAAATAAAAATTGATAGCCATAATTTCGAAGATATCTGATTTCAAATTCTAATCTGTCCAAATAATGGCTTATTGAATATTAATAAAATACACTACGGAGCAAATTGATGAATAAAAATGTCCCAACAAAAAAACAGCAAATCATGCTCATTAGAGAATAACTTGCTGTCTTTTACTCCATCTATTAATAACTCTTTACTCAATTCTCTAAGTCTTATCGTTTACAGAGTATTCCGTCTCTCTCGCCATGCTATACTCCAATACACAGCCATCAGCCCACAATTCGATTCTTAATCACAACTTGATCGACATTCAAATTCGTTCGCGTCATCACATTCGCCATTAGAATATCTGCGACATCTTCCGGATCCATCAAATGCCCAATTGAATCACGTTCATAAATTCCGTCCCAGAAATCTGTCTTCATGCCGCCCATGTAAGCACCCATAACGCGCACATTGCTATCGCCCAATTCAACTAACAGACTCTCCGTGAAACCACGTACCCCAAACTTGCTGGCACAATAAACGGCTTCGGTCGCTTTTCCTTCCAGGCCTGCCGTCGAAATCACATTCAAAATAGTGCCGCTATCGCGCTCGCGCATTGATGGAATGACTTCCTGCGCACAATAAATCGTGCCTTTCAGATTAATATCAATCATCTGATCAATCTGCTCATCCGTAATCAATTCTGCTTTGGCGAAATAGCCGACACCCGCATTATTCACCAGCACATCAACGTGCCCATGCGCTGCTAAGATTTCGCTAAATACCTCAGATACCTGTCCACGCTTGGAGACATCCAAGGAATAAACAGAAAATTTCGCCAATTCAAACTTATTTACTACTTCCTTCAAGGCACTCTCACGGCGCCCGATTAAACACACATGCTACCCTAAATCCGCAAAACGCTTGACTAAGGATGCACCTAAACCCGTCCCCGCACCTGTAATAACGACAACCTTTTTATCCATGATATTCCCCCATAGTCTACTGAAATCGTAACCGCATTTATTACACACAAGTATAACACAGCTCCACACGAAATAAGAACAGCTAGCCCCTTTCGGTTCCGTCTGTCCTCGAAAATTGCCCACTATATAAAGATGCCCTTGTCTGCTAAGTTTTCGACACATTCTTTTAAATACGCCCCATCATGCTCTGGGTAAATCGGCTCAGTCAAAGGGACTGCTTCCAACTCAGAATACGCCGCACACTGCTTGCCCCGGTAATTAACATCGAGCCATTCCACAGACACATTATAGCCCCGACGCTTCATATCATCCATGATCAATTGATGATACTGGAACAATTTATAAGGCGAGTAATCAAATACATAATTAACGGTCTCATGCTTGCGCCCCCAACCATCGCCACGTAAGGCACAACATTCGCGGTGTTGCCCCAACAACTGCTGCCTAGGCAACCCTTCGATCAAGCCCTCATGCCAAAGTCTCATCAACGCTTCCTCCCTTTAAATATACTCGCCTGCTCCAAGTACGCATTCGGATACTTCGTCAACAAATCCGACAGATACATTAAGACCGTTTCCTTGACAATGACATCCTTTTGATAATCTGCTAATAACTTTAAAAAGCTCGCCTTTTCGTCATCGGTCGTATACTTTTTAAAATAACCCCAGATGTGCTGATAGGCGTTGACTACCGCTAAACGATTTTCTTCCAAAGACACAGCTTCTTGTATCAACCTTTCAACAACTGCCACTTCTACTACGTCTCGTTTTAAGTACTCTCGTATTTTCAAGTAGATTTTATGTGAATGACTCAATACCAAATATTTGTTTGTGGCCCATAGCCGCTCACACGCTTTTCTTTCCACAGTAACCCGCACCCCTTTATCACTCGATAAGTTATTATAATATATTATCGCAGTTCAAGCAATAAACATATTTTGGCCAGAATATTAACGATTTAACTCCTATCAGTTCCATTAACCAAGCTATTCCCTTCATTCACCCATAATTTCAGCTATAATGACCTTATACCCACCTATTCAACATTTGGGAAAGGAGCGACGAAATGAACATTGAAGGTAAATACAATACAGCGCGAGTGATGACCAATACTCTTGATCCTCAAACGCGCGAACAAATCCGTGGCTTTCTGAACGAACCTTTCACCAAAGGCGAACAGGTAGTCATCATGCCCGATACACACGCCGGAAAAGGGGCCGTTATTGGCACCACCATGACGATTAGTGGTGGTCAAATCTGCCCGAACCTAGTAGGGGTTGATATTGGCTGCGGCATCCACTTAGCCCAACTATCAACTCGGACCCCATTAAGCAAACAAGAACTTAAGCGTCTCGACGAGGTCATCAAACGTCATGTCCCACATGGAGCAGGCGTAAATTTCAAGCCGGTAAAAACGGACATTGCTCTAGATGAATTAACCTTTAAGCCAAAGAATGTGAATCGCATTCGCCAATCCGTCGGATCACTTGGTGGAGGCAATCACTTTATCGAAGTCAGTCAAATGAAAGAGGGATACGGCCTGATGGTCCATTCGGGGTCAAGAGGCTTAGGTTTCCAAGTCGCTAACCATCATCAACGGATTGCTGAACAAACAACCGGCCAGCTAGTTCAACAAAAGGAGCTGGCCTACTTAAAAGGTGATCTGCTAGATGATTACTTGAACGACATGCGCATCGCTCAACGTTATGCGAAAATTAATCGCTCGACCATGTTGGAGCAGATTGCACGCCATATGGGCTGGCAACTCGAATCCGTCGTTGATTCAGTTCATAATTACATTGGCGATGATGGCGTCCTTCGTAAAGGGGCGACCGATGCACGCGACGGCCAGCTAGTGATCATCCCAATCAATATGCGAGATGGCGCCATTCTTGGCCGTGGCCTAGGTAATCCAGATTGGAACAATAGCGCCCCGCACGGTGCCGGTCGTTTAATGTCTCGTACCGAAGCCAAACAGGCCATCCTACTCAAAGATTTTAAACAACAAATGGAAGGTATCTACAGCACGTCCGTTAATCAGAAAACGATCGACGAAGCGCCTGACGCTTACAAATCTCTCTCACATATTATGGAGAATATTCATGAAACCATCGACGTGGTCGAGATGTTGAAACCCATTTATAATTTTAAAGCTTAAAGGATACTGATAAATATCATCAATCGACCTCCATCCTTAAAACACCCCCGACAAAGCCTATTATATCGGCGCTTGTGTCGGGGGTGTAATTGTAAACATATTCTAGATTCAAATCCAGTTAAAGTTAAATCTGATAATTCGGCTCCACTGATGTAGACAGTAGATTATTCCGCCAACAACCAATCAGCAATATAAACGATTGGAATCCCATCTATTTGTTCAACATCATGATAGCGACCTGTTACAACCATCTTCTTATAGTTGTCCTTGATATTTAAAAGATTATCAGTTTCATGTGTATTATCAGGGATTTCATAAGCCACTTGTACATAAAGAGTCTCATCTAGTTTTCTTGCGATAAAATCAATTTCTTTACTATCAAGTCTTCCAACATCTACTGTATATCCCCTTCTCATTAACTCTATAAAAACAATATTCTCTAAACGGTTACTGTAATTACCGTCTTTTCTGCCAACTGCATTTCTTCTCAGTCCTGAATCTACTATGAAATATTTCCCATTGGTTCGCAGATATTCTCGCCCACGAATATCATATTGCTTTGCTCTATAAAATAAGAAACCATTCTCAAGCAAATCTAAATAACGATTTACAGTATGAACTGTACTTTCAACGCCTTCACCTTTTAAAGTGTTAACAATTTTTGAAGTATTCACTAACTGACCAACGTTATCAGATAAAAAGCTAATAATTGCTTTTAATACAGTTGAATCTTTTACACCCGCTCTAAATGCAACATCATTCAATACAATAGAATCAAAAATTCCAGACAAAATAGTATCTTTAATAGTCTCCTCAGCTATGACGACACTAGGAAATCCTCCAAATTTTTCATATTCAAGGTAGGCAGCATCTACTTTACGAGACTCTTTGTCTACTCCTTTTACCCTTAAATATTCTGAGAATGACAATGGATAAATTGGGATTTCAATATAACGCCCACTTAAAAGTGTTGCTAACTCTCCTGATAACATCTTACCGTTTGAACCCGTAATAATAATATCACTATCAAAGCTTACTCGAATGCCATTCACAACTCGCTGCCATCCTTCTACAACTTGTATTTCATCAAACAACAGATAAATTTTTTTATTATCATTCGGAAGTAAAGTATTCAATTTTTCACGAAATTTTTCTTCTGTAGTAATTGTTTGATAGTCATAACTTTCAAAATTCATATAGATAATATGATCTTCCGATATATTCTCTTTTAGTAAGTATTCTCTATAAAGCATTAATAAGACTGATTTTCCAGAACGCCGTACTCCCGTAATAACTTTTATGAAATCAGAATCTTTGAATTGTATCAGTTGATTTAGATAAAAGGGTCTTTGAAACATACTCTCACTCCTTGTAATATACATTACTATTCACTACGAATTTTACCACTATTTGAAGTTAACTTCAAATACAAGGTGAATATCCGGGATTTTGAACTCAACTTCAAATATAATCCGATTGTCTCTATACTTGAAGTTGACACACATGATTTCTCACCAAATATGCCATAAGAAAGATAAAGGTGTCGCTCGCCAGAGCTTCCCGACGATTTACATAAGGGCAATCTTGTGCTGAATGGAGAATCTGGTCGACTCTTCACATAGAGCTGACTCGACTCTACCTTCCTAGCTACTCCCCCATACTTTCGGCCGAAGACGCCACCACCTGCCACTTCTTACAAACAACCAGCTCGAGTTTCCCCATACAGCTCACCAACCAATTAGACAATTAAAAATAAAGGTGAGTATTCTGAAGTTTGGTAAATCATTCTTTATTTGTAAGCCCGTGATAGTGAGGTATCTATTCAACTATTTATGGACATGATAAACTAGCAGCGAAAGAGTACTTTCCAGGCTAGTTCGTGCGTAAATTGCTTTGTTTTCTGAGCTACCTGAACGCTGACGCTTTGCGAGCTTTAAGAGATCCGTAAGGTGTGCCGGCAGCAACCCCGGCACGATTCTAAGTCTCGCTGCTTTAATCGAATCGTCGGTGACCAAAGGGAAACGACACAGCCTGTTACTTGTAAGAAAAATCTCAATCTAACCGATTCTCTTGACGGATCGTTTAGATAGGATGCTAATTCAGCAAACCATTACTATGAATCGGCTAGAGGCCGATCCTCTCTAGCTGATATAAGGCAAGCTCTCGAGTTAACCGCTCTAATTCCACGTCGTGTAAAAGCCACGTAACTATAGCGCGCTTACGTCTATCCAGCCGCCTGGAGTTTGAGTTGGCTAGATAGCTGGACTATCCAACCGACTGGGAGTTTGAGTCGGCTAGATAGCTGGTCTATCCAGCCGACTGAGATTTCGAATCAGCCAGATACACGTAGTGTTTGGTAAGTCCCTGATAGTGAGGTATCTATTGAACTATTTATGGATATGATACAGTAGCAGCGAAAGGGTAGTTCCCAGGCTAGTTAGTGGGTAATTTGCTTTGTTATTGGCAACAAGCTACTTGAGCTTCGTCAGACCAAGGCAGATGGCGTACCCTATTAAAATTGAGACTATCCAGTTAATAGTTTAGTCTTTTGACGTTTTACTAGTAGACACCTCAATATCACGGGCTTACCTTTATTAAAATCCCCTCGTCATTAAAAAAAGACAGCCCATAATGAGCTGTCCCCAGGTATTATATAATTATGGTCACTAAGAGCTCTACTAACTACCACGTGACCACTAAACACGCTAAATCTTCTTACGCTTGCGTTTTCTAATCGCAATCGCACTCTGTAAAACAATAAAGAAACAAAGTAATAGCGATAAGATAATTCGAACCCACCAACTCGATAGAGTTCCTTGAGTCGTTACCAAGCTTGAAATTGTTCCTTTGATTAAAACTCCAAACAGAGTGCCTATCGGATTACCAATCCCACCTGATAACAAAGTCCCACCAATAACGGCTGAAGAAATCGCGTCCATCTCTAAACCTTTCGCTTGTTCTACGAAACCTGCCCCACTATTCAGACAGAATAGAAAACCACCAATACCAGTTAAAAGACCTGATAAGGTATAGGTTAATAACTTCACTCTTTGGACACGGATTCCCATCATGAGGGCGCTCTGTGGGTTACCACCAATCGCATAAAGCTTACGCCCGAAACTTGTATAACGTAAGACTAGAAAAATAAGCACAACAACCAAAATTGCAATAATTACAGTTGGGTAGATATAAGCCGGTAAGTAAACACCTTTCTTATTGACCGTCCCGAATGGCAGATATATTTTGTTATTGGCCCAAGAGAGAAAGACTTCATTCTTGATCGCAATCATTTCTGTACTGACCACTGCAGTCAATCCCCTGGCTAAAAACATCCCAGCTAAAGTTACAATAAAGGGTTGGATGTTTAAGTAAGCCACTAAATAACCATGCAGTAAACCGAACAACAAGCCAATCAGCAAGGAACTAAAAACAGCCACATACACACTTAAGCCGGAGACTTCCATTAAATAAGCCGAAACCATTGAGATTAATGCAGTCACAGACCCTACCGAAATATCAATCCCACCGGTTATCATGACTAAAGTCAAGCCAGTCCCTATCACAATCAAGCCGGCATTCGAGATAAATAAGTTTAAGAACATTTGGGGTTTCGCAAAGCCTTTGTCCGCAAAAACAAACATCCCCATTACATACATCACAGTGAATAATAGAATCGTTATCATCAAGAGGAAGGTCGAATCATTGAGTTTCTTCTGCTTTTCCATCTTAAACCTCCCCTTGAACTTTAATCAATTTCTTACGACTAGCGAGCAATTCTTTGACAGTCTTTTGAACGGTCTCGCTTTGCGCGATGACGATAACTAAAACAACAATTGCCTTATAAACTGGTAAGCGGTCAGCGGAAACATTTAATGAATATAAAGTGGTCGTTAAAGCTTGAATCGTATAGGCTCCGATAATCGACCCCATCAAACTAAACTTCCCACCACTTAATAAGTTTCCACCTAAAGCGACGGCTAGAATTGCATCCATCTCAATATTTAGTCCAATATTATTCGCATCAGCTGAATAGATACGACTTGAGGCAATAAAACCTGCAATCCCTGCTAGAAAACCATTAATCACAAACACAATCATTTTAATTCGGCTTTCGTTCAAACCCACTAAGCGAGCCGCACTACTGTTCATTCCGACCCCTGCAATAAATAATCCTAAGGCAGTCTTCTTCAGAATAACAAAGGCGATCACCGCAACGACCGTCGAGATAATAATCGGCGTTGGAATCGGTATTCCTGAAATATAGTTACCAGGAATCTTATAAGCATCTACACGGATATAAGTAATCTGTCCATGTGTAATCAGTTGCGCAATCCCACGACCAGCTGTATATAAAATCAAGGTTGCGACCATCGGTTGAATTTTCATCTTTGCCACTAAGAAACCATTAAAGGCGCCACATAACATTCCAGCTAACAAGCCAGCTGTCAATGCTAATACAATCGAATTTTGGTACTGCGACACAGAGACTTCGCCACCCGATAATATTTGAGTAACGACTGCCGCGGTCACAGCCATAATTGCTCCGACACTAATATCTTGCCCACCGGAAGCCGCCGTAACTAAGGTCATTCCAATGGCTAGAATAATTAATTCGGAAGCTCGGTTCATCACATCAATTAAGGAGCCATACAGCACCCCATTATTGATCGTAATCGAGAAGAAACTCGGTGACAGGATAAAGTTGATCACCATCATCAGCACTAACGCCAGAATCGGTAGAAATAAATGATGCGATGCCAGCTTGCTCAGCTTAAAGCCTTCTTTACTATTTGCCATGTTGCTTCTCCCCTCCCGCAATCGTCCAAATAATCGTTTCTTGGTCTAATTGACCGCCACTCAACTCGCCAACTTTGGCACCATCACGCATTACGACCATACGACTACAGGTTCGGATCATTTCTTCTATTTCGGATGAAATAAAGATAATCGCCATCCCCTTGGCTGCCAAATCAATAATTAGCTTTTGTATTTCGGTCTTAGTGCCTACATCAATCCCTCGTGTCGGTTCATCTAGAATCAATAACTCTGGCTGCGTCAATAACCAACGGCCGATAATGGCTTTCTGTTGATTCCCACCGGATAATTGTTTAATCGGTGTTTCACGATTGGCTGTTTTAATTTTCAACAACTCAATATAACGATCCGCAAACTCTTCCGTTTCTTTGCGACTGATTTGCTTGAACATGCCCCGCTTGGTCTGAAGTGCAATAATAATATTCTCGCGGACGGATAAATCTTCGAATATTCCATCTTTCTTCCGGTCTTCCGGCAGATAAGCAATCCCATACTTCATCGCATGAATCGGTGCTTTAAACGTCACCGCTTGATCTTTGATTGAGAGCTGACCACCATCTTGCGAATCTGCTCCAAAGATTGTTCGTACCAGTTCACTTCGGCCTGACCCTAATAAGCCAGTAATCCCAATCACTTCATGCGGGTGCAGCGTTAAATCAAAAGGCTTAATCGATCCCGTACTATATAAAGCCGTCGCTTGCAGTAAGGTTTGACTACTGATTTCCTCTTGAACAGCTTGACCTTCTTCTTTAATTTTTGCTAAATCATCAAAGTTTTTACCCATCATTTTCGCGACTAATTCAGCACGTGGTAAACGCTTCGTCTCATAAGCACCGACCAGCTTACCATTTCTCAAGACCGTAATCCGATCTGAAATTTCATAGACTTGTTCCAAGAAATGCGTGACGAAAACGATGCCTACGCCTCGTTCCTTCAAAGAAGACATCAAGTTAAATAACTTTTTCACTTCGTCATCATCCAGTGACGACGTCGGCTCATCTAAAATCAAAACTTCGCAATCCATATCCACTGCCCGCGCGATCGCAATCATCTGCTGAATTCCAATCGAACAATCACTTAATTGCCTTTGCGCATCAATTTTAATATCCAATTTCTCTAACAAGGCAGCTGCTAACTCATTCATTTTCTTCCAATCAATCATGCCCCACTTGCGAGGCTCACGGTCCAGAAATAAATTCTCCGCCACGGTTAAATTTGGCAGTAAATTGATTTCCTGGTAAACAGTTTGAATCCCACTTGTTTGAGCGGCTTTAGGTGAATCGAAAGAAACCGCCGTCGTCGCATCATTTAAATAAATATTACCAGAATCTTTTTCGTAGACGCCTGTTAACACTTTGATTAACGTTGATTTCCCAGCGCCATTCTCACCCATTAACGCATGAATTTCTCCTTTTTTCAGTTCAAATTCTACCCCACTAAGCGCCTTGACACCTGGAAAGTTTTTATCAATTCCAGTCATTCTTAATACCGTTTCCTTCATAAAACCACCCACTTTTCTTGCCCTAGCTACCGACGCCATAAACACTCGCTTCATTCAACGCAGATTCATAATAAACAAAGGAGCATCCGACTAAATATCAGACACTCCAGATTAAATTTAGATAAAAATTTAATATTAATATTCGCGAGCGTCAATATCGTCTTGAGTAATTGTTGTCGCATCAAAGGTCATTTCTTCAACATAAGCTAACTTATCAACTTCTTCGCCAGCTTCTAACTGTTGAATTAAGGCATCTACACGCACCCCGTGAAGCGGATTACATTCCACGTTATAGTTAATTTTACCTTCTAAAGTAGCATCAAGCCCCGCACGAGTTGCATCAAAGGAAATCACCACAATATCGCCATCAACCCCAACTGTTTTACCAGCTGCTTCAATCGCATCGATCGCACCAAAAGCCATGTTGTCATTTTCTGCATACACGACATTAATCTCTTCATGTTGCTTCAAGATACTTTCCATTACTTCTTGACCTTTAGCTTGTGTAAATTCGCCTGTTTGTTGAGCAATAATTTCCCAACCTTCGTTAGCTTCAACACCTTCTTCTAGCCCTTCAGAACGACCAATTTGAGCAGATGATCCAATTGTTCCTTGTAAATGAACAATCTTCAATTCTTCCGCTTGAGTTTCAAGCATCCACTCAACCGCTTTGTCACCTTCTAATTTAAAGTCAGATCCAACCCAAGCAGTAAACAGCGCGTCATCCGAGACATCAATCATACGGTCAACAATAATCACTGGAATGGCAGCATCTTGAGCTTCCTGTAAAACTGTATCCCAACCCGTTTCCGTAACCGGCGCTAGAACAATATAATCAACTTCTTGTTGAATAAAATTACGAATCGCTGTAATCTGATTCTCTTGTTTCTGTTGCGCGTCATCAAAAATCAAACGGTAACCATTCGCTTCAACGAATGTGTCTTGCATCGACTTAGTATTGGCTGTACGCCAATCTGATTCAGCCCCTACTTGAGAAAAACCAACAACGATTAAATCTTCAGCATGAACACTAGCAGGAAAGGCACCAAGAATGAATGATAAACCAAGGACGACTGAGACTAAGGTCATAAATCTTTTGACAATATTTTGCATATGAACACTCCTTGCTTTTATTGTTGAACGACTTGTTCATTTATATAATACAACTCAAACGCTTACATTAGTATGAATAATCATTGCCACAACATGACTTATTATTCTACACTGACACACAATCGGTAAAATCTTTCGAAATTAATGACTTATCATTGGAAAACGCACCTGGACCTCAAACCACTCACCCTCAACCGAACGAAAAGACAAACCACTCCCCCGGTCAAAATAGAGCCGCAACCGTTGATGCACATTCATCAAACCTAATTGGTTCAAGCCATCGTCGCTCGTCACATTCCTAGCCAAGTCTTCCAATTGACTTTGACTAACCCCTACGCCATTATCCCAAACACGAATAACGATTTGTTCCTCTTCATCAACTTCACCAGAAATGCGGATATGCCCTTTGCCACGCTTGAGTTTAATCCCATGATATAATGCATTCTCTACTAAGGGCTGTAAAGTCAATTTAGGAATTTGATAAGGATATAATGCTGGATCCAATTCAATGGAATACTCTAGTACATCGTTATAACGTATTGTTTGGATTTCCAAATAACTCTCAACTTGCTTCATTTCTGTTTCTAAAGTGATAATGTCTTTGCCATTACTTAAAGACGTTCGAAAGAACTCGCCTAGACTAGATACCATTTGAACGACTAATTCACTCTGCTTACTTTCAGCGAGCCAAATAATTGAGTCCAACGTATTATATAAAAAGTGTGGATTAATCTGTGCCTGCAACAACTCAAACTCCGTTTTACGTAATAGTTCCTGCTCTTGTGTCATATCAAGCAACAGCTGTTCTAGTTGCTGGCTCATCAAATCGACCCCTTGATCCAACTCATTAAATTCCACATTATCCGTCTCAATCGGAGCACTCGAGAAATCGCCCGAACCGACTTGTTGTGTCTTATGAATCAACTGTTTAATCGGCGAGACCATGCGACTGGTAAAGCGAACGGTTGAACGAGTGAGCGCAAACATCACAAGTAAATAAGACAGAATACTCAAACCAACTAGCCAGAAGGTTCTTTGTTGGATGACTTTTTGAATATTGGCTAAAACTTGCAATTCATCCGATATATAATCATTCATATAAGTTTCAATTAAATCGGTAATAATATAAATGTTATTCTCCAATGAAATCATGCGCTCATCATAGCCAGAGGTCTCAGATAACTCAATCATCACTTCATCTAAGCGATTCAACAAATTCAACATGCTTTGCAAGCGCCACTGGTTAGTCGAATCGGTGGTCGTTTCTTGTAGCCTGGCCACAATTTCAGAAGCTTGCACTATATCTTCTTGAGGCAGGCTTTGATAGTCTCTAGCGCCGACCACATAATAATACATTTCTAAATCAAGCTTATTCTTAAACTCGTTATTGAATTCGGCCGCTACGTTCGCATTCTGTAAAGAAGCATGATACTCACGATTGAAAAACATCATCATAACCAATAAAATCGCCATCATGACCGAAAACACTAATAGGCTCGAATAGGACCAGCGATTTAGTTGCTCTTTAAAAGACCGTCGTTTACCCTGACGCTGAAATTTTACGCGCTTTTCTTGAAATGTTTCAGCCATTTAAATCACCCCTTTACGATAGTTACCTGGGGAGACATTATGATATCTTTTGAATAAACGACTAAAATAACTCACATCACGGTAGCCGACGGCCAAAGCAATTTCATAATGCGTTTGATTAGTCGTTCTAAGTAATATTCTTGCTTGCCCCATTCTGACTTCCGTCATAAATTCCGTCACCGTCTTACCTGTTTCTTGACTAAAAATCGTCGTAAAGTGAGCTGGGCTAATATTCACACTGTTCGCAATATCCGATAACCTTAAATCAACCTCACCATAATGTTGATAAATATAAGCACTCGCTTCCTGAATTACGTCATAATAACGACTCTTCCTATGCTGATGACGCGCTACTAATGCATCCTTCAAGGCTTCTTTTAAATAAGTAACCAATAATTCTTTCGACGGTTCGTGTTCAAAAGCTAGCGGCAATTTAATCGATTGTTCTAACGCGTCATCTAAAGTGTGATCCAATGCTTGGATAAAGACTTGCAGCGCCATATACGTACTCAAAAACATGTATTGAACGAACGCCCGGCTTTGCCATTGAGTCTCGGACACATCTTTTAAAATCCGCTCGATAAAAGCAGGAATTTCCTCAAGCCTTCCTTCCAGTAGAAACTCGCTCAGCACTTTAGAATCGGTCCATTCTAATGGTATGTTCTCAAAAGACAGATAATCTAAGTCAGGTTCCCCCCCTGCCCTTGTGTCACCTTGACCACTCACCTTAGTTTCATCTACCAAGACCGCTTGCGCTAGGCCAACGTCTTTCGATGGCTTCTCAATTTTTAAGACCGAATTAATTCTAGGGGGATTATAAGAATAACTAATCTGCTGAGACTTGATTCGCCACCATTGTTCCAATAAGCGGTTGCGACCGATATTATAATACTCGGACACTTCGCTCAAACGGTCAAATGAATTCGTCGTCGCAATTAAAAAAACTAAATCATCATACTCTTGCTCGAAAAAACTTAGAATTTTAAACTCTGCCTCAAATGACCTTGCTTGAATTTCTTCATTGGCCGCCAACAAAAACACGGTCAATTCACTACTACTTTTATACTCAAATAAATTCGGAATCAACGTCAACGCCTCAATCATCTCTTGACGAATCCGCTCAATAATAGTCCAAGAAAAACCAGCCAAAACACCCGGATCCTTCGGTTGAATCATGATTAGCACTAATTTATAATGATCTTTCAACACATCTAACTGCAAATGATTGGCCTGCTCAAGCAAAGAGAACACTTCCTTTGAACCCGTCATCAACTCCTCAAAGAATACACGTCGCTTCTGATTGAACGCTTCTTGCTGCAGTAAAGCCAGCGACGCCTCCCGTTCCACCATCTTTAATTTTTCCTCACGAATTTTCACCAACAACTCGGTCAACTGAGCCTTCGTAATCGGCTTTAACACATAATGCTCAACCCCAATATTAATCGCCTTTTGAGCATACTCAAACTCATCATAACCACTCAAGATAATAATTTTCGTATTCGGATAATGTTGCTTGATAATCCGACTCAAAGACAAACCATCCATGAAAGGCATCCGAATATCCGTAATCACTATATCAGGCTGCAAGTCCTGAATCATCGGCCAGGCCAACTCACCATCCGCCGCTTGCCCAATCACCTCAAACCCTAACTGATGCCACTCAACCAACTTCAGCATCCCCTCGCGAATCAACTGCTCATCTTCTACAATAAATACTGTAAACATTCGCTTCTTCCCTTCATCTATATAAACTAATAGGCACACACTCTATCATTAATCATAAACTTTTCACACGGTAAAAGAAAGCGTTTTAGGAAATGAACTCACCCCCAGTAAAAAACACCCCTTTAGGGAAAATAAGTAACCGCTCCACCTAAACTAACCGAAATTTAACGCAGCGCCTTCCACCTCCCACACGATTAGCAGCTACACGAATGAACGGGCGGAAGATTAAGAATGCTAATAAAACAACACACGCCTACCTTCTTCATTAAAGATCATCGCCTAGTTCGACTATTTATCTTTTCGCCAAATCCCACCACCAAAAAAAGAAGCACCCTCCAATTGTCTGGAGGGTGCTTCTTATGAAAGGTCTATTAATCATTAGGACAGGCAGAATTAGTCTTACACGGTAATCATCTATTGATGTCTTATCATTTCCACAAGACATCGAAGCCTATAAAGGGTGCGTGTGTATCTGTTTTTAAAAGATAAGCTCATGATGAATGATAGGCAAACAGTCTAAGACCCTGGCTTACTTATCAAGCGATTCTTGGTGAAAGCCACAGACTTTCGATTGCTAATAAAGCGACTGATGACAGATCCCACACATCTTACTAAAGATTCAATCCCTCGCTCACTACTACTCTCAAAGCTTATAATAAATGCAACAACCGAGTGGCGATACTAAAGTATATCATCAAACCAAAGGTATCGTTGATGGTCGTAATAAATGGACCTGAAGCAACGGCTGGATCGATTTTCAACTTGTTAATTAGAATCGGAATCACCGAACCCACCACTGTTGAGATACTCAACGTAAACCATAGGGAAACGCCGATAATAACAGCCAATAAACTATTGCCGTAGAAAATCGCGACAACTAAACTTAACGTCATGCCAGCTGCCGCACCTAAAATTCCTCCGACTAAGAATTCTTGCCAAACGACTTTGCCTAAACTTTCACCTTTACGATTATCACCGATGGTAATCTTACGCACAGCTACGGCTAAAGATTGCGTGCCGACATTACCGGCTGAATCCATAATAATTGGAATAAAGGCAGCTAATAAGACTACTTCATTTAACGTTTCTTCAAAAGAATTAATAAGCGTCGCACTAATCATTCCCAAGAAAATCAGAATAATTATCCAAGGTAATCGCGCTCGCGCGATACTCCAGGTCGTTTCTTCAGACGAGACAGGTTGTTTAGATTTACTAATCGCAGCAAATTCATTGAAGTCTTCGGTCGTTTCTTCAACAATAATATCCATCACATCATCGACCGTAATAATCCCCAACATCTTGCCCGCTGTATTTATAACAGGCAGTGCCACCAAGTCATAGTCTTGCAACAATTTGGTTGCTTCTTCTTGGTCTGCGCTTGAATCCACAGACACAAGGCGTGTCATCATCACTTCGCCTAGCGTTTGCTCTTGTGCATGTAAAATTAAATCACGCAAAGAGACCACTCCATTAAGCTTTCCCGCCTGGTCAATGACATAAATATAATACACCATTTCTACTTCTTGAGCGAGTCCTCGTACACGTTCTGCCGTTACCTTAATCGTATCTTCAACTTTGCCTACCAAGAAGCTTTTGTTCATCACTGAACCAGCCGTTTCCGGCTCGAATGCCAATAACTCTTCTATTATATATCGCTTTTCTGCCGGCAATAAATCCAGCAGTATGTTTGAGTCTGAATCTGGCAGATAATTCAAAAGCTTCACCACATTATCGCCTTCCATATGCGACAACAATTGGCTAATATAAGACGCCGTAAAAATTTCATACAACTCGCTCTGCTCGTCCAGCGTCATCCATTCGAATAATTTAGCAAACTCACTCGGCGATAAGAAATTTTCGATTTTACGTTTGTTTTTGGGATACAGCGCATGGAATAAATCCATTTGGTCTTTTACGTGTAACCGGAAGAATAGCTCCCGGAATGTTTGACGCTCGTTATGTTTGGCTGCTTTGAAAATTGCTTCGTAATTCATCATATCAATCAATCCTTCCAGAAGGTGCATCCTGGCACCCTTCTTTTTTACTATTTAATGCTTTAAATAAACACCTTATTGAATCCGGCCTGGGGTCCATACGCCTCACCTCCTAGAATTTTCCAAACAAAAAACACGCCCCGAAGAGCGTGTTTATCTATAGACTGATCCCATAAAAAATCTGCTCCTCTTCGTCGAGTTTTAGCTCTGTATAGCATAGGGAAGCCCCAGCTGCATTAAAAACTTCCTTAATTCGAAAGTTCCTGTTAACCCATTGGCATCTTTGGATGTTTCTGGGCAGCAGCATGTCTCTATACAGTAGCCTCACCTAACAAGGCTATTTAATTATCATACTTAACCATTATACCTAAACCAGCCACTGAAGTCTAATCAACAAGATAACCCTCTTGCCTTCTCAGATAATCACTCAGGGAAAATAAGCATCATCATTACCTAAACTAAACGTAAACAAAGGCCACAAGCCCCACCGCCCAGAGCCAATAGTCTCTAATCGAACGAATGGGCGCACATATAACTAGCAAGACTCTAACCACTAGTTGACCAACGTTATTTTCAACCCACTGTCTCATTCTAGTTTTCAAGCTTTTATAAGTTTCTCTTTTGATTAGGCTACACTAAGTTAGACAGTAAAATTATGGTCTAGTAGAATGAAATAAAAGAACTAATGTGTTTTATATTTGAGTTTTTTCACATCTGTGTATTATAAATAGAATGACTTAGTGTTTTTATTGAATTTAAAGGCCTCAAATAAATTAACCGGTTGTCTTCTCAAATAAATTAATTGACTCGTAATGTCTTCAATCAATGAAGCGTCTAACCATTTATTCTACGACAGCAACTCAGTTAAAAACAACTGCCACCCGCATAATACGAGTCACAGTTCATCTTTTATTAGTCAGCATACAGCCACCTTCTAAGGCTTAACCTTTCGCCGCTCCACTCATCGTCAAGCCCTTGGACATATGATTTTGGGCGAAATAATATAGGATAAAGGTCGGCATCATGTTAATTACCGATTAAGCTGCCAATTGGCCATAAGCGGCATACCCGTATTTGCCAAAGAATTGATATAAAGTAACTGATGCTGGTAATTTACTAGGTGAGGATAATAAAATATAAGGCACAAAGAAATTTCCCCAGCTGCCTATATATGTAACTATTGCTACTGTAAACACGCCAAGTGTCATCAGCGGTAAGATAACCCGTCTGATTCCTTCCAATCTCGAAGCTCCGTCAATCCAGGCGGCTTCCTCCAATTCAGGCGATACGCCATCCATAAAGTTCTTCATCATCCAAATACCAAAAGGTAACTGAGACGCGGTTAAGAAAATCATCGTAGCTAGTGAAGAATCCGACAGCTAGTCAGATTCTATTTTTAACGTGTTAACTCAGCAATCCAGTTGACATGTTAAACTATCTAACGTATTAACCCACTTCTCCAGTTGGTACATTAAAATAATCTTCACCAAAAAACGAACCAACCTGCGGAATTCCTCCGACAGATTGGTTCGTTATATATTATATTACTGACCTAAACCACTAGGCTTTCAGTTTCCAGTCCTCGAAAACCAAATCTGTCCACTTGCTATCCCTACAAGCCAGCTGCTTCCATTGCGTTATTCAAGGCTTCCATAAAGGCATTAGAAGAAACACTTGCTCCAGAGACAACTTCTAATTCAGCTGTTTGGGCTTCAAGTGCCTGCTCGGCTAACTCATTCATTGCTTCAACCCCAATGCCAGCTGTTTCGGATTGTTCGGTGATTTGAATATCAACTACTTGATCACCTTCAACAGTAATTTGAACTTTCACACGTCCACCAAAGCCATCATTGGATTGTCCTTCAAAGACATTATCCGCCGCCGGCCCTGCTTCAGCATCAGCATCAGCATCAGCTTCTTCCACCTCAAGCTCACTCTCATCACTAGCTAACCAAGCGTCAATTTCTGCGACTTTCTCAGAATGAGGCATGGCTGCTTGACTCAAGTTGCGTTGTGAGAAGTATTCGGCTTTATTCGTTTTAGTCAACGTGTTGGTTTCTTGTCCCGCAAAGTCTTGATTGAGACTCGTATCCGAAGTTGCTAGTCCAGATTCATCAACCGAAACGGCAGATTTACCCGCAATATAACCACTCGTTAAGACGCGACCTAGACCGTGAACACGCATCCCACCACTTGCTTCACCGGCCGCAAATAAATTAGGAATCGTTTGGCCATAAATATCAATCACTTGCATATTACCATCAACGCGAATACCAGCTAAGGTATCATGCATACTTGGCGTCGCCCAGAGTGCATAGAAGGGTCCTTCTTCAATTGAATGAACCAGTGTTTTTTCACGTTGCCAATCCTCATCATAACCCGCTTCAACAAAACCATTATAACGCGTTATGGTTTCTACCAAAGTTTCTGCATCCATTTCGACTTCTTCATGGTATTTATTGACCACCATCGCCGCTAATTCTTCTAGAGTATCGGCTTTAAAGGCATAACCTTCCGCATAGTCAAGAACTCCTTCGCCGTCGATATCCCAGCCATTACGCTCAACAGCTGCTTGATCCATAATCGCCCATAAAGGACCACCATAGGCTTCCGCATTGCCATCACCTTCAAGGTCAACAAACGTGCCTGATAAGGCTTGGTCAAAGAAAGGCTCACGTGCTGTATCCATTTGACTGTAAGCATATTGATCTTCGTTACCAATTCGCTCACCTAACATATTAACAATCACAAGACTGTCATAATCTGGCACAATGCCGTTCGTGCGAACGAGTGGCCAAATCACACTTTTATCTGTCCAGCCTCGTCCATAACCGTATTGCGTACCAAAACGTTGCGGAGCCGTAATATTTGCACCAACCACCGTTGTATAGTTACCTAAACTGCCTAAAGCAGCCCCAATTTCCATGGCCGCATATTCACCAGATGCATCTTGATCAGAGAAAGGCATCCCAGCCAAGCCATCCATATACTCACCCAAACGCGGATCTAACATTGTCCGGAATTCAACATTACCTGTCGAGCCACCAGTACAAATAATTACCGCTTTATTGGCTTTAATATTGACAAGCTCATTGGATTCTTCAATATTGCCGTCACTCATCATGCTTTGTAAAGGCTCGGTTTCGCCTGGGAGAATCGTTGGAGAATAACTTGCTTGAATCCCCGTCACTTGGCCTTCAAAGATGCCATCACGGTATATTTTGTCCATATGGTAATTCAACAAGAATTCCGCACCTTCTTCACGAAGCGTTTGTTCTAAAGGACGGCTAATGCCAATCCCGGCGGCTTCCGTACCCGTATAGGTATTCTCCCACTCTGAGGCGTCCACGTACGTCATCCGTCCCACGCTATCGCCGTCATTACCGCCATCACGGTAGTAAGCACGAACCAGCGGCTCAACGTCCAAGGTCACAATCCCATTGTCCATAAGCCAGTCATAGGTTTCGACCATCGCATTCGCAATCGAGCGTGTGTAATCGCGATCATTATAGCGCGAGTTTACCGAATTGCCACGCGTGTGGTCATAGTAATACAAGTCAGCTGAGTCTGCGATTTCCCAAGCCTCTTGATCAACGGTCCCGCCTCCCGAGTGAAATTGTCCCTCACTGACGGCCACATGCCCGCCGACATCAAAGTTGGCTTCGACCAAAAGCACCGACGCCCCATCGTCCAATGCCTTGAGTGCCGCCGCCAAACCTGACGCGCCCGCACCAACTACCACGACATCCGCCTCGTAATCCCACACGATATCTTCGCTGGCCGGTTGATTGGCTCCAGTCGCCATAACTTCTGCCTGGGAATTCGCGAACGGGAGTGTCGATTGCCCGATGAGCACCATGACAATTAAACTGACCAACCACGAGAAGTATTTCTTGAATTGCTTGCCACTATTTCCTTTTTTCATTAAACTTTCACTTCCTTAAATTTTTTATCATTCAATTTTCAGCAACATGAAAACAATAGTTACCCCGACGACTGTGACTCCCGCTAAATTGATGACCCTATAAACAAAACCCCCACTTGTTATCTTGTTCACATGATATCGTAACAATAAGTTCTTGAATTGTCAACACAAATACGGAATGCGCTTACAACTATTGTTATAAATAAGATTTGCTGTTAGGTTCATTAGCACGATTGAATTGTGATTAAATAAACAACCAAAGCTTATTAGCACCCACCATCCAAAATATTAACAACTTAAATGTTTCTTATAAGCTTATTTACTTCGCTCAGCTTAAAAATCAGCATCACATTCTAATACCTCGACTCCCTGTTTCAGTCATGTTATTAGAGCAGTCAATGACTTAAACCAGCTAGTACATGAGAAAAAGTGCAAAATAGTAATTCCTCCTGTCCTACCGTAATCAGACTATTCACCAAGGACCTATTTCATAGTTGGCCAACATTTTAATTGACCGATCAGTCAACTGGCTTTCTGCATTGCTAAACAGTGTCACTATCCATTAAATGATTCAATCTAAAGCCAAAATCCACCATCTTTTTATAGCTTTTTTAAATCTTCCTTCTATTATGTAGGCCATCTTTTACAAGTAACGCTCCCGACTACAAACAGCTAAGCCACTTCCCCTTGGCATCCCCCCTAAAACCATTCTCACAGACTAATGAAACATCGTCATGATTAAAGAAAAAACAAAGCTCAATTACCCACTCTCATACAGAATATAAACGACTATTTATCTGAAAAAGAACACAAAAATACTGCCACCCGCAGCTACGAGTCGCAGTACATCATTTACTAATCAACATACATCCACCTTCTAAAGCTTAGCCCTTCGCCGCTCCACCCATCGTGAAACCCTTGGACATATGGTTTTGGGCGAAGTAATATAGAATAAAAGTCGGCATCATATAAATAACCGAGTAGGCTGCCAATTGACCATAAGCGGCATAGCCGTATTGGCCAAAGAACTGATACAAAGTAACTGAAGCCGGCAACTTGCTCGGTGAGGATAATAAAATATAAGGCACAATGAAATTGCCCCAGCTCCTTATAAATGTAAATATTGCCACTGTAAATACGCCTGGTGTCATTAGTGGTAAGATAACCCGTCTGATTCCTTCTAACCTCGAGGCTCCGTCAATCCATGCGGCTTCCTCCAATTCAGGCGACACGCCATCCATAAAGTTCTTCATCATCCAAATACCAAAAGGTAACTGAGAGGCCGTTAAGAAAAACATCGTGGCTAATAAAGAATCCGTCAGCCTAAACATAATAAATAATTGATAGACCGGTACCATGACTGCCGTCATCGGCAAGGAAGTCATAAATAGAATCCCCATCATCACCTTCTGCTTATTAGGTAATTTAAAGCGTGATAAAGGGTAAGCAGCAAGAATCGAAAGCACTACGACTAATAGTGTTTGACCTCCTGATAATAACAGACCATTTTTAAAGGCCGTCTGATTTTTTACATCACCCAACACAGACTCATAATTACCGAAAAACACGTTGGCTGGAAGTTTCAGCACTTGGGTCGCCTTCTCATCAAAAGATGCCAACAAAATCCATAATAAAGGGATGACAAAGAGCAAGCCCACTAGACTCAATATTACATAACCAATTATACGCTGATATTGCTTCTGTCTCATGTCTGTCCCCCCTAATCATTCTTAACACGCAATAAGCGAATGTAAATTAAACTTAACAGAATACCAAAGACAAGTATGACTAAAGCAATCGCCGTTCCATAACCTAATCGATAATTAACAAAAGCTTGTTCATACATAAAGACCGGTAAGGTTGATGTGCGCCCTACTGGCCCGCCACCGGTCATTGTGTACAGTAATGTAAAGACGCCTAACGTACTTAAAGTAATAATCACTAAATTAGTAAAAATCGTTCCTTTAATAACAGGCAAAGTGACGTGCAACAATCGTTTCCAAGGCCCAGCGCCATCGATTTCAGCTGCTTCATACAAGGCATCAGGAATACTATCTAAGGCCGATTGAAACATTAACATTGATAAAGCCGATCCTTGCCAAATATTGGCGATAACCACTGAAATCATTGGATACTCATATAACCAAGAAACAGGGTTAAATCCTAAACTTCCAAGCAATGCATTCACCGTTCCACCATCATGTAAAAGCATCACAAATGAAATAGCCACAATCAATTCAGGTGTCACCCATCCAGCCATAATCGTTGCCCCCACCACTTTGCGAAAGAGTTTATTCTTACGTTGCATCAGAAAGGCCACAACGAAACCTAACAGCTGTTGCCCGATAATTCCCGAGGCTAGTAGAAAAATCCACGTGGCATTAACAGACGAAAAGAAACGGTGATCTTTAAATAAATTGGTAAAGTTATCGAAGCCCACAAAACTAACCTCTCGCGCTGTGGTACCCGTTAAAGAAAAGTCGGTAAAAGAGAAAAAAACTGTCATAATAACCGGCCCGATAAAGAACACCACTAACAAAATAAGCGATGGCGAAAGAAATAAAAGAGTCGGTAACAGAACACTCCGTTTAGTCGTTGGTTGATTTTTAACTTGTGTCACACGAACCCCTCCTAAAAGACTATTCTAAAAACAGGAGACCATTCTGTCATGGCCTCCTAGTAACTAATGAAATTTTAGCGAGTCACAATGTTTTCCTCGCCGACGATTCGAATTAAACCATCCGTATATTGTTGAACGGCTTCTTCTGGTGTAATGGTACCTGATGCCAACGCTTCAACGACTTCTTGGATATGAGTGGAAATCGTCGCATAATCATCAGCTGTTGGTCTAAAGTTAGTATATTGAAGAATTTCATTCGCTTCTTCATAGTTGCTGATGTCTTGAGTCAAGTAACCGTCACTTTCTGCTACATCTGTTCTGACAGTCATGTCCCCAGTTTGTAAGACATAAGCGAGTTGATGTTCTTCATCAACTGCCATTTGGATAAAGGCAATCGCTAACTCTTTATTATCTGCCTGTTCTGGAATCGCAAAAGCCCAACCTCCAGACATCGACGTAAAGCCGTCGCCATCTCCTGTTTGAGTCGGGAAAGGAATAAAGCCCCAAACATCCATCGCATGGTCATACGGTTTAGCGGTGTCACCTCGGCGCCAAGTACCAGTTACCCAGTTACCATCCATAATCATCGCGACTTCATTATTCGGCATCATCGTCTCAGCTAACATTGTCCCAATTTGACTATTAGAAGCCACACTCATCGTTGGCCCTAATTCCTCTTAGAAAACGGTATCAATAAAACCAAACGTATCTAATAAGGCTTGTTCATCTACTACCCATTTACTTTCGTCAAAATCATAAAGTTCAGAACCTGTTCCACTATATAATACTTGGAACGTACGCATCGAAGTAGCTTCACCAGTAGCTTTCGTCACATAGATAAACAAAGGCATGGCGGCATGGCCACTTTCTTTTAAAGCGCGTGCAGCATCCAATACCTCTTCCCATGACGTCGGCGCAAAATCTGTTTCTAGGCCAACCTCTTCAAAAATCTCACGATTATACCAAAGTCCTTGGACATCCGTACTAAATGGCACACCGTAAACTTCCCCGTTTTCTGCTGAGACACCTTCTTTTACAGTTTCTTCAAAATTTCCCCAGTCTTCCCATTCATCGACCATCGCTTGCATTGAGGCTAAGTAACCTGCATTGACATCCGAATTAATGACATAGGTATCTTCTACTACAACATCTGGAGCGGTATCTGCCGATTGCATCATCATCGCTTGCTTCGTCATCACATCATCAAACAAGGAAATTAATTCTACCGCTACTCCCTCATTGGCTTCTTCAAAATCTGCCTTTAACTCAACGAACCAATCTTCCCACCAGGATGGATAGGACACTTGTAAAACTGTATTGTCTTGCGCTGAAACGACTAGAGTATTTAGTGGACTAACGCCCACCGCGAGCATGAGTACAGAAAGGGCTAAACTCAGCCTGATCACTAATTTTTTTACCATTTTGAATTCCTCCTATTCAACTTATACAAAAAAAAAATGAAAAACCGCCAGACGCAATGCAACCGCTTAACTCACTTATAAGTTGTCTAGCCCTAAGGTCAAACGTAAACCTATCATTAAATGAAACTTAATATATTCTTAAGAAAACCTTTCCATCCTTGGTAATATACGTTTTAAACTCTTTACAAAATATTTTTTACACAATATTCTGATGAAACACTCTCTTCAAGCAGCTTGAAGCTAGCCGCAATGATTAAACTTTTTCACAGTTTGAATCCCTTCATATAATCATTTAAACCGAGGTTTTTATTCATAAAGTCTTCGCAAGTTTGCACATAAAAAGCCTCACACCATCCTATAAAAGAATGAGTGTGAGGCTGGATTATTCGATTTAAATCAGCTTTGCTTTGTTTCTAGATAAACACTTATATGGGTGCACCGTCACTTGTTTATACCAATCGAAAGAAGCTTTCTTCGAACGATTAAGTGTAGCCTTTCCTCCGTTATTCTGTCTCTAGACATCATGCCTGCTGCTTAAGAAATGGCTTATAAGTTAAAAGTTAACCTTGGACAAGGCGTATACTACGTTAAGCGTCTGAGTAAAATCGCTTGAAAGCTGTCAGTCTAAACAGGACTTTCATGCGATGCTTATTTATTATATCTTCTATATACGCCACGCTGACAGTTGCCGACAGTCGACCCGTCAGCCAAAAATTGAGCGGGGATGTTTGGCCTATTTTGTAGAATGTGACTTAACTCATTTGAGCTTTACATCATTTGCATGTAGCCAACCAATCAAGCCACCCTTATAACCTACTAAATAGATCATTTCCCCACGCACCCTTTTCTGATCCAATACATCAAAGTAACTCCCCTTTACCCAAGCATCCATCACTTCCCCCGTATAGAAACGGACAGCCTTTTGAGACACTTGAACTCGCTTGACCTTAGGACTAGCATTAGACAGATGACCCTTCATCAATTCATTCACCCGCTTCTGGACTGCCAAGGCATCATAGCCAGCCGCCATTAAGGCACGCGTTCGCTCCGGATTATTTCCCCAAGTTCCCAACAGAACTTGGGACGCTAGCTCATTGACTGATTGCTTGAGTGGACGACTTGGCCCATTGCCTCCGCCTGCTCCAGCGCCTCCTGCCACACGGCCATATTGGGGGCGTGCAAAACCCTTCACTCGCCAATCATTCCAAGCGAACCAATTTCTCTCGACTCGACCATTTGAATTGCCTTCAATCGTTCGAAAGCGTTCGCCTGATACTTCGCCTACATAAGCGATATGATCCGCAAAGCCACCACCATCCCAATCAAACATGACTAAATCCCCAACCACTGGTTTTACACGCCCCAGCCAAATGCCTAAGTCTCGACAGACCTTTACATGTCTTTCGACGCCACACTCGCGACCAATCAAGTGGTTCGCGCCCGCTTCATCGGCTACTGCCGTCACAAAGGCATCACACCAAGCATCATCATAAGTCATTTTATAGCCACTGGGTCTTGGTAACACTTGGTTATAACGATCAATCAGTCCTTTATGCACACTACCATATTGCTTCGCCCCGACATATTTACCAGCAATGTCAACTACCTTCTGTGCTGTTACCACCTTTCGCATCCACTCCCTACCTTTAGATCCAACCACTACTAGACTCTTTTATCCCCACATCCCCCTATGCCTTTAGGACACCTTCTTTAACGCCCTAAACAGTAAATTCGCTCCCACACCTTCAAACACCATCACTTATTAATTTCATCATGATAATGTCGACTTGAAACCTGCAATAAAGCCCCAAAGAAAGCCGTCAACAAATTGAGCGTAGTCACATATAAGTCCACCTTAGCTACACCATACAAATTCCCTAAACCACCGACTAAACCAGCAAAAGCTGGTAAGAATATTAACACGATCCACTTCAAGCGGTCGTATTGTTGATTATTAAATGACATGTTGTAACATCTCCTTTACCGAGTCCTTCAACTCCCCCAACTCACGCCGCACTTCTGAGAACAAGCCTTCAGCGGCTTGCAACTTTTTCTCTTGAGAGTGTACGTTGTCAGCCAATAACTCGCGCGCTTCTTCCCCTTTGACAATATCAAGCGCCATCTGTTCGATTCGACTAATCAACTTTTGAATCGCCGCAATCAAACTCACTAATTTCGATAATAGAGTCAGAATCGCCACTAAGGCTCCTGCCAGACCCCCAAATTCAATTAAAGACACTCCAATCCCCCCTTTGCCCCAGCAATCTAACAACCTTCCCCGTTATTCCAAGCACACATTCCCCACATTTAGACACTCATCCAATATCCCGTCACCCATATAAACGCATGATTTAAACAAATTGTGACATTAAAACAAGGTTCTATGCTAAAGCGTTTATTAAGCAAGCTTCCGCTTCAATTAGTCGTATCTCTTTTAGGATGCGGTCCAGTTCCAATCATATAATTTGTGAAAAAGACCGATTCATTTTACACTAGGGATAAGATCACAATAGATAGGAGAATTTAAATGAGCATATTTGATAATATTGGTGGAAACCTGTTAGACCTTTTCATGAACAATGAGCGTCGTGAGGATACCGCTTCAATGGCACAGCGAGCAGAAGTTGACGAGAAAGACTTCGGGAAAATTATTGCGCTAGGCTTACCGATTCTTTTGCAAGCCATTAACCGTAACAACAATGATACGCAGGGCTTAGCATCATTTTCGCAAGCACTAGACCAACATCAAGACGTCAAGCAATACAACTCCTTTGGTGAATTAGTCAATAAGGTAGATACAAACGATGGAGACAGAATATTAGGACATGTTTTTGATGATCAACAAGGGATTTTCGAGCGTATCGCGACTACCCTTGGGGTCACTCCTGGCGCAGTCAAGCGTGTGTTAATGTTACTAGCCCCGATCGTTTTAAAGTATCTGGCAGATCGTAAGCAAACGAATCGTCTAGATAATGCAGGTGTTCAGAAAGAAACTGGAAACATTGCCGAACAAATGGCACGCTCCGTTCGAGAATACGGCCAGAATAGTGGCAATAACAATTCTGCTAGTGATGCATTAGGAAACATCTTCGACGGCCTCACGCAAGGTCAGTCAAACAATACGGTCGATAAAAAAGACGGTTTCCTAGATAGCATTCTAGACTTTTTCAGATAAGCCGCCCGTAGAAAAAAATTTAAATGAACAACAAATAGGACACGGTCTAATGACACTGTGTCCTATTTGCTTATGTCTATTAACAAAAGGTCGCAAAATAAAATTCGCTACCCTACTTATCCAATCGCTCTTGCCTTTGGCAAGTAAAAGGCGTGGCTAAAGTAATAGCTCCTTCAAGTCACTCAATTTTTCGACAATTTTCTTCTTCCGTCGATAAATCGCCTTACGCTGTACCTTGTAAAAGCGCGCAATCTCCGTCACCGTCCATTCCCCATCAATCAACAATTGAAACAATTCAAACTCCGCCGCATCCAAGCGCCGACGTGCTTCTTCCATAAAGAACATAAGCTCCAAACGAGAGGACTCCACCGGCACCTCACATTCTACTGCGGCTTCAATATCATCAAAAGATACTGAGTTCAACTGCTTTTCCTTGCGCAACAAACTTACTAAAAACCAATACAAGCCTCGACCAGCGAAAGCCACAAACCGAATCCGATCCTCACCCAAGGCATTCCCATCGAAAGATGCCTCAATCTCTAACAATTTCACTCGCAACTCCTGCGCATAATCCTCATAAGACACATGTCGCGGACTAATAAACAAGCGAGCCAAGGTCTTATGCACCAAAGGGTCAAACTGCTCCAACACCCGAGATTTATACAATGATTGAAAATCCAAATTGTCCCTCCCTTTATCTAAACAATAGTTCTCCTGAATAGGCTTCTTTCTTACCTCCATCTAGCTTTATCTCATATTCGAGATAATAAAGAGATACACTTGCCTGTTGCAATGGTTTAAGCCATCATGCCGTTGGCCAGTAGGATGACTTAAACGATGATGTGTTTGCACCTTTCGATTATTGGCTTTACAGCACTCATTATTTAAGCGCTTACTTTCTTGAGTATTTATAGATCTTTTCACATCGTCTCTAAAGGTGCTCTACCTTATATATAATCGGTCCTCTTAAATTGATACTGACACTGATACTTCACTAGACTTGGTTTAATTCCTTGTCCGACTCTTTCCGTCTAAAAAAACAGGTAATAAATTCTTCTTCTGTCAATTCTAACGTATGAAAACAACCATCTAATACTTCATAACATGGTCTAGTTTTACCGTTCATAATATTACTAATGGTACATGGAGAAACTGATATCTTTTCAGCTAGGCTTTTATTAGTTAAGCCTTTCACTGTTATCAACTGTTTAAATGCCCTTCTATTCACTTGTGGCAATTGTAATCCTCCTTTCATTGTCTATTTTTTATACGATTTGAGTATGTGAATGTATCTACAATGAAAAAGATACACTATTCATCTGAAGAAAACAATAGTTTTTTGTATAATATAAATAGATTTATATTTTTTTATTCGAAATTTCAAAAGTGATACATAATCATGTATAGCGGCCACTCGTAGTCGCTTTAAGCCATTACTTTTTCCGTTAAAATTCTCATGATTCCTCTTTTATTTTAGTAGAAAACATGCGATAATAACCCTGTAAATGAAAGCGCTTTTAGAAAGTGGGTGTACTAGCGAACAAGCAATGCTTCAGGAGGATTGACAAATTTATTAGATAAAAGGAGTCTTATATGTCTGTGATAAATGATGAGAGAGACGATGCATTTTATGATTTAAAGGAAACCATTAAAGATTTACGCAAGGATTTGCTAGCTTATGGTAACATTGACTTTGCGGCAATCTGTGGTGTTAACGTAGAGGATGGCAGTCAAGAGATTTTAGGTTATATGCACACCCAGGACATGAAAGAAGTGGAGCTTCTTGATGATGATTATTATGAAGTCATGAGCGGATCAGAGTTATTAGCAGCGCTTGAACAACAAACAACTGACTAAATAAACACAAATAAAATCACCCTTCCAGAACAACATGGTTGGGTGATTATAGCTAGTAGAGCTTCCTCTATTATAAACACTTAATATCTCAAAGCCAATTCATTTTTATGTCTATTTAAACACATTAATGATATAAGCAACATTAAATCATATTAGTGAACAACATTGGCAAAGTTAAAACGAGTCTAGATACCTCTATGAAAGACACGTTCCCAGCCCTTAAGAATACGGCCAGCCACACGTCTCAACAGTTTTTCAGTTAGACTAACTGTTACTTCGCTAAACCTTTTACTATCATGTTAGGCTGTTGAATGTAATGTAAGATAAGCAAATTGATAATATCAGCTAACTTGCACAGCACTAAGCTCTTTAATTAGTCGAAGAATACACTTGGCTACAAATTGAAGGACACATCAAGGTATGATTGTCGACGCCAGCTATTACTTTCGCTGAATGGGGTAATATTTCAGTTTTAAATGAGTGTTAAGAAATGGCAAAAGATAGGTTATCAAGCAGAAAATCATAGAAGCATTCTCCATAAAATTAATCACTCGATACAAACTGACCTAACAGTCGGTGTATCGAGTTCTTTGTGCTGGCTTTATCCATCCTTTGTTCTTCAAAGTCCAGATTTTCCAATAAAACTCATGCAACTTATAAGAGAGTAAATTCTATAGACGAGTCACTTAAAGTAGTCATTCCATTGTCACGGCGATATTAGTCAGGGTTAATAAAAGAAAAAATTTATTTAGTTCAATGAGATGCAATTGAGGATACTTATTCTTTAACATTAGGTTAATCGTTGTCAGAATATTCCCCTTTGCTTTCAGGCTGAGTCGCTTCCATCATTTTATTCTGTTAGAGTTTTATGTAAAATGAACACAAGATATCACTGGATAAATTTATTCAATCAACCATACACTATACCACTCTGTAAAATACAAGATCACAGATACAACGCATAAGAATGTTCTACCATACAGTCTTCAATATCAAACAAGTCTAGATTCTGTGGATTGTAAACCCAGTAGTATCCTGAATCATAAACATAGGGCAGCTCATTACCTTTAGTGTCTAGAACCTCTATTTTTTCAGCTTCATTGTTTACTAAAAAAGAACCAATGTATTCATCTGTATTTTTTAAAGTCCCTTTAACTCGATGGTTTTTTGTTAATAAGGATGCACCTATTTTCTGATAGAGGTTATTAGCCGGTTTATCATCTCGAGTAAATATAGCTACATACTCGATTCTTTTTTCCCTTAATATTGTCAAAGCTTCCTTTATTAGAGCTTGAGCAATTCCTAATTTTTGATAATCCGGATGAACAGCAATTATATCCATATAAGATCCTTTATTTAAATGTTTTACATATGGGTAACTTTTATTTTGCTCATCGTCAAAAATACCAATATCAAGAATTCCAATAACAACATCATCTTGATTTAATGCAACTAATTCTATAGCTTCTAAATAACCCTCATCAGAAGAATAGATGTCTTTTTTAGCTTCAATTTGGTCATTAAAACGACTATATAAGTATGATAAAGCTTTACATCTAATCCAACTATCTTCAAAATCCTTATGATAGTGCGTAATATAGTAATTAATTTGTTTATTCATTCTATATAACTCCTTTGCTAATTATTATATCAGAATAGGCATCTTTGCTGGTATCCTCGCTTGTGTCTTATTGTTTTATGTTAAAGACTTTGTAACTTCTAAGCATATCAAACCAAGCACTCATAAAAACCCCTTATATATCCTAAGTATTGCCTTGAATAGAAAATTACTTTTCTTTTCATTAATTGCGCTCGTACAACAAGGCATCCAGATGACAACCACCATGTCCTACTCAAACCAAATTATTAAAAGTATGGGTGCCAATGATTTCTTTATTGGCCTATCGTCGGTGATCTACATGAGTGCTTCTGTCTTCTTTTCTTGGCTGGCTAAACACGACTTATTACGCCAAGTCAATCGCATTAAGTCAATCATTTTCTCCCTTACTTGTTTAATTATTTATCTTGTCTTATACTCACAAGTAAATTCGGTTTTTCTAGCGTTAGTCTTACAAATTTTACCTGGCATTACTACGGGCTTGTGCTTCACCTATTTAAACAGCGAAGCAATGTCAGAAGTGGATGAAGAAAGGCAATCAACCGCAATGGGCGTTTTCCAAGCCATTTATGCCATTGGGATGAGTCTTTTCCCAATAATTGCTTCCTCAATAGCCAAGGTATCAACTATTCGTGTGAGCTATTTATACTTTGCCGCTTTTGTCATGCTAGCCATTCTTTTATTATATTGGTATCGATTTAAAACCGATAGAAAACATACCAACCAAAAATAACTAATGATACCAAGTAACGTGACGATTCAATACGTCTTTGACACCCAAAAAAGTCAATAGCTAATTGGGATAGGCCACCTGCTATTGACTTCCTTTCTTATCACTCTTAAATGCCAGCAAATCGTTAAAGTTGAGAAGTGACAAAGGATCGTATTAGATAATTATCGCCCACCACCCTTTTCAAAAAAATGATTAGCCTAACCTCTTCATCTGGCTGGCCTTAATCCCATTCTCAATTAATTTAACGACCATAAAACCAAGGACTATAGCTCCTGCGGTCCAGACGACATCCATCATATAGTTTGCCCCTTGAACATAATTCTCTTCAACAGTCGAACGTACCGCCATATAAGCGGCACCACCAGGTACCAATGGTACAATGGCTGGCGTATTCAATGTGATGACTGGCAGTCTTAATTTACGCGAGAGGTAAATACAGATTAAGCCGATGACAACAGAACCGATAAAGTTTGCGATGGCTAAATCTCCAACTAATCGATTCACTCCCCAGAAACTGACCCAGCCCATTGATCCGGCTAGTCCACAATAGAAGATGCCTCTTCGAGGGCTATTAAGAATAATGCCAAAGGCAATACTTGCGAAGAAACTAAAGACAATTTGTTCGATTAATTCCACTATACCCCTCCTCTTAAGAAAACCATTGCAGTGTCAAGGCAATCCCGATCCCAATGACTAATGAAATCAGTATTGCCTCAACCAGACGAACAATCCCGGTCAACAAATGACCTTCAAATAAATCTCGCATTCCCGCCGTAATTGCCAGTCCGGGTACAAGTGGCATAATCCCCCCGATAATCAAACTATCCAAATTTGCCGCAAGTCCCACTCGGTAACTGAAGACTGACAACATACTGATGATAAAAGAAGCTATTAAATCATTTATAAATTTCATCTGTGTCCGGTGATAAATACGATTCGACATAAAGTAGCCGATCGAACCAATAATAAATGCAGTGATAACATCGCCATAAGTTCCCCCTAATAGTAACATTAAAGAAAAACTCGCGACACCGGCGGCGATCATCCGGTAGTGTTTATTGAATTCAGGTGTTTGCGAATCCACTGACTGTAAGGCTTCATATAATTCGATTAAAGTAATATTGCCAGCCGCATATTCTCGTGAATAGCGATTGGTCGCATCAATCTTTTCTAAATTTATGGAGCGGTTACGCGCTTGTGTCATCTGGGAGGTTGATTCATCGTTAATACTCATGAATATCCCCGTTGCGGTGACATAACTTTCTGTATCCAACTTCTTACTGTTTTGAGCAATCCTTTGCATGGTATCTTCCACCCGATAAGCCTCTGAGCCAGATTCCATCATAATTCGACCAGCAAGTAGACCCGTCTTTAATAAAAGATTCTTATTCTCCATTCCCATCACCTCTTTATATCGTCGTCATTGTTTTTAACACATTAGCGTTCCATGCATTATAGGATACTCACTTATTTAATTCAAATCGTGAACGCTAAAGTGACTGAAACGCCTCTTTCAAAGTGACGATAAAAAAACGCCCTTGCCTATCCGCAAGAGCCTGAGTAATCTATTCACTTATCTTTCCTACAAACGTTACTTCTAGCCAGTTACTTAATCGGTTCAACTGTTTCTTCAAGCCAAGATCTAAATCCGCTTGCTTTTCTTCAAACTCTGTTGCACTCGCCCGGTATTCAAACCACACAAAGACAAAGTTATGAATGAACCAGAACCAGACGAAATTAAATAAAGTGTTGGGAATAAAACCAGCAACAATAAAACCTAATAACCAAGTCACAATCCACTTACCCATTTGACTGTTGTATTTGATACTCCAGTAATAAGACGTCAAAAACACGCGTGCATGATATAAACCATACAATAAGAAGAACGGGACACCAAACTCAACTAACATCCCCATCCACCAGTTGTGCATCACACGATAACCGCCCGTATCATAATAATTAAAGTGTGCCATATAATATTCCGTATTCCCCGCGCCTACTCCAAGGTAATGGGAACTTTTTAAATGATGCCAGCCATTACGAATGAGATTATAACGAATGACAAACGAACCATCCTCCCAAAGTTTCGCCATAATATCCGTATATAAGGTTAGAACGGTCATTACCGCAAGAATACCAATTCCCACTATTGTCAATCTGCGAAGCAGTCGATGCTTGATATGTAAAATAAAATAGAACACAAATGAGTAGGCAGCCGCAAGTAAAATTCCGCGAGCATTCGCAAAGTAAATTAATAACACACCAGATAGTGACATCAATACCTTAAATATCATTAATACTAAAAATCTCGTCTTAGAATAATTTTCTAACGTCTTAAAGCCAATAAAGTACTTACCATCAATTTCTCGCACCTTACCTTCCAGTGGATGCCAACACATAATAAATATCAAACCAAAAAAGCAAAATAAAGCAAAGTCATTAATATTACCGAAGAAAATCATGGGATTATGTAATTGACGCCGCCAAGCAAAATTCCAGTTTTCAGCAGAAAGGTATTGCTGATGTGTCAGTAATTCGAACCATCCCACTAAATGATGGACGAATATAACCCCTATAATTAAATTAGATAATGCTCGTCTAAAGCTTTTCTCTCGTATTAAATAGGATAAACTCAAGCCATAAATGAAGGTCACCGCTAATATACCATTATTGACAATCCAACTTGAGCGATCAGCCACCCAGACTATCGATAAAAAGGACCATATAAGCAAGGCTCCCATCATAAGTGAATACGGATGAATAAGAACATTCAACCTAATTTCCACCCTTGCAATACCCCAAATTAAGCCAAATAAAGTTAATCCAGCCAATAGTAATTGAAGATACACTTCATACTCAAAGGAAAAGAAAGCCATTATAATTGCTCCGAACATTAAACTACTTAAATATTTCTTCATGAAGTCACCTCCTAATTCAAATGTAGTATAAAAGAAACTCATGATGATTGCGAGTAAACTAACTACTACACATCACCATGAGTGATATACGTCTATTAAAACAAGCCTAAAAACTTTTTACGTTTTTTCAGTGGTTTCCGCGCCTTAACGGAATCACCATTGAAAATCGCGCGGGCATTTTCTTTAAAGTAATTGACCGTTTCTTGGCCATGAGTCTTGCCTAATATTTCAAACGCTCTTTCTAAGTTGATTGGACGATGTTTCATATGATGGACATCTGAAGCCAGGATATGAATTAAGTTTAACTCAATCATTTTGTTACAAATATCTTGTAACTTACTACCGTATAATCCGACGTAAGAAGAAGAAGTGATTTGAGATACACAGCCTGCTTCAATATACTTCTGTAATAGATTCATGTCTTTAGCAAACACATGGTTCCGCTCAGGGTGGGCAATAACCGGTGTGATGCCTTGATTAAGCATCTCATTGATCAGTGACCAAGCATAATCCGGAATACTAGCGGTTGGGAATTCAATCAAGTAATAACGGCCTGATTCGTCTAAGGGCAGTAAATCGTCATTGTATAAGTCATCGAAAAACTCTTCATTGATTCGAATTTCTTGTGAGGCATATAACTTCATCGGAATGCCAGCCGCTTTATAATCTTCTCTTAATTGTTGAACCGCTGCTAAAACATCTGCTTTTCGGTTTAAGTAGCGTCCATTTCGATGGTGCGGTGTCAGAACCATATGTTCTACCCCTTCACTTACCGCAAGACGAGCTAATTCTAATGATTTCTCTAAATCTTCTGCGCCATCATCGACGCCTGGAATTAAATGGGAATGTAAGTCGATCATCATGTGGTTTCCTCCTACCATACATAGTTTCAATAAAATCATTATAACATAATTAAGTATAGGCGTTCATTGATATTATGTTAATTTGATGCAGGTACATTTACAAGAAAATCATAATTCCTTATTTATATTAAAAGTAGCTCCACGCTTGATCTGATAGAGGCTTAATGGACCGATCAACAAAGGATCTACCTTTTCAGCACTTTCTAGAATTTGGACCTGAAGATAAGGTTAAACAGCCTAGCGCTCTTATTAAATTTATAACCACATCGGTATCAGAAATCACGACACAATCTTGACTATAAAAATTTTACCGAGTCTGAGCATAATGGCTATCAGCAGTTTGTACAGGATACCTTTGAGTAAGTGGAGAAAATCCCAGACGATAAAAGAACCATTAATTTAAGAGACACCCACGAAGGTCAACTAATGTTAATCTACTTAGAAAAAGAGATGAGAGAAGAAATCGATTTACTAAAGGATAACTAACATACCCAAATCAGATAGAAACACTCAAGGTTCAGGTTTGAAAAGTATTCAATGTATTGTTAATAAGTATGGCAATTTAATATTAATCTTTTCAGAAAAGAATTGGTTTGTGTTGAACGTTCTGATTATTTTATCCTTTAAAACCTTCAAGATATATTTCTATTCATGAGTGGTTTGATGCATGATTAGAATCAATATAAATTGTAAAGGCATTCTAAATACATAAATCACGCATCAGAACATTTGAAATTTAATCCAATTTCCTTAATATGAACTGTTAATGTTTCTAAATATCTGTTACTATAATTGTATGCAAATTATCAAATGAAATTGATATAATAATTTTTTTATCCCAGGAGGCGTATTAGATGGATTACGAGATTATCGAAGGAAATTCAATTAGTTTTTATGAACTATTTCAATACTTTAAGAAATGGCTGTGGCTTATTATCGCAGCCATGTGTTTGGGTGCTATACTTTCATTAGTGGGTTTCCACTTTCTTGAAGACGAAGAATACCAATCGTCTGCTCAACTGATTGTTAATCAGAAAACAGCCAGTGAGACGATTCAGTATAATGAGATTCAAACAAACGTCAGCTTAATCAATACTTACCGTCAAATTATTCTTGGTAAATCAGTGTTAGAAAAAGTTGTAGCTGAAGTGGATCCTAATTTGACAGTCAATCAACTGCAAAGTGCCATTACAGTCAAGCAGACAGAAAATGCGCAAACCTTTGATATTATTGCTGTGATGGAATCTCCAGAATTAGCACAAAGTGTTATACAAAGTGCCATTCGCAACTTCGAGAATACTTTAACGGAGATTTACGATACCGATATATTAACTGTTTACGTGTTGTCTGCGCCTTCCTATGAACCGAATAAAATTGCGACAAGCATTTCAATGCGTGCCATTATTGGTGCAATTCTTGGTGCAATGTTAACCATTGGAATTCTATTATTAAAAGAGTTATTAGACACTACCGTTAAGGACGAAAGCTTCCTAAATCAATTTGGTTTAGTTAAGTTAGGCGAATTAGACTCACTGAGTGAACAAGAATATTTAGCCGCAATCCTTGATTCTACGGCTACAAAGAGAGGAAGATAATTAATGTTCTCATCAAAGAAAAAGCAACAAAATGCTCAAAAGACTGTACAAAGAGCATCTCACTTAATTTCTTTCACACATCCTAAAGCGAATCAAGCTGAGCAATTCAGAACCATTCGGACAAATATAAACTTTGCCCAATTAGAAAAGAATGTTAAATCATTGTTAGTCTCATCTTCAATTCCTAACGAAGGTAAATCGACCTTAACCGCTAATTTAGCTTATGTTATGGCACAAACTGGTAAGAAAGTCTTACTAGTAGATGCCGACCTTAGAAAACCTACCGTTCATCGGACTTTTAAATTGAACAATACCCAAGGCTTAACGACTTTAATCGCAGATGAAAATGAAACGATTAAATTTAATCAAATCGTTCAATACAGCCGTGAATTAAACTTATACTTCTTACCAAGTGGTCCTGTCCCTCCTAATCCATCAGAATTATTAGGTTCGGCCAAAATGCGTTCAATTTTAAACACTCTAGAGAATCATTTTGATCTGATTATCTTTGATGCACCGCCTATTACTGCTGTTACTGATCCACAAATTTTAGCAACTTTAGTAGATGGTGTTGTGTTTGTCATTAGACAAGGATTTGTTGGAAAAGACAAAGTAAAAGAAGCTATACTTTCCCTTAAAAACTTAAACACTACCATTCTAGGTTATGTGTTTAATGATGTGCCGAAGAGTTCTGGGAAGTATTATTATTATGAGTAAAATGATTTATTAAAATCAAAAAAAGTGGTTCTGAGCAATAAGCCCAGTCAACTCACGAAATTAATAACCATCACAGTCGAATTGATCGAATGTGATGGTTATTTTTTACTTTGTCGTAAAAGTTTTCTGCTATTGTAACTGCTAAACTAAAGTAGACCATTTTCGCCATGTTAAGGGCAATTATAAAATGTAGGAAAAAGGCAATTTAAAATTGTCGGTTTTCCTACATTTTTTATTTACTCATCTTATATATTACACTCTAGGAGTTCAAGCATGTAGACAATTTTACACAGTACGTTATACCCGTTTACCTAATCTGTTAGAAGAGTTCAAAATCGCGAAACACCAAGCGGATGGTAGCTATACAAAATTAATGAAGAAGTTAATCAAGGTAGATCTTCTTATTCTTGACGAATGGCTGTTATATGATTTGACCGATGAAGAAGCTACTCTACTACTTGAAATCATTAACGCTAGGTATGAAGCGCAGAAGTCCAATATTTACTGTTCACAATTTGATTTTAAGGGATGGTATGAGAAATTAGGAGATGGTGTTTATGGCACATTAGCTGAAGCCATACTCGATCGGATTATTCATCAAGGTTCAAGAAATATCATTTTCGAGTATTTTAGCAATAATGAGAATAGTCAATAAAGTAAAACCCAAATCAATCATCTTTGTCTTAATTATAATATGAGACAAGTGGATACGGCGCTCTAATAGAGCCACCCCGTCGCGGTTCTAGTACCACCTAAATCGCTATTGTTTGTACCACCCTAATCACTCTACTAGGACCACTTTTGTGGTTCTTTTTGTTCTTCTAATGGTATAACTAGGGAGTATGAGGAAATCGTACAACAATATGATGGAGGTGCAGATATGCCCAATTATTTAGAAATGGTGCGGCTGCACGAAGCGGGTTTTAGTTTAAGACAGATAGCTAAAATTGTTGGTTCTGGTAGAAGTACAGTCACAAGAACGGTCAATATTGCTCAAAAAAAAGGTTTAGGATACGTAGGCTTATCTCAATGGTCAGTGAAAGAAATCGAAGAGTTATTTAGAGTGTCTCAGAAAAAACAGGCGATTACTTACCATGTGATGCCAAATTATGAAGCCTTATCGAAGGATTTAGTCAAACCTGGTGTCACGATGCAGTTATTGTGGGAAGAATATGCTCAAACTTGTCGACTAAATGGACAGATTTACTATCAGTTGACTCAGTTTAAAAAGTACTTCAATGATTATCTAAATAAAACGAGATTTAGCCACATACTCAATCATAAGGCTGGCGAACAAATTCAAGTGGATTGGGCGGGGACTCGGCCTCACTGGGTAGATCCAACAACCGGTGAAATCATTAAGGGGGAATTTTTTGTCGGCACACTACCGTTTAGTAATTATACCTATGCGCAAGCCTGTGTCGATCAAAAATCTGCGAGTTGGATAGACGCTCATGTGAATATGTTTAAGTTCTTCAATGGTGTCTCTACTTTATTGATTCCAGATAATCTTCGAGTAAGCGTCACTAAACATACAAAGAATGAGTTAATTCTCAATTCAACTTATGAAGATATGGCCACTTATTACCAAACAATTGTCGTGCCGAGTCGAGTTTATAGGCCGAAAGATAAAGCAGCTGTCGAAGGTCATGTTAAGCATCTGACCACACACCTGATTGCACGTATGCGACATTATCAGTGTTTCAGTATTCAAGAATATAATCATTATCTTTTAATTGCGCTGGCTGAATTCAATGCGAAGCCCTTCCAGAAGAAAGAAGGTAGCCGTTTATCACTCTTTGAAACATTTGAACGAGAAACCTTAAAATCTTTGCCTCACTATCCTTATGAAATGTGTACCTTCAAAGACGCTAAAGTTTATAACAATAGTCATGTCACACTGAATAAACATTACTATTCTGTTCCTTACCAATATATTGGCGAAAAAGTCACGCTTAAAATCTATGCAGATCATTTAGAGGTGTATCATAAGCAACAACTTGTCTGCCAACACAGAACAACTGGTACGCGTCCAGGTGCGTATTCAACAGTCGAAGCACACTTACCTGAGGAGAGTCAATATTATGGTCAGTGGAATAGCACGCGATATTTAAAATGGGCGAGTCGAATTGGGCCCAATACTCATACTGTGATTGCGCAATTATTCGCTCTAGGCCCTGAACAACAGTATTATCGAAGAGTTCACGCAATATTAAAAATGGCAGATACCTACTCCGACCAAAGATTAGATACAGCCTGCCATTATGCATTAGAACGCTCAAGTCAACCCAATTTCACCTTAATTAAGCAGTTAATTGAACATCCTATGACGCAAATAAATTCTAACACGTTACCACCAACAGAACAATCTTATCTGAGAGGAGCGGCTTATTATGACAAATTCAACCGAAAGAATTAAACACCTGACTGGCTACCTACGACAAATGAGGTTACCCGTTATGGCTGATCGTTTAGTAGACCTCTATGGTGATTCTACCGCCTCTCATGGCTCTACTTTAGATATTCTGGAAGATATCGTTAGCGAAGAGTACCAAGCACGACGACATAATACCATACAACGCAACTTAAAATTAGCTAAACTCACTCAACCACACGCTCATATTCAAGATATTGACTACTCCCCAGTTCGACGAATCAATCAAGAAACGATTCATCAACTGTCTACCTGTCAATTTATTACCAACAATCGACATGTGATTATACAGGGGGCTACTGGTACCGGAAAGTCTTATCTACCGAACGCTTTATGTCGCTACGTGATTGAGGAAGGCTACACTGCTCGGTATGTCCGAATGTATGACTTGCTTTCAGAGCTATCGACAGCTGATATCGAAGATAGACTGCCAAGCTATCTTAAAAAAATATCAAAACTAGATGTATTAGTCATTGATGATTTCTTACTCACGCCGACCACAGAACACGAGCAGAAATATCTGATGGAAGTGTTTGAATTACGAAGTAGGCATCGTTCACTGATTCTGTCATCACAAATGGAGACTGGTGAGTGGCATAAGAAACTGGGTGGTGGAGCAATTGCAGATGCGATTCTCGATCGCGCGATTTCAAACTCTTATCACATCTATATTTATGGTGAATCGTTACGAATGAAAAGTGGTCCAACAACTGCCGACTAAGCTGGTACAAAGAATCGCGATTCACCTGGTCTAGGGAATCGCGATTTTGTGGTTTTATATGGACGCTATATGCAACAAGGATGATTTGTTTTAGGAACATGATAAATTTAACTGGTAAACTTCACCGCAAGGTGTGGTAAAAACTTCCGCAAATAGTGGTAAGAAGAACCGCAATGCCAGTAAGAATCGCCCGCAATACTCAACGTATAATCGCACTGTACTATTCCCAACCTCCAATGATGGAAACTTCTCCAATAACCAATCTTTAATTTGAGCTGCGCTTAAGTGTGGATACTCTTTTAACCTGGCAATGATCCAATCTTGATAAGGGTCTAGCTTCTTACCGCGACGACTTAAGGTCATCACCCATTCTTCTGCTTCTTCATACGACATCTTCAAATAATCATAGACCGTTTGTCGACTAATCTTTAGCTGTGCAACAATTTGACTAACCGTAAAGCCCATCTTCTTTAATTGTTTGATTTCAATATGTAACACTCGCTTTGCCTCCAATAATCTCCCACCTTTTACAACCCCATAAACCTACAAAATTAAATTGCCCTTGACAAGGTTATAACATGGAGGGTGCTTTTTTGCGCCTTTTTTGAATTTCTTTTCAAAAAAAAAGCCAAAGTGACGAATCACTCTGACTTTCGATAGCCACCAACACTCAAAATTTCACAGCCCTTATTGTCACCTAATCGAAATTAATTCTCTATCTTATTTTAAATAAACGATTAATAATTTCTTTTGTGTTTTCTCTATAAAATATCATATTAATTATCAATGTGCAAACTAGAGATATTCCGCCTAAGATAACTGCATTTTTAAACCATTGTATATAATCTAATGTTTCTATCTTTAAGAATGAAGAAACCCAAAGAATCACTACAAAAATAATAGTATTAACACAAATTTGTTTAAAAAAAAGCTTAGGTGATCGATAAATAATATTATTTGATAAATACCAATTTACATAAAGAATACGAAATATTGCCGCTATTAAAGTGCCTATCGAAGTACCTACCAGTCCGAACTTCGATACTAGTAATATAGATAAAATTAGATTTATAGCAACCTCAATGTAAGAACTAATTTGTGTTTGTTTAAAATGGCCTGCCGCTAATATCAAATTTTGATAAGGCACTATCAAGGAATATATAGCTTGTGAAAGCACCAAAATTATTGAGAATACGGGAGCGTAGTAATTTGTATCGCTAATTCCAGAGGTGTAAATTAACACAAATTGGTTGATTAAAACTAATGTCATACTAAATAAAAACGTGACTGTGGAATGTATGATCCATTCGATTCGCGAGAAGTATGACTTTAACAGTACTATTTCATTATTTGCTAAGAGATTACCATAAAATGAACTTAATCCATTTGTAATTGATTGTAAAATCATTTTAATACCATTTACTACCATTGAATAAATAGAATAAATAGAAACATTATTTAAACTCGAGAAAAACGATAACACAATAATAGCTGAACTATTTTGTATGGTCCAAGCTAAATGATATGCCATGCCATGCCATTTTTGCTTTATAGGTTCCTCTTTAATTTCGATATTATGATTAATATCATAGTTTTTATGCACGTACCAATTTAGATATATGGGACGAATTAAAAAGATTATACTACTAAGCAATTGAACATTTTGTATAGTCATCCCATTTACAATCAGTATAATGCTAATTATAAGATTTAAGATAATTGTTATTGCTTCTGCTATTAAATGAATATGCCCTTTTTGATCGGCATTTAACAATAATTCATTCACTATACCAAAATAATATTGGGAGAATTTACTTATAGATATTGAAATAATCAATAAAGCCGTTGGAATAAAGCTAAGATTTTGATTAATTATTATAGGAAAACTAAAAATTAATAATATAACATAGCCAACTAATATCAAAGCAATTTTCTTAAAATATCTTTGTGCTGAAAGTAATATTAAACTAGTTTTTTCGAAATCATTATTTGCTAGTGGAGTATATAGACTAGATTGAACAACTATCCCCACTCCTAGTTCTAAAAAAGTAATGATAACTAAAAATTGATTGATAGATGAAATCAAACCATTCACACTAGAACCATAATATAATAAGATCATTCGAGGCAATATTAAACTACTTATCACTGTAACAATCTGATTAGTTAGGGAAGAAAAAGCATTATATTTTAATTGTTTTGTCCGATTCAAAAGTAATCACCTTTTCATAGATAGAAGTATCCACTTAGTATATTCGTAATGTCATAATTTCTGTTGAAATTGAAAATTCTCTAACGTATTTTATCCTGAGTTAACTCCAAATACAAGTACAGCCCAATAAATACAATTAAATTTGAAAAAGAAAAGAAAGAAAAGTATGGGCCTAAGGCAGACCCCCTTGGGGACCAAAATATATTAAAAATGAATGTCCACATATAGGCATTTTTCCAAAGACTTTTGCTCACTTTACTTATAAAACCCGATAAGAAAAAACCTATGAGAATCGAATGAAAAAAAACGCCAAAATATTGTCCAAGAAAATAACTTTCTGCTAAATAGCTTGAACCCAATCCCCCACCAGATAAATACAAGGAAGGATCTGCAGTGTAGGTATAAAAATGACTATAATTATAAGAGTTGAGTGCAAATTCTGAAGTATAAGGCAATGCTTGTACAAACCCTAATCCAATCCTTTCAAATATGAATTGTAAAGAGATACTATTGATTAAAGGCTTAAAATAAAATCTAAGGTGCTGACTCATTGTCGTTTTATCATACACTTCAAAAGCATCAATGACTACCCTCCATGTTTTACCTTCGGATGAGATGAGATTAATAAGAGGATTTTTATTGTCCGAGTAATAATTATCTCCGGATCTAAAATTAACCACAGTAGTAAATATAATAGAAAAAAAGGATATAAGGATAAAAGCAATTAGCATATATTTCATTATTTTTTTCTTTGGCAGTGCTTTCTTTTCATACGAATGTCTCATAATAAAGAAATACGATGCAATTAGAAATAGAAGCTTAAGAAGTCCAGCTCTTGTACCACTTAGTAGAAGTAGCATATTATATACTGTCAAAGCTATGGTTTGATTTCTAACTTTAGAAATTTTAGGCAAAGTAGATAATAAAATAATAAAAGCTACATTGGTTAGGCTACTTATATCCGTAATGAAGGATAGGCTTCCAGATAAAAAAATTGTAGGGTTATTATACAAATATACATAGCCATAATTTATTGCAAAGTAAGCTCGAAATAATGCATATATATAACTAAAAGGTAATGCTATCCAGAATATTTTATTAGCTATAACAAAAACTTTTTTTATTCTTCTATCTGAATTATACTCTTCTAAATCATTAATATTTTGCTTTCTATTCATAGAACCTAAGTTTAATCCAAGGAAAATTCCTAAAAGTGACAAGGAAAGGCAAAAGCAATATAAAGCTAATTCATCAATTCCAACTTCTAACATTAGTTCTTGATCTAATACAAAGCTTCCGAAAAGAAATCCAAAGGTTACTATACCAAAAAGAATACCTAAAAAGTGTGTCCTAATATTTGAGACACAACTTAAAAAATATAGTATAAAGCAAATTAAACACGCAATGACAATACCCTGCTTTGATCCAATAATATTAAATAGACCAATAAATGATATCGAAACCATTAAAAGATATGAGTATACTGTAGTTCTTATATTCATAACCTGACCTTTCTAAATAAATTTTTACATACGCTTTGAGTCTTGTTAATATCGATAAACAACGAATGCTTATAGTCTCAGGTATAATTCTAAATATTTATTATGCATGCCTTTAGAAGTGAATCTTTCCATATAATTTTTCTCTGCATTACTTGACATTCTTTTATAACTATCAGAATACGTGTATAATTTCTCAATAGCGTTACTAACACTCGTTGCATTTCTTTCCACAATAATCCCAGTATTTCCATTAATTACTATTTCTGGTATACCACCTACCGCTGTTGCAATTACAGGTATTCCTAAGCTCTGAGCCTCGATAATTGCCATAGGCAAACCTTCACTCAACGAAGGGAGGAGTAATAAGTCAAGATTTGGTGTGACTGAATGATATGCATCAGAGACAAGACCAAGATATTTAGCTCTTCTGTCCATTTTTAAATTATCAATCTGCTTTTCAATTTCCTGTTCTGAATTCTCCTTTGATCCACCCGCAGCTATAAAACCTAAATCATTCCGAATGTTTTCATTAAGCAATGATATAGCCTCTAAAACAATTCCCCATCCTTTTGCTTCACTAATATCACCGATAAATCCAATTGTAAATTCTTTTTGGGGTTTTCGCTTGATATCCCTTTCTATTCCATTATATATACTGCCCATTATGTTTTTTTTACATAGATTGTTATAATACTCCGCAGTAGTTTTGCTGACAGCTATAAGATGTATATTCGATTTGCCACTAAGGTATCTTAATCTTTTCCCTGTCAAATATCTGGAAATCTTCTTTCGGAATGTAATTTTACCGAACCAACTTATCCCATGAATCGTGCACACTATAGGTATATTTATAGTTTTAGATAACAAACCAATTGTCGCAATATTATGTGCGTGTACAATAATTTTATAACTAGGATGGCTTTTTTCTATACTCCTATATGCTTTTATAAATCCCAAACCAAATAACATAGGAGGGACTTTGGGGGATAACTTAATTTTATGAACATCTATTTCTAGTGAAAATTTCTTAATAAATTCTTCTGATAACGAAGTATGGAAAATAACAACTTTAAGCCCATTTCGAGCTTGCTCATTAGCAAGCTCTAGCATCATTTTCGCTACTCCGCCAGTATCCCTAACTAAATGGATTATACATATTTTTTCCATTTTAAATTACCTCTCATCTCATCTTATCTTATCTTATCTTATCTTATCTTATCTTATCTTATCTTATCTTATCTTATCTTATCTTATCTTATCTTATCTTATCTTATCTTATCTTATCTTATCTTATCTTATCAATATTAACAAACCATGGATTTTAATGGTATGATTATTTTTGAAGACTTATTAATTTTTAAATATTCAAATCAATTTTGATATTGTTAAGATTATTGATGAGTAAACAAGGAATTACTCAACTCATTTTCAAATAATGTAAATTCAAAACTTATTAACCATTGTATAATCATATTATAACATTAATAAAAGTTACACAAAATAATTTCTAGATTTTATTGAACTACGGTCATACTAAATCCTTTAATCATTTTTAGCAAGCGTACATACAGATTTTATAATCTTTTGTACTTTAAATAACTGTAAATATTATTTTTAATATGCAAAGTTAAACATCGGTCATAATTTTTTTAATAATAAAATGTCTATTCTTAAAAACTATTAATCTTGATGATGTTTTAAAATGTCTTTTTAATTTGTAATATTCACTCAATGCATTTCTCAATAATATTTCTAAATCGACCGAATATTGAACATAAATTATATACTTATCAAATCAATACACAATGTCATTGTATATATTCTTTCATTTTTAAATTTTATTATTTATTTCTTTTCAACAAAATCATATTGCTTTTTTTCTTCAAGAACTAAAATATTATTAATAGCTGTCTTTATTTTCTTATTATATTCTTTCCAAGTTAATGTCTCAACTATCTCTCCAACTCCAATAGACATTTCATCTATAGTCTCTTTGCTATTAAGAACTTTTAATATTACATCTCTTAATGAGTTTTCATTATGTGTCTCTACTTTGTATCCATTAACTCCATTAACTATATAATCGCTCACACCAGTATTATAAGTACAAATAATTGGCAAATTATATGATGCTGATTCTAATAATGATAACGAAAACCCATCAAACAAGGAAGCGGATATAGCAATATGTGCTTTAGATAAATACAGGGTAACTTCTTCGTGATGGATAAAGCCAATAAATTCTATAGAAGAACTATTATTCTGCTTCATAAACCCATCTACGTCCTCCCCAATCAACTGAAGATGCCAATCATCTCTTTTTAAACCTTTGAAAGCATTAATAAGATGATGCACACCTTTAGCATAGCTAAGGCGTCCGATGTAGACAAATACAATTTTTTTATTGATTGGTTTCTGTCTAAAATTTATCTTCTTAAAATTACTACCATATGGACAAAGCTGTATCTGTTCGTCTAGTACACCATAATTCGTTAATGATTGGTTAACAACCTTTGATGGTGATAAAAAGTAAGAACTTTTCTCTAATTCAATACGATATTTCTCCATATATTTCGGTTTGTACTTGTCAATAAATTCTCTAAAGGAATCCATATTAGTCTCCGACCGTATTATATCTTGTTCTATTATATGTACAATTTCTTCTGCATATAATGATGAATAATCCATGATAACTTTAATTGAAGAATGTTGTTTCTCCAATTCATTTATTAGTCCATGTGCCCATGTATCATAGGCAATAATATAGTCTACTTCATTTTTAATTGCAGACTTCGCCAACTTTTTACCCATGTATATGGATAGTATGTTCTGCATTTTATTAGATAATTTCTTTGATTTTGTAATCTTTCCTGACAAAATAAACAGCAAGCCTAAAACCGTAGCTGATGTGCGCACGTACGCATTTAATGTCTCATTTGTTCTTTTTTTCATCCTTTTAGTAGATGATCCACCTAGAAAAATGGATAATAATTTATATATGGTTTTTTCTGGCGAATAATACACACTTGTCCAGTATTCATATAAAAAACCAGCTTCTTTTACAGCTATTGCGGTTTTATAAGAATGTTGTTGCATTGGATGAAATACAATTATTTTCTTGTTAACAGATTCTTGAGTCATACCCTTACTCTCCTTACAATTCTAAATTTCAATTCCCCTTATGGATTACATGATGAATTAAACGATAAAATAAATTTATTTTTCTGATAAAAAAACTGTTTTCTGAATTTTTCAACTTTTGCTGATTAGTACGCTGAGACCTACCCTAATAAGGTTTAATTCATTTTCTTTTTTCACTTTTTAGGTGCAAAAAAACTTTCGTATATTAATGTGAGTTCCCTAAAAATTCAGCTTACATACTGGAGATAATATTACAAAAAACACTTGCTTTTAATACTCAATTAACTGTTACTAATTTTGGTGGCGATATTTCATAAAGTTCAGGAATGATTCTGTTCGAAGTTTTTCTTCAAAAAAATAAATCCCACTCATTTCTTACCTTATAGATTAAATTGAATAACCATCGTGCATATTGTAACTATCTTAAGCAAGCTCAAAGTCTCATATCAACTGCTCCAGCTTTATAATATATTAGTTGAAGGGTCGTTCCAAGAGCAGGTTCACGATAGTCTTATCTTTTTATTGACTCTACATTGGCCGTAAAGTACAGATAGATTATAATTCTCATTTTCGAACGATGAGCTATCAGAGTGACTTCATTTCTAGACTCGTACTTGATTCTGTTCTTGGAATTGACAATGTCTACAGGTCTAGTGGCGTGCAAGACTTCCTCCACTCTATCAGTGACTGTTACAAGTTCAGTCGGCTTGTCTCATTCGAGGAGATATTGGCTTTGCAACACTATAAGTTTATAACTTTTGATTTGTCAATTTAAACTATAAATTAACTAACTCTGGTGTATTTTCAATAAAGATATCCAACAGCGTCTTATAGTTTAAAGATTTTCTAGGTATTTTATTTCGGCTCAAGGTGACAGAAGAAATAAATTCATGGATCACTTCATTGAAGTCTATCTGTTTCGGTAATCCAGCTTTACGCAAAAGACTATTCAAATGTTCTATCAGACCATATTGAGAGGGGCATCCTGGGTTCGCAAAGAAAATCGAAATGTATTGTTGATTACTCAAGCTTTTACAATTGGAAAATTCCTTACCACAATAAACCGTAATTGATTTGAAGAGATTCTTAGTCAGTTGGTTCAACCAATTGTTTAATGTCTCTTCGATATCTTTAGCTATACGGCCCGGGGTTTCTAAAGCAATAATTAATTTAGAGACTCTTTCGGAAAACTTAACGACGGTAATCTTGTAGTTTTTTACCAATGATGGTAGCGCCCTCTAAATGGCCGAACTTACTTTCGTATGCGGGATAAGCTCTATCACGGTCGTCAAGCGTTTTTTTATCTGCTTGCCTTCCGCTTGTTTCTTTGTTCCCTTTAGGTTTTCGTTTCCCTTGCTTGCTAAACTTATCCCTTCGAAAAGTGGGCTATCTTTAAACGACGATAGAGGGAGCTCATCGAACACCATGGTCTTTCTCTCCTCGATCAATCATCACATCCGGTGTCCAGCCATCTGCCACACGAACCTTAGTGTATTGCGTCTGTTAATTAGTAATGTTTTTTCTTTACCCCACATTTCGATTTATTCTGTTTGTAGTGTTCAAAGTATTCATGAATCTTACCGCCCTGCATAAGGAAGTTGATAACGTTATAGATAAGTTGATTAGAACTTCCCATTTTTTACGCAATCTCATAGAGTTTATAGTCAATGTCATCATAAGTTTCTATTCAGCTGAGTTCTTTCATAATAAGATGTGTGTAGGCCATTTGTGTTCACTCCTCTAATTTTCATGATTAAAAATTTGATTTGAATGTACTGCAAATAGTTTATTTTTTCTAGCTTAATTTTACAATTTAAGACTTATAAGATGAAGATCGGACATGTTTTCTCATACTTCTCAAAACAACTGCCGATTAATGAGTTTGGCCGAGTCACTCATTATCAACAGTGAAGAAAATGATTCCACACTAGTAGGGTGCCATTACTATGATTACTTCTATCAAGCGAACACAAAAGGTAAATCCTTTTGTGTCTTTTTTAAATCGACGCAGTCCTAAGGAAATTTTTTGTTTCGGCATGAAGTTTTCGTCAAGAGTATTAAAGAGCTATCGCCATAGTAGTTCTATCGCTTTTACCAGCAAGGTAAACAGATGGAAAATAATATCAAATAAATTAAACAAGCTTTGCGTTAGATAAACAGATAGCACATAATTTATCGCAAAACGGTCCAACTTGCTTTTGAGTGCGATTATGTATAATCTATTTCAATGTTCAAACGCGTGAGACTTTCCGAAAAAAAAAGCAGACACGTACCGATGCAACCATCCGAAAACGATTGTTTAGAAGCGGCAGAAAATCATGCACCAAATCAAAAAGATTCACTCACGATTAGCTTCTGTAAATGTCGATGTAATTTTTGGAGGAGACGTTGACACACATCCAACATATATAATTCTAATTCTAACTGATTCAACGATAATCAGACGGATAATTTTAAAAGGCTTTGATTATCAGAGAGTTGCACATCATTGTTTTGCACAAATTTAGTGAAAACAATTGTTGCTATTTATAAATTGTTGGATTATCGATAAATAACGATTTATTGATGTTATTTTAGAACTAGCTCGATTATTTTCGAGTTCTGTGTCATAAAAAATAGCATGAATAAATCAGGATTAAATTACTCTTTTATTTTTTTGACTCCAATTCTAGAGCTATTTATAATTAGCATTTTGGCTTAGTTTATTTTAAATAAGAAAAACATTCATTGCCGACATTGTTAATTCGTTCTTCTTTAGCCCTAACATCATTATGAAGCTTTCTTTCATTCCTTCTAAACGTTCATTTGCTTCACATAATTTAACGCTTAAAAGCCTAGAATTGAATACTCTTCAATTCTTATGATAATGACATTTAAATCATAAGTTCATTAAAAATCTTAATATATTTATTTTTTTTATTCTCAATATCAGATTTGTTGACAACAAATTTTTTAGCGCTGTTTTTAATTATGTTCATACTAGTTAAGCTCGACATAGCAATTTCTTCAATGTAGTCTACAAATTTATTTTTACCGTCTAGTGAATATGCTCTACCACCATAAGTATCATTAATATCCGTCCAAGGTGTTTGATCGCTTATTAATATGGGACAACTTGCATATAATGCTTCTCCTATTACATGTCCGTAATTTTCGCTTAACGTAGGGAAAAAAAATAAATCATATCTACTAAATGTTTCGAAAATTTTATCTCTACTAACTACACCATTGTAATTAACAATTACATTACTAGGCATTTTATCTATAAGTTTTAGACATTGCTTCCAGTATGCCTCATTTTCAATCGTTCCATAAATATCAAATGTGATTTTAATCTCACTACTAACTTTATATAGACATTCTAATGCAAACACTAAATTTTTTTTGACCTGTATTCTAGATATGAAACACATTTTTATCTCATTACTCTTTTTGTTATATTTACTAATATTTATACTTTGTGGAATTGAGGGTAAGTTGGGTAAATCTAATACATTGAAATTCTTTACATCTAAAATTTTCATTATATTATTGCCTTCTAATTCACTAGTAGATTGATAATAGACATTTTTATTCAATATTCTTTTCATTATAAAAACATATGGCTTTTTCTTGTAACTTTTTATTTTCAATGCATTCTCTTCCAGTTCACCTCGTGGAGCAATGATAAATGGGCAATTGAAAGCTTTACTCACTTTATACCCATAAAACAATTGCTTAGCATTAAAAAAGCTATTTACATAAATCAAATCAATTGATTCTATTTGAAATAAAGATTTTTTGATGAAAGAAAAGTTGTTATTAACATGACTTAAATACAATATCTGCTCACCATTATTTCCAGAATTCCATTTATCCAGTATGATATCAGGTAATTGATTTATACCATCTAACTCATATGCTGTACAAATAATGTAAAAATTAAAATTTTCATTTAATTCAGTAACAATATTTGTTATGCTAACGACAGGACCACCATATGAGGTTGCTGGTAGATATCCTTGATTAAATATCACAATATTCTTCATTTACTTACACTCCAAACCACTCTATTTACATAGTCCGTATAACTTCCAATAATCCTTAAAACCTTCTCAGATACATTAGGCATACTGTAAACTGCTACCAATATTAAAGTCTCTTCATCTTGGTTATTTAATACCGTCAACCCTTGCATAATTCTCTCTTTATCAAGACCTACCATCATCACAGCACCTTCCTCCATTGCTTCTGGGCGTTCATGAGCTTCTCGTAAGTTTAATGCTTGAAATCCTAAGATAGACACTTCTTCACTGATTGTACCACTATCACTTAATACCGCTTTAGAATTTAACTGAAGATTATTATATTCAGTAAAGCCCATTGGCTTCATTAATTGAACATTCTTATGGAATTTCACACCTTTTTCCTCAATCATTTTTGGGTTCTCGGATGCGTACTAGACGTTTGACGTGTTACTGATAAAACTACATGCTCCTCATTTTGTTCAAGAGTTGAAATTAGGTTTTTTCCGAAAAAACCATTTGCACCTGTAACAAGTATCTTCACTATTTCCCCTCCCAATTTGCTAATTCCGTTTGGATGTAATCTAACTCTAATAGTTTTTCTGCTAATTCCTCTACAGTCAACTGATCAGTATTCTCCGAGTTATATTCTTCAATCATACCCGAAGGGGCTTGACCTTCTTAAAAATACTTACTGTAATTCAAGTCTCGTTTATCAGATGGTACACGATAGAAATCGCCCAAATCAATAACTCTAGCTGCATCTTCTGCAGTTAACAATGATTCATACATTTTTTCACCATGTCGAATGCCTATTTCTTTGACTTCTGGTTTTACGTTGAATATTTTCGATACAGATTTAACTAATGTGTTAATAGTACTAGCCGGTGCCTTTTGGATTGGCAACACTAAACTGGGCAAAATTATAAGGTCAGTTACTTGAATTCCACAGGCGTTAAATAGCCTAGTGTTCCGTGAATTCGAATGTTGTTGAACTAATGAACGTCATCATTAAGTTCAAGAGCGAGCTGTTCAAGTGAAGAGAAGTGAGCTTGATTAGCGAATTCTGTTTTAAATACCTTGAACATTGCTTCAGCCACAGCGTTATCATAAGGGCATCCCTTCATGCTTAGCGATCGCTGGATACCAAACGTTTCAAGTGCTTCTGAAATTAGTTTATTATCTAACTCTTTTCCTCGGTCGGTATGAAACATTTTGACATCATTTAAATTAACTTGGATGCTCGCAATCGTTTGATACACAAGCTCTGCCGTTTTGTTCGCACCTGCACTATGCCTAATAATTTCACGATTAAACAAGTCGACAAACAGGTATACATAGTGCCAATTTTTTCCGACACGGACATATGTTAAATCGCTAACAATCACTGCTAATTGTTCATCCTGCTTGAAGTGACGCTTTAGTTCATTTTTTACTGGAGCTTCGTTACAACTTGATTTATGTGGCTTAAATTGCGACACGGTATAGTTTCATACCAAGACTAATTCATTCATTAGACGCCCAATTAGACAACGTAAAACATGTTTCGGTTCAGGTAATTTCTCTAATTCTTTTTTGATTTTACGAGTGTCATAATCATGACGGCTCTCTTTAAAAATACGGGTAATTTCCTTTGAAATCTCTATATCTTCGGCCTTTTTGACATCTTTACAAGATAAATCGGCATGATAATAATAGGTGCTTTTCGGAATATTGAGGACGTCACACATTGCTGATACTGAATGTTTATGAGCATTATTTCGAATCACATCTATTTTCGTCCCATGATCAGCGCTGCTTGCTTTAAAATATCGTTCTCCATTAATAAACGCCGGTTTTCTTTGCGTAATCGAGCGAGTTCACTTTCTTGTTCAGACCGATTATCTTTGGCTGCGAAAGAACCTGTTTCTTGATGATTTTTAACCCAGAGATCTAATGCAGAGGGTGTAATATCGTATTCTCTCGCAATGTCTGCACGAGATTTACCATTTTCATAAAGCTTCACTAATTGTAGTTTAAATTCGGGTGTAAATGTTCAACGTTGACGTGTCATAGTAGCACGCTCCCTTATAGTTATAGTCTAAGTTTACTAGCCCTTATTTATTTGTCCAACTTAATGTAATCTATCCATTACCTCTCTTTTAATTCTTAAAATGTTTTATAATTATTTCATACGAGTTCTTTGCTGAGTAATGTTCTTCCAAATATTCTCTTGCATTCCTACCTAAACTTACTCTTAATTCTTCATCACATAATTTATTAACAAGTTGATTAAACTTACCGACATCAACACTTTCACACCAATAACCAAAGTTACTACGATCTATAATTTCTCCGATATCTGTGTTTATATCAGTAGCCGCTAAAACAGGCATTGACGCCTGCATATATGAAAGAAGCCTAGATGGAAAGTTAGGTATGGTAAATCTTTTATCTAGAAATATCAATCCTACATCACAAGAATTTGCCAAGAGTTCGTAATCATTTCTTGGTAATTGCTTCCGCAACATAGCATTCCTTGGTTTTTCTCTTTCAAAGTAATTCTCTATTTTTCCAAACTCAGTTCCTGAACCAATAATGAAAAAATATGAATTATTATTATCTTCATTAGCTCTTATACAATCAATCAAGAAATCTATCCCTTGTGGTTTCCCTAAGTTTCCCCCATAAATGAAAACAGTCTTATCCATCGGCAAATTATATTTTTCTCTAATTTCCTTTTTTTCGTGTTCAGAAATATCAATATTAATTGGTTCAATACTATTAGGGCACACTTCTACAATTTCATTAGGTATTGATGGATTATTTTTTAAAAGAAATTCTACGTTTGCATTCGACATGCACCCAATATAATCTGATATTTTATACAATCTCTCTTCTTTGCTCCTAAAATACTTATAGATTAAGCTCTTAATACCTGAGGTCCTGAGCATCTCTAAATCCACTGCATTCTGGGGAAAAATATCTTTCAGAAGTAAATATGTTTTAGCATTATCTTTTTGTTTTATGTACGCGACTGCCTTTTGAAGTGTAATTGGTGGCGTTGAGTATAAAACCAAATCAAATCTGACATCACTAAAGTATTTTTGTATTCCCGACTTAAACTTTGACTCAAGCATTAGTGTTGAAATACCCTTCTCTAGTAAATTTGTTTTTTGGATATTTCCAATCTTTAGCTTAAGAATCGTGGTATTTTTCTCATTAATTAAAGTAGTTTCTTCATTTTTTCTTTTTTCAACAGGTGTTACTATATATAATTTGTGGTTATTTTTAGCGAACTCCCTCAATAAATCTGAATATATACCCTTTTCTTTTATAGAAGAGAAACTATTTAGTGTTAGAAACAGAATATTCATATTTACTCTCCTTATATTACTTCCTATATTGTGGGAAGAAACTGCTATTTGGATCATTGCTGTCAATGCCACTTATCATAATCAATTCATCATATTTCTCTTTATTAAATATCTTCTTCCCTATTGAAAAATACGTGTCCGAATTCTTATTAAACGCTTTTTTGAACTTAAATAAACTGTCTTCCTTATTACCTAAGCCTCCTCCTAAATGGAATGACTTATACCCGTTCTCACAGCCCCAACATGCAGCCTCATACAAAAGTAAGTTTGTTGCTGCTAAACTCTGGTACTCTCTGTCGGAGGCTGATAAGTGATAATGCATATTATCATTACCAAATAGAATCATAGACATTGAAATAATCTTTTGGTCATACAAGGCATAAAAAATCAAATTGTTGTATCTTAAGTCTTCAAGTACGCTTTTATAAAACTCTTTATTGAAATAGTAATAATTAGTAGCGTCATCCTTGTTCATAGTTGCGTTATATAAAGGAATAAATTCATCTATAAGTTCTGGACTTCTACCCCAATATATTTCTACACCCGATTTAAGGGCTTTTCTGATTACATTCCTATTCTTGCTGCTGAGATCATTCCAAATCTGTTCTTTGGAAGTCAAATCCATTGTAATGGTCTTCCCTAAATCTACAACTTCATAAATTTCACTATTTACCTTAGAATTTTCAATAATTGGGTGAAATCGTACAAACTCGCTAATTATGTTTTTTGAGCAACAATAATCAGTGTATTCTTCATTCATTTTTTTTACATTACTTTTATTTGGTGTCCCTTCGATTATGAATCCACCATAACCATAGGGTGTAGTTATATCAAAACAACTATGAGTCTCTAATTTGTCATTGAAATTTTTGCCCATCGCAATGTCTCGAATCATAACAACATTAATGGCACGAATTTCTTCATCATTATAGTAGAAGAGTGTTGGTTCTCCATCCCCATGTAATTTAAATGCCTTTGTATATCCAGACAGGTAGTAAACATCATAGTTGCTAAAACTCTTTACTATTGAGTCCCATTTATCTGATTCCTCTAAAGTTATTATTGAAAGCAAATTAACACATCCTATTCTTCAAAAAAGCTAACTATTTCGTTTATTATTCTACGCATATCCTCAATTTGATATCTTTGATCGCAAGGGATTGATAATATTGAGTTATATATATATTTAGTCGTAATATCAAGATGTCCATTCACTTGCTTAGGTATTGGCCAATGAACAGGACAATATATCTCTTTTTCAATCAACCTACTCCTTAGTTCATCTCTATTACTTTTTACATAGATTGGAAAGAACATCGGAGTAACATCATTTTCTATATCACTGGATAAAACTTCTATCCCACCAACATCCCTTAAATGTTTTAGTAAAAACTTATAATTTCTTTGTCTATAACTCTGCAATTCTTTATCATCAAGATTCATAATTATCACTTCAGATTCGTGATCAATTTTATAAGGTCTAATATCTTCATCTAATATATGCTCAGCTCTATTAAATCCTGACAAATAAGTAGACTTAATACATTTGTTCCCTGAATTTATATATTCAAATTTCTGATGTAAACTCGATCTTCTAATGTTTATAAAGTCAACATTAGCATCAATTAATTCTAATTTCGTGATTTTATCTGATGCTAAAAAGCCCCCACTTGGAATCCCAAACCATTTGCGTATACTTCCAATAATAAAATCACTTTCTATTGGCCTGTTTTGCTTTGAGAAGAGTGTATGTGTTACATCTTCAATTGTAATGACTGACTCAGATTTTAGACTTGAAATTAAGTCTGATAAAATTTCATTAGTTGAAAATCCAAAGTAGCCCATGTGTAAGAATATTCCTACGTTAGAGTTCTTTATAAGCTCTATATCAACAGGCTTTAAATATTTATCTACATCATAAAAATTCAATTCATACCCAGCTTTTTCGAATGGAAGTATAACCGATTGACATATATATGATGGCAATAAAACGCTCTTAACTCTTGGCTTAACATGGTCTAATATTAAACTAAGAGCTCCTCTTCCTGATGATGTTAATACAACATCTCCAAACCGCCTTAGCCATGATGGCATTTCACTGTTATGTTCAACTAAAGTGTTATCATCAATCCAAAACTCACTACCTATTTCCATTAAAATCACCTTTTAATAGTGAGTAACTATATACATTGTGATAGTCACCTTTTTTAAAAATTCTGTCCCTGAGAATGCCTTCTTTCACAAACCCACATTTTTCAAAAAGATTCTGTGATTTTTTATTATAAGAATTGATATGAGCATAGATACAATGAAGTCTTAACTCATTAAATGCATAGCCAACAATCAAATTAATTGTTTCAGCACCGTAACCTTTTGATCTAATATTCTTTTCAAGTTTTACATGAATTTCAGCTGTGCCATTTTTATAATCAACATCAGATAAAATAACTGTACCTATGGCTTTATCATCCTCTTTATTGACAATCACACATCTAAGAGTTTTATTATCTGGTTTTAAAGATTTTATCCATTCCTCTTGATTTAGAACAGATATCGGAAATGACCAACCTCCTAATTCGTATTCAGTTTGTTCGTCATTTATGATATCTAATAGCATTCCTTTATCTGAAAGTTCAACAGCTCTAAGATAAATTCTATCTCCGATAATGTTCACATCATCACATCCTAAATTATTTCATTCGATATTTATCAAAATCCTTTGGCGAATCAACACCGCGTTCACCTATATCAGATCTTTGTATAGTCTTTAATACAGTTAGAAATATGATTTTAAAATCTCCTAAAAAGGTTATCTCATTTACATATTTAATATCATAGTTAAAACGTTCTTCCCAAGTTGCAGTGTTCCTTCCGTTAATTTGCGCAAGCCCAGACAACCCTGGTCTCACGAAGTGTCTCAATCTTTCAGTCTCAGTATAATACGGTAAATATTGAACAGCTAAAGGTCTTGGCCCTACAATACTCATATCACCTTTCAGTATGTTAAACAGCTCTGGAAGTTCATCTAGACTTGTAGATCTTAGCACCCTACCAAACTTTGTTAATCTAACACTGTCTGGAAGTAGCTCCCCATTCTCGTCCTTTTCATCGGTCATAGTTCTGAACTTATACATAGTAAAGATCTTCTCTTTAAGCCCAGGTCTTTTCTGCTTAAACAACACTGGACTACCAAGCTTCAACTTAATGAGAATAGCAACAATTATAAGTACCGGACTTAAAAAAATAATCGCCATCAAAGACAAAATGAAGTCCAATGGTCTTTTAAGAAATCTTCTGTATATTCCTTTTCTAACTCTTACTTCTTCTTTAACTTCGCTCTGCATCTATCTGCACCCATTTCTTATTTAGACCAAAGTCCCTTTATAATCCCACATATTCTCTCAAGATCTTCATCTGTCATCTTAGTATCAGAAGGTAAACACACACCATTCTCAAACAATTTCTCACTGACATCTGAACCAACATAATCATACTCAGCAAAGAATGGCTGCATATGCATTGGCTTCCAGACAGGTCTTGATTCAATGTTATCTTTCTCCAGTGCTTCCATGACATCTAGAGGTCTAACCTTACCTTTCATTATCATCACACTCAGCCAGTAATTAGGCTCATTCCAGTCGTTGATAGGCATAAACTCAACGCCTTCTAACTGACCAAGTTCTCTCTTATAGAACTCAAAGATATATTTCTTCTTAGCTACTCTTTGATCTAACACCTTTAGCTGTCCTCTACCAATCCCAGCAACGACATTGCTCATACGATAATTGAAGCCTAATTCGCTATGTTGGTAGTGTCTTGCCGCATCTCTAGATTGAGTGGACCAGAATCTAACTTTCTTAATCTTCTCTTCATTATTAGAAACAAGCATACCTCCACCAGAAGTAGTGATGATCTTGTTCCCATTAAAACTGAACACACCAAATTCACCAAAAGTTCCAGTATGTTTTCCTTTATAATAAGCACCTAGAGATTCAGCAGCATCTTCAATGACGGTCACTTTGTACTTACTGCAAATCTCCATAATCTTGTCCATATCAGCCGATAAGCCATATACGTGGACAACTAAAACAGCCTTCACCTTGTCACCATATTTCTGTAATGCTGCTTCTAATGCTTTATGGTCCATATTCCAAGTTTCATAATCACTGTCAATAAAGACAGGAATAGCATTCTCATAAATGATTGGATTTGCTGTAGCTGAAAAAGTAAGGGTAGGACAAAGTACGATGTCACCTCCACCAACACCAGCAGCTTTAAGAGCTAAATGAATGGCTCCTGTACCAGAAGTCAAAGCTGCAGCATGCTTTGAACCTACTTTTGCAGCCAACTCATTCTCAAACTCATTAACATTAGGTCCTAGTGGAGCTACCCAGTTTGTATCAAATGCGTCTCGTACATAATGCATTTCATAACCTTCATCACTCATATGTGGTGAAGCTAACCATATCTTCTTATTAGTCTTATTCTCAGCCATTTTATCATAATCCTTTCTTGAATGAAGTTTATATATTAAATAGAAGTATTTTTATCTGCTTAACACCCATTGGTTTTCTTAATAATGTGTGATGTATCAACGGGTATCCTTTTTATCCAAATTAGTGATATTTTGAAAAGGACAATTTTATTTCCTGTAATACCCGCTGACTCTATTAGTCCTTAATAATCTTTTTCTAATAATCATCCCATAGAGCTTTGTTTATTCGAGCCACGGCACTTTTTTTATTAGGTGCAGCAGTAACTCCTATCACACTTGATATTTACACAACAAAACCTTTTCAACTATATTCTATACTTCGAGTATTTGCACCTTTGTTTTTCTTTACTCTCTTTATCTAAATGAATTCTCATAAAAATGATTTAGATAGGCTATTATTTATTAACATCTTTACTAGCTCCTCTACCACACTATCCGTTATAAGTACACTATCAATCATTTCGACTAAACATTTGTGATCAAACAAAAAGATCTATCTTTCGATGTAATTTCATTTATGTTTGCTTTGATAGGCAAAAGTAGTTTTCAACTCTCCATTCATCTGTGCCTAGTTTGGCAGTTCTGTCAGAAAAACTCAGCACTCTAATCATTACAATCTTCGACTAGTTTACCTCGATTTAAAAAGTCAAGCCATGGTTTAAGAGTGGACCTTCATCCTTAGAATCTTATTAATCTGTGGTAATTTACCAAAGTTTGTTTTTTTATAAGAACTTCGCCACTTTTACTATATCTTCATTAGAATCACCTAATAGATAGGTATATTTATCGTTTGGGTAACTAGTACAAATAATTCTACACTTTTAAAAATAGATATAGTTTTTGACCTCTTAAGCTAAACAGATAACCTCATTCATTCTCTGAACAACTAAAAAAACAATTAACTCTTAACAAATCCTTTTAATCATTTCATTTATTTTTAATGTCAGACGACAACTCTATAATATCATATTTTTCTATATACGAACATACTAAATAAGCCAAAGTGAAAAACTCACCTTGACTCGTTCGTCATTTTTTAGTTAACGTTTGTATATAAGCGTATGACTCGATTGAATCAAGTAACACTTAGTGAAACCTTTCCTTCGGGATATTGGAATCCCCCATGTATACTTAACTCCGTATAATCCATTCGATTACCTAAATTTCATTCTTTACGCTCGATTCATTTCACAACTACAGTGTGCGTTTCTTTTAATGGCTCAATCGCATAGTTAATAATCTTCAGTTTCCTTGTCTGATTACAGATTAACTTGATTTCAAAATAAGCAGCATAAGTCGAGCTCTTCCGCCACTACCCTCTTATTTAGTACCTCTATCAGACTGGTTTTTCCTACTAAATTTAGACTCCTGAAGTCCTCACGATTAAAGTCATCAGCTGCTTGTTCAAATTAAAGGAATCCAAACGATTAATGGCTTCTTAAGCCATTTTGGTGAAAGCAATAGTAGCTGTATCAATCTCTTAATATAAATCCATCAGTTTTTTTAAGGTCTTGAAAATCGTTAACCATGATATTACCGTTTAACATACCCACAAAGGGGCGTATCCAAAGAAGGTTTGGTATAATCAAATGCATCACCTAAATCTTTATAATACGCTTGTCCCATGAAGTATAAATCTGCCTTAGGGGGCGCCATCTTTTTGGAGTTCATTACACAGTTGGCTATTTTAATTCAGTTTAATTTTTTTGAAGTTTATATCCAATTATAAACCCGTTTTCCAAACTTTTCTGTTAATATAATCAGTATAGCTCATAATAATTCTCAAAACTTTTTCTGATACATTTGGCATACTGTAATCACTTACTAATCTCAAACTGCTAGAATCTTGTGTATCTAGTATAACTAATCCTTGCATAATTCTTTCTTTATCAAGACCCACCATCATCACAGCCCCTTCTTCCATCGCTTCTGGACGTTCATGAGCTTCACGTAGGTTTAATGCTTTAAATCCTAAGATAGACGCTTCTTCACTGATTGTACCACTATCACTTAATACCGCTTTAGAATTTAACTGAAGATTATTATATTCAGTAAAGCCCATTGGTTTCATTAATTGAACGTTCTCATGGAATTTCACACCTTTTTCCTCAATCATTTTTCGGGTTCTCGGATGCGTACTCACAATCACAGGCAATTCATATGTCTTCGCAATTTCATTTAAAGAATCGACTAAATTTAAGAAATTACGTTCAGAGCTAATGTTCTCATCTCGATGCGCAGATACAACAAAATATTGTCCTTTTACGAGTCCTAACTTTGTAAAACTTTCTGCTCGTTGGATATCTTCCATTTTTTCAGTCAACACTTCAAACATAGGGCTACCCGTTTTTATAATCTGATCCGCAGGTAAACCTTCAGCCAGTAAATACTCACGCGCAATATCACTATAAGTTAAATTAATATCTGCTACATGATCTACAATTTTACGGTTAGTTTCTTCAGGAACTCGTTGATCAAAACAACGATTACCAGCTTCCATATGGAAGATTGGTATATGATGACGTTTAGCTGCAATGGCACACAAGCAACTATTCGTATCCCCCAAAACCAAGAAAGCTTCTGGTGCTTCAGCCATTAATATTGGGTCAATATTAGCCAATATTTGTCCAACAGTCGCCATCGGCGTCTCACCTGCTGCATTTAAGAAGTAGTCTGGTTTTCTCAAACCGAAATCTTCAAAAAAAACTTCATTTAATTCATAATCATAATTCTGACCGGTATGTACAAGAATATGCTCAATTGCTTCAGATTCTTCTAATCGTTTAATCACTGATGACAATCGGATAATTTCCGGTCTTGTACCAACAACTGTCATAACTTTTAATTTTTTCATTTATTAAACCTCCAAGAAAAATGTATCCGGATGATTCGGATCAAACATTTCATTTACCCACATAATCGTGACCATATCAGTTTCTCCAGTGTTAACAATTGAGTGAGTATAACCAGTTGGGATATCCACCACTTCTAGTTTTTCTCCTGAAACTTTATACTCAATAACTTCATCCGAATAATAATCTCTAAAACGAATGACTCCTTGTCCTGATACCACTAAGAATTTTTCGTTTTTAGTATGATGCCAATGTTCTCCTTTGGTAATACCAGGTTTAGATACATTCACGGATACTTGACCACCAAAAGGTGACTTAACAAACTCAGTAAAAGATCCTCTATGATCAGAATGAGTTAATAAAGGGTAACTAAAGTCATTCTCTGGCAAGAAATTTAAGTATGTGCTATACAGCTTACGGGTGAATGAATGAGATAAATCTGAAATGATGAGATTTGTTCGTGAGTTTTTAAATTCTTTCAATAAATTTGCAATATCTCCCAAGGTTTCTGTATGAAAGATTGGAACCTCACAAAATTCACCATTAATTGTTGGGTTATTATCTAAAGCTCTTAAAAACTCGTCTAATAAGTCATCGATATATACTAACTTTAATTGGACTCTTGGATCGCTAATTGTGATTTCTTCATTACGAGAAATCTTATGACAGAAAGTTGCGATAACGGTATTATAATTTGGTTTAGACCATTTACCAAAAAGATTTGGTAAACGATAAATATAGGTTGGAACTTTTTGTTTCACTCCGTATTCAAACACTAAATCTTCGCCAGCTTTTTTACTTTTACCATACGCTGAATCATTTTCAGCTTGTATAGAAGAAGTTACCACAATAGGAGCTGTACTCCCCACTGAAATAAGCGTGTTAATCAATATCTGCGTAAAACCAACATTACCTTCACTAAATTCTTTTTCTTCTTTTGGGCGATTTACACCCGCTAAATGAAATACAAAATCAGCTTTTTGTGCACTTTCAGTTAATTTTTCTTGTGAAGTTTCACGAGTAATAGGTAATACATTATATTGTTCGATTTGTTCAAGTGTCGCCACCAAATTTTTCCCTACAAAACCATTAGCTCCTGTTACTAGAATATTCACTAGCGTGTCCCCCAATTTGCTAACTCTTCTTGGATATACTCCAATTCTAAAAGTTTTTCTGCCAATTCATCTACCGATAATTGCTCAGTATTATCTGAATTATACTCTTCAATGAGGCCGGATGGTTCTTGTCCTTCTTCAAAGTATTTACCATAATTTAAATCACGTTTATCCGAGGGCACTCGGTAGAAATCGCCCATATCAATGGCTCTAACGGCTTCTTCCGCTGTTAACAGTGATTCATACATTTTCTCGCCATGACGTATTCCTATCTCTTTGACTTCTGGCTGAACGTTAAATATCTTTGAGATTGAACCAACTAGCGTATTAATTGTACTTGCTGGCGCCTTTTGAACCATAATATCACCTTGTTCAGCGTTATTAAATGCGAATAACACTAAATCAACGGCTTCATCTAAACTCATCATAAAGCGTGTCATATTGCCATCAGTTAATGTAAGGGGTTGTTCTGCTTTCAGCTGATCAACGAATAATGGAATGACACTTCCTCTTGAAGCCATCACATTGCCATAGCGAGTTGCACTAATTTTAGTTTTTGATGGATCAATATTACGAGCTTTGGCCACGATAACTTTCTCCATCATTGCTTTAGATGTCCCCATCGCATTAATAGGATAAGCAGCTTTATCTGTTGATAGACAAACGACATTGCTCACTCCTGCATCAATTGCAGCCGTAAGTAAATTATCGGTTCCTATAACGTTTGTTTTAACAGCTTCCATCGGGAAGAATTCACACGAAGGCACTTGCTTTAATGCTGCAGCATGAAAAATATAATCTACACCTCGTACAGCATCACGAATACTATTGATATCGCGTACATCTCCAATATAAAATTTGACTTTGTCATTATTATATTTCTTTCGCATATCATCTTGTTTCTTCTCATCACGTGAAAAAATTCTAATTTCTTTAAAATCTGAATCCAAAAATCTTTTTAAAACCGCATTTCCAAAAGAACCCGTTCCGCCTGTTATTAATAAAATTTTATCTTTAAACATTATTTTACTCCTTTAAATAACTATTTAATATTCATTTCGCAACGATACTCTATATGTTAATAATCATTCATCCCTTTTTGGAATCGCAGACACAAACTGTCACCTACACTTTGGAGAAGCTGCACTTTAGGAAGGAAACGACGGATGAGTTTCTGTTGGTTCTCACTCGTACCTCTACGCCTAGCTTTAGTCGCTTTTTCTTCGTGTTGCTCGAGAGCTTTTCTAAAAAATCTAAGTTAACGGTTATCATCACACCACTAATAATAAAATTGTATAAAGTTGTCGAGCAGAATTGGTTTGATAATGAACCTTTCATAGATTCTTCAAAACCTGTGATAATTCGTCAAAGCTTTTTTTATAAGAACTTTCCTACTTTTATAATAATTTCATTAGAATTACCTAATAGATAGGTAGTTTTTTCGCTTGGGTGACTAGTGCACATCGTTCTACACTTATAAAATTGGAGATATGCTTTGGCATCTTAAGTTAAATAAATAACCTCAGTCATTCTTTTCACAACTAAAAAAGAATTAACGCTTTACAAATCCTACTAATTATTCCATTCATTTTTAATGTCAGACGACAACTTTATAATATCATATTTTTCTATATACGAACATACAAAATAAGCCAACGTGAAAAACTCACATTGACTCGTTCCTCATTGTTATTTTACTTTCGTCTCTAAGCGTTTACTTAGGTACATTCGAATCCTAAAGTGTATTTAACTCCGTATAATCCATTCAATTATCTAAATTACATTCTTTACGCTCATTCATTTCATAACTAGCTTGTGGGGCGCTTTTAATTCTCCAATCCCATAAGTTGCGGTTAAGTCTTTTTCTAGTTCCATGGTAGATTCAACGAACTTTTTTTATGGACGCTTATGTCTACCGGTTATAAACAGAATTGCTTGGGTGATCGATAACCAAGTTTCAACAATTATACATTAAACCTTCCAGTTGAAGACACTGGCTAACATTCCTTAGCCGTGACTTTCGTCTTCATAAATAAACGCGTCCCTTATCCAATTATCAGAACAATCCCTTTTTTTTATGTCAGCTTGCGATTGTTCTTTACTAAATAAGTCTATAACCAGATTGTTCAAACATCTGGCTCTTCCTAGCATTTAAATAGTTTAAGACTTCTGCCGATTCCCACATTGGTAAGTATCGACAGAAGTCTCTTCAAATTGCATAACTGGACTAGTTTTACCTAGTGTAATCGTATAGTTCAACCCTTATATCTCTTAATAGTTCGAAGCACGATAATTTTTCTAGATTAATTTGTTAATTATAATCTCCAATAAGCATAACCTTTTGAAGTAAACTGCTCATGATCTAAGATACTCTTAATATCAACCAGAACACGCTCTTCGTTTGTTAATTCTTGATTAAATAATGCTTCAATGTCTTCTACTGACAATGCTTTAAATTCTTCATGACCTACGGCTAAGACCACACAGTCTGCATCACGGATATCTTCATATTTAGATAAGGTCACGCCATATTCTTTTAATGCATCTGTTTCAGAAGCCCATGGATCGACGATTTCAGGTTTAATATCATACTCCGCTAATCGTTTGAGTATATCGCCTACTTTAGAGTTACGCGTATCGGGAGTATTCTCTTTAAAGGTTAAACCCAATACCACTACTTTCGCCTCAATGACTTTTTTGCCTGTTTTGATTAAGCCTTTAATGATTTTATCGGCAATATTCACACCCATACTATCATTGATTTCACGACCTGATTTAATGATTTGACTATGATAGCCTAAGTTCTCCGCTTCATAGACGAAATAATAAGGATCGACCCCAATACAGTGCCCACCAACTAAACCTGGTGTAAAGCCTAAAGCATTCCATTTCGTATTCATCGCATCAATTACATCTTTTGAATCAATGCCCATACGATCAAACACTAAGGCTAATTCATTCATGAAAGCAATGTTAATATCACGTTGGCTGTTCTCCACCACTTTAGCTGCTTCCGCAACTTTAATACTTGGCGCACGGTGTACACCCGCCTTAATCACCCACTCATATACTTTCGCAATTTCTTCTAAAGCCTCATCGGTCGTTGCGGATACGATTTTAATAATATTCTCTAGGGTGTGTACTTTGTCCCCAGGATTTATTCTTTCTGGTGAATAACCTACCGCAAAATCAATACCATGTTTCAGACCTGATTCCGCTTCTAAAATCGGAATACACACATCTTCCGTAACACCTGATTATTCCGCGCTCTCAGATCCACCTCTCCAGCAGGACGAGTCTTTGGATAGCCATTTCGAGTCCACTAGTCCGCATATCAGGTTCATTTAAGTAGCCACGCTAACAAGTTAGCGTGGCTATGGTTCATTTGTTATTCTGTTTGAGCATTAAATTCGCGCATATTCATCTTTCCAGTATCGTACCAAAAGGCTTTATGTACAATTCGGTCCATAATCGCATCGGCATGAATGCCACCACCCAATCTTTGGTGCCAATCCGCTTTCCGAAATTGTGTACAATAGATAGTGGAGTGAGTATCGTGGCGTCGT
>NZ_JBQKLF010000011.1:0-93537 GCF_052116365.1 Fundicoccus sp. Sow4_D5 | reverse complement strand
ATGGATAGGTGGACCCGATGTGCGGATTTAGTTTGGTTATTACGTGAATTTAACGGTTGGCCTGGTGGACTCGATATGGATATTGGTGGTCCTGAGAGCGCGGAATAATCAGTCTTATCTTGGTTAATCGGCGTAGGAACCGACACAATATGAAACAAGGCTTCTTTTAAACGTGTTGCATCACTTGTAAATTCAAGGCTTGTGGCTTTAATTGAATCCAGTATACTATGTCTCACGCTATTTACACAATTGCTTAATCTAATCGTTAGAAAAACTTTTTATTTTGAAAAATAAAACGAAATTAACAAAAAGCCGCGGCAAAGAAAATTACCCCGACTTAACTCATTATCTTAATAATAAATGCGACCAGAAACTATCGTTCTACTTCTTTTTTTGCTTTCTCAATGACACCTGTTCCACCTTCAACAACTCCGTCACTTCTTAAAACGCTCGTAATAGTTCCGATGAAACATTTCACATCAAAAGCCAGACTCATTCTTTCAACATAATCACCATCTAATTTCGCTTTAATTGGAATAGGCAGCTCATCACGTCCGTTGATCTGTGCCCATCCTGAAAGACCGGGCAACACGTCATTTGCGCCATATTTGTCTCGCTCAGCTACCAAATCATCTTGATTCCATAGAGCAGGACGTGGTCCAATAATCGCCATTTCACCCTTTAGGATGTTAATAATCTGAGGCAACTCATCAAGACTAGTCTTACGTAAAAACTTACCTGACTTCGTGATAAAAGCATCTGGATCCGTTAATAAATGTGTCGGCATATCACTCGGTGTATCAGTTCTCATCGTTCTAAACTTGTAAATTTGGAAAAACTCTTTATCTTTACCTACCCGTTTCTGTCTAAAGAAAACCGGCCCCTTAGAATCAAGTTTAATCCAAACAGCTAATATCAGAAAAATAGGACTCAGCACAATAAGTGCTAATAAAGAAAGCGTAAAATCAATCACTCTTTTAATAGTTATATACATAATGTACTCCTTAAAAATTCAATATAAACTACACAATCTATATTAACATAACATCATGTGTTTAAACCATAAGAAAATAGCCAAAGTGATAAGTTCACTTTGACTAGTTCGTAAAATTAATTTATATGTCTTTTCTAAGCGTTTGACTCATTTGAATTAAGTAGTCTCTTAAGCCAACTTCCGTTTCAGGATGCTTGAGTCCATACTGTAAACTCAGGTCCATATAACCCATTCTGTTGCCCACATCGTATCTTTTACCCTCAATTCGTTTCGCAAAGACTCTTTGAGTTTCGTTTAACTTAGCGATCGCGTCCGTTAGTTGCACTTCATCGTCTTTACCTGCTTCTTGTTTGGCTAAGATATCAAAAATCTGTGGTGTGAGCACATAACGACCCGCAACTGCCAAATTACTTGGCGCAACTTTCGCATTGGGTTTTTCAACTACGTTTAAAATACTGAAGACCTCTCCATTAAAACCATCGACTTCTTGATCAATATCGATAATGCCATACTTATTAGAGTCTTCTTTAGGCACTTCAATCACTGCTATGTTAGAAGCACCATTCTCTTCATATAGGTCTATCAGTTGTTTAGTAACTGGAACATCACTTTCCATGATATTATCGCCTAACATCACAACAAACGGTTCGTCTCCAACGAAGGATTTGGCCTGATAAATCGCATCGCCTAAACCTTTAGGATAGGCTTGACGGACGAAGAATAAATCAGCCTTTGTCGTTGATTTAACAAGTTCTAACAATTCCCATTTTTCTTTAGCAACTAAGTTTTCTTCTAGTTCCACGTTAGAATCAAAGTGGTCTTCAATGGGTCGCTTATGTCTGCCGGTAATAATCAGGATTTCTTCGATTCCCGATTCCAAGGCTTCTTCAACAATAAATTGAATAATTGGTTTGTCTACAATGGGTAACATTTCTTTAGCCGTTGCTTTCGTTGCTGGTAAGAATCCCGTTCCATATCCAGCAGCCGGAATAATGGCTTTCTTTATTTTACGCAATGCGTCTCCCCCTAATTATAACTACAGAATAGTATGTTAATCGCGATTGAATACATCACGTGTATACACTTTTTCTTCAACGTCTTTCAATTCTTCTGATAAACGGTTCGCGACAATCACATCAGAAATTTGCTTGAATTCGTCAAAATCTCTAATCACTCGTGAACTATAGAAATCATCTGCTTCTAGAGCTGGTTCATAAACAACCACTTCTACCCCTTTGGCTTTAATACGTTTCATAATGCCTTGGATAGCTGATTGTCTAAAGTTATCAGAGCCTTCTTTCATCGTTAGACGGTGAATCCCTACGATACTTGGCTTCTTAGATAAAATCATATCTGAAATATGATCTTTACGCGTACGGTTAGCATCAACAACTGCTGACATGATGTTTTGAGGCACGTCTTGATAGTTCGCAAGTAATTGCTTCGTATCTTTAGGTAAACAGTAACCACCGTAACCAAAGGAAGGGTTATTATAATGTGTACCAATACGTGGGTCTAGCCCTACTCCATCAATAATATCTTTCGTATTTAAGCCACGCACTTCAGCATATGAATCCAATTCATTAAAGTAAGCCACACGTAATGCTAAATACGTATTAGCGAATAATTTAATCGCTTCTGCTTCAGTTGAATCAGTGAATAGAATTGGAATATCTTTATCAATTGCGCCTTCTGCTAGCAGATTCGCGAATTGTTTAGCACGCTCCGATTTCTCCCCAACAACAATTCTCGATGGGTGTAAATTGTCATAAAGCGCGCGTCCTTCTCGTAAGAATTCTGGTGAAAATATAATATTGGTTGTATTATACTTTTCACGCATTTCAGCGGTATAACCAACTGGCACTGTAGACTTTACAATCATTGTTGCATCAGGATTGATACGTAATACATCTTCGATCACAGCCTCTACACTACTCGTATCGAAATAATTTTCAACGGGATCGTAGTTAGTAGGTGTTGAAATAATAACGAAGTCTGCATTCTTATGTGCTTCTTCAACATTGATTGTAGCTGTTAAATTTAATTCTTTATTTTTAAAAAATTCTTCTATTTCATTATCTTGAATCGGAGAAATGCGATTATTAATTAAATCGACTTTCTCTTGAAGAATATCTAATGCGAAAACTTCATTGTTCTGAGCTAATAAAACTGCGTTGGATAATCCAACGTATCCTGTTCCTGCTACTGTTATTTTCATTTATTTCTCCTATCTACAAAATATTAGCTGGTATCAAAAATTAATTATTCTTTTATTTTAAGATTTTTCTTAAGTATTCCTATTATAATACTGATTGATTTATAGTTAATTAGTATACTATAAACAATGGTTATACTCAGTGAAAGTAATTGATACGTTGAATCATGTGAATAATAAGCATTTAATACTAACGCACCTAAAATTGGTGTCGAAATAATTATATCGTTATCAATCTTTATTTTGACATACTTCTGAACATCAACATATCTAATTATCATTAATACAAAGAACGCTACTGCCGTTGACACAGATGACGCAAATAAACCTATATACTTTACTAAGGTTAAATTCACCACTATATTGATGATTCCTGCAGCAATTGAAGTATTAGCAACAACTCTAGTCTGTTTTTTTGCGATGTAAACTACACTAATCAAGCCAATAACTACGTTAAATAAAGACCCTATCATTAATATAGGGATATGATTATACGCTTCCTGAAATTTACTGTTGACTAAATATGGAAATACAAAAGGCATTACTGCTATAATTCCGAAAGCCATTGAAGAAAAAACTCTTAATATAATATTGGTAACCTCACTAAGAAACTCCTCACTATCCTCATCATTAATATATAAAATCGCAGATTCAGTCCAAGCCATATTAAATATATTATAAAATGTCATATAGACTGTTGAGAACTTATTAGCTATTGCGTACAAACCGTTCGCGCTAACTCCTATAAATGCAGCGATTATAGTTCTATCCGAAGCATTTATTAACCACCAGGACAGAGAATTAGGTACTAAAGGTAATGAATATCTAAGAAGTTCTTTATATTTACTTATGCTAAATGCTTTCACAGACATATATTGATATAATTCTTTTTTCCAAATAATATATATAATCGATATAACATTAGCAATAAAATAAGCTAAAAGTATTCCATCAGCACGCATATTAAAGCCAACAACAAATATTACATTTAAAACAACCATAGAAATGGCTAGTATTGCATTTCCAACTGCGAATGATTTGTTATCTCCCAGTCCTCTTGATACTTGTAGCAATATCCTTGAAAAGATATTAATTATAACATTAAATATTAAAAAATACTTATAATCGCTGTCAAAGAAAAAGCTTAATAAGAAAAACACAAAAAAAGCTATTGTAGTTTGTAGTGTGATACTTAACACTGTTGTTGTAATATATTCTTTTTTCTGTTCTAATTTATCCCTAACATCTACTAAGTATCTAAACACACCACTTTCCAATTGTAATGATAAAATTGGTGTGAACAATACAACGTATGTGTTTAATAAATCAACTATACCATACTCTTCTGTAGTGAGTATTGATGTATATATTGGTAACATAAAGAAACTTACCAATTGTGAAGAAACCTTGCTTAATGTTATTAAAACAGTATTATAAGCTAATTGTTTTTCTCTTGTCATTTTTTTCCTCGTTCTCTATTTCAGTAAAGATTTTTCTATAAACTCATTTGATTCTTTTTGTAATTGTTTAATCAGAATGTTTACTTTACTATAATCTACTATTTCATTTAAATTTATTTTATCATTATCAAACTCAGTCACCAAACGTTCAGATAGTTCAATAGTTTCCAACAAGTCAATCATTCTACTTCCTCTAGTAGGGTGTGGAACTGTCAAAAATTGTTTTTCAAACAAAAGAGAAAAAGCTGTTCCATGAAAAGAACTAGTAATTACAAATTCTGCATCATTAACTAATTTTAAAAAATCGATGGGATTTTCTCCGTTGAAAGAAAATAATGTATTTTCATAGTATTTTACATCAGAAAAACAAACTATCTTTGCGTTTAACTTTTCAGCTACATAATTAGATAATTCAATAATACGTTGATCTCTAACTAAATCATAAACTAGAATGAACCGTTCATTGATTCTTTTGTTCGACATAATCATTTGCCACTCTGTTTTATCTAATAACAGCGTTGGATCTAAGGTAACGCTAACGTTCTTATCGGTTAGAGATTCAATTGATTTTTTCGCCGATTCTTCTCTGACTGATATATAATCAAAGCGTTTTAAGTTTTCTTCGAAGACCTCTTTGTTATTCTCATCAAGCTCTTCTGCAATACTAGCCGCATAAGATATCTTTGTGCTTTCTTTAGGTGCAAAATTTAAGAAATACGCATCAATACCATATTGAAAAAATGCGGGGTTCCACACTTGGTCGCTACCTACAAAATAGTAATCATATTTATTAAGTTTACTTGTGTTCATTAAGTCTTCAGAAGTAAAGTATTTTTCTTCAGTTAATTCTAACAAATCATTTCTAAATCGTTGGAAATTCTTTTTCTTATTAATGTTCTTTCTAAGGTTTTTTAACTTAATTAATCCTGTTGCTATTGTTCTAAAAAATCCTAATTTTTTCAATGTATATTTAATATCTAAACCTAAAGCATAGGGTCTATTTAACTCTTTAGGTGAAAAATCAACAACCTCTACACTTAATCCTTTATTTTTTAATTTATAAGAAAGTGCGTAAATTTGAAGTAACGCCCCATAATTATCCGCAAATTGAAATGATATAATACTCGCTTTTTTCATTAAATATCCCCCTTATTTTTAAACAGTTTTTTATATATTATATTTGAAAAAGATACTAATATAAAATAAAAAAACAATGCAAACATGTCATATAATGGGTTCCCTGTGATTCCCCACATAATAAATAATAATTGACCGTATATTGATAGAGCGACATTATAATAATGTTCATTACTTTTCGCGATTTTAAACAAGATCTTTAAGGACATAAAAATATTTTTTAGAATAAAAAACATGAAGATAATCAGTGAAAAAATTCCATTTTCTCGAAAAACTTGTAAATAAATGTTATGCCCATCCATAAATGTACTATTAGTAAACCTTGTTGAATATGTTCCAGAACCCCAAAATAGGTTTCTCTTAATATCATTTATCATCTCTGAATATATTAAAAAACGGCCCGATGAAACATCATCTTGATCCATTCTTAGTAATATATTTTGACCAATCTCAGTGTTCATTGTTATAATTACGAACACAGATATCGCTGTTATAAAAGCAAATGGGGTTGTTAGCTTATTTCTGACTAATAGGGGAGCTAGAGTTATCATTATAACAGCGTTAAAAAGGATGAACCCTCTTTTACCAGTCATAAAAATTAAATATAACACTAACACTATAGACAGTCCCAAAATTATTTTCTTGAATATCTTACCTTGTTTAAAAAAACCTATAAATAAATACGATAGACCAACAGACATCATAAACGCATTTGTTCCAGTTTGGTTAGAAAAACCACTAACCCATCCTCTTTGTATAAATCTAATAGATTCCTCCATATGTAAATTATTCAAATGTGTGCCATTAATCGTTATTAATAAATTAGGATTTATTAGCTGTAACACTGAACCAGTTACAAATAATAAAGATATGAGAAAAAAACCAAAATTAATTTTATTTATTCCAAGTTCGAAGACATAATTGAAACTCAGTAGAATTGACATCAAAAGACTCATCACAATCAGTGACTCTACATAATATATTTGTTCTATATCATATATTTTAGCTGTCAATAACCCTATTATTGACAGTAATGTGAATACGATCCACAACAAGCTAGATGTATTTACTAAAACCTTACCATGAAATAATATATATATTATTTGTATAACAAGCAGTCCTAAAGTCGCAAAATTCCTATACCCAGGAAAATATACGAGTGAAAAAAAGTATAGTGTTATAAATATACTGAATAACTGAACTGAAAGTTCAACTACCGATATATTTATGATTTTGTCTTTGTAAGAAGTAAGCATATTGTTCCTCCTTGTATTATTATTTGTTTTTTATTTTTAAAGAAAAGGTTCTTAATGAAACGTAGGTTTTGTAATGTTTAACCAACATCCAACCTTTAATATTAAAATAATTATGTCTTTGTAATACAATTTGGCTCTCTGAATATAGTTTTTGAAACTCTTCAATATTAACAGTTACGTGATATAAATCTATTGTTTTTACTAATTTATTAATTATAAGTTTTTTAAAAATTTTTTTATGATTTAAATTTTGAAAAATATGATTTTCGTATAAATATACGATTGATAGGAATGCATTAAACTGTCCTTTTAGCGCTTTATTGATATTACCAGAGGTCATTGTGGACCCAGACCTAATTCTTCTCATAAAAATTGCTTCATTAATATGTTTTACCTTTCGAGCTTTCATAAAAACTTCAGTTGTAAATGCGTCATCTTCGTGTATAACGCCTTCTTTAAACATAATATTCTCACTTAATATCAATGATCTTTTCGTCACGTATAAACATGGTGATACCGAATACTCATTATTTCTCAATAAAGACACTAACAATTCTTCTCCTGTATTAAAAAATCCGTATTCTCTTTCCCTTTTATAATTAGGAATGAATTCAGCTTTTCCTTCATAATCTTTACTTACGAATGTCTCAGCATCAAATGATAATAGTTCTAATTGAGACTCCTCTAGTATGGTAAGTATTTTAGATAATGAGTCTCTTTTCAACAAATCATCACTATCCATAAAATAAATATACTTTCCTTTTGCTTTTTTTATTCCAAAATTTCTCGCTGTTCCTTGGCCTTTATTCTTTTGACAAAAAATTCTAGTTTCTTTATTTTGAAGTTTTTTTAAAATTTGAAGTGAACTATCGGTTGAACCATCATTAATAATGATAATTTCATAATCTTTAAGATTTTGTTCGAACAGGCTTTTGATACATGCCTCTAAATATTTCTCTGTATTAAATACAGGGACTATTATAGATAATAGTATGTTTCTTTTTGTCATCTAATCACCTATCTTATACTATTTTGTATTTTTTCAAACAAAAACTTAACATTTAACAAGCGTCTATCTAAAATTGACAGTGAATTCTTACGCGCTAATTTTAGTATTAAATAGAGTTCTGATAAAGAAACTTTATACTTTATAGCATTTAAAATCTGCGAACTAATCGTTATATTCAAATTTAAAAAATCATCTTGAGGTAGTTTACTTTTTAAAAAAAGTGCATAATCTAGCCATGTATAATATCTTTGCATAAATACGTCACTATTTTTTATTGTCGTTAAACTCCCTTCCGTTTCTCGAATGATATATATTATTTGGGAACTTGCAGCGATTTTACTGGCGTAATATCCTACTTTGACAGAAAATAATATATCATTAGAGTACATAACTTCCTGAAATTCAATTTGATTTTCATCAATAATTGATTTTCTAATCATCTTTGACCAAGGTACTATGAACTTATATTTTAACGAAAGTTTATTTTTTCTATTACTATCTTTTAAATAATCAACTACATATTTTTCATATTGAATATGTCTTTTGGAAACTCCGTTATCTATAATACTGATAGGTGTAAAATATACAATTTCATATTCACTATCATAGTATTCTCTTATTTTGAATATCAAATCATCTTGAAACATATCGTCTGAATCGGCAAACAATATCCATTTTCCTGTTGCTATTTTCAAACCGTTATTTCTAGCAGAGCCAGCTCCTTTTTTCCCTATTGAATTCTCTATCATAATTACATTTGGAAAATATAAATTGATTTTCTCTTCATTTTCAGCAAAGTTTTCGGAGTGATCATCAACCACAATTGTTTCAAATATTTCAGCTCGTGGTATAGTTAGTAGTAATTCCCAAAGCTTTTCCCAACTATTATAATGTGGAATTATTATAGATACTTTCATTTATATTCCTCTTTCACTTTGCATTAAGCCTTAGTGCTATCATTAAAAAATTAACTTTTTTGTATTTTATTAAATAAAACATTAATTTCCTGATAATATTTAGTTCACTCGGATCAATTGCAATTAGAGCTTTTCTTAGCTCAATATCATTCAAAATGTTTTTCAATTCATTTCTTTGTCGTTTTAAATCTTTGTTTTTCCCGATATTTGCTATCGCAGTCATTGCATTTCTAAGTAACGCATATGGTAATTGTGAATTTAAATTATACTCAGAAAATCTCTTGCTAATTAGTTCCAATTGTTCTGAATTAGATTTCAATATCGGCCAAGCATTCTCTAAATAGGTATTCGTCCGTGAGTTCTCATTACTAATATATTTATAAAATTTATCGTCAGGAAGATAGTAAAATGAATTTGAAGTTAATAAACATTTGATCGAAAAAATTAGATCCTGGCTCATCTTTAGTTCCGGTGTGAATCTTATTTTGTTCCTTGTTATAAGATCTTTTCGAAATATTTTTGTCCACATAGTTTTAGGTATCTTATCGTTTAATGACTTAGTCGATAAGATTTCTGGATAAATTTCTTTTATTAGTTTACTTTTATCATAGTATCCTTTTGCTAAATAAGTTTTTTCAGGTTTTGTAAATTTAGAGTATACCCATTCATAACTACAACTTACTATGTCACTATTATATTTTTTTGAATATGTGATTAATGTTTCAAACATTTTTTCAGCAATATAATCATCAGAATCTACAAACGCTAAATATTCTCCTCTAGCTTTTTCCAATCCAACATTTCGGGCAACAGCGGAACCAGAATTCTTTATTTCATAATAACTTATTCGTTTATCATGTTTTTGAAGATTTTGTATAATTGTTTTAGTCCGATCTATTGATCCATCATTAATGATTATGAGTTCTAAATTTTTGTGTGATTGCCTTAATACCGACTGAATACTTTTTTCTATATATTTTTCAGAATTATAAGCAGGCATGATTACACTTATTTTCGTCAATTTACATCTTCCTTCTGCATACCCCAACAGAATAAAATTTTATTATTCTAATGCTGAATATATTTTTTCTATTTGTGTTAATACATTATTAATTGAATAATTTTGAACCTTTTCAAAATTATATTTTCCATACTCATTAGATAATTTATTATCAGTTAGTAATTGTTCTATTCTCTCGGCAATTTGAGTAGAGTTTTCTGGGTTTACCAAATAGCCACCTTTTAAATCATCAATTAAATCTTTATTCCCTCGGATATCGGAAGCAATTATTGGTAAGCTGTTTGCCATAGCTTCCATTAACGAGAGGGATAGCCCTTCCCTAATGGAGGGGAAAACATAAACATCCGCAATGTCTAAAAAATTATTTATATTTTTTTGAAAACCAACTAATTTTATATTATTTTCTACGTTTAATTTAGTTGCTAATTGCAGTAAACTTTTATCCATATGACCTTGACCACAAATTATATAATAAATTGAATTCGATTTAATTTTCGATAATGCTTTTATAATAACACTATGATTTTTATTTTCATTTAATTCTCCCACTGAAATTATAATGCTGTCGTCTTCGTTTATTCCTAATTCTCTTTTAAATTTTCTTCCATTACTATTATTTTTCCGGAATTTATCAAGATCTATACCTACACCTGATATTTTGAATATATTTGAAGTTTTCATTTTTTTTGCTCTTTTATAATCTTCTTCGTTTATTGTTAAAAGTGCATCTGTATGCTTCGATAGAATTTTTTCGATTGGATAATAAACTAGCCAGTTGATAACTGGCGCTCCGCTGTAAAAATGAAAACCATGAGCAGTATAAACCACCTTACACCCTTGTTTCCTAGCTTCTTTCGCAGCTAATCTAGTTAAAGCTCCACCAACAGGGGTGTGACAATGTATAATATCATAATCATTATAATCAATAATTGTTTTTAATTTTTTATATGCTTTGATATTTTTAATTGATAATGGATTACGATCAAATGGTAAATTAAAGAATTTATCACAATAGGGGATATTAATTTGTTCTCCTTCGTTAAAGTCATTTTTTGAACAAACATGTACTTCATATCCTTTATCCTTCATCATTTTTAGTAACGGTATATGAAATACGTTCACATGGAGTTTTACTACTGTTGCCACTAATAGGAATTTCTTCATTTTACATTGCCTTTCTCACTTAAAATAATTGATTCTTCGAATTCAACTACTTGGTAATTAAAATCAGTTTCTGATAATTCTTTAGAATAAGTTAAATCACCAAAGATTTTGTGAAGGATTCCTATGTTTAATTTGTGAATTATCCGATTAAACATATCAATCCTCCTTACACGCATATTATGATACTCAGCAATTTTTTCTATCATATCACTCGTACATACATACTCTTTATTTTGTGGAAAGTACTTACCATTTGCACTTTTATCTATTATGTTAATTAATAGCTCCGACAAGTTATCCACAAATATCATGCTTCTTGAGTTGTGGAAAGATGGAAACATGCAAATTTTCTTGGAAACTAAAGATAAGGCATTATAGTTACCTGGACAATCTGGACCATATACCATTGGTGGTCGAATAATTACAAGTTTAAAATTTTTCGTGTTTAAATTTTCCATTTCTTTTTCGGCTTCCAATTTTGACATTCCATAAGCACTATTTGGATTTTCTTTTGTAGAAGAATCTATTTTCCCTATTCTTTTTCCATATACACTCATTGTACTAAAAAATATAAACTGTTTTACTCCACTTTTTTTTGCTTTCCTAGCAACTTTAAGTGCTAAATCTTTGTTAATATCAAAATATAGTTGACGATTTGTTGGAGTTTCTTTAATATGCGCAATCCCTGCTAAGTGAATTATCACATCAAATTTAGTGAAATCTTCATCCATCCATTTGTTTTCACGTAGTGATAATTTATGAATAGTATAATTTTTTTGTTTGTTCTTTGCATAGTGCACAAAACTATTCCCAATATAGCTATTTTCTCCAGTCACTAATATGGATTTACTCACAATTTACCTATCTCCTTATATTTACAATTGATCCTTGAGATAATTTATTACTCTTCGTTATACCTGTAATAAGAATAATAACCAATATTATCTTTAATTTCTTTTCCATTCATTACATACCCTAATATATTAGCATTCACATTTTCTAATGCTCTTTTTGCTTCTTTTACTTCTTCTTTTCGAGAATAGCCTTGTCTTACTACTAAAACAACGCCATCAACTTTTGTAGCTAAAATTTGTGGGTCTGTAACTGCTGTAATTGGCGGGGCGTCATAAATGACTAAATCAAAATACTGATTCAGTTCCTTCATTAAAAGTGTCATTCTCCCAGACCCTAACATTTCTGATGGATTTGGCGGAATTGGCCCCGATGGTAAAAAGTATAAATTAAGTTCTCTACTATGTTGAACTACTTGATTAAATTTCACTTCATTATTTGTTAGTAATGTCGTTAATCCTTGTTCGTTGTTTAATTTAAACGTTCTATGCACCGTTGGTTTTCTTAAGTCAGAATCTACCAAAAGGACTTTTTTATCGGTTTGTGAAATAACATACGCTAAATTTGAAGAAATTGTTGATTTTCCTTCTGCTGGAATACTTGATGAGACTAGAATGCTTTTTAACTGTGAATCTAATTGAGCAAATTCAATATTCGTTCTAATCGTTCTAAATTGCTCTGCGTTTATAGACTTGGGTTCCATAAAAGTAATCAAAGATGTTCCCTGTATTTGTTCTTTTTGTAAACGTTGTTCAGTTTTTTTTCTACGATTAAACATATTTATATCCTCTCTCTTATGCTATTATTCGCTTGCTTTGAAGTTAATCTAGTTTGTTTTAATTCTTTGTTTGTTAATTCGTATACATGTCCTAAATTAATTAACCCTAACTGAACCATAAAGTCATCCTCTTTTACTGTTGTATCCATTAGCTCAAAAATAAGTATAATAACCATACTTATCATTAAACCAACTATTGCCCCTAAGAGCACGAAAATTATAATTCTTGGTGAAACCTTATTTGGATTGTATGTGGCAGGCGAAAGAACAAAAATACTTGCTTCAACATCTCCATATATATCTCGAATAGTCATTTCAAATGTTGATATTAGTTCATCCAACACTTTTTGAGCATCTTCTGCTGTATCCATAGTGGCTGTAACTTTAAATGCTTGTGAGTTAGTTCCCTGATCCACAGTTATTGCATCCCTTAATTGCTTAATTGAAAATTGATTGTTTAAGTTTTCGTTTACACTACCTAATACTGATTGCCCTGTAATTATATCTCGATAAGTATTTATCATTTGAATGTTTGATTGAATCTCACTCACTTGAATATTTTGTTGACTAGATTGTTGATTCACTAATAATTGTGCCTCCGAGTTATACTTCGGCGTGATAAAGAACATCATTATTAATATAAATACAAGGATTCCTGTAATCATTGCAATTAAAACCGTTAAAAAATGTTTTTTTACTATCTGATATAATTCCTTTAAACTAATTTCTTGTTCCATGTTATCCTCCGATATTAATTCGCACTGTCATTTGCGAATGTAATTATTTTTTCTTTTAATTCCCGGCTATTATCAATGCTATGGTGTAATTCTTGAATAAATGAATCAATATTGTTTATTGGCATTTGGGCTACTTTACCAATAAATATTTTTTCATTTAATTGATTGCCGACTAATTCAGAAGAGGTTAACAACTCTTCATAGAGTTTCTCTCCAGGCCGTATGCCCGATTCTACTATATTAATGTCGTCTTCTGTATGTCCACTGAGTAGAATCATTTTCTTAGCTAAGTCTACTATCTTAACTGGTTCGCCCATATCCAAGATAAATACTTCTCCACCATTGGCATTTGCTCCTGCATAAATGACTAATCGACTGGCTTCAGGTATCGTCATGAAGTAACGCGTCATTCTAAAGTCTGTGACTGTTATTGGTCCACCCTCCGCGATTTGTTTTTCAAAGACTGGAATGACACTCCCACGGCTACCTAGTACATTACCAAATCTTACGGCACAGTAGTTTGACTGACTCTTTTGGTTCATACCAGTGATAATCAGTTCCGCTACACGTTTAGTCGCCCCCATCACATTTGGTGGGTTCACCGCTTTATCAGTAGAAATCAGCACCATCTTAGGTAACTTAGCTGCATCGACTGCTTTGGCTATATTATAAGTCCCTAGAATATTATTTTTAAACGCTTCTACTGGATTGCTCTCCATTAAGGGTACATGTTTGTGTGCCGCAGCATGATAGACAATATCCGGTTTCTCTTTTAGAAAGATACTTAGAATTCTGTCATAATCCTGGACATCTGCGATGACTGGTACGTACTCTGTAAATCCTTTTCTTTTTAATAATTCATGATAAATTAAGTAAATTGAGTTTTCACCGTGACCCAATAATAAGACTCTCTTAGGGTTAAAACGACTCACTTGTCTAGAAATCTCAGAACCGATTGATCCACCTGCACCCGTAATTAGGATTGTTTTACCTTCAAGTTCACTACGGAGTTTAGTTTCGTCTAACTCAATTTCTTTTCTTCCTAGTAAATCTGAGATATTTACTTTAGTCATTGTATCCTTTGTTTGATGAACTCCTAGGATGACATCTTCAACTTTAGGCATCTTGTATACTGTGACATCATGTTCATTACATATTTGAAGTATTCTTTCATAATCATTTGGTGACAATGAAGGAATCGCCACAATCGCTTCTAAATTCTTGTACTGACCGACTAACTCTGGCACCATACTGGAATCCCCAATAACGGGTATCCCTCCAATATTCTGGCCTTTCTTGTCCGGGTTATTGTCGAGTATGGCAACGACATTCATGTTCCCTTTATTACGGCGGTAGCTATTCATAAATAAGGAGCCGCCATCTCCTGCACCAATTAACACGATGTTTCTGATTTCCTCTTGAATTATTCCGTTTCTATACTTTGATAAGTAAATCATCTGCCAAATGGTTCTAAGCCCTACAACTCCTAAAGCAGATACAATCATTGACAGTACCGTGTAACGAAAAGAAAAGACATTCAATACCACACTACAGAATAAGCCGCCAATCGCACTACTAAGCATTGAGATGATAAATAATAAGATGATATCGATGATGCCACTATAGCGATTGATTCGTGTACTCACTTGAAAAAAATGAGATAAGAGCAAATAAATGATAAAAGAAGAAACGATATAAACTGCATAATTCACCATTGGTACCTTTATCAAAGTCAAAAAAAATAAATAAGACAAGATTCCAGCGAGTAGATAGATGCCTAAATCTGCCACCATCCAAATCAGCCGTTTCTGTGCCTTATTTAACTTTTGTACATAGTCAACAATATGTACGGATATTCCTTGATGGGCATTCATTATATTCTTCACGTTCTTTCTATATAAATTGTCAAGTAAGTGCAATACACGACCCCTTACTTTCCTTATGACTATACTAATAGACTCACTCTAATTTTAACGGTTAATCGAAGATTTTTCAACTAAGCATCTTACTCTAGGTAACTTATTGTTCGGTATTAGAAGCTGTTTGTCTAGTATTCAATATTTCAATTATAATATAATTCTAAATGATTACAATGTGTTTTTTTAATGTATTGGCAATGAATGCGTTTTATTACTGTTTTTAGTGTTTTTTCCGACAATTAGCCGTCTTTTATTGTATGAATCGACAAGAAAACTCTCTGTAATTCTTCATTCATTCACTAAATTACAGGGAGTTTTCTTTATGATTACCTTTCGGTTAAATCGATCGATTCTTTTAAATTGTAGACTTGGTAGCGTCCTTTGGCATAGTTACTTAGCGCTTGATCATAGACATAGTCACCAAAAACCTTGTGAACCACATTAAATTTAAGTACGCTTTTTATTAGTGGGTTGAATAATTTAGTTTGATAACTACGCTTACCATGGGCATGCGCAATCAGTTTTACTAGACGGCTTGTTTGGACATAGTCTTTATTCTGTGGAAAGAATGTACCGCTTTCTTCATTTACTATCAGTAGTTTAATCAACTCTGATAAATTATCGACGTGAATCATACTGCGTTTATTATCAAAGTTTGGGAAGAAGGGAATTCTAACAGCTAGCTTCGCTAACTTAGGATAGTTACCTTTCGATCCTTTACCATAAATCATGGGGGGTCTGATGATTGCGATTTGAAAGTTTGGTGATTCCAGAGTTTTCAAACCTGCTTCTGCTTGTATCTTACTGTCACCGTAGAAGTCTTTCGCTTTTGGGACGGTGCCCTGCGTTATAATACCATTTGGAATATCACTCGCTCCATATATGATGATACTGCTCAAGAAAATGAATTGCTTGACTCCATCTGCTTTCGCTTTCTCTGCTTAAGCAATCGTTAAATCTCGATTGACTCTATAATACTCTTCTTTTAAGTTCTCATCGGATGAGACATGAGCTATCCCGGCCACATGAACGATTGAAACATAAGAACTAAAGTCCTTTAGCTTCCAAGCATCATTTCTAAAGGATAGTTTATCGATGTCGAATTCATCGGCTTGTTTCGATAATCAACACTCTAATGAGTTACCTATGAAACTATTTACTCCGGTGATTAATATTTTTTTCATATAATATTCACCAATATTTACCTATTGATTTTATTCCATTCTAAAGCTTTAACAAATAAATATTAAAGGTAAACCACCTGTAAGTCAACTGACTACATAGAAAAACTCTCATATATATAGAAAGTTAAGCTAAATAGATGAGAGTGTTCTGTTTTATTTAATTTAATTGTAAGCTTAGATTCGCGAGTACTTCATGATAAGACTCATCATAAATTAAATCATAGTAAACGCCGTCAATCATTGTACCGCCACCCGATAGTTGATAGAACTCTATATTATGAGCGAATTGTCTATACTCGGCGAATAACTGCATTAAATTTACAAAGCCTAAATCCGTTTCAACGTTGCTAGACATTGTGGAGTAAACACTTTGAAAATTCAAGATCGAATCGAAGCTGGCCATTTTACTAATGAGTCCTTGGACGACTTGTCTTTGCCTTGCTTGGCGGCCATAATCTCCACCAGAGGTATAACGTTCACGTACATAAGCTAAGGCTTTATCCCCATCTAAGTTCGTTTCAACACCTTCTACGAAACTATAACCCGAAATATCGAAACTTGAAGGTGATACAACATCAACCCCTCCGACTGCATCGACGACTTCTTTTAAACCAGCCATGTTCACTACTATGTAATTGTCCACTTCAATATCAAACCATTCTTCAACCGTCTGCATTGATAACTCTGCTCCACCAAAAGCATACGCATGATTGATCTTATCCATATAATAACCCGGTATCATCACATAAGCATCTCTTGGTATACTCGTCACAGTCATTAGTTCAGTAGCTGAATTGATGGTTAACAACATCATAACATCCGAACGCCCTCGATCTGAACGTCCCAAATCACCAGTATCTACTCCGAGCAAGAGGATAGAGGTAGAGGCTCTACTTTCTTGTGCATTTATCTTTTGGACAGGGGCTATAAAATTTACCATCAGCATTACTAAGAATAGTAGCGTAACGATACGTCTTATAAAAATTTTCATAAGCTTTCTCCTTGTGTCATATTTCTTTGTTCATGATATCACTTTTTAACGATATTAACTAGATAACAAATTAGACTACACCAATTCTTAATATATAGCCCTATCAATCGATGGCCTCGTCTTTATTTTTAAGTATTCAATTGCCCCTTCAAACACGCTTTAACACGTGCTTGTGTAAATGTTCTGTTTTATAGAAATTACATAGCTGTCTATTAGGCTTCATGATATAATTAAATCTATACATTAGTTCATTATAATGAAAAGTGGGGTAATCTAAATGCTTGGTAAAAACAATACGTCTTTACTGATTCAGAAATCTGCCGTCCGCAAGTCACAGTTTGCGATAAAAAAATTAAGCGTTGGTGTTGTCTCTGTTGCTGTTGGTAGTTTACTTAGTCTTGGTGTGACTTCAGTTCAGGCTGAAGAAGTGGTTGAAAGTGACGTTGTTTTAATACAGGATACTGCGTTAATTGAAAATTTGCAGGAAGATGAATTAAATATTGCTGAGAACTTAATGGAAGAAGAAAAAGTATCGGAGGCTACCAACACTTCTGCAACTGATGAGACTCTTCTAAATCACCCTCTAATCGATGAGGTTTTATCGGCTGATGAGCCAGTGGTTTCATATTCAAACGAAAATCTAGTTCTTGAAGAAGATGAAGCGGATGAGACTGATATTAAGACAGAGGAATTGGTTTCAGAAAATCACAAAGATTTTGAATCAGAATCACATTATGAAGCTGCTGTACAAATTGAAGAAACTTCGTTAGATAAAATTGACAATGAATTATCAATTATATTGGATGAGGCGATTAAGGATAGTTCTGAACCATTAATTGTTGAAGAAATTGATAACGATGCTAAACTAAGTTCCTTAGAGGCGCAAGAGGCACAAGAGGCACTTTCATTATCTACGAATAAAGTGGATATAATTCCACCTAAAATAATCAGTATCTCACCTGGTCAAGAGTTTTTTACTGGTAACGAAACACGAAATATTTTTGTAGAAATTGAAGAAGCAAATATAATTAATTATTTAAGTTTACAGTTTATTAATCGAGAATATACTTCTGGTTCTTATTATCAAACAAGTAATTATTTTGATTTTTCTTATTATAATAATGATGAAGGTTTGGTTAGAAATCAAAATGGAAATTACTTGCTGGAATTAACCAATGACAGTATCCATTTTTATGGTCAATACGCAGGGCTGTATGAATTAGATAGAGTTCATGTTGAGGATAATATGGGGAATATTTTTGACGACTATATTCCAAATGTAGATCCTAGTTTTATTTACTACGAATATGAGAATCAAGACCTGACAGATCCGGTATTAATTGATGTCGAAATTAATAAAACAGAATTCTCTGTTGGCGAAACTGTGAATATTAAAGTAATTGCTGAAGAGGATCATAGTATTACAAATGTTAATATAGATATTTATAACATTGGACATTTCGGGCCGAAATATTTCAATTTGAATCTTTCGGAAACTGGAGTACTTTCAAAGATTGCGGAAAATTTATACGAGTATACTGCAAGCTTTTTACTCCCCCAAAACATGGGCCCAACACAGTATTTTATTCAGTCGATAGGTCTGAACAATGTAAACCTACCACTTGGTGAGAATGAATCTGAAGGAATAACATTTGATGTAATTAATAACAACGTTAAAGAGGTGCATACAGAACATAAAACCTTATATACTACTAATTCTGATGAAGTCCAATCTGGTAAAAATGGATTGAAATATATTTTTGAAGACGGTACTGAATATATTATTAGTGAAGTTATTGATGAAGTTATTCAATACTATGCTGAGTATGTTGAAATACTAGTTGATCCAATTTATAAAGCCAGCAATAACCTATCTTTTAAAGAGGAAATCATTGTTGATTATGGACATAGTGGTTTCAAATTAGTATTCTTCGATAATAATGGTGATATTGTTGAAGAACGGATTGAACAATCTGCCAAACCTTATATTATAGAAGTAGGTGTTGTAGAATATTTTCATAAGAATCCAAAGACAATTTATGTAGATGATCCTTGGTCATTAAAAGGTCAAGAAAATCATCTACAATATGGAACTTTAGGGGAGTATCAAAGAATCTATGATCTTAATTGGGATGTGGCTGAGGAAATAGAAGTTTTCCCTGCTACAGATGAAATCATTTCAATTGGGACTTTAGAACCTACTGTAATACCATATGAAACTAGATATACATATTGGGATTACGAGGTTAGACAGGGTTCATATGGACACAAATATGTTTATCCGGATGGTACAGTTAGTGTTATTACTAATCCAACTGATGAAGTAAAGTTGTATCCTTACTCAGACCTTACTCTTCATTTTGAAACAATTTATGAATCAAACCCAACAGAATATTTAGGTTTTGAAACAATTGTTCAAGTAGGTAGTAACGGAGTTCAACGAATATTTTATGACTTAGATGGTAACGAAATTTACAATTATAATTTACGTCATCAAACGCCTCAAATTATATCAAAAGGCACATTAACCAATGCACTTAAAGAAGAGCAAGTGTCGGATCCTAATATATCGAATTCTATAAAGATAATAGACTTAGAGACCGGAGAATTAGTTGATAGTTATGAGTTGATTGGTGATGCAATCTATAGTCGTATCTTTGATAGAATCGACCGATATAACCGCTCCTACTCTTCTACACTTGAACCTTATAATGTAAAAAAAATAACCGAAACTAAAGAAAAAGTATTACATAATGCTGAATATATCGATTTAATACATCGTGAAGTAGAGTATTTTGTCAGAAGAAATAAAGTAATTACCTTACCCGATAAAGACATACCTTTAATACCAGAACAAATCCCAATCGATTACGATTCATTGTCTCCTTACCTAACAAAGATTACTCAAGTAAATATCTTTAACGAACACGATACCTTGATGAGCTTTGATGTTGATTTGGAAACTTTTAATTTCAGTGGTATGGGTTTAACTGAACAAGAACGTATTATTCGTAAAAGTTTAGCTTTACTGGATGATAAACAATATTATTTTGTCAGAAGTGAAATGTTAAAAGGTTCAAATTTAGGAGTATTAGAGGGTAGTGTTATAAATATTTTTGTAAGAGAACGTTTATCTAAAGAGTTGGTTGATGCAGATTATTCTGTAGAGTTTACGAATAATCCACAAGAAGTTCGTAACGGTAAAGTAGGGAAAAAACACCTTTACTCTAACGGATTTGAAGAAATCATTGAAGCACCTATTAATGAAGTGCGTCTAACTAAAACTAAAATAGAAATATTACCAACGATTGATACAATCTCAATTGATAGTAGCACATATGCCATAGACGAATTTGCTGAAGTAACAATTAAAGGGCGCAGTAAAACATATATAGATGATTTAATACTAACTTTAAGTGATTGGTCAAAGTTTAAAACTTTTTATGTTGATAGTAGACTTATAAATAATAATATTGAATATGAAGATGGTTCTTTTACCGCAAAATTATATATTAATTTGTACGATACAGTTAAGAATAGTACATTTACTTTTGACAATTTAATTATTACAGACAAGAACGGTTATACAAATAAATACTTTACAGAAGTTTCATTTAACACCGAAAATCTAACATATGAAATCACTGACGAACCTTTCCAAGTAGGTCTTACGATAACTGACGCTACAAATTTAGGTATTCATCCTATTGATTTTGGCACTGAGTACACCACTGATGAACAGCTAGTTCGTGAAGGGAAAAATGGAAGTAAACTCGTTTACTCTGATGGATCTGAAGTGATATTGACTAAAGCTATATCAGAAATTTTACTTTACGACAATGAAATTGCTGAGATTGAACCTGAAACTGAATACACAATTTATGCACACGAAGTACGTGCGGGGATTAAAGGTTCTAAATTAGTCTTTAGTAACGGCGAAGAAAAAATCTTGGATGCACCTGTTTCTGCTGTTGCACTTTACCGAAATAAGATTGAAAAATTTGACTACTCTACCATTACAGTTGAGTCTTCTGACCTAGCCTTTGGAGAGCGCCGAGTAACTCAAGAGGGTATCGTTGGACGTCGGGTTGTCTTCTATAACGTTGATGGTTCTGTCGTCGATTCCTTAGTTGTTTCCGCCCCTGTTAGCCGAATTGAACAAATCGGTGCCAATAAACAGATACTGGTTTTAATACCATTTGATACGCAGTACACAACCGACCATACCGCAGTCCGTACTGGTCAAAATGGCACACGTTATACTTACTCTGATGGCCGCGAAGAAATTCTTACACAGCCAATATCAGCGGTTCAATTATATCGTTATGCTGATGAAGTAGTGGCTTATCAAGACGTCGTTCATGAGAACCCCTTATTAGCTACCGGTCAAACAAACGTCCTGACCCAAGGAACTGAGGGCTTAAACAGAGTCTTTTATGATCAAGACGGTCAAGTTGTTGAGGTCCATACTATTAATCAAGCGGTAAATCGAGTGATTGAAGTGGGGACATTTAAGGAAACGATTGTCGACAAACAACCAATTCCTACTCCCGAACTACCACAATCTGATGCTGATGAGGATTCAGTTCCAGAGGAACCTGTTCCTGACTCTGATTCTGATTCTAATTCTAATTCTAATTCTGATTCTGGCACTGATGATGATGATGCGAATACTAGTACGCCTGATACTGATAGTAATGAAGATAATCATTCTACTAATGAAGATGATATAAATGATTTAGACGAGGATAATTCTGAAGAAATTGAGTCTGAAGATGTTGATTCTAAAGAAGATGAAGAAAATGGAAATTCTTCCCCTTCTTTACCTTCAGAGAAAGATGAATTAGATACTATCACTCCTTCTATCTCATTAAACGCTGCTAGCCTATTACCTAATACTGGAGAACATACTCAAACGGTTTGGTTAACTTTAAGTGCACTCAGCCTACTTACAGGGCTAGGCCTCGTAATTAAAGGTAAGCGTAAGCAAGAATAGAATTAACAATTAAATTGAGCCTTGCCTGCATTCTGTTAAAAGCAGGCAAGGCTCTTTGGATTTTCCAATATGTGTTTCATAGTTCGATATTTTCGGTACCACCGCGCAGTTGGCACATAATCTTACCTTCTACCCTCTCTTCATAAACAAAATCACCTTATTATTCACGGCCATATATTGCTATTATCGAAAAGATGTTTAGTAACCTGAACTTAGTTCGATAATTATTATTCACCACTCAAAAATAACACCTAGCGAATTATTGGCTAGGTGTTATTTGTTTTTCATTTACTTTTTTAAATCGTATTTTGGAATGGGGGTGATTCTTGGTTTAACTCATTACCGCTGTAAAGATTTTCTTCGCGAGGGTCGCAATTGAGCTATCTGACCAGTAATCGGATAGGACAGTCACAATGTATGGACGTGAACTCTCAACGATGGCAGTCGAGCGGTTATAATACGGCCACCATGCCCCAATTTTCTGGAAGACATTGACCGAAACAGTGTCTAGTTTCGTCTTGTCATAATCCGTCCGGTCTAAAGAGGTCATTGCTTGCTGTTGTGGATGCTCATAAATATAAGCCATTACTTTATTAATTTCTCGAGGTGTCATATTGCGCGTATAACTTGGCGCGCCGTACACTTCTTTGGTAAAGCGGTTAAAGTCTGATTTATCGCGGTAGCCTACATAATGCAGCAACATGTTACTGCCGAGGTTGTCCGAATTGACAATTGTGCGATTAAGAACATCACGTAAGGTATAAGTATTATTCTGATAGTTCTCGTATTGAATGGTGCCACTACCACCCCAAGCATAAGACTCATTATAATCATAAATCTTTGAGGTATACTTCAGCGGTGTATCCCAAGATAGATTGCCCTTCTCAACTTGCTCCAAAGTATAGGCCACTAACACAATCTTCGGTACAGACGCTCCATACATGGCTGTATCCCCATTTAAAGAAGCCGTTCTTAAATCATCTTCGACTAAACTCTCATAGAAGACATGAATCGGTGAGTTCTTATATTGATTCAGCACTGCTTGCACTGCCGCATGCGTCCCAGTTAAGGTACCTTCTGGTAAATTTGGTTCAGTTGGATTAGTCGGCGGCGTCGGTGTCGTTTTAGTTGGGTCTGTCACGATTAAACGATCCCCCGAGTAAATATAATTCGACGTTAGCTTGTTCCATGACTTCAATTGATTGACCGTAATATTGTTTTGGTTAGCAATCAACCATAGGTACTCGCCTGATTTGACCGTGTGATACTTGGCAGCTGGCTGTGTCGGTTCAACGGGTGTCGAAGGTTCTTCTGGCTCGACCGGTTTCTCAGGTTCTGGCGCTGTGGGTGTTGTTACTTTTGTTGGGTCTGTTACAGCTAATTTATCGCCTGAATAAATATAATTGCTTGTTAACTTGTTCCAAGACTTTAATTGATTGACAGTAATCCCGTATTGTGTCGCAATTTTCCATAAATAGTCCCCAGACTTCACCGTATAATAAGTGGGTGTTGGGGTACTTGGTGTTGGCTGACTCGTAGATGGCTTATCAGGTTCTTTAGGTGTTTCAGGTTTACTTTCGACTGGTTTCTCAGGTTGCGTCGGTGTCGTAGTTGTTTTAGACACAATAAAGCGATCTCCCGAGTAAATATAGTTCGAGGTTAGGTTGTTCCAGGTTTTTAATTGCGCTACGGTAATGCCGTGTTGATTGGCGATTTTCCATAGGTAATCTCCTGGACGTACCGTGTAATATGAGTTGCTTGTTTGTGTATTATCCGTTGGTTTAGTTGTGTGAGCGTCACCGGGTTTTGTAGTTGCTGTGCCTGCTGATACCTTCAGTTGATCGCCTGAATAAATATAGTTAGAGGTCAGGTTGTTCCATAGTTTGAGTTGGGTAACCGTAATCCCATAGCGCTCGGCGATTAGATATAAGTATTCACCTGATTTAACGGTATGCGTTTGAGCGGGTGTTTCAGCTGTTGCCGTTAAGGTCTGCACTGTTACGGTATTGATTTCTTGTGTGGCTGCTTCGGCTTCTGGTTGAATTTCTGTTTCGATAAGTGGTTCTGTGATTGGTTGGCTAATAGCGTCTTCTTGGGGTGCTTCCGATTCAAATTTATCTGTGGCTTCTGGTTTTGAGTCGTCTGAAGCTTCAACTGGATTGTTTAGGCTATCTGATAGGGAGTCTGACAGCAAATCAGTTGGTGAGTTTTGGGACATTTCGTCTAGTTCAAGTTCAGCTGGGACATTCTCAGTTGATTGTTCGATTGAGGCTGTTACTTGGCTGTCTTGCTTGAGTGTTGTTTCAATCGTCGCATCATGTTCAGATTCGTTCACCGTTTCTTCAGCATTTACGACTGGTCCGTTTAAAGATAACATCGCAGCTCCAAGGGTAACAACTAGCCAGCTTCCTTTTGATTTACGCATTAGTTTCTTCATTTATAGACTCCTTTGCATTCATTCTATGTATTCGTTTGCATTTTAATTCATTGTAACATTTTTATGGTTGGATATGTTAAGTTTTGGGGATGAGAGGGATTTGTTTATAAGAATGAAGTAATGGGCTTGATTCGTTTAAAATTTGAAAGTGTTTTGTTGCTGAATATTATTGAAAAAGTGGTTAGCTTTAAGTTGCATTGATACGATCAGTAAAAACTAGGTAATAATCATGCATTTTTAGATTCAGAATTATTTTAAGAAGAATTTATTTCTACCTCACGAGGGTGAGGATATATCACCTGCCGCGCAGTTGGCACAAACTGAGCAAACAGTTTATCAAAAAAGACCAGTTCAGTGGCCTAAAAAGGAACCGATTATAACATTCGTTGCGGATGATGGGAATATCGGCGATTGGGATAAACTAAGACCGCTTTCTATAACGTATGATGTACCATTTGTTTCCGCCATAATCACAGGGAAAGACTTAGGTATCAATAAAGATTATGAAAAATTAAGATATTTACAAAATGATTTGAAATGGGAAATAGCATCTCACACCGTCACTCATAGGAATATCGGCGATATATCCGAGTCTGAAAAAGAATACGAACTCAAAACATCCAAAGAAACATTACAGGCAAATGGATTAAACGTCAGAGGACTTGTATATCCTTTCGGTGGGGCTGGGCCGGACGGTCGAAGGATTGCAAGCAAGTATTTTGACTACAGTGTGTCTATAGGGAGTGTCATGGGCCCTAATACAGGGGTCATTCCCTCACACGATATAAAAAGAGTCGCTCTCGGGTCGTGGTTTGACAATGCTGTAGTAGGATTGCCAGCTACAGACAGTCTTGAATATTACAAAGCTAGGGTTGACCAATGTATAGCCGAAACTGGCTGGTTGGTATTTATGTTGCATCCAACCGATGTTTCTCACAACGCTACGCAACAAGCGCATCTCGAGGCGGTCATCCAATATATCAAGAGCAAAAATGTAAAAATAGCAACGTTGTCTGACGGTTATGATGTCTTTGGTAACTTGTGGGAGTCAGGCGAATTTATAAAAAACACAACCAGTATGATGGCGCTATCTGGTCATGCGATGAACAAGTTCGGCGAATCGATGCACAGCAACATCGTTCTTGACAGCGCGCCATCTGGGTCAATTGACAACACCACGCCTTTGACAGCGTTTAAGAAACATGCCTATCAAGTAATTGCTTTCACCGCATCGGGGTCGAGAGGTTTTCCGACCACAGCTGGCTCCTTGTTAACATACTATTGTCTCGAGGACCCCTATCAAAGTTGGCAAATGTGGTATGAATACGGGGGCGGTAGCGCTATGTTTAGACGACGCTGGATGAACGACGAATGGTTCGCTTGGGAGCGTTTCGTCACCGAAAGTTATTACAACGAGAACATGTTCCATAAAACAGCGGCAAGAAACGCTTATACAAATGATTCGCCAATATCTAGTTATCCTAACAATTCGATAACCACCTGCTATATAAACTCAGCTGGCGCATCGGGATTCCCTGGTATAGGCATATTAACAACCTATAACATCGGGGAAAACGGTGTATACAGACAGGAGTTCAGAAAGTACAACTCAAATCAAATTTATTCTCGCTATGTAAATACTTCGGGAGCATGGACAGAATGGGTGAAGATAAGTGCGGTATAGTTCACATTCGAACCATACTGTGCGGATAGTTGTATTAACTTAGTTTTTCTATAAAATCACAAATTTATAACAAATAAAAAAAGGCTAGAAAACTATCTAGCCTTTGTAAGAATGTAGTTAGAATTTTTTGTTTATCATTTCTCCAAAAATAACTCCTGGCCATTCAATATATTTTTGAAAGTATTTTGATGAGATAAAAGTGAGTAACGCGGCTAATGGATAGAGAATAATTAATTTAAAATCAGCAGGTATATCACCTAAAAACCTTGATGCCAACGTTACAAAATAAAAAGTGAAAATGAAATGCAACAAATAACTTGTGAATGAATAGATACCCATTTTAGATAGCACACTAAACTTTGATATATTGGAATTTTGTAAAACGATAAACAAAAACGAAAAGGATAATCCAGCTAGAAAGGGAAATAATGCGATATAATTCTCAAATTCGAACATTATTAGTGCAGCTGATAATGAAAATGCCAAAGTTAACGACATGCTCAGATATTTGTTAATTTTACTAGTCAATCCATTTTTATGTGCAAAAAAAAGTGACATACCCAATAAAAAAACAGGAATTTGATTCACTATGTTATAGTATATAAAACCATTGTTCCTAAAATATACCTCTTTTTTTGTCAGCGTGTAAAGGCTGAATTCTAAAGTTATTGATATAGCTAAAGCTATAAAAGGCAAGCATAAATATAAGTACTTGAATTTTTTATTAGCCCAATTATATGCTAGAAACAAGAAAGGAAAGATAAGATAAAATAAAAATTCTGTTCCTATTGACCATCCACCCGGCACTACGTTATTAGTTGCAGGAAGATATAATCCATGGACGAGAAAGATATTAGCTAGGATATTTAATGGGCTTTTGTTACTATCCCACACAAAGCCATTAAAAAGTGATGTTAGGACAAAATATAGAATAATTCCAAAATAATAACCAGGAGCAACTCGAGAATATCTTCTAAGGTAAAATTTCGCTAATGGCTCATGACTTCGAGTTTCCAAAGAATTACACAGAGTGAAAGCGGAAACTAGAAAAAACATTTGAACGCCTAGTTGGCCAAAACTCGTAAAAGGTTTTAAAAACATGTCACCTTCAATTCGTTGAGATGTGTGCACTAAAATGACTAGCAGGATAGCAATGCCTTTCATTACATCGATTGACATAAATTTTGTTTTTTGTATAACAGGATTATCCATATAGTTAACTCCTTAGTTTATATTTATTTCTATCTACATTACCATACGAACAATTAGAAAAGCAATGGGATGCTAATGGGTATAGTCGACACCTACTGCGCGGTAAATGAAAGCTGTCCTCCCTTCACGGGGGTTAAGGCGTTAGAACCCTACAATTTGTAGGGTCTCTTTTTCTTGATACAACATATTGTGTTTTTCAGAATAACACATAAATGTTTCCCCATCTCATCACAGAAATCCATTAAATTATTAAATTATTAAATTATTAAATTAATTTTAGAGTAAAACTCATTCTATTGTGATGTTATTTAATCATCTTTTTTACTTCTAAACAAAAAAGAATAATTCTCTTTTTCTTCGCTACATGGTATAAAGTCATATTTTGACTTATTCTTAACCATACGCCATTCTGTCAGACGTGTGGCAATATCCCTAGGTCAGGAAGACGTTACTCGAGATGTCACTAAGTCCTACACGAACAATCACCAGCTCCCATTGAAATACAATGAGTACTGGTGATTGCTAGTTGCTATATCGTCCAAATAGCACGTTTATTCAATTGCATCGACGGTCCATAGAATTTCCTTCAATGGTTGTAATATGGCTGGTTCAACATTCAATGTTTCGAATTCTGATAGAATGCCGATTAGTGTGGTCTGATCGTTTAGAATATTAAACAACTGCTCTTTTAATAAGTATTCGATTTGTGCGTCATTTAAATAATCGAACGCTTGTTGCTGTTTAGTCGCGACATAATTTGCTTGAGTGCTTGTTGCTAAATCAATTGTAATTTTCTGATTAATACCTATCGGGTTTAATTGAATGACGGTCGCATTTAATGCTGCATCGAAGGTAATCTTAGCTTCTAGATGTTGATCACCACTCATAACGTTTATCGCATCATTCGGCTTCAAACCATATAAAGTAAACTTCCATTTTCTCTCTTCAGGCAAGACACTCGTATTTCCCTCAGCAGGATAAATTGTAAGTAATTGCTTTTGCTCTTGATACGTTATGTTTGTATAAGCTGACAGTGAGTCCTTAGTTAAATTCGCTTCGTCTTCAATCAATTTAAGTTGCCCATCGGCACCCGTAAAGACCAACACTTCTAAATCTGATGGATTGTCGGTATTGTTATCAAAATTCTCCTCAAATGAAGTTAAAGGAATAATTGCACCTGCCTTAGCAAACAAGCCCATCTTCTCAAGCCCTCTATAAATTTGGACTGAGCGGCCCCCTTCGTAAATTAAGCCTGATTGTAGATCATAAGTTTACAGTTTGTCCATCTTCTTGGAATAATAATTCTCCTTTTTGATAGTTTAATCCTTGATAAATACCTGAGTAAGTTTCACCATTCCAGTTAAAACCAGCTTGTGTCAAAGTGTCGCCATCTTTTTTCGTTATTTTTTTAGCTACTTCTCTAAATAGATCCCAAGTCACTGGGATGTCCTCTTCTGTTAAGCCAGCTTCTGCCCACATTGTTTTATTGTAGTAGATACTCCCTGTATTCATTACATTGTCAATATAATACACATTACCGTCAATAATATGCGGTTCTACTCCATTGAAGTCTGCCTTTAAGTCTTCGATTGCGATATCATAGGGCTTAAGATAATTAATCAATAAGTTGTGTTGTGAATTGTGAATGTTAAAGATCGCTGGTCCATCACTCCCCTGTAATGATAAGGGTAATTTAGTCCAAAAGTCGTCCCATGGATGATTCACAATTTCGATTGTCACATTTGGATGTATTGCCTGATATTCTTCTGCTAATGTGATGACCGGGTCACCAGAATTCCACGTCCAATACTGAATTGCAATTTCTTCTTCATTGTTTACTACTTGGCTTAAGTCATACGTGACCTTATTTCTAATAATCCACTCAGCTTCTTGAGCATTGACCATTGAGACATTTGACAATCCGATTGATAAAGTAGCAAGCATCGCAAAAGCATTTGTAACCATTTTTTTCTTCATTTGATGACTCTTTTTCATTTAGGTTAACGCTTTTATATTTGAAAAAAATTCGCTTCTTACGAGTGGCTTGAATGATGCTTTAGCCCGGCTCTAGGAAAGTATTTCTACACCACGATAAATACCGAACGCTCCTAACGCCCACCAGACAGTGTCACCTGATAATTGAGGCTGTAATTTCTCACTATCAGGCCAACAGTCATTTAAGTGTGAGACTATATTTTCGCTTAACAAAAAAAAGAAGAGGATTGCTCCCCTTCTTCAGCACATGTTATAAGGTAGTATTTTGGCTAATTGAAAGACTAGCCCCGGCATGCCGTTATAAAACGTTCAGTATCTCTTCTGTATTAACGACGTTACAGTAGGTATTGTTCAGAATGGTCAGCTCATTATCTCTTAATTCAAACGTACCGGCCATCGTGGTATCTTCAACTGTCCAGACTCTAAAGTTATGGTCCGATAAGCCTCTAACGGTACTTGAGACACATTGATCTGTTACTAAACCTGTTGTAATCACATCGTTTATGCCCAAGTTATTCAGCAATAGCACCAAGGAACTATCTACCGCAGAGTGTGATGTCTTCTTAATCACTACCTCATTTTTCTGTGGTGTGAGTGGTGTAACAATTTTACTTTCATAAGTAACAGGGGCGATGACGATATTGTTAAATTCAGGCCGTCGATGGGACATTGAACGCTCTCTACCATCATCAAAACTTGATTCAATGATCGCATGAATCACAAGCATATCATGTTCTCTGGCAAATTTTAATAAACGTTCGTTATTTTGGACAACAGTTTCATGAATATAGGCATACATTTCTTCCCATTCTTAAGCTTCTTTTTCTGTCTCAAAATCTGGGCGATCAACAAAATAATTTTGTAAATCAATCAGAATTAATGCAGTCTTAGATGGATCAAACTTTATCTCCTCAGTAATCGGAACATTACGGTAATAAAATGAACAGCATCTCTCGTTTACCTTCATTCTCAATCATCTCCTTTGTTTAAAACTTAGCACAAAATGATTGCTAAATAAAACGATATGACCCTGGATTTGAAATCGTTTACTTCCCCTAAATGATTCGACTTTTGACTCCCCCACATTTCTATCTTTGCTTGTTCACCCACCCAGTGATTTTGAACCGTTAACGATTACTGTCAATCAAGGAGTTGTCTTGGCAAACTAAACAAAATTATTGTAGGCTTGTGGGCCATCAGATTACCTTCACAAGCAAAGACTCATCAAAAAAAGAAGAGGATTCCTCCCCTTCTTCGCCACATGTTATAAGGTAGTATTTTGCCTTATTGAAAGACTAGCACTGGCATGCCGTTATAGGCGTATGCGTAGACTTGAGCCATGATATCAGGCGGTGTGTTGATACAGCCCAGGGAACCGTTGGTCAGGTAAGCGTCGCCCCCGAAAGTCGGCTGCCAGTTGGCATCGTGAATCCCTTGCCCCGTGTAGTCAAAGGCCAGCCAGTAAGTCACCGGCTGCACATAATCAGCACCGGTACGCGGGTTAAAGCCCGTCAATTCCGACGGTGATTCTCCCATCTGTTGTTCCAAAGTTTACCCGTGATAATCGGAACGATACATGTTGCTTACCGACTACTTTCGCATATTAACACCACGACGAAAAAGTCATCCCCAGTAGCGTAGGTAAATTCCAGTTGGACCCTTCTGCAACACCGACAATGCCTTTGGTGGGTGTCGTTGAAAAATGATGTTGCTTGATGATTGTAGTTTAAGTTACTGGATGAACTTCGTCTAGCTAGAAGAACTATGATACCTTTTGCGATAAGTAGTATATTCTGATTCCCTTTCGCACTCTTCCTAAGTAAAAAAACACAACATATATGCCGACAACCACAAAAACAACACAACATATTGTGTTTATACACTTGCATTTTTATTTTAATCTGTTATCATAGCTGTACGCAAAGAGTACGAACAAACTTTCGTTATCTTTCTCATAATATCACTAGCTATAATACTGCAGATTAAGTTAGTAATGATAACAGTGTTAAATAATAGTACTATTCGCAAATTAACTCTTAACAATTTCAACACTACTTTAGTTTTATACCAATAATTTGAAACGGAGAACATAATGAAGCTAATTAATAATGATGTAATCAATGAAGTCTTAGCAAATATTGAATTAACCACTACTCAGCGAAAAAGAGCAGAAGAATTATATACTAACCTTTGCATGGCTATCTCAGAAAAAATGAATTATGAAATAGATTTTTATCCTCAGGGTTCTTTTGCGACTAGAACTGCAGTTAGGCCCTTTAAAAATGGTAAAGATAAAGCGTATGATGTGGATGTTATATGTGTCGTTCAAGATCTAGATAGAAGTATCTCAGAAAAAGAACTAATGGATTTATTTGAAGAGGCTATCTCTAGTGCGGGTTACAAGAATTACGTTCGTTGGGACAAATGCTTCACCGCTATCTACGCGACTGTAGATAATGTCGAATTTTCAATTGATCTAATTCCGGCTATTCCAGAATCACATGATGTTTTAAAGTTATTACACCGTATCACTGAGTTTCCAGAATTAGTTAATACCTCAATTTCAATACCAGAGGTTTCTGAACGTAAACACCGATGGATTTCAAATAATGCTAAAGGTTATTCTGAGTGGTTTTATAGACAGACTTTAGTTTTTGAAAAGAGGTATAGAGATTTTTCCGCTATTTATTCATCATCAATTGAAAGTCTTCCTACTGATTTACCGACAAATATTCTAAGGAATGTTATTAAGATTCTAAAACGTTTACGTGATGTTTATTTTTATAGAGCAAAATCAGCTAACTCTCCAAAATCCATTGTCATCACAACTCTTGTCGCGAAGTTAGCTACTAGAGTAAACTTTGTCCAAACTGAAATGGAATTACTTAACATTGTTGTGAATGAATTATCAGAACTAGAGAGTGTCTTCAAATATAAAACGATTGATAACAGTACAAATACTAACTACTTTATCAATCAAATTATTACTTACACGAACAATGAATGGGAATTAAAAAACCCCGCAAATGGGCTAGATAATATTCTGAGTTCATGGAATGAAGATCAAAATTCAGCTGCTGATTTTTTTAAATGGGTTAATGATTTGAAAGGTATTATACACTCTTTATCAAGTTCAGAAGGCACCTCTCAAGATAAGAGAAATATATTGGATAATTCTCTTAGCCTCTCTTCTGTTCAGAAATCAGATTTCGTAGTAAATTCCAATAAAGCTGCACCTTGGAGACTACCATGATTTTCACGAAAGAATCTCTCGTCTCAGCACTAAAAAAAATTGATGGGCTCCAACTATTAGATTTTATAGAAAAATCTGAGTTCTCTATTATTAATGTTTATTTTAAAGGTAATAGTTCTATTGACGACGTTATTTTCCCTCTAGATTATTTTGTACGAATTATTTTCCCTCATAATTATCCTAATACTTTACCTACTTGCTATGAATTCAAACAAAAAAAAATTATAGGATATCATCATTTAAACCCTGATGAACTGAGTTCATTTTGCTTAGGAACACCCATGGATATATATCAAAGATTATCTCCATCATATAATATGACTGATTATATTCAATTAATTGCTGAATACCTTACAGTATATTCCTACTATGAAAGGTATAATACTATGCCTGTAACTGAAAGAAATCATGGCTCCCTGGGCATCCTTGAAGGTTATAGAACACTCTTTAATACTACGGATACACTAGTTATATTAAAGTTATTGCGCATAGTTCCTGTTTCAAACAAGCACAAGAATATTTATTGCCCTTGTGGTTCCAACTTAAAATTTAAACACTGTCATTTTAATAGCCTTAAAAAAATTTCTAGATATCCTCTTTTAAAGAAGCAAGCACATAGAGATTTTAAAACTTTTATACAGAAAGGATATAAATATGAATAACATTTTAAAAAAACAAAATAGTAAGGTCGTATTAAGTTGCCAAGCTGCAGCGCGACATCACTATAATCGTGCTGATAACTTGGCAATTTCTTTTTGGTCCCTCAATATTATAATTGTTATCTTTAAATTATATTTTCCATCATCTATTTTTTTAAATTTTTTTTTACTAGTTAATTTTCTTTATTCTTTTTTTATCGATAAAAAAATTGCTTATCATACAAACATTGGTGCCAGCCTAAAAAATGAAGTTGATAACTTTGTATTTGACTGGTCAGACAAAATTAGTGAGCATTTAATTATTGAAGCGAGAAATGTGCAAGCTAAAAAAAGAAAATGGTTTGAAAATCAAATCTCACATGATGGAGGACTGAATTCTAAAGGTGTTCGAGACTGGTATGATGGTGTTAATAAAGAAGATAATCAATTTAATAGTATAAAAAAAGCAATGCGTACAAATATTGACTATGACAGTGAAATAAATAAAACTCTGTTAATTATACTTATTCTTTTTTATATTATTTTTTTTATTCAATTTCTTCACTTATCTGTTCTGAATTTTATTTTATTATTAATCCTTGTAATGTTCCCTTTTTTGAAACAAACATACAAAATAATAACTAATGTATATAAAATTATTAAAGATAATAAAATTATAAAAAAACGTCTTAATTTTGCAGAAGATATGGAGGATTTGTTTCAAATCCAACCATATATTCACGCCAAAAGACAAATTCCATATACCTCTCCTTTCTTTTTATATAATTTGCTTAGAAAAAAACTATTCAAAGCTTTTTTAATAATCTTTAATTAAGCCAACCACTACTACCTTGATATTGATTTTTTCATTTGTTGTATACAATTAGTATAGTATTTGGTACTATTCTAAAGCTCAAAATCACGTTATTATTTGCTTCGATATTGAATAATTCCACTTGGTAAAGCTAAAGATGGTATGTACCTTTCCTCTCTTCTCTGATTAGCTCACCTTGTGCACTTACCGAAGCGGTACAAATGGCAATCGGTGTAGTTGCTCTGAATGTGAGTATAGCGATCTAGCTTGATCCTAGCCTTAGACTTTAAAAGTGACCACCGGCTTGTCAAGAGTGCTGGATGAACTCACCGATACCACCCAATACAAAAAAACTCGAGGCCATTTGTTGATGATAGTCTCGAGTCTTTTTTATTCATATGTTTGTTTAGTTAAAGTTCAAAATATTTGCTGGAATTGGGGTGGATCTTTAATCGATGACACGCTTTGAATGTTCAATAGGGGTGGAAATCAAGAAGTTCGCTGGAACTTTTACCGCCCAGTAACCACAGCCATTGACATTTACGTAATATGCGTATTACAAAGACCTTTGTTATATGAACTCGTTGGTTGGCTAGTCATCAGACGAGACACTTTCAACTCATAGGCTGCTTTTATATTTGGCTTCGTCCTTATTGTAGATAGCTGACGAGTGACCCTTCCCGATTAGAGTTAAGTCGCAACTGGCAATATTAAGGGCTTCTTCAAAGCTATCGTAAGGTAGTACTGACATAATTGATGAAGAAATCTCGTAAAAAAGGCGCATCCGTACTATATATGCCATTTTAACAGCTAAAATAGCTTACCTTAAGAAGATTCAATTCAAAAAAGCAGCGATTATTTTTATCTTGTCCTACTCATAATTTTGAGAAAATAAAAAAAGCAAAGGACTCGTCCTCTGCTTCAGAGTAGCTTCCGCAGACTGCTAACCTCAATTTGTATCTTCATTATATGTGCTTTATAAAATGTTGTCAATAAACGCTTCTGGCAATGTTAAGTTATTATTAGTATTGGTATTAAATATTGAATTAAACGCGCTATTAAGATCTCTCCCCTTCTTCAGCACATGTTATATAGTCGTATTTTGCCTTATTGAAAGACTAGCACTGGCATGCCATTATAAGCGTAGTTAAAAACTTGTGCCATAATCTCAGGCGGCGTGTTAATACAGCCCAGAGAACCGTTGGTTAGGTAGGCGTCACCGCCGAAAGTTGGTTGCCAATTCGCATCATGGACCCCTTGACCAGTATAATCAAACGCAATCCAGTAATCGACCGGCTGAACATATTCTTTCTCAGTCCGTGGATTATAGCCTGTTAGCTGTGAAGGGGTTTCCATGTTCCAAACAGCATAAGCACCAGGAACTGTATTAGTTCCAATCTGACCGGTCACAATCGGCGTCGAAATGACCGCCACCCCGTCAATATACACGTACATCATTTGATAGGTCATATCGACTTCAATGTAGCTACTACCAATATCATCCAGTGAGCCATTATAACCGATGCCGACAATAGCTGGCTCTCTCGTCACCGATTCACCCGCTTCTAAATCATCCAGAATAGCCTGTGTTTCCACCTCACGGTCAATCGACCAACCTAGTGTGCCAGGTTCTAATTGTATTTCTCCCTGCAGCGTACTGTTGAAGTAACGATAGTCATCATAGGTCGCATAAGCATCATTCAGCGTGCCAAGATAGTCGTAGATCATCTCTTCGTCGAAAGAGTAAGCGCCGTCCTCATCCAAAAGCAACCAACTATAAATCATTTCCGGTGTGATTACTTCTTCGTAACCTGCAAGGGTGAGGGTAATTTCCATTGAAGTTAACGCTTGAATCTGTTCTAGCTCTGAGACAAGCGTTGGATCGTCGGCTGTGATTGTCGGTTGAAGGTACGCTCGACTGACATCGACTGTGTCTTGTTGGACCATCGCTTCGATGATTTGCTTTTTCAAGCTGGATATATCGACTTGCGTTCCTGTTTGGGCTGCTTCAATTAAATAACCTTGCGATTCTGAATAGCGAAGTTTCGCATCCTCTGGCAGGCTTCTAGGTCCATTGGCTTGGTTATTGGCCTCTAGGACTGCTTGAAGGCGGGCGTCATCAAGGCTAATTAAAGCTTGAAGGTCGTCGTCAACCGGTGTATCCGTTAGCGCACCTAAGAGCCAGTTCTGCTTATGCTGCTGAGACATTAATAAGGCCAATGCTTCTTCCGCTTGAATGGCCAGCCCTAAATCATTTGGAGTCAGCGCCTCCCACTGTCTATCAGCTTCATTAAAATTGATGACCTGTTGCGAGAAACTCTCTATGATTTTATCATTAGCCTCCGCTTGAGTTAAGCGACTAATATCTACCGAGGCAAATTCGGTATTATAATAATAACGCTCCGCATAATACTGCTTGCCAAGCAGGCCCACTGTTAAACCTAACACTACTAGCGCAACACATCCACCTATTATTTTCTTCATCATTTTATACGACCTCTCCTGATTTATTTGAGCCGGATTAGCGTCAGCCGTTCACTTTTTCCAATTTGTTCTAGAGTACTTCGTCTGAAACAAATGAGTTGCAACGAACTGCTTTACTTGTGTGCTTTTTCCGTTACAAGCCATTTATTTAAATGGTATTAATTTCATATATTTATAGAATCATTTTACATGATTACTCTATAGAAACAATTGTAGTCAACAATTTCACTTGTAAATTTCATAGAAAATTCAAAGTTCTGTTTGAGTATTTAGCCAGAACTGTTGTTCTGGGGGATTTTGGAGCGGTTTTTTCTTTGGTGAAGTGCTTATCTCTATAAAGGCTAGTGACATTAGAAGCTTTCATCCGCTCGCGTTTTCATGACTCTCAATTAGCTGGATGTCGTAATAGACCACTTGGATGACTTTAGCGACACTTGCTTGTCTTTATTATGGCTTTTCTTCCTATCTATTTGCCATTATGACAACACTTGATATCGCTACAGGTAAGCACAAATCAATGGTTTAATCTTTATAAATTAACACCTTTTATATACTTTTTATTCACCGTTTAATAGACAGTTCATATTTGGAAACAGTGGAGGAAGCTACTAACATCTCGCAATCGTGCTAAATTCTCCATCATTCTTTCCAATTTAAGGACGAAGCACTATAATCAAAGAGTATTGCTATATAATCTAAGGAGGCGCTATTAATGAATCCATTTGACATGACTGAAGAATTCCATCGGACGTTTGACCCGACAATCCCTGACGAACCGACTGCCTTTAACCAGAAGAAAACGATAGACCGGGCTTCATTTAAGATTGAAGAAATTGTTGAGTTTATTTACAGCATCAGCGAGAATAATCCTGACACATTCGAAGCAGCTGTCAATAGCTTGCACACCACCATTGACAAGGCCAAGGATAAAATCCTAACACAAAATCGTCCAGTCACCGATCCTTTAGTGGAACAAGTCGATGCCCTGAGCGACTTACTGTACTTTACGTATGGTTCCTTCTCATTACTTGGTGTCAATCCTCAACCAATAATGGAAGTTATCCACCAAGCGAATATGGGAAAGCTATTCCCGGATGGAGAACCTCATTATGATCCGGTCACTCATAAAGTACTCAAGCCTGATCATTGGGAGCGTGACTATGCACCCGAGGAGAAAATTAAGCAAGAGATTCAACGGCAAAGAAGAGAAGGGAAATTTAATTAGATCCGCTTGTTCATCCGTGCTTTAAGTTAAATTCGTGGTTTGATTCTAATAAAACCCGTCCCATTCATTCAAGCAAATGACGCTTGTTTAGGACTGCTTCTTTCAATTGTACGTTAACCTCCGCACTTTTGTAGTGACTGATAGATTTTAACTTTTTGTCCCAATCACGCAAGGTGGATTCTATAATAAAGTTAGCCCGCTCAAACTGAAGTCAAAAAAAAAAAAACGCCACGTGAATTTCATCTTATATTGACGTTATGACAACTCTCAATAGACAAGGATGAATTCACATGACGCAAGAACAATCTCACGAAAAGGAAGACACTTATCTTATCAAGAACGTTACCAAATAGCGATGCTTAACTAAGAAAGCTAGTCACACCGACACATCGTTCAAGTCATGAACCGCCCGCCTGTCTACAATTTACAACAACAAACCCCTGTAGAAGACACGCATTCGTGTTCCTTCCACAGAGGCTTCTTGTGTTAGATAATCCTTATATGTTGCTTTTAATCCAATCGACTCTTCCTAAGGAAAGTGAAGAGGACTTATTCTTGGACAAACTCTGCAGCCATTTGACCGGCTTGACGACCGAAGATGATAATATCCGCTACTGCGTTTCCACCAATACGGTTCTTCCCGTGTAGGCCACCTGTCGCTTCGCCAGAAGCATATAGTCCAGGGATCACTTCGCCGGCTTCATTCAAGATTTCAGCATTAGTATTAATTTTCAACCCGCCCATCGTATGGTGCACGCCTGGGGCTATCTTGATTGCATAGAAAGGAGCTTGTTCTAAACCAATCGCCATACCGGTCGTACGACCGAAGGCTTCATCACTTTGATTTGTGACACTTTCATTCCACTGACTCAGTGTTGCTTGTAAGGCGTCTGCGGGCATACTAGTTAGTTCAGCTAGTTCTTCGATGGTCTCGCCTTTAACGACTAAGCCCATTGACTCATATTGATTCAAAGCTTTGACACGTTCTTTCAAGGCTTCGTCCACAACGACATACGCATATTGCTCAGGCAAGGCGATAATCGCTGCCGATACATTATCGCGTGTATCGAGTTCGTTAAAGAAACGTTCACCACTTTGATTTACCAAAATCCCGCCTTCACCACGAACGGCTTCGGTAATTAGGTAGGATGTTTCTTGTTCGACTGTCGGATGAATTTGAATTTCTTTCATATCGACAACGGCAGCACCTAATAGCTGCGCCATCGCGATTCCACTACCAGTTGCGCCGTCATGGTTCGTTGTCACAAAGCCTTCTAAGTCAGGGTTATATTCGACCACCATGTCGAAATTAGCACCAAACCCACCTGTTGCTACAATCACGGCTTTAGCTTCAACTTCCACGGTTTCACCATTGATTTCAACTGATACACCGGAAGCTGCGCCTTCTGTTTGCAGAATCTCTAGAACATTTGCATTAACAAACAGAGGGATTTCATGATCAAAAACATTCTTTAATAAGCCATCAACCAAATATTGTCCGACAGCAGAGCCGTCTGCAGGACGGTGGGTTCTTTCAACACTCATGCCCCCGGTTGTGGTTAAATTACTCAGGCTAATTCCCATTGAATCGAGCCAATCAATCGCTGGTGCAGAGTGATCAACGAAAAAGCGTAACAACTCTTGGTCATTTGTTTCTTTACCACCCGCTAAGGTTTCTTCGAAGAATAAGTCATTTGAATCTTCAATGCCCTCTGCTTCTTGAAACTTCGTTCCAGACGCATTCATACCTGCTGACGATTTCATCGTGTTCCCACCAGCAATCGGCATCTTTTCAAAAATGACCACGTTGGCTCCGGCTTCTTTGGCTGAGATGGCAGCGGCCATACCACCCCCACCCGCTCCAATCACGATCACATCATAAGATGTTTCTAAACTGGCCGGATCAGTATAGTCATGCATCGCTTCACTTGCTCCAGTCGTTGCATCCGTTTCTGTCTGTGCCAGCACACGAGTGAGCGCCCCTGCCGCATTTACAACCATCCCTACTAACAACACTAACGATAAGTACAACTTAGATCTTTTCTTCATTTTTACACACTCCCAATCATTTTTACTCCCTATTGCTTAATCAAAAACCGTATAGTACGCGTAAATAAATTCTCTCAGCGACAAACACTCTGACACATCGCCAGGAGGCTTCTGCAAAGACTTGCCTGATTGCGCCACTGATTGTTCATTTATTCACTTTACTAGAGAAAACACTCTCTTATTTCGTCGACAATCGACTCACTATTTGTATTAATTCATCGCAAGGTGTCTTGACAGATATAGTGTAACCTAGATTAGCGGGGGCTTCAAGTCTAAAAGCACTAAAAAAAACACCGCCAGTTTTTTGCTTGACTATCCCCTCACAATCTATTGCTTCGTACCCATGCCACTTAATCGTTCTTGTCAGCGATGCTTTACTGGAGAAAGCGCTAAGTTCATCCATGCTTCTAATGACTTTTAGCTCAATTAAGCTAACTTTTTTTAGTTGGTTGATTTTCTTGCTGAGCAAACTTGTTATAGCTCACCACAAACAAAGAACACAACCCTTGAGTTTGACTCAGTCAGCTGCGCTCGTTATGTATCTGCTACAGTCAAGGTAATGGCTCGAGAAAGGTATTCACTTTCCTCTCCTAAGCATTAATCAGCTTTGCAGCATTTAAGGTAAGGTGTGCAACTTCCTTGTCAAAGTCGACTTCTTATAGGACAGCATGCAAGCGATTATCGCTTAAGAAACTCTCTTAAAAAAATATCCTCTTCGGTAGCTTACGCCTAATCATTGACAAAGCCAAAGACTAAACACTCACCCAGTAACGACCTGTTAAGCTCCTTTAGTCCAATAAGGTGACGCACTCATCGATTGACTGTAGGTCACTTACGATTCTTTTTTCTCTATTAAGCCTTTATCTTGAGCCAATCTGAGTAAATTATTCCCAAAGGGGCAAGTACATTATGACCCCTTACTTCCAAAATACTGAATCCTGATAATTGGGAACGTGTGTTTGCACCGGGAGAGAAACTCAACAGTGAAATCGACCGTCAAAGAGCAGATGGCAAATTTTCATAAAATTTACTATTCCCCTTGACCACGAAGGCTTTATGGTTAGTATGTTATGAGTATTTTAAGCAGTGACGCATCATAAGTCCATTAATTTCTGTGCTTTCTTCTTCTAACTTTTCACGACCTTCGCGTTTTGAGCGACGGTTATTTGCGTTTAAATAGATCATGAATGCCAAAAAAAGTCGCCTGTCACGATGTTTAATAAGCGCGACAGCGAAAAAATAAGCCTTTCTCGTGAGTATTTCACGAGAAAGGCTTATTATCATCTACTTCTACCAACTTGCTTACGAGGATATTCAGGGCATTCAATTTCTAAAACTATCCTCATTGTGATTCTTGGCTAACCACTAATATCCTGACTATGCGAATGGGTTAGTCGCGTGATGCCTATTCCTTCAAAGAAAAGCTTGACAGACTATCCTTTAGGGTAGAGCTGTGTCAAATTTCTCTTCATTCTTTCATAAAGACACAAGCCATTGGCCCCTCTACAATGCGCTAGTATGCTTGATACCTGCCCTACTTGACACTCATTTATTTAGGATGACATCAACCGCCAGTCAGACGCCTGACTTTGGATGGTGTATTTAATAAAAATCCATTGACTATTCAGTCTAGAATCGCTTATTTGAGTCCTTTTTTGCCGATAAATGGCACAAATAGCGCTGTTTGGTCAGCATAATCTTTAAAATCAGCTCGCTCTTTGTATTTCTTTTCTAGTAGGGGCACGCCGGATACAAATAATAGCAGTAAAGTAATCACGATTGGCCCAATAATTCCCCAAGCATTTCGTCCTTCATTCAATGTGACAAGGAAAATCCCCCACCAAAGACAGGCTTCACCAAAATAATTTGGATGCCGTGTGGTTGACCATAGACCCGTTGTCAGTAATTTACCTTTGTTTTGAGGATTCTTCTTAAATTGAGCGAGTTGATAATCACCGACGACTTCATAAGCAAAGCCAAGCAACCAAAAAGCAATTCCTACACCGTTCCACCAGTAAAACTGGTTTGATGTTCCCGTCATGACAAAGAGAATCGGCATCGATACAATCATCAGTAAGACACCTTGTAAAACAAAGACGTTTAGAAAAGCCTTTAATCTTGGAAAGTCTGTCCCCCAGCGTTTACGCATATTAACATAGCGAAAATCTTCGCCTTTGCCTATATTACGTTTCGCTAAATGCAAGGCCAGACGCATTCCCCAAATACTCACGAGCAAGACAGTCCATTGGCTCACCCGTGTCACTTCCGGCATGACTAGATAGCCCGTCACGGCAACAATCACAAAACCGAAGCCCCAAGCGATATCGACAATCGAGTTGTCCTGTAGATATTGAGCTAAAACAAATAATCCGATGAAATAAATACTCACGACACTCGCTATGATACCTATAATCATTTGAACATCACTCCTTCTTTAAATTCGAATCCAATGGCCACGGATCCGTCACCAGCACTGAGTGCCACGGCGGTCGAAATCGGCATCACGAACGAGGGCTTGAAGCCTAATTTAGTCGTTAATTCTGCCTGCCATTGTTCCGCGCGATCGGACGAACCCGCATAGACAATCGCATAATTGAGTAGCAGATTCTGCTTGTGATAGGCCTTTATTTTCTTCAGCATCTTGCGCTCATTGCCAGCTTGGCTAAAGGAAAAATTACTTAACTTCCCTTGCCCTTGCTCCAAGCTCACTAAAGGTTTTAATTGGAGCTTTTGTGCCATGCGTCCAATCGCTTGTGGCACTCGCCCCGATTGAATCATTGGTTCCAAATCATCAACACTGACTAGGATACCCACTTGCTCAGACAGATTATCGACTTTCTGACTAATGGTCTCAAAGGATAGCCCTTCTTGAATCCATTGGTTCACACGCATGACCATCAGCCCTTGAGCTGCGGAATTCTGACGAGAATCGATCACTTTAACACGGTCGCTCGGTAATATTTTTTCTGCGAGTCGTTTTACACTTTGGTAAGTGCCACTTAATTCTTTAGAGACGGTCACCACCACGACCTGGTCATAGTGACTGTCTAAAAAGTTAAATAAGGTTTCAGTTTGATGCAGACTGGGTTGAGATGAGGAGCCTCTTTCACCCAATTCCTGCTGTAAGGTGAAAAACTGCTTGTTTTGAATCGTTAAACGGTCCAAATAGCTACCCTCGCCGATTGAAATCATTGTCGGCAACACATGAATTTGCTGGCTCAATAAATAGTCTGCTGGAATATCCGCAATCGAATCCGTCACCAAGGCAATCTTAGCCTTCGGGGAATTTCTGAAATGATATTGCAATAACATATCATCGGCCTTTTGTTGAATCGGTTGACCATAAGAAGACAAAATGTCTAACACTTTGGAAGGCTGATTGGAATGAATATGCACCCGCGCCTTGCCCCGACTCACCACCACCACCATCGAATCCCCTAGTGAAGATAAGGCACTTTGAATGACTTCTTTACTGACCTTGACTTGATCCAATAACACTTCCGTGCAGTAGCGCTGTTGAGGTGCTTCGCTCACTAGCTGACGCTGATGAAACTCACGCGTCATCGAAGGTTCATCACTTACGATTAACTCGGGGATTTCCTGACGGTTAAAGCTTTGGGTAAACCCTCTAATAAACAGATAAAAGCCTTTAGCCCCAGAATCAACCACTTGATTTTTACGTAATATCTGTAACTGTTCCGTTGTTTTATCTAAGGCGTCTTTAGCCACTTCTAAGGCCTTTGCCAGACGGATTTCTAATGGTGTCTCAGCCTGTTGGCTTTCAAGCGCCTCACCCCACAAGCGAATTACCGTGATCATCGTGCCTTCGACAGGCTTTTCGATGGCTTGATAGGCATCCTTAATCGCAAGTTTAGCGCTTTTAGCAAAGTTTTGAACAATGTCACTCTCAGATTCTTTCATTAAATTCACATACAGCCCATTAAAATACTGAGCCAATATGATACCAGAGTTGCCACGCGCCCCAATTAAAGAAGCGTCTGCCACTCGCTCAAAAAATGCCAAAGTTGACGGCAACTGCTCTCCCGTTTGTTCCACGATCGTTTGCATCAAGGAAGCCAAGTTGCTCCCCGTATCCCCATCAGACACTGGAAACACATTAATCGCATTGAGCTCTTTTTTGTGAGCAATCACTTGCTCGGCACCTACTTGAAAAGCCATCTTAAAACGCTGATATTCCTGATGATTAAGTCCTTGATCCAAACTACTTACCCCCAATTAAAATACGTCGCTGTTACCACCGTTAGCCATGAAACAGCTGCCGTCACACTGGTCCCCCAGACTAAATCGACGACTGTCACAATGACTGGCCAATCCTTCAGTGTCGCTAAATTGGTTAAGTCATACGTGGCATAACACAGAAAACCCAAAAAGGCGCCGGCTAAAGCAGCATACATCGCACTATCCTTCAATAGTGCTGGATTGACAACAAAAAAGATCATGCCAACGACATATATCAGATAGAATACGACCGCTGGCATTAACCGAGCTTGGCCCATCAGTTCCCCTAGATGTTTCTGATAAAAGCTTTTCGAAATGACTAATAGCCACAACATATCAAAAATTAAAAAATAACCAGCAGCCGTTAGAAAAAGTTTTAAATAGCGTTCCATTTACTTCACTCCTCACATTAACATTTATCACTTGATAAGTATTTTAACATATTTGTGAACGTATGTATATTTTGACGCCCTTGATAGGATCTATTAATCCGTTTTAAAGCTGACTGTCACAATGCCCCACATTGATTCATTTACAAAGCACACCTCATGGCGGTGTAGCCGCAATTCCATGAATATCATAGTATACAAGTTGATAGAAGCAGATGATATCAGCCTTTCTCGTGAAATACTCACGAGACGAGCTTGTTTTTCGCTGTCGGGTCTACTGTAATGATAAGATACATGAAAAGAGGTGACAGGATGAAAGCAAGACAATTAGTAGACTGGCCTAACAAACACATCACATATAAAAACGAAGCTAATGGCAACAACTATGTGTCTTCTACCCTTCGAAGCTACCTCAATGCCTAAGAGAACCTAATATCCGGCGAAAAAAGCATTGGTAAATTAGATGAAGCCACCGGTCAGCGGATGGCGAATAAAATTTCTTTGAGCTGTTTCAAAGCGAACACAAAGACCAACCGGAAACGTTTCAATCAGCGGGATACTCTGAAGGCGTTAGTCGCTTAGCTGACAATCCCCCCGCGTATGCGGGGAGTACAAAATTTTCCACTAATGCATTTAAGCTATCTTGGGATTACCCCCGCCCATGCGGGAACAACACTAAAAATCCTTTATATAGCCTCATTTGTTCATTAATATAGCCGTAAAATCATTCACCTCTAAATGAATGCGCTTTCCTACATATTGGTTTATCACATCTTTTAGTTATTTAGTTGGTAATAGTCTTATACTTCAAAATTTTTTATGCTTGTTCAATCCAAAAATCCTCCACCCATTTCTAGGTGGAGGTTAATTAATCATGTTCTGTCTAAATGTCTTACATCATGCCGCCCATGCCACCCATGCCGGCTGCGCCTGCTGATGGATCTTCTGGAACTGGAATTTCTGCGACGACTGCTTCAGTTGTTAATAATAATGCTGCTACTGAAGCGGCGTTTTGTAAGGCTGAACGAGTGACTTTTGTTGGGTCAACGATTCCAGCGTCGATTAGGTTCTCGAATACATCTGTCATAGCGTTGTAGCCGATGCCTTTTTCAGAACGTTTGACTTCGTTCACGACCACTGCGCCTTCTTTACCGGCGTTGATTGCGATTTGACGTAATGGTTCTTCAAGGGCGCGAGTAACGATGCGAACCCCTGTTGCTTCGTCATCAGTACTTGTTTCAGTTTCAGCAACGGCTGCTTGTACTTCGATTAAAGCAGATCCACCACCAGAGACGATCCCTTCTTCAACTGCTGCACGCGTTGCGTTTAAAGCATCTTCGATACGTAATTTACGTTCTTTCTGCTCAGTTTCAGTAGCTGCTCCAACTTTAACGACAGCCACACCGCCTGATAATTTAGCTAAGCGTTCTTGTAGTTTTTCACGGTCAAAGCTAGAGGTTGTTTCTTCAGCTTGCGCACGGATAATTGCGACACGGTCTGCGATAGCTTTCTTTTCACCAGCACCTTCAACAATCGTTGTATTGTCTTTAGTTACTGTTACTTTACCTGCATTGCCTAAGTGTTCAACTGTTGCGTCTTTTAATTCAAAGCCTAGTTCTTCAGAGACAACCGTTGCACCTGTTAGAATCGCGATATCTTCTAGCATCGCTTTACGACGGTCACCGAAACCTGGTGCTTTAACAGCCACAACATTTAACGTACCGCGTAGTTTATTTAAGACAAGAGTTGGTAATGCTTCACCTTCAATGTCTTCAGCAATAATTAATAGTGGACGGCCTGATTGCATGATGTTTTCTAATAAAGGTAACACATCTTGGATGTTGACGATTTTACGGTCTGTAATCAAGATTAACGGATTATCTAAATCAGCTACCATTTTTTCATTATCAGTTACCATGTACTGTGATAAGTAACCACGGTCAAATTGCATTCCTTCTACCACTGAAAGTTCAGTTTCGATGGATTGCGATTCTTCGATGGTAATGACGCCATCTTTCCCCACTTTCTCCATTGCTTCAGCAATCAATTCACCGATTGCTTCGTCACCAGATGAAACAGCGGCTACTTGAGCAATCGATTCTTTAGATGAAACAGGTACAGATAGTGCTTTAAGTGCATCTACTGCTACTTTAGTTGCTTTTTCGATTCCGCGGCGAATGCCAACTGGGTTAGCACCTGACGTCACGTTTTTCATTCCTTCACGCGCAATGGCTTGTGTTAGGACGGTTGCTGTCGTTGTTCCGTCTCCGGCTACGTCGTTTGTTTTAGAGGCAACTTCCATGACTAATTGAGCACCCATGTTTTCAAAACGGTCTTCTAATTCAATCTCACGAGCGATTGTGACACCGTCGTTAGTGATTTGTGGTGAACCGTAAGTTTTGTCTAATACCACGTTACGACCTTTAGGGCCTAATGTCACTTTCACTGTATCCGCTAATATGTCGACACCTTTTAATAAAGCTTCACGTGCGTCTTCTGAGAATTTTAATTCTTTTGCCATATCTTTCGTTCACTCCTTGAAAAAAATTTGGTTTGACTAGCTGTGCTAGTTGTTAATACATTATATAATTGAGATTTATGCTAAGACTGCTAAAAGGTCATCTAATTCAATAATTAAATACGTTTCACCTTGGTCCGTTACTTCAGTTCCTGTGTAAGATTTAAAGATAACTTGATCACCGACAGCTACACCATCTTCTGCTTCGATGCTAGGTCCGACTGCAATGACTTCACCAATTTGTTGCTTTTCTTTTGCTGAGCTCGGAAGTACTAAGCCTCCAGCTGATTTTTCTTCAACTTCAGCAACTTTAATGATAACGCGTTCTCCTAAAGGTTTTAACATTACGTTCCCTCCAAATTCTTTTTTGATTGGTTAGCACTCCTTTCGAGCGAGTGCTAACTACATTGTTTATTTTAGTCTACTCAGACAAAAAAAGCAAGTATTTCTTTGACGTTTTTTGACATTCTTTCTTTTTCTCACTTCTTAACGCACATTATACATTCATGAACAGTTCGTGTCGCTTACAGGTTTAGCAGCTTTTCTCTATCAACTATTAGCTAGCAAGGATCACACTCATTCTCTTAATATTTGCTCTTAGTTTTTTTAAGCAGATATTAAACAGCCTGTCGTACCATGAGAATTCCTCAGAGTGCGACAGGCTGTCATTCGTTTCCTAGTTTATTGGCTTATTAGGCGAGTAATCGGTTACGTTTAGCGATTAACCGACAGAACCTTCCATTGAATAAGCTATCAATCGGTTGAGTTCGACCGCATACTCCATTGGCAACTCTTTGGTAAAAGGTTCGACAAAGCCCATCACCAACATACCAGTGGCTTCTTCTTCGGATAGCCCGCGGCTCATCAGGTAGAACAGTTGCTCTTCTGAAATACGCGAGACTTTCGCTTCGTGCTCGAGTGAGATGTTTCCATTATGAATCTCATTATAAGGAATCGTATCCGATTTCTATAATTCATCCATAATAATCGTATCACATTCAATATTCGAGATGGACCCTTGTGAATTTTCACCAAAATAAACCTGTCCGCGGTAATTGACTTCGCCACCATCTTTGGCAATCGATTTAGACACGATCGAACTTGACGTATTGGGCGCTTGATGGATCATCTTGGCGCCGGTATCTTGAATTTGGCCAGCTCCTGCAAAGGCGACCGACAACATGGTGCCACGCGCCCCCTCACCTTTAAGGAAGACACTCGGATATTTCATGGTGACTTGCGCCCCAAGGTTGCCATCCACCCATTCCATGACACCGCCAGCATAGGCATGAGCGCGTTTGGTCACTAAGTTATAAACGTTGTTCGACCAGTTTTGAATAGTGGTGTAGCGGCAATAAGCGTCTTTATTCACGATAATTTCGACGATCGCCGCATGTAGGGAAGCCGTCGTATAGGTCGGCGCAGTACAGCCTTCGACATAATGAATACTCGCGCCCTCGTCGACAATAATCAGCGTGCGTTCAAATTGACCCGATCCCTCATTATTAATTCTAAAATAAGTCTGCAGTGGAATATCACACCGCACTCCTTTGGGCACATAAATAAACGTTCCACCACTCCAAACGGCGCCGTTTGAACGCGCTGATTGCGATGGGAATTGGGGCAGTTTGCCAGGGGGTGGCCACGCTCGCTTTTTCAAACAGTCGCCAACAACCGCATCATCACGCCATCCTTACTCGGTTTCGAGGCGCTCCACTCGCTCATCCAAACGGGGCTCTTGTTCTTTGGTGGCCTACCAGTTTTATTAGCTTTCAGTGGCAACGGCGCCTTCTTGCTGCAAGTCGGCTTGATGATTGGTCTGTCGCTAGTGTTATATAGTCGTCTCTTGAGTGGCGCACGGCAAAATTTGCAATTATTATTGTTAGTTGGCATTGTGCTAGGTACAGCCTTGCGCAGTTTATCTACCTTTATGCGCCGCTTATTGGATCCGGCTGAATTCGACATTCTGCAAGCGCGTTTGTTCGGTTCAGTCAACAATGCTGATCCAGAGAGCTTTCCAATTGCGATTGTTTTAGTTGTCGCCGCCATTGGCTGGCTCTTGTCATCATCCAACTGCATGAACACCATGAGACTCAAACCTGCTATCGCTATCATCCTGGGGATCAAGTATCGATATTGTGTCATCAAGATTCTAGTGATAGTTGCGATTTTGATGAGCGTCTCAACTGCCTTGCTCGGTCCTATCACTTTCTTGGGCTTCCTGGCAGCCAGCTTAAGCTATCAAATTGTCCCTACCTTTGACCACCGCTACCAATTCCCTGTCGTCATCTTGCTGAGTTATTGCATCTTGACTGGCGCCTATTTCATGATGTATCACGTTTTCAACGCTCAAGGCGTCGTGAGCCTCATCATCGAACTTGTTGGCGGTCTCACCTTCTTAGCACTCCTAATGAAAAGAGGTAAAACATGATAGAATTAAACACCGTATCCAAATATTATACTAAGTCGCGCGGCGTCGGCCCGTTAACACTCAACATCCCCCAGGCCGGCTTAACATCACTGATTGGTCCAAACGGTGCCGGAAAATCTACGATGTTACTGATGATTGGACGCTTGTTGAAGATGGATGCTGGATCCATTCACGTTGCCAATTTTAACGTGGTTGATGCCCCTTCTAACGATTTGGCGCGCGTTCTAGCCATCTTACGCCAAGATAATCATTTGGTCACTCGCCTAACCGTTCGCCAACTGATTGGTTTCGGGCGCTTCCCCCATTCGGCTGGGCGCCTGACAGATGTTGACCGTCAGGCCATCTCGCGCTACATCGAATTCTTCAATTTAGAGCCCTTTGCTGACTATTACTTGGATGAACTTTCGGGTGGTCAGCGCCAACGTGCTTATGTGGCAATGATTTTATGTCAAGAAACCGACTACATCTTGTTAGACGAACCCTTGAACAATCTTGATATTGCGCATTCTGTCCAAATGATGAATCACTTACGTCAGGCGGTTGATTCTTTAGGCCGCACCATTGTAATGGTGCTACACGACCTAAACTTTGCCGCTCGCTACTCTGACCACATTTGCGCCATGCAAGCTGGCCAGATTCAACATTTCGGGCCCCCTTCAGAAATCATCCGGCCCGAAATCTTAAGCCCGCTTTACGGTACTGCCGTAGAGGTCTACGATAGCCCGCGCGGCTTATTAGTGTCTGTTTGACACGGTTTGGGCTAGTTTTCATTCAAGTGAAGGAATATAAAACCCTCTAAACAAGCCGAGATTTGTAGTAGATGCTTCAGGCCGATGTCTGCGATTATTCTCTTAGGAAAGATAAAGCTGTCGCTCGCTAGAATTTCACAACGATTTATAGATGTGTCAACTTGAATTGACCGAAACTATCAAGACGACTATACTGAATGATTCGTCATGATCCAGGGGGATTGACACAAGCCAGCGGCAATTATGCCCCGGCTAGTACAATTGAAAGGATTACAGCTGACACTCGCGGAGGCTAGAGTCGATACTAGCTAACTAGTTTTCACGAACAAGCGGCTCGTGTTGTCCAGTCAATCCACAATTAACAATAGCGTCAAGTATTCAATCGTTTGGTCGCTCAACCTTTAATGGATTATCCTTTATATTAAAAGAAAACGCCCCTTGTTAAAGGGCGTTTTCTTTTCGCTTTTCAGTTGGAAGCCCCTGCACGTCTTTGCTTAAGAACCTAGATAAGTCAGTGAGTCTTTCAAGGCTTTGTCTGGGTCAGCACCATCTACGCTACATTCGAAGGCGAGATCCCCCGTATAGCCTAGTTCCTTCAGGACGCTTAGATAGTACGGAAAGTCAATTTCACCCGTGCCAGGTTGGTAGCGGTGATGGTCTGCTAGGTGAATATGACCCAGGTAAGCGCCGGTTTTACGCAAGGCTTGTTCGATGTCTGCTTCTTCTTGGTACATATGATAAAAGTCAGCGATAATTTTGACGTTCTTTAGATTATTCTCGGTGATTAAGCGACGGGCTTGCTCGAGCGTATTTAGTAGATGATCTTCTTGCTTATTCAAGGGTTCTAAGTACACGTATGTGCCCGTTGCTTCAGCTATCGCATCTAATTTACGCAAGGAATCACTTAGTATTCCAAAGTCTTCTGCGGGTGTTCTTGTGCCAGCTTGATCATGTAAGCCCCAGCCAGCTGGTACGACCATGCCGTGTCCTCCGACTTCTTTTAAGGCGGATAGAATCGCAGCAATTTCTTGGATGGCACGCTGACGGCGGCTTTCGTCGGCGTCGCCTATGTGTCCTTCGTAGCCGCCACAGGCGGTTGTGACAAGGAGGCCGGATGAGTCGATGGCTCGCTTAACTTCTTCGTGAGACTCCAGGAGAAGTTGGCCGTCTATTTCGTAGCCGCCAAAGCCAAGGGCTTTTATGTGAGATAATTTATCGTGCAACTTGTCCGGAAAGTGTGGCTGGTTTTGTGTGCTGATTAACATGGTAGCGCCTCCATTTTCTTTTAGTTCATCGTATCATATTTAGTCTCTTTAGGGCTATTATTTGGTATACTGTTATTATAAAGTTGAGGTGAATTTGATGGAAGTGGGTTCTTTGCAGATGCAGGTGCGTGAGGTGATGCGTCAGTGTGAGTTTGCGATTGAGGCGGTTCAGGGGATGAATGGTTATTTAAGTGGGTCGGCTGGGTCAGCGGCGGCTGGTGGTGCAAGATTGACGTCTTTTTGGTCGCATACGCAGAATTTTGTGTTGGCGGCTGGTTTGTTGGCTGATTTGTTTGGCGCCCAGGTGCGTGGTTGGTGTAAGGATTCCAAGGAGTTGCGTCATTATTTCGGTGTGTCGGGTGATTTGCATCTGAAAGCCTATGTGGATTTCTACCGGGATTATCGGTCGCAATTAGAGAATTGGTCGGTTGAGGCGGCCGGTGGGATGGTGGTGGATGCGACGGTGATGCCTTATGAGAAGGTGTTGGCCAATTACGGGGAGGCGGCGCGGTGTTTGCGTTTGTTTGATCCGGTGACTTTTAAGTTATATTATTTAGATACGGAGTTGGATCTGCAAAAGGCGGTGGATGAGTTGGTTGACTTTTACAAGGTGGGTTTGGAGAAGTTGAATAGTGGGTTCGTGAGGTAGACTGGCTGAGGCTGGTCTTTTTTTGTTTGTTTCTAATTGCTCTTAAAACAGCTAAAAACCTCGGTTCCCCGAGGCTTAGCTTAGCAGATTGAGTTTAAATAACCGATGACATCACTTAGAAGCTTACCTAAGTTGTCCGCATCATTCTTCTTAAGTTTTAGCGTGTGCGGCTTCGCATCTTTCGTGACCATTGTCAAAATCGTTTCATTTTGATGCACATCTTCTATCTCTTTAATTCTTAGCCTATAGGGAGCTTCGAACATCTGATTCACAATTAATTCTTCTTTGGTTAAAATAAAACCTTTATCCATTCGATTAGTCAGCGATTGATTGTAGAGTAGCACGATATCTTCTTCAATGATATCTGCTGCCATGTGCTTAATTGCATGTTGAACCAAGCCGTTTGGCTTTACCATACCGAAATTATGCAGCTGTTTAATAGCTGTTGCGTGTCGTTCGATTAGATCGAGCAAAAACGTTTGATCAAAAACTGGCCCTACAGCAGCTGCTTTCCGGTTGGAAGTTTCATCCTCGATTAAGGGCTGCAATTCTTTATTAACAAATTTCCCACTCTCTCCGATGATCCCATTTAATAGATCCGTTGTTGAAAACACATTATTTACAAAGCTACCCAGTAAGTATTTTTCATCTTGTGTTGTCGAAAGATAGTCAGTAATTTCCAAGGCATTGAGTTGATCAATCATGACACGAATACCATGTTTATTCTTCCGGCTTAATTCGCTCATCTTATTAATTTCAGCCGAAATCGCAGCCATAGCTTTAGACTGTCCTCTGATTTTCGCTGAGTTAGACATGGCATGCACAGCCGCTTGTTTATTATTACCGCTAATCGAAAGGACACCACCAATTAAGCCAACGCCACCAATAGTCCAACCAATTGGCCCTGCTAAGGCTAGCAATGCTTTCCCAGCAACCATACCTCCTCCACTACTGGCTATGCTGCCTCCACCTAACCAGGCCAAAGCCGCATTGGTTGATGCTGCGCCTGATAAGGCAGATATAGCTGTTCCCGTCGAAGCTGTTCCAAAAGTGGTCGCTACACTCATGGCCACAGTCGGGGCAAAAGCAGCGACACCTGCTCCAGTTACTACACTCGTCGATGAAGTAATGGCATGCTTTAAGTTCACTTGATTGACATGTTTTTCAGCATAACTAAGCAAATTCTCAAAGTCATCTAAATTCAATTTGATTTTCTCTATCTGAATATTGATCTCTTCTGGTGTATGTTTTAAGCGATTGATATACTGGTAAGCTTTATTCAACTGGCGCACTAAACGTTTTCTTTCCTTGTATAAATTTTCAGAACTTTGGACTAAAACGGCTTGAATACCATTATACGTATCCATTTCAATCTGCAACTTTTCAGTATATTCTTCCTTTAAACCTTTATTCAACATTAGCTGCGTCCCCCCTCGTAACCATTTATCTTTTTCTTTAGTCGGTAACTTGCAAGCTATAATCTGCAGCACGACTACCGAAACCTACCAGCCACAATCCGCAGGCCCAAAATCCATCCCACAGACACCAAGCCTATAACCCAAAGTCGCCACCATTAGCTTAAGAAAAAGGACTCAATGTCACCTTCCGTTTGTAAGAGTTTAGTCGGCTCGACCTGCATTTTTTTGACATATTGGATACTGTGCTCAAACTGAACATTGGCCATCGACTCAATATCAAAGGCTAAGTCCGATAGGCGATCTAATTCCTGATACTTCAGCGCAATCGTTTGAAGTAGACCTTGGTATTCATGATCAATTTTAGCAATCGCTTCATTGTACGTTTCAATAATTTCAGGCTTTGAAATGGTGAAGTGAGCATTAATGTTTCGCCAGTGGACATTAACCTCGCGGATGACTTCATGAAAATTATCCACTAAATGAATAATGACAGCACTCATACTGCCCGTAAACATTGCCCCAATAACCGTTGCTACTGGATTGGCGATTTCTTTCGGTAAGAAAGTACTCAATTTCTTATCCACTAAGTCCGTTAAAATTAAGCCAATTGAAACAGAAATCCCCACACCAATCAATTTTATGACTTCTTCTATCAAAACTGATTTTTCTAATTTATCCGGATTCGTCACGAGTAATTTAAAGCCACTAATAATGCTAGATATTCCCTCTTGAATGAGCCGCCCTAAACGGGCACTCGTCGTCACAAAACTATTCATCAAAGTAGTTATCAACACCCCGACAACGCCGCTAGTAAAACCACTAAGAGAGGTTCCGATAAACTCATCCTTTATATGATGTAAACTCTCCAACACATTCTCTTTAATGACTTGCATTCGATTCTTAAAATAGTCAATTCTATCTTCCATAGTTCGAAAGGAGTCCCACTGTTGGATCAAGGCTTGCATTTCAGCGATAAACACATCACTTAACTTGTATAAAACTAAACCGGCCAACTGACGCTTCATTTGCGTCAGTCCTTGCTTTATACTGGCCTGCCTTAATTCCTGCAATTGAGCTTGGTTAATCCTCACATTCACAAATTTTTCAGCCCTGGCTTCAACTTTGTCCGCCAACTCTGCCTTGACCTCAAAACGTTCTTCATTATTTTTGTCCTGCTTCTTTTGCGTAGTCTGTCGCCAATCACTCAAGCTTTCTGCACCTTTTGATTGATTCAGTGAACTATGTGTATAGGTTAAGTTGTTTTCATTCATTGCCAGATCATTACGCTCATCATCACTTAGAAAGAGCCGCGCCTTCTTATTGTCATGAATCCGCTTGGCAGATACAACATGATCAAGATGTGCCTGCCCAGTTTTAGGCAAAACCTTCCCAGTATAGCCATCATAAATCTCAGGCTGTTGTTGAAAATCCTTTTTCCTAGTAACAGACATCCGCGTATCAAGCGTCTCACTTATCTTTCTTCCTTCATAATTTCTCCGATCATAACTGGCATTGTAGCGCGAACTATACTCACTCGAAACAAACACGTCATTCTCAGCATTATGTACCGTACTAACAGAACCACCTATTGAATAACTATCCGAATCACCCAAGCGACCTAAATCTAGTAAACGACCAATCCCAAATTGATTGACCACTTGCGTGCTAACTTGTTGCGATAACACTTGCCAAAAATCATCGAAATGCTTCGCCTCTAAATGATAGGCCTCCTCTGTATTTAACTTATTGAAAAAGTCATCTTCAAGAAAAATTATTTCATCCAGCTTCCACACCTCCATCCAGAATTACACCTTTCGTATATTATAACAAACAGACGTAATCTTTGTCTCAATAAATTAGACAAATACTCGCACAATAAAAAAGCCCATTTCATCAAAGAGGGACTCAAAACCTTTTAACGGAAAGGTCAACCGAGATATTGATTCATTTCCTACAAATCAGAGCAACCTCCAGCCACTTGCAGGTCGGGCGGAATGTCATAAGTAGACTGAACATTCATCCTCAATCTGAAAACACCTACCTTTGTCGTATAGAATGAAAGACTCAAGAAATCAACAACTCTATCAATAAATTGCCACTGATTTCATCACCTTTTCGATCACTTAAGTGTCACATTATTTTATTCATTCAACTACTTCTTCTAAGTCATTAAATAAAAATGCACTGGAGATACAAATAGAGCACCTAACGAACAACGTCACGTTCGACCAAGAATCTATTGAATATTAAATTAACGACGCCGACAACAGGCAGGGAAACAAAAAGCAACAACTTCGCGACAGTCAAACGAAGACATAAAAAGCCCATGCTCAAAAGAAAATAAGGATGAAAATTTGTGTGTCGTGTAATATTTAACGCGAACATGGCAAACCACTCCTCAGAATGCGATCAATTATTGACACAGAACGATTGGCTGGAAAAGATCTGACTAAATCAAGTGTAGTACAGGCACCATTCAGAAACTCACAATTTACGAGAACCTAACACACAAACCCAAAAATTAACACTCTGGGGACAAATGGCACCACACCCTTCAAGCATTCATCAGCCAAGCCTCCCCTTCTACCAGCAGAACGTCCTGGCTCATTCACACAGCCGGTAGCAATTAAATTGACCCATGATAAACCCAGTCACCAAACAAAAAACCGGAGTCAAGCTCCGGTTTTGCTTTCACTACTCACTAACCAAAGAAACTCAACAAAATTCCAGCGGCAATCGCTGAGCCGATCACACCCGCTACGTTAGGTCCCATGGCGTGCATCAGGAGGTAGTTATTCGGGTTGGCTTTGATGCCTTCGACTTGTGAGACGCGAGCAGCCATTGGGACGGCGGACACGCCGGCTGATCCGATCAGTGGATTAATTTTTCCACCGGTTAATTTATACATCAGCTTGCCCATCAACACACCACTAGCAGTTCCTACCATGAATGCAAAGAGACCTAAGATGACTATTTTGATCGTATCTAAACTTAACAAGGTGGCTGCATCAGCTGATGCACCGACTGAAACACCCAGGAGAATCGTCACGATGTACATCATGGAATTTTCCAAGGTGTTGGCCAAAAGCGGCACGACACCGCTCTCGCGAATCAGGTTGCCGAGCATCAACATCCCGATTAAGGAAGTGGCCGAGGGAATCAGCAGGCTGACAAACAGAGTCACAACTATCGGAAAAATAATTTTTTCTTTCTTGGAAACGGGACGCGTCTGGGTCATGACGGTCTCACGCTCCTCTTTGGTCGTCAGAGCGCGCATAATCGGCGGCTGAATAATTGGAACGAGGGCCATGTAAGAGTAGGCAGCAATCGCAATCGTTGGCAGAATATGTTCCGCCAGTTTGGACGACAGGTAAATGGCGGTTGGACCATCTGCTCCGCCAATAATGCCGACGGCGGCCGATTCATTGGGAGTCATGCCGAGCGCCAGCGCACCGAAAAAAGCAGCAAAAATTCCAAATTGGGCGGCACCACCTAATAATAAGGTCTTAGGATTGGCAATCAGTGGGCCGAAGTCCGTGGCTGCTCCTAAACAGAGAAAAATCAAAGGCGGGAAAATACCGAGACTGACGCCTTGGTACATATAGTAAAGCAGTCCGCCGTTTTCTGTGGCGGTCGGTGGGTTCATTAAACCGGCTAAAGGTAGATTGGCCAGCAACATCCCAAAGGCAATCGGAATCAGTAGATAAGGTTCATAGTTTTTGGCAACGGCTAGATAGATTAAGACGAGCGACAGGGTAATGACAATAATTTCTTGAATGCTGATACTTAACAAGCCTGTACTGGCGATCAATTCGTTGATTGCTTCAAACATTTTAATCCACCTTCCTAAATGGTCAGTAGTAATTGGTCAGATTGAACACTTTCATTCGGGCTTACATGAATCTCGCCGACCACACCGTCTCGTGGTGCCACGATTTCATTCTCCATTTTCATTGCTTCTAAAATTATTAAGACATCCCCTTTGGACACCGCTTGACCAGGTGACACGACGACTTTATAAATCGTCCCTGACATTGGTGCCTTAACTTCGGTACCGGTAGTAGACGTGCCCTGCGCTGACTGAGTTACCGGAGTCGGCTTGGCTGCTGGGGTTGCTTGTTCTGTTGCTTGTGCTTGTGCTGGTGCTGGTGCTGGCGTCGTCATGTCGGTATCGGCTGGTAACTCTTTGACCGTCACGCGGTAAACCTCATTGTTAATTTCAATTTCATATTTTTTCATACTGATCATCCTCCCATTATTTAATGCGAATTGATTCATGAATTTCCAACTTTTTATTTGGCTGATCCTGCGAAGCTAATGTCAAGGCCATCAGTTCAGCAACCAATTGATGTTTGGGATTGGCCACTAACTGCGAGGCTTGAGTCGCGACAGGTGTCTGATTCTTTTGGGGAGCGGCCACTGGCGGGGTATCTTTACCCACCAACTTGGCTGTCCATTCGGTAATGCCCCAGAGTGCGGTTAAAACTGCAAATACAACGAGCATTGAGACGACCGTTAAGGCTAAGCCGTCCATAATACTGATTGTTTCCATCGAATTTCCTCCTTCTTGGCCTATAGCTTATAGTGCATTCGAGTAGCGCGCTTGAATTTTGATGACTGCTTCCGCTTGATACTTACGCTCCAAATATTGCCGGCCCACTTGCGGGAACAAGGCATAGGTCAAAATATCCTCATCCGTTTTCGCCAGGTCGCCTAATTCAAGCTTCAAACTGTCAAATTCTGACTCTAAATGATCAGCAGGACGACTTTCCATCACAGCCGCATCGCCGATAATCGACTGCCTAAAAGCTGGAGTGATGGGAGCGGGAGATTTTCCGTAATGCCCTTTCAAATAATCTTTGATTTCATTAGGTACGACTTTATAACGCTCGCCCGTTAAAACATTGAAAACAGCCTGAGTTCCTACCATTTGGCTCAGCGGAGTAACCAGTGGTGGAAATCCCATATCTGCCCGCACCGACGGCACTTCGTTCAAGACCGCATCATATTTGTCGAGCGAACCGGCTTGGCGCAATTGCGAATACAAATTCGATAACATACCACCTGGCACCTGGTAAATCAACGCTTTAGGGTCGACAAACATCATCTTACTATCTAATGTATCGTCCGCTAAATACTTATCACGAATGCCTTTAAAGTAATCTGCAATAGTTTCTAAAATATCTATGTTTAAATGAGTGTCAATCTGGAGTTCTTCAAAAGTTAAAGCCATTGATTCGGTTGGAGGTTGGCTGGTGCCTTCAGCAAAGGGAGATATGGCGGTATCAATGATATCGACGCCATGTTCAACTGCCACGAGATAAGTCATCTGAGAAATGCCACTAGTCGCATGCGTATGTAGGTTAAGGGGAACATCAATCACCGCCTTGATCGCAGGGATTAATTGACGAGCAACAGCAGGCGTTAGAATGCCTGCCATATCTTTAATACAAATTGAATCTGCGCCCATCGCCAAATATTGCTTGGCCAAGTCTGTATAATAATCGATCGTATGCACATCACTAATCGTATAACAAATCGCCAATTGGGCATGAGCTTGGTATTTGTGGACAGCTTTGAGCGAGGCCTCCAAATTACGAGGGTCATTCAAGGCGTCAAATATCCGGAAGATATCAATGCCGTTTTCAACGGCTTTTTCGACAAACTTATCAACAATATCATCCGCATAATGTCGATAGCCAATTAAGTTTTGTCCGCGCAACAACATCATCAGTTTGGTATTCGGCGTCCGCTTGCGTATCTCACGTAGCCTTTCCCAGGGATCTTCATCTAAGAAACGTATGGCAGCATCATAAGTCGCCCCACCCCAACATTCAAGGGCATAATAGCCTGCTTGATCCATTGTTTCCACAATGGGGAGCATATCGGCCGTTGACATGCGAGTGGCCATCAAACTTTGATGCGCATCCCGTAACACTGTCTCATTGAACAGTACACTGGTCATAAAATCCACCTCTCCTTATTTGTTTTATTCATCTTCTATTATAAGCTAAACCGCTTGGTTTTGTAATCGTTTCCATCATTTTTGACGAATAGTTTTTAAGTGGGAGTGTTCGGTCTTCGTTTAGGCTGTTCTTGGTCATTCTTTTGTGACTGGTGAGCATTCTAGGAGACAATGGTTAACTGTTATTGACGCACAAAAAAGCCCCGTGGGGCCATGATTTGCTTATTTTCCCTGACTTTAGTAGGTTGTTTGTTTTAAATGGGTGAGGCGTTCGTAGAAGAGTTGGTGGCTTTTGCCGATGAGGGTAAAGCCGATGTCGAGGAGGAAGAGGAGTTGGGCGGTGCTGGTGACCAGGAGGCCGCCGAGTGGTAGGATTATGTCGGTGCCTGTTTGACTTTGGGTGGCGACGAGTGTGGCGGGGAGGTAGAATAGTGGGTTGGCCAGTAGTAGTGAGTTGAGTAAAAGTTGACGGATAGCCAGGGATGGGATTGTCGCTCTGCCGCTTTCTTGGTGGATGATGCGGATTTTGACGAGGGCTTTGCCTGGCGTCGAGCCTTGCCAAATGATTGGGATTAAGACGAAATAGTTGGTTGAAACGATTAAATAATGTGTATAGTTAGCGAGCGTAAGTGCTGGCCAGCCGATGCTAAGGAATTGGACGGTCGTTGCTAGTATTAGCCAGTCAAGGGCGTAAGCTGCTAGGCGGCGGGTGAAACTGACGTGTTGGCTTGTAGTCCTGGCACTTTGGTTGAGTTGGGTGACGGACGGTATGACGAACGACAACAGGGGTTCTACCGCATAACCGAGGCCGGCCCCTAGAGTGTTGGTAATCAGATCATCGACTTCAAACAGTCGGTAGGGTCTTGGGTAAATAAAATACAGGCCGGATAATTGCGTTAGTTCGAAAAAGAGCGATAGTGCCAAGCCCGCTAAGAGGGCCTGTTTGGCGTTGATTTTAGTTAAATAACGTAAGTAAACGCCGAATGGTAGTGTCAACATAATGTTGAAAAAGGGTTGTAGGAATACTTGTTGTTTAAGTGCTGGAATGTAGCTTGTTGGGTCTGTGAGGTTTAGGACTGAGTATTGTCTGAATTGGCGGACGACTCTCAGCGGTTCTAGCAAGGTGCGCGGGCTAGTCATTTGGGCGACTTCTTCAATGCTAGGAAGTGGTAGAATGACTAAAAAGTAAGCGCAGAGTAAATAAAAACCAAAGCTAAAAACTATGAATGTTTTAAATTTAGAGATTGAGCCGAACTTGCGGTATTGATGGATCGCGTAGGGTAGAACGGCCAGTGCGGCTAGGACTGGGAATAGGAAAACGGCGGTTAGGATTGGTAACATGTAGGCGCGCATCATGTCAGAATGCTCCTTTCTTGGGTTATGTGTGGGAATTTTGACAGACTGGTTTTGTCTGTTAGTGTGAGTGTTTCTATCCATTATATAAATTATCATTTTTGAGTACAAGGCTTGTGTGGCGGATATATAGTAAATTGCTTATGAATTATAGATGAAACAACAGGCGCCTAGTGATTTAGGTGGGTATATTTTAGAAGTGACAATATTTTTATTAACTAGCGCATTCGACTATCCTTGATATACTCCTTATAAGAGAGCTGGTATAAAATTATGATAGCAGCTTATTTTTTACTATTAGAGAGTGCCAAAGAACAGGTAGACGAAATCCTTACCATAGAGAAGCATTTACCCAATAATCAACCTCTCCATTTAGAAATAAGTAAGTCAATACGGTATGTTTCTTCCGATATTGAATCGGCTCTAGATTACATTGCTCATGATTTATACGTATCTTAAAATGACCAATAAAAATAAATCTGAAAGTTCTATCAAACAAGCTCAAAGAAAAGTAAACTCTTCTTCTCATAAAAAAGAACAGTCTTTCAATAAGTTTATGAAAGATTCTTTCCCAAGTTTGCAAACAGAATATCCAGATATTTTCTTATTGTTACAACTAATTCAAACTTTTAACTTTAATCCAATAGAGGATCATTGCTTATATAAACTTAACGATAGTGTGAATGTCAGTAAACATAGACACTTTACAAAGAATTCACTGTATCAGAAGGGTATCATTAGAAATTTTTAATACCAAGGTCTTTCATTGAAAGATGTACAATTTGAGCGAGTGGGATCTATCGTGAATGTTGAATGTTGGTGGAATAGAGTTAACATCAGAAATTGCTAAATCTTTAGATAATGATTTTGATGGTGATATCATTACAATTTTCCCTGTTTCAGAAACTAATGAGCCGGTGGTTGGATTACTAGAAATAACCCTTTTAAAACACCTGAATTAGTCACTAGTTTACACAATAAGATACAAGAAATTGTATAAAAAATGAGTGCGTAGTAAATCTCGTTGTATCAGATGTCATCCAGTATTAATAGATACATAAAGTAAACTTTGGGAATTCTAATTTTCTATGTTTTTCCATTTCCTAACATAAAATTTCTTATTTCTTTATAATGTTATTTATAGTGAATTCTGTGCCGACCTTACAAAAGAGTCGGCAGGATTACGCGTGGATAGTGCCGACCTTACAATAGAGTCGGCAGGATAACAGGTGTCTAGTGCCGACCTTACATAAGAGTCGGCAGGATTACGCGTGGATAGTGCCGACCTTACAAAAGACTCGGCAGGATTACGCGTGGATAGTGCCGACCTTACAAAAGACTCGGCAGGATTACGCGTGGATAGTGCCGACCTTACAATAGAGTCGGCAGGATTACGCGTGGATAGTGCCGACCTTACAAAAGAGTCGGCAGGATAACAGGTGGCTAGTGCCGACCTTACAATAGAGTCGGCAGGATTACGCGTGGATAGTGCCGACCTTACAATAGAGTCGGCAGGATTACGCGTGGATAGTGCCGACCTTACAATAGAGTCGGCAGGATAACAGGTGGATAGTGCCGACCTTACAAAAGAGTCGGCAGGATAACAGGTGGCTAGTGCCGACCTTACAATAGACTCGGCAGGATTACGCGTGGCTAGTGCCGCCCTTACATAAGAGTCGGCAGGATAACAGGTGTCTAGTGCCGACCTTACATAAGAGTCGGCAGGATTACGCGTGGATAGTGCCGACCTTACATAAGAGTCGGCAGGATTACGCGTGGCTAGTGCCGACCTTACAATAGAGTCGGCAGGATTACGCGTGTCTAGTGCCGACCTTACAAAAGAGTCGGCAGGATTACGCGTGGCTAGTGCCGACCTTACATAAGAGTCGGCAGGATTACGCGTGGATAGTGCCGACCTTACATAAGAGTCGGCAGGATTACGCGTGGATAGTGCCGACCTTACAATAGAGTCGGCAGGATAACAGGTGGCTAGTGCCGACCTTACAATAGAGTCGGCAGGATAACAGGTGGATAGTGCCGACCTTACAATAGAGTCGGCAGGATTACGCGTGGCTAGTGCCGACCTTACAAAAGACTCGGCAGGATAACAGGTGGCTAGTGCCGACCTTACAATAGAGTCGGCAGGATAACAGGTGGATAGTGCCGACCTTACAATAGACTCGGCAGGATTACGCGTGGATAGTGCCGATCTTACAAAAGAGTCGGCAGGATAACAGGTGGCTAGTGCCGACTGCGCGGTAACTATTCTTCAAAGGTCTTGACATGTCAGCACCCAAACCTGTTCCTTATTTTCCACTCCCACTCACCCAAAAGGTGCGAGAGTTCGTCGGTCGCTTAGCCCCCTATTGTCACTAATGTAACTCCCGCCCCAATGACCCAACCCTTTTCAATCTACACAAAAACAGGCCGCTCGTTTTACCGAGGAGCCTGTTTCATTATCTTACTACTATGCTTATTTTCCCTAATTAAGTAAATTCTGACTCTAGGTCGTCGCTTTCGTCCAAGTTGCTGTCGATGAAGTAGATTAATGTTTGTAATTCATTCGTTAAGTCGACGTTTTGGACGCGGACGTGTTTGGGTACGTCGTAGCGCAGTGGCGTAAAGTTTAGAATCCCTTTGATGCCTGAGTCGATCAGACGGTCGACGATGTCGTTAGCCGATGCTTGTGGCACGGTCAAGATGACAATTTCAATCGCTTGTTGTTGGATTTGCTCCTCCAATTCGTCCATGTGGTAAACTGGCACGCCCGAGCGAATCGTTCCCACGATATCCGGGTTAATATCAAATCCTGCGCCGATACGCACGTTGTTGTTTTTACGGAAGTTGTAATTCAGTAGCGCATTTCCTAAATGCCCGACCCCAACCAAGGCAACCGACGTTAAACGGTCCTGGTTCAGCGTTTTGCTGAAAAAGTCCAATAGGTAATCCACATCGTAGCCGTAGCCACGTTTTCCTAGCGCCCCAAAGTATGAGAAGTCACGACGGATCGTCGCGCTATCGACTTTAACAGCATCACTTAATTCAGTTGATGAGATTCTTTTTTTTCCTGCATTGTGCAGAAATCTTAAATAGCGGTGATAAATCGGCAGACGTTTCGCTGTCGCTCTGGGTATATCTTTATGCATGATTTATTCCTTCTTTCACAAGTTAACTAGACTAACAAATTTTTTAATCATTTCAAGTAGATTATAGCATTTTTTCACAATCCTTGCTATTAGTTTAACTTGATGAGGGTTATTTGTCTAGCCTTGAAAGCGGATTAATTTTACTTCACTTCACAAAATATGACATTAAGCCATCTTGCAAATTTTAAGTGCTGCGTCAAGGTGTCTTGATAGTTTGCTCAATAATGTACTCATTGATAAGTAAAAGTTATAGCCTTAATTAAAGTGTTTATCGAATGCTGGCACTTACATTCACACATTCACATACTGAAGCCACATGTGATGAGCAAGTGGCTTCAGTATGTTGTTTTTTTTATTTATTTTTTATTAGTGGCGTTCTAGTCTACAAAAGGAATGCGCTTGTCTTGCAAGTCACTCCACGTTGTCAATGGCTCCACTTCATGATCTAAGTGATACACAATATTTTGACCTGATTCATCGTACTGTAACACCGCATAGTAAGGATCATGGTAGAAGAAAAACTTCCAATTGTTCTTGAAAGCTTCCGGTAAGAAGGCTTGCTTGGCCGCTACAGAGTCCATTGGATAATCATCGACAGCACCTACCCATAAAGGATTCTTGTGCGCATGCGTCAACATCAAGTCAGACATGTGAATCATGGTTTCGCCTGCTTGGTCCAGCTTGATTATTGCTAAGCCGTTTGAATGGCCACCTGTATGAATCATGGTAATGCCAGGTGCGACTTGCAACTTATCACCAAAAGTCGTTACTTGGTCTTGCACCGCTTGCCAGTTTTCTTTCAAGTAAGTGCCTTTCGTACGGTCATTAGGATGGCGAACTTCTTGCCACTCGGTTCCGGTCATGTAGATGGTCGCATTAGGGAAGGTCGAAACTAAGTCGCCTGCTTCGTTGTAACGGGTTAAACCACCGGCATGATCATTATGCATATGGGTCATCAAGACGACATGGATATCGGTTAGTTTTAAACCAAGTTGGGCGAGTGATTCCTCTATTTTGTTATCACTATGAACGCCTAGATTACGCTTTTGTTTGTCATCTAATTTGTCTGTACCTAAGCCGGTATCAATCAAATAATTTTTACCTTGATATTGAATCAAGATTGGCGCCAAGATTTCTGGAATTTGGTTGTGTTCGTTAACCGGGAAAAATCGTTGCCAAACAGCCTTAGGTACTGGACCAAATAACGTCCCTCCGTCTTGTAACTTATAACGCATCCCTTCCAACCAAGTAAGTGTCATCTCGTGAAATGTGTATTGTAGCAAATTAGTTGCCCCTTTCAGTTTTAAGTTTTTGATCAAAATAGTACTGATTCATTTGAGAGTTTAGCTTGTACCCTTCGACTCTGTTGGTTATATTGTAACATGACTTAAGTTTTTCTGGTGGGTATCATGTTGGCCTGTTTATTATTTTTACAGCTGAGTCGGTGTGAGGAGTGGCTAAGGCGCCTGTCTTCACCAGATGAACCGGTGTGAGTAGCGGCTCAATATTCAACTGAACGAGTCGAACCTTCGTGACAAGCTATTATTAAGACACTTACGCCTGTCGATTGTCATGAACCACCGACTAGCCAAGCAAGCCCATGAAAGTGAGCGGTCTATTATGGACTTTCATCGGTCACATCACGGCACCGGGAGTGACGAATGCTAGAGAGTCTTACACATTATGGCTCACTTCGCCACGATGTGAACTCCTACAAATTTACTTTTACGCACAAGCATACTGACTTTACTTGCACAGCGTCCTTATGTAATAGATTTCCACACACCCTAGCGGTGTCGTTCCCTGCAGTTCACGACGATTAAATTAGACCCACAAGACCTAAAATCGTGGCGAGTTACAACTCGCTACTCCGCCTGTCTCTTTAATACATGAAACGCGTAGCTTGCATCTAGCCAAGGGTTACAGGCTAGCGAAAAAGCTAAGCCACTGCCCGCGACTCCATTATATCCTATAGCCAGGAACCAACAGACCTATTGGCCCATCCTCTACGCGCCCCTTCAAGCCACTTTACTTCAAGCCACTACGCCTCAACTCATTGCGCCGCCTTCACACACCCTCCCAGCCCTCTCCAAACCACCAAACCTACTAATTACCCTACCACCTACCGCCATCTCACTGTCCCACCGTCCTCCCAGCCGTTTATTCCAAAACAGACGGAGCATGCGCCCCGTCCGTTTGGTGTTTAGTTGGGCGCTACTGTTTAGTAAAGGATAGCGCCTGAAGCGATGATCACGATAACTGAAATGATGGCACCAATTGTAACCACTGTGAATAGGTCTTTGAAACCATTCTTGTAGTTTAATTTAGTTAAAGTTAAGAACGTAATAACCGCACCACCGTGAGGAACGTCTGTTAAGATGTTGGCGGCAACTGAAGCAATTCGGTGAACCATTTCTGGATGCATCCCAGCATCTACGAAGTATTGACCATAAGTAGGTAATACGATTCCTAAAGCACCTGATGTTGACCCAGTGATCCCTGACATTGCTGCCGTTAATACTGTTAATTGTACTTCTGGTCCACCAGGGATGCCTAATAATAATTCAGAGAATAAGACGAAGCCTGGAGCTGCCATTACAACTGCACCAAACGCTACCGCTGAAGCAGTCGAGAATAGTGGTCCGATCGATCCTTGAGCACCAAGGCTTAATGATTGCATTGTTTTCGGAACGAAGTTACGGAATAAAACAATCGCTAATAGAATACCTACGATTAATGCGAAATAGATAACGTTTGTTTTCCAGAAGGCGTTACCGAACACTGAACCTAAAATGGCAATCGTTACTAACACTGCTAAAGGAGTGATTGAAGCCGCAAATGAAGGTAACTCACGGTCTAATACAACGACTTCTTCTTCATTTGTATGCGTTGCATACGTTTCACCTTTGGCGATTGAACGGTTTAAGATGAACTTCATATACCATAGACCCCAAATTGTCGTTGCGATCGCACCCAAGATAGATGGAATAGCGGCTGCTGTTAAAGAGGTGCCTAAGTATTGAATTGGAATAACGTTTTGAATAGCCGGTGTTCCTGGTAACATTGTCATTGTAATTGTTGCGATTCCTAACCAAACAGGTGTTTGGATTAAGCTCCATGAAATATCTAATTTCTTAAATAGGTCACGCGCTAATGGAATAATCGCGAACATGGCAACGAATAAACTGATTCCGCCGTAAGTTAGAATCGAAGCAATCGCAAAGATAGCGACCATTACACGGTAAGGATTATCGTGGCCTACTTTGGATAAGATGTAGTCCGCGATGGAAACTGTTGCTCCACTGGCTTTCATTAACTCAGCTAAAATTGAACCGAGTAAGAAGACGGCGAAGTAACTCATCACGTAGTTACCTAATGCGCCCATAAATTGTAATTTTTCAGTGCCCAATAAAGTTGTAATGGGGTCCATTTGGTTGAAGGCGATGACGAATAATGTCGCCAAAGGTGCTGCTAAAATAATGTTCATTTCCTTAACTGCAAGGAAGATGATCATGAAAATTCCGACTAGAACGCCGATTGATCCTAATAATTCCATTTATATTCACCTCAATAAGTTAGTAAGCACTTTCATTTAAGTGCCTTGATAAACGCTCAAATAACGCATATTTCACAAGATGTTTTCAACCCTATCAAAATAGGGTTTAATAGTTAGTGAAGTTAAAACAAGACATAAAAATAGCTGTGACAAGGGATTTGTCCGGATGTCACAGCCTGTGTGATTCTTATTTAAATTCTGGTTTACCTTTTTCTACGAAAGCAGTCATCCCAATTGTTTGATTCTCGTGTGCGAATTGCTCACCGAAGTATTTGGCCTCTAAAGTTAACGCATCTGCTAAAGGCATTTCGATTCCTTTATCGATGGCTTCTTTTGAAGCTGCCACTGAGTTTGGTGCTTGTTTCATAATGGCTTTAGCCAGCTTCTCAACTGTTTCAGCTAATTCTTCCACTTCAACCACTTGGTTTAATAGACCGATACTTAAGGCTTCGTCAGCTTTGATTACTTTACCTGTGTAGATAAGTTCTTTAGCTTTAGCGATACCTACGATACGGCTTAAACGTTGTGTACCACCGAAACCTGGGATAATGCCTAAACCAACTTCTGGTTGGCCTAAACGAGCAGCTGTTGAACCGATACGGATATCAGCTGATAAGGCTAATTCCGAACCGCCACCTAAAGCAAAGCCATTAACTGCTGCGATTGACGGGATGGCTAAGTTGGCTATTTTTGAGAAAGTATCGTTACCTAACTTAGATAAGGCTTCGCCTTCTTCAGGAGATAAAGGTAACATTTCTTTGATGTTAGCGCCCGCTACGAACGCTTTGTCGCCAGCACCGGTGATAACCAGTACGCGAGCTGATGTGTCAGCTGCGACGGCATCAACAGCTGCAGAAATATCTGAAAGTACTTCTGAGCTAAGTGCGTTTAAAGATTTTGGTTGGTTGATCGTTAAAGTCGCGATCCCTGCATTATTCTCTAGTAAGACTGTATTAAATTCTGTCATAATCATCGTCTCCCTTTTCTGTGATTAATACTCGAAGAAACCGTGGCCTGTTTTACGGCCTAAGTGACCTGCTTCAACTTTTTTCTTCAATAGTTGAGCGGGACGGTATTTAGAATCGCTGTAACCTTCATATAATACGTTCATGATGGCTAAAACAGTGTCTAAACCGATTAAATCTGCTAAAGCTAGCGGTCCCATTGGGTGGTTAGCTCCCGCTTTCATTGCTTCGTCAATTTCAGCAGCTGTTGAGATGCCTTCGTTTAACACAATAATTGCTTCGTTAATCATTGGAATTAAGATACGGTTAACAACAAAACCAGGGGCATCTTTAACTTCTACTAAAGTTTTACCTAATTTATCGCCAACTTCGCGCATTGCTGCAACAGTCGCTTCATCAGTTGTTAAACCAACGTTGATTTCAATCAATTTCATTACAGGTACTGGGTTGAAGAAGTGTAAACCAACGACTTGGTTTGGACGGTTCGTCGCTGCAGCGATTTCTGTAATTGATAATGATGAAGTGTTTGAAGCTAAGATAGCATGGGCAGGTGTGATGTCATCTAATTGTTTGAAAATGCTTAATTTGATATCACGGTTTTCAGTTGCTGCTTCAATCACTAAGTCCACGTCGCTTGCATCTGCATAGTCAACAGATGTTGAGATACGTGCTTTAGTTGCTTGGGCGTCTTCTGAAGTCATACGACCTTTTTCTACTGCACGGTCTAATTGCTTAACAATTTTACCTAAGCCGCCTTCAACGAAAGCTTGTTTGATGTCGTTTAAAACGACTGTATAACCAGCTTGTGCTAGAACTTGGGCGATTCCGCTACCCATTTGTCCTGAACCGATAACCATTACTTTATTAATACTCACGAATATTCACTCCTAATAGTTGTTAAGCCAAGGTTTGGCAATTAATTTTTTCTGGGAGGTTGATGAGCCACCATAAATGCTAGTCACTTTTGCATCACGGACAAACCGTTCAATATCATTGTTGCGCATGTAGCCGTAGCCACCTGTGACAGAAATGATTGCCTCTGTAACTTCACTCGCTGTTTCTGAAGCAGCCAGTTTAGCCATAGCGACTTGAATCGGATCGTCAGCATGCTTTAAAATCACATGTTCTAACATCGTACAGTTTGAGAATGTCTTAGCTTTAGCTTCCGCTAAAATTAATTGTGTGTTCTCAATGTCAATCAGACGCTTCCCGAAGTTTCGGTTTAAACTCGCATAGTGCAACCCTTTTTCAAGAGCCCCTTGAGAAATTCCCAAGGCTTGCATAGCGATTGCTAATTTAATTTTTGTAAAAATATTCTCGACTTGCTCTTTACCCGCTAATAAACCACCTAAGACTGCGTCTTTATCGACTTTAACGTCTTTGAAAACGACAGGTGCGACTGGAAGCGCGCGAATCCCCATTTTCTCAGTAGGTGCACCAATTTCGACTCCCGGCTGATTGGTTTCCACAAGGAAAAGGCCGATGCTTTCATCGCCGTTTAATTTGCGAGCTTTAGCGACCACAAAAATCAGGGACGCTTGAGTTACGTTCGAGACTGTTTCTTTTTCACCATTGATGATCCAACCACTCGATGTTTCAATCGCGGTCGTTTGCATTAAGTTTAGGTCACCTTCGTCTTGTGCTTCGTGTTTTGCAAAAGCGCCAAGTATCTCACCTGAAACGAGTTTTTCTAAGTAAGCGTCTTTCTGTCGTTTCGTTCCGTAACGATGCAATGGCCAAATCGCATACGTACCTTGCGTTAAAAGAATACTTGCCATCGCTGCAAATTCCTTAGAAACCAATCGAATAATTTCCATAAAAGCGTGCAAACTATCACCCTGATCTTCCTCATTAAGAAGGAGACGGAAGATATCAAGTTCTAAAAATTTATCTAGCTGTGTTTGTGGAAATTCTTCCGTGCTGTCAAAATATTGGGCAACGTCTGCAAGTTCACTTTTGGCATACTCACGTACTTGTTGTAAGAGGGCTTGATAGTCAGCCGTCATATAAATCTTCCTTTCTGAGGGTTAGGGTTGGACATCCAGTGCTTTTCAAATGGATGGTCATGCCACCCAATTAAACTTAACGTTTAACGATTAATGATACGCCTTGTCCGCCACCGATACATAATGTTGCTAGACCAGTTTTAGAATCGCGTTTAACCATTTCGTGTAATAATGTGACTGCAACACGCGCACCAGATGCACCGATTGGGTGTCCTAGGGCAATCGCGCCACCGTTAACGTTAACTGTTTCCATGTTTAAGCCTAATTCTTGAACCACTGATAAAGCTTGAGCTGCGAAAGCTTCGTTAGCTTCAACTAATTCTAAGTCGTCAACTGTCATGCCTGCTTTAGCAAGAGCTTTTTTAGTTGAAGGAATTGGTCCAGTACCCATGATCTTAGGATCAACACCACTACTTGCATAAGAAGCGATTGTTGCGATAGGTGTCATGTTTAATGCTTCAGCTTTTTCTTTAGACATTAAAACTAAGATTGCCGCACCATCGTTGATTCCTGATGCGTTACCTGATGTTACTGTACCGTCTTTTTTGAAAGCTGGACGTAATTTACCTAATGTATCGACAGTTGTACCAAACCGTGGGAATTCGTCAGTATCAAAGATAACTGGCTCGCCACGACGTTGTGGAATTTCGATTGGAACGATTTCTTCTTTGAAACGACCAGATTTAACCGCTGCTTCAGCTTTTTGTTGGCTGCCTGCTGCTAATTCATCTTGTTGTTCACGAGTGAATCCAAATTTTTCAGCGATGTTTTCAGCTGTAATTCCCATGTGGATTCCTGAGAATGCATCTGTTAAACCATCTTTAAGCATTGTATCAACCATTTCTGAGTTACCCATACGAGCGCCCCAACGTGCGTCGTTCGATACGAAACCTGAACGGCTCATGTTTTCAGTTCCACCAACGACTACGACTTCGTTGTCGCCTGTCATAATTGATTGTGCACCTAACATGATTGTTTTCAGTCCTGAACCACATACTTTATTGATTGTTAATGCTGGGACTTCTTGTGGAAGACCTGCATTGATACTTACTTGTCTTGCAACGTTTTGACCTAAGCCTGCGCTTAGAACGTTACCCAAGATTACTTCGTTTACTTCTTTAGGGTCTAAGTTAATATCCTTCAATGTCTCTCTCAATACAGTTGCACCTAAATCAACTGCTGAAATACCTTTAAGTGATCCTCCAAAAGAACCTAGTGGTGAACGACGTGCTGCTACGATGACAACTTCTGTCACAATAATTTCCTCCAATTCGAATTTTCAATTTTATGCGAAGCGTTTACAGTCCTTATTTTAATGGACATCGGGGTGAAATAGAAATAGCTGTTAATTAACACCTCTATAAGTTAAGTTAATAGAGTTTCGTTGTATAAAAGGATTGACTTCCAGCTTATTTATAGCGCTTTCAGCGGTTGGTATGTTATAAAAAAGCTGACCCTTGAGAGTCAGCTCTGTTTCTTTTATTGAACCGGTTCGTAGAAGTATCTCAGAATTCTTTCGTAGACTTCTGTTTCCATGGAACCATATTTCTTATTGTGTGGACGCACAAGTGTAAAGTTAAAGGGTACAAAGTCACGAAATTGTAGGACTTTGAATTCATTGCGATCGATATATTGATCCACTGGTTTAGGCAAAATAGTGACAACTTCGTTGCCACGAGTCGATTCAATTAAGTAGTCCCAAGAATCCGACGTGTAAACAATGTCGGATTTAGTTTTCGTTTTCTGAATTTTTTCCGAAATAATCTGATGGGTAGTAAACGTTTTACTAAAGGTAGCTAATTGATAGCCATCTAAATCTTTCCATTCGAGTTGTTCTTTACTGGCTAGCGGGTGATTGATATCCATAAAAGCGGCCATTTCATCTAATTGGATGACATGTTGTTCAAAGGATTTCAAGTCTAAGTTGGTTGGCTCGATAATAATCGCGTAATCAATGTCGTCATTTAATAAGAGCGTTCTTAATACCTGACTGCCGGCTTCTGTTACTTCAAGTGAGATATCCGGGTTCTCGATTGAAAAGTTGGGGAAAAAGTTCGAGAAATACACACGCAGAATCAATGATGGTAAACCGATACGGATGGTCCCCTTTTGACGTGATGACTCTCTTTGGATAATTTCTTCCATCTCTTGCGCCTTATTAACAATCTCTTGTGCGAAACGAAAAATTCTTTCGCCACTTTCCGTTAGGCCCTCTAATCGACCATTCTTACGGTTGAATAACAAAACTTCCTCGCTATTCTCAAAATTTGATACAAATTGACTCAGCGCTGATTGGCTGATGTGGATTTTCTTGGCTGCCAGCGATAAGTTACAACCGCATTCCACAATATTGATCAAATAGTTCATTTGGGTGATATCCATTGACATGGAAGTATTGCTCCTTTCAATTCCTATATAAAATTATCTATCTCCTGCGATAAGTAGTCCTTATACAGAGTAATTATACTACATCTTTGCTGTATAGTCAGTTGGAATAGTGAATTGTCATGTTTTTCAGGCTTTTAATGTTAGAAGGTTGGAAACTGGGGGATGTTGTTATTCTCGTCTTGCTTACTGTATGGTGTCAATGAGGTGATATTTTTGAGGTTGGGTTGTTTGGGGTGTTTTTGTGGAGGTTATTAGGATGTCTATTTCCTTAAGATTAACAGTCTTATCAAAAAAAACCGCAGACGGTTAGGTCTGCGGCAAATTGTTTAACGTTCGATTATTTTATACGAATGCGCCTAAGCCAGTGATTTCGCGGCCGATGATTAGGGCGTTAACTTCGTGTGTTCCTTCGTATGTGTAGATTGCTTCAGCATCTGCGAAGAAGCGGGCTACGTCTGTTTCCAGTGTAATTCCGTTTCCTCCGACTACTTCACGTGCTAATGCGACTGTTTCACGCATCATTAGTGAGTTTTGCATTTTAGCTAATGAAGAGTTTAGCATTAATTCGCGACCTTCTTCTTGTAATTGAGCAACGCGTACTGAGTAGCCTAATGTTGAAATGGCATTCGCTTGCATGCGTGCTAATTTTTCTTGAACGATTTGGAATTGGGCGATTGGGCGTCCGAATTGTGTACGCTCTTTCGTGTAGTTTAAAGCTGCAATGAATGCACCGTTTGTAATACCCATAGCGATATGTGCGACGTCTGTACGAGTGTATACTAAGATTCTTGCTACATCTTTAAAGCCGTTGATGTTTGCTAAGCGGTCTGCTTCTGGTACTTCAACGTTTTCTAAAGTGATATGGCCGTTACGGATCGCACGTAATGATGCTTTATGCTTGATTGGCTCAGCGTGATAACCTGCTGCTCCTTTACGGACCATGAAACATTTGATGCGGTTATCTTCAACGTCACGTGCAAAGATTGGGATAATGTCAGCTGTATCAGCTCCACCGATCCAACGTTTCGCTCCGTTTAATACCCATGTGTCGCCTTTACGTTCTGCAGTTGTTGATAATCCACCAGCGATATCAGATCCTGAATCAGGTTCAGTTAATCCGAAACATGTTTGCCATTCGAAGTTAGCTACTTTTGGAGCAAACTCTTCGATTTGACGTTCGTTTCCACCTAGTAAGATTGTGTTGTATCCTAAACCACCATGTACTGTGAAGAAGGTTGCGATTGACGCATCAGCACGGGCTAATTCTAAGTATAGGAAAGCTGTATAAATTTCGCTTGGTTTGCGTTCGCCTTCACGACCAACGTATAATTTAGGGTTGTTCATGATGCCTACATCAGCTAATTTGTAGAATGCTTCAAATGGGAAGTCTGCTTTTTCCCAGTGCTCATTGATAACTGGTTTAATTTCAGCTTCGATTACTTTACGAGCTGCCGCTAATACTTCTACTTCACCTTCAGATAATAACTCTGCATAGTGGAATAAATCTTCTGGGTATAATTCTTGAACTAATTCTGATTTCGTTGACATGTTTTCTAGCTCCTTTAGCTTATATGTTGATATATTTTTTGTGGTGTAACTAGATGAAACGCAAGTTAGCCTAACTGGCGCTCTAAAAACTGCTTCTTAGCACTGGTTACTGTCTCACCTCGTGATTAGGGGCACGGGTGACACGGTCTCATGCTAAAACCAAAGTAACGGTGCGACGGGTCTTACTTGGGTTGATCAAAAGATCATGTATGAGTTTCAATCGGTTGCATGCTTCCTTAATAAAGTCTAGTGAATCCCCCCTGACAACTTGAGTTGCCTTTTAGTGGATACGAATCATTAGCATGTCATTAAGGAGTCACTTCTGACTAAAACAGTCTCAAAAAACTTCTTTGATAAACGCTTACAAGTACATTGTAGTAGTATTCTAAAAACTTTTCTACTTAATGAATGTTAATAATGGCATTAGTCAAGCTTATAGACTTCAAGTGGACTCGAGACTATTATCGACGTATTGAGATTAAGCCTGGCTTCTTACTTAGGCAGAAAGACGAACATTAACCGCTTTTTTAAGATTTTTTGGGCAATTCAGTTGAATCGTTGGCAGCAAGCCACTAAAAAAATCAGTTGCCGGTCTTCACGAATTTTCATTAGTTTACTTTATAGTGTTTATTTTAATAGCGTTTTCGATGATTTTTTTTCACAAAATATTTCTTTTAAACGGACTTGTTTTTTTATTTCCAAGCAGATGACGGGTGTCAACTAAAACTTTGAAGGTGCTTTCTTTGTGATGGATAAGTAAATTTTCAGTAGAGAGGATGGTGGTAATGATTGTCTCAGTCAGAAGTTGTCTAGGATGGTTAGCTTTTAAGGTGACTACTGAGGAGTTGAATCGCCCAATGAGAGTTTTAACATGACCACTGGAAATCCGAGCGCCACAATTAGATGTTCTTTCTATTATAAGATAGAGTGACTCTTTCACTGATTAAAGCGCTAAGACAGCCTTCCATTTAGTGACATGCCGATTTTACAAAACCACCGGCTCTTATATAATCGTCCGGCCGAATCGGACGGAGGTTTATATCGCTTTATACAAGCAGCGCTTTTCTGCACGCTGACATTTATCCTACTTTCACTGCCGCTAATTTCTATCCCTACTATATAGTTAGTATCCCTTATTGCCATCATCCATACCTATCGATTAAAGCAGCTGCCTAGCTAACAACACACAGATTACACCGTCAATTTTAATCATCCACTAGCACCGTCCATCCTACCATCATTCTTTAAGTAGCGTATAGTAGCAGGTCACTGTAGAAGCCGGCTTGGACAATACGAGTATCAGGCCACTTGGCCCACATGAGGTCCTGAAAGCACAGCGACCTAGGAATTCAGTAGCCAAGTAAGACGGCTGACTATGAAAGAGATGAAGGCGTGCCTCTCGCATTGCCCGGGCCGGCTTCTACAGTGACCCCATCTTTTTACACCTTCTAACCAAACTCCCCCTAACAAGCACCCATTACCATCCAACTTCATCTAAACAACTTCATCTACCAACACCCCACGATAAAACAAAAAGACCATCCCGAAGGATGGTCCACTATTGCTCGTATAATCTTTTAAATTACTCGCGACCTGCGAAGTTGTTTACTAGGTCAGCAAATTCTTGTGACTTCTCGATTTGAGTCCAGTGTCCACAGCCGCCAAAGATATGTAACTCTGCGTTAGGAATTAAGTGGATTAAACGTAACGAGTTTTCAACGGGAACGACTTTATCTTCACGTCCGTGAACTAATAAGGTCTTATGTTGAATCGTCTTGAAGTCTTCGTCTGGGAATGATAGATCATCCACAGATGCTTGACGAGGGTGTGGAAACATTGAACTGAAGGCTTCGTGGAATCCTGGTTCCATTGAAGCTTCGTAACGAACTTGTGTTAATTCTTCCGAAGCAAATGTCTTGTCGAATGTAAACAAGTCGATTAACTCGCCCATATGTTCTTTCGTTCCTTGGTAGCCCCAAACTTCATTTAGACCGTAAGGGATATCGCCTTGGGTACCCATTGCACCCATTGTGATAATTTTGTTAACTTTTTCTGGGTATTTCAAAGCCACTGAGAAGGCTAATGATCCACCGAAAGAGTTCCCTACTAAGTTTACTTTGTCTGCACCGATGGCATCGATGAAGTCAACGATTTGTTGTGTCCATAAGTCGATACCGTAATCCACTTCGTCACCCGTTGGTTTGTCAGAATAACCGAAACCAATCATGTCCATGGCATAGGCATGGTTTGTTTCTTCAACAAGTGGCAACACTAAACGCCAGTTAGCGTAAGCTGAAACACCTGGACCTGAACCGTGAATGAAAAGTAATGGAACGCCACCTACGTTTTCACCAACTTCTAGATAGTTCGTTGTAAATTTACCTGTTTTAACACTTTTACCAATTTCTGGTCTACTCATGATTAAAATTCCTCCTTAAGGCTTGATATATTCATTATACGGGACATCTTATAATGTTTCAGTGAGATTCCCGTCTAGCGGAACACCGTCTTATTATTTGTCCTATTTTGTTATAGTGATGTGTTAATATGTTGGTTTAATGGCCAAAAGTCCAAGCAAATGCTCAGACTCGGGCCATCACTTTAAATGATGCTTAGTAGAGCAAATCATTTATATGTACAGGGTGTTCAAATTAGCTTTGCGTCATACGCTCAACCATCTCTTTTTGCTCAGCATCTTTGGCTTGAGAAATCTTGTTTGATACTGGCTCGAAGTAAACGTTCAAGTCATCTGTTTCATCTTTGATCGCTGGCGTTCCGTGACGGAAATACGTTTCAGGTAAACGACCACCGTACCAAATGATCGCTAATTCAGTATCTTCTGCAGGCCATTCAACCGTTGGGAAATCTGGATCAAAAATTAAGTAACCTGAGTCACCGAATAATTCGATACGGTTGCCGCCTGGCTCAATCACATACATACATAAAGCTTGTGAAACACCATGTTTCAGGGGACCAGCTTCGATCGGAATACCATACTCTTTACATACATCAGATAAATCATTTAAATGTTGAGGCATGCCATACCAGAAAGCCAAGTGGTGGAAACGACCGCTGCCGTTTAACATATCACCCATCAAAGCAACCTCATGAACTAATGGAGACACTGATAACCATGTTGCGAAGAAATCGCCATCTGGCTTCTTAACGCCTTCACGAATATTGAAGCCTAATTGATCAACATAGAATTGCGCATTTTCAGGTACTTTTGCTTCGTTAGTTAAGAAGTTTACGTGGTCAATCCGACGAACTGGCACCCCTCTTAATGGACGACGTTGTGGACGGTTGCGTAATTGTGACGATAAATGCTCAGGCGCTTCGTAACGCTCAACTTCCCAGAATAACTCTAAACGGTGACCATCTAAATCATCGAATTGATAAGCACGACCATGGCCATAGCTCTCTTCAATCCACTCACCCTTAACACCTGCTGCTTCTAAAGCTTCCACACGACGCTCTAAAGCTTGTGGTGAATACGTACGAAAAGCTGTATGCTTCATGCCTGCTTCATGATGAGGCGTTAAAATTAACGAATATTTGTAAGTATCTTCGTATGCACGCAAGTAAACTGACCCGTTCTCTTCATGAACCACTGTCATCCCTAAGATCTCTGTAAAGAACTCAACCGACTTATCGATCACCGGTGTGTATAACTCAGCATGGGCTAATTGATGGACATCACGGAATTTTTCTACGTAAGTTTCTGTCATTTTAAATTTCTCCTCTTAAATAAGTTTTTATTTTTTTACAGGTTGATTGGGGGCAACCTTTTTTCACAAAATAGGATATTACAGACCTTGAGCAACTGACACCCTTGCTTGAAGCGTTGATCAACTCCTTTAAACTGGAAATTCGTTTAAATACGGTGAGTCATTCGTTTAAATGCGGTGATAAGACCGCTTTCATTCTTAAGTTTAGTGAAATCGCCCGGGGACGATTTCTAGACTATTAAATTTTGAGGTGTGTGACGGACGCCTGTTGATGGGCGTTGTGATGAGTGGACTCGTCTGGTTTGGTGGGTCGCGTCCCGGTTATGGGACGAGTCCTAGTTTATGGAACTATCCTAATTGACAGGACGCGTCCAGTTTACGCAACTTGCCTCTTCAACAGGACGTGCCTTGTCTATGCTCAAATCATTTTAATGACCGAGCTTTTTGGTGAACGGCAAGCTTTTAAACTTGGTCGCGTTCGTCAGCCATTCTGGCTGCCACATCCACCACCATATCTTCTTGGCCACCGACTACGCCAATACGGCCTAATTCAGTCAGAATATCGCGTGGCTCTAAATCGTATTTCTTACCTGCTCTTTGAGCGAACAATCTAAAGCTTGAGTAGACGCCGGCATAACCTAAGACAATATTGTCACGGTCAACGATTTGTGGTGATTCCATAATAGGTGCCACTAAATCTTCTGCCACATCCATAATGCCGTAAACATCTACGCCTGTTTCGATACCAGCTTTATCTAAAGCCGCCACTAAAACTTCTGTTTGTGTGTTACCTGCACCTGCACCTAAAGCTCTGACACTGCCATCGACAAAACTTGCACCAGCATCAATCGCTGCTAACGTATTACCGATCGCTAATCCCAAGTTGTTATGCGCATGGAAGCCAACGGGTACATCTAGTGCAGCAACTAAAGCTGTCACACGTTCTGTTACACCGCCAGGTAACATCGCACCGGCTGAGTCTGTGACATAAATAATGTCCGCGCCATAACTTTGCATTTTTAAGGCTTCTTCAACTAAACGCTCTGGCGTTGTCATATGAGCCATCATTAGAAAACCAACCACTTCCATACCAAGTACTTCTTTAGCGTACTTAATATGTTGAGCTGAAACATCTGCCTCCGTTGAGTGAGTGGCAACGCGGACCATATCGGCACCGGCTGCGCGCGCCAATTTCAAATCTTCAACCGTTCCAATACCTGGTAATAAGAGTACAGATATTTTGGAATAATCGGCAACTTCTTTAGCCGCTTTAATTAAGTCAATATCGTAAGTATGTGAAAAACCGTATTGAACAGATGATCCGCCGATACCGTCACCATGTGAGACTTCAATGTAAGGCACTTTGGCATCATTTAGGCCTTTAACAATCGATGTTACTTGATCGAGCGTATATTGGTGGCGCACCGCATGGGAACCATCACGTAAGGCAACTTCTAGTACTGTTACTTTTTTAGTCATTCTTTTGTGCACCTCCTATGCTTCTTTTTTTAATATTTCTCGAGCAACACGTTCGGCAACACCCACTGCAGAAGCAGTCATGATATCTAAGTTTCCTGAGTAGACTGGCAAGTAATCGCCTGCGCCTTCTACTTCAACAAAGACTGTTACCAATTGACCATCAATAATTGGCGCTGTTCTTAAACGATACCCCGGTACAATGGCTTGGATTTCTTTAGCGCGTTTTTCTACGGAAGCGATAACGGCTGCTTCTTCGAACTCGCCTTCGATCAAAGTATAAATCGTATCACGCATTAAGATGGGTGGTTCAGCCGGGTTCAAGATAATAATCGCTTTCCCTTTTTTAGCGCCACCGACTTCTTCAATCGCCTTAGCAGTTGTTTCAGTAAACTCATCAATGTTAGCACGCGTTCCAGGACCAGCTGATTTACTTGAAATTGTTGCGACAATTTCAGCGTATTCAACCGGAGCCACATCAGAAATTGCTGAGATGATTGGTGTCGTTGCTTGCCCCCCACATGTAATCATGTTGACGTTTTCTGCATCGATATGTTCCTCAAGGTTAACCGTTGGTGAAACGAAAGGACCAATTGCGGCGGGTGTTAAGTCAAACATGCGACTGCCTAATTCTTTTGCGACCGCTGCATTATACTCATGCGCATAAGCTGATGTTGCATCGAATATTAATTCAGGAATCACTTCTAAATCTTTAATACCATCAATGCCAGTTGGCACTGTCGTTAGGCCATTTTCTCTGGCCATTTTCATACCGCGTGAATCATCTGAAACGCCGATCATCGCGATAGGTTGAATGACATCTGATCTTAACAACTTCATCATTAAGTCAGAACCGATATTACCAGGGCCGATAATTGCTGCTGTAACTTTTCTCGACAAATTCACTCACTCTACCTTTCTTCAAATTTAATGCTGACGTTACCTAAACCTTCTGTAAACTTAACTTCAAACTCATCCCCGATTTCTGCTGGGATTGCCGCTGATAACGCACCGGCTAGAATGACTTCGCCTTTTTTAAGACTAATATCAAATTGATGTAACTTGTTAGCTAACCAAGCCACACAGTAAGCTGGATCGCCTAGAACTGCTGAACCATCCCCTTCGTTAATGAAGGCGCCATTCTTGAACAATTGCATCTTCACGCCGACACGATCTAACTCAGCCGGAGAAAACGCCTTGTCACCTAGAATATAGTAAGCAGATGACCCATTGTCAGCCACTGTATCACGTAACGTAATTTGCCAATCTTTGACACGACTATCCACAATCTCGATGGCTGCGACAATACTCTCAGTAGCAGCAAGCACCTCTTCAACTGTGACGTTAGGTCCAACTAAATCTTCCTTCAAGATAAAAGCTAACTCACCCTCAACTCTAGGTTGTAAGACTTGATCCGAATAAATAACTGGCGACTCTTTTGTAATCACCATATCATTTAACAAGTGACCATAATCTGGCTCGTCCACGCCTAATGACTCCTGCATCGCTTTAGAAGTCAAACCGATTTTTTTACCAACAATCGTTTTTCCATCAGCTAGCTGAGCATTGATATTATATAATTGAATGTCATAAGCCTCCTTGACTGTTAAAGCCGGATGCTCTGAAACTACTGGCGACACACCCTCCTGCTGATTAAAGGCCTCACACAAGTGATGTGCCAACTTAACCACATAAGGTTCATAAACTTTCGACATGATATGCTCCTTTCAATCAGAGGCCTTCACAACTTACAACTTGTAAGCGTTACCTCTTGGCTACAACTACATAATAACCCATCCCAAAAGCCGATGCACCCATTTGTTGCGATAGACGCAACAAACAAATAACATTTACAACATACGCAAATAATGTTAACATGAAAGCGTATTCTAACAAAGAAACCGCTTCCTTTCATGGCAAAATAGGGCTCCCCATTTGTTTCGCTAGAAGCAAGATACGCCCTCCAACACATAGCTCGCAACCTTGGCACCTCGCTAAAGTCTAGGAGAAGTGAGGGGTCGGCTAGCTTTCGGGCCTGACTTGTAAAGATCGTGTGGAAGGTAAAGCTACTATAATATGTCACTTGAGTAAGTCGCTTGAGTATGTCGCTTGTAAGTCTTGCCTGTATGGTTAGTAAATTAGATCGTAGGAGGAATTTGGATGAGTGAAAAAAGGTCGGGTCAATTATCATCTGTTAAAAATGCGCTAAAAATTTTGAAGAGCTTTACAACCACACAACCAGTTAAGCGAGTCAGTGATCTAGCCGAAGAGCTCGGTGTGTCAAAATCAACTGTCAGTCGCCTAATCAGCACCTTAGTTTCAGAAGACTTTCTAGCACCAGACACTGAAACGGCTGGCTACCGTCTCGGCTACTCCGTTTTAACTTTAGGAGGCGCCTTGACAAGCACGAACGAATTGTACCGTGAAGTCGCACCCGTTTTAAATAATATCGTCCTTCAAACCGGTGAGAGTGCACACGTAGCGGTTTTAGAGGGACAAGATGTTATCTATCTCAACAAAAACACTGGCCCCTACTATTCCAACATTCTAACTTCTGTCGGTGCCCATAATGCTGCTTACGCAGCCAGCTCCGGAAAAGTCATCTTGGCAGAGGCAGACCCTGAGGTGATTGATCAAATGTTCGAAGATGGTGTCAAGGCTTACACCGAGCACACGATTACTAACCCCATCAAGTTCAAGAAGGAACTTGAAAAAGTACGCCGTCAAGGTTATGCGATGAGTATCGAAGAAATCACCAAGAATAACTATTCGATTGCCGTACCAGTCCGGGATATGTCAGGCAAGATTGCTTGTGCCATCACAGTTGTCGGCCCCTTATCACGCGTCAACAAAGGCAAGCTTGAACAATTCATCAAAATTATGAAAGAAGCCGCCCACGACGCCTCCGAACGTCTCGGCTACGATGAAGACGACAACCATTAACATTATATTTAGTAGGGAAACGCCCACAGCCTTTAGAAAAAGGCTGTTTTTTAATTGGCTTGATAAGCCACCTTACTTGTTAAGACAGAGCTTTCAAGAAGAAAAGGATAAAGGAGAGATAGACGATCCAAGCCGACTTGTTAGGCCGGCGATTGCAAGAAGAGATAAAGGAGTCCTACTCTGGCGAGTCGAACGATTAGATTAAGAGCGGTGGCTTTATGATTGTCACGAAATGCAATGGAGTGACTCCTTTATATTTTGGTGGGTAGAGATTTTCTTTTATATCGAGGGATTACAAAACATCACGTTTTACTAGAAGCTCTCTCGTAATCATCCTTTAATGTGTCGACTCGCCAATTGGTCGACTCGTTAACCTATCTAACATGCTAACTCAAAACGCGAGTCGACACATTAAAATAAAAACATCACCTTATACGTGATATGAAGCCAAAATTATGACAAAAAACACGCTGATTTGAGCCGAAAACCTCAAACTTTATGAGATTCTCTCTCATAATCACCTTTAATGTGTCGACTCGTTACCTATCTAACGTGCTAACTCAAACAGTGAGTCGTCACGTTAAAATAAGCACTTTATTCTTAACTAGACAAAAAGCCCTCGAATCCTTGGATTTGAGGGCTTTTGCAGGGTAAATCATCAAACTTTTATTTATCTAACTCCGGGTGGTCTTCTAGGAAGGCTTCCAACTCGAGGGAAGCGCTCTCCCAGGCATCTAAAGCGAGGAGTTGGTCTTCTTCGACGGCCTTCAAGTCATCGTGGAGATCGGCCAGTTGGACTTGATCGTTGGCCTCGGCCGCTTGTGCAAGCGACTGATGGAGGCTCGCAATCTGGGCATCCAGTTGCTCGTTGGCGTCCCAAGCTTTGTCCACGGCTTGGCTTAGCTTTCGGTGTTCGCGCGCCAATTGCTTGGTGGCGGCATAGCTCAACTGCGCCTTGCCCCCACTTGAAGATTCGCCACTGGCAGACGCGGTTGTTGCTTTGTCGCCACCTTTCGAAGGGCTTATTTTCCCTTGAGTCATTTCGGCAATTTGGGCGAGTTCTTCCTTCTTGGCCAGGTAATAGTCGTAGTCGCCCAGATACATCGTGGCGCCGTCAGCTGCGATTTCCAGTACTTGGGTGGCGATACGGTTGATGAAATACCGGTCATGCGACACGAATAGCAGTGTGCCGTCGTACTCGATCAAGGCCTCCTCGAGGACTTCCTTGCTGTCGATGTCCAGGTGGTTGGTCGGCTCATCCAGGAGCAAGGTGTTATCGTGCTCGGTCGCCAACAGCGCTAAACTCAAGCGGGCCTTTTCACCACCACTCAGCATGGACACTTTTTTCTCGACAGTTTCGCCACTGAATAAGAAGCTGCCAAGAATACTCCTGACAATCCACTCATCAGTGTTATCCTGGGCCTGCCACAATGTTTCCAAAACCGTCTGATTCGGGTCAAGTGTGTTAACATTCTGCTCGTAGTAGCCGACTTCGACGCCGGTGCCCGTCGTAACATCGCCGGCTTTGGGAGCTAAGCGGCCCAGAAGTGTCTTGAGGAAGGTCGTCTTGCCAACCCCGTTTGGGCCAACGATGGCGATCGCTTCTTGGCGACGCAAGTCCATGTTGATGTTTGTCGCGATAGGTGCCTTGTCGTTTGGATAACCGATGGCTAGTTGGTCGGCAGCTAGCACGCGTTCGCCTGAATCCTTGCGGGCTGAGAACTGGATGCGCGGCGCTTTGGCGTCTTGTTTAGGACGCTCGAGGCGGTCCATTTTCTCAAGTCGCTTGCGGCGGCTTTGAGCCATCTTGGTGGTCGAGGCGCGGGCCAGATTGCGGCGGACATAGTCTTCAAGTTTTGCAATTTCATCTTGTTGACGCGCATAAAGCTTGAATTCTTGTTCCAAGCGGGCCTCTTTTTCTTTCAGATAATAGGAATAGTTTCCTTTATAAATGTGTAGTGTATGATGGCGCAGCTCGATGACTTCTTTAGCCACCTTATCCAGGAAGTAGCGGTCATGCGATACGATAAGGAGCGCCCCCTTGTAACCTAATAGGTATGTCTCTAGCCAAGCCAGCGTTTCCATGTCGAGGTGGTTGGTCGGCTCGTCTAATATCAAGAGGTCATAATCCATTAAGAGGATTTGCGCTAAGGCCAGGCGGGTCTTCTGGCCGCCCGATAGGGATTGAACGGGACGCTCATAATCTTCTTCATAGAAGCGAAAGCCATGTAGAACCGTGCGGATTTCCGATTCGATCGCATAGGCATTCTTATCTTTAAGGCGCTCTTGTAGTTGGTCATAGCGCTCCAAGGCCGCCTCGTAAGCTGGCGAGTCGGTATTCTCGGCTTCTTGGGCCAATTGTTCGGCCGCCTTCTGGGCCTGGTCCCTTAGGCGCAGTGTGTCATCAAAGACGTTTAACATTTCCGCCCAGATGGTCCGGTCTGAGTCGATGGCTACGTGTTGTTCTAGGTAGCCGACTTTGAGGCCTTTGGCGCGTGACAGTGCGCCGTCTGATAGGGGCTCCTCGCCCATGATTTGTTTAATTAAGGTGGATTTGCCGGTACCGTTTCGTCCAACGAGTGCAATGCGGTCATTCGTTTGGATGCTAAAGGACACGTTCTCATAGAGGGTCGCGTCTGCAAAACGTCGGCTCACTTGGTTAGCTTGTAGTAGTATCATGTGGTTGTCTCCTCTGTTTATCTTCACTCAGCATTATATCATGTTAGGTCTTGGGTGGGTATTGGCTGTGGCTATTAGTCTAGTCGCAGTCTTTCTCCTCTACGTGCGTGAACATTTGGGCCAGGATTTCGTAGACGTGCCCGTCGAGTTGGCTATAAATCATACTCTTGCCATCACGGCGCGCTTTGACCAGGCGGGCATCTTTGAGTGTTTTCAGTTGATGGGAGATGGCGGATTGTTCCATCTCGAGTCCTTCGGAAATCGCCGTCACATTAAGCTCCTTGCCTTCAAGTAATCGCAAGATCGCCAGGCGGGTCGGGTCGGCTAATACTTTGAATATCCGGCTGGCCTCCTTGATTTTATGCAGTTTCTCCATTGTTTTCACCTACTTATGATTAATTATTCATATGAATAGTTTAACAGGCCGGAAAAGTATTTGCAATATTTTCAAAATTTAATAAATTTTTAAAGTGAGATTGGGTCTCTTTTTACGTATTTATAGATAGATGGTAAAAAGGAGGACAATATATGACCGGAAATTTGTATTGGTATCATGCGATGGCACGTCGTGGGGCTTTGAGTGAGGACGAGTTGTTCAAGTTGGGTCTGGAAGAGTGTGGCGCGCGCGGCGAGGCTGAGTTATTGGAGATGGTGAAGTCAGTGTTTGGTGAGGAGGCTTGGGTCGGGCGTAATGTTTGGCTGGACCAGCAGGTCGAGTGTGATGTGCTGTTAATTACGCATCACCGCATTTATAATTTGAATGCGAAGTATTATCGGGTGGATTTCTCTTATGCTCAAGGGCGTGCATACTTTGGCGGGAACGAGGCCAAGAGTAATCCGTTGGCGGCCTTCCAGTCTTCGATGGATCGTCTGCGCGCTTTGACCAAACGAGTAGGTTTGGATCTGCCTGTGGAAGGTATGTTGATGTTCATGAATTCGGATCAGTTGGTATCGGTGGACGATACAGCTGCTTTTGGCTGCATCCCTCGCGCGCATGTGATGCGAACCTTGCAAGACTTGCAGAAAGAATCAGCGGCTGCCTATGGCAGTCGTCACGGCCGGGGGAGTGTCGGGGCTCAGTGGGCGGCCAGTCGCTTGCTGACTTTGGAGAGTCAGAGCAAGTATTGGGCCCCGCGTGTTGAGGATGCCCATTTGGCGCGGCTCGAAACAGGTCTGTTGTGTCCAGAGTGTGGCGGCCGCCACCTGCTGGTGACCCAACGGTCGCTCGAGTGTCCATGTGGGCGTTATCGGTTTAGTAAGGGAGAGGCCATCTGGCACGCGGTCGAGGATTATTGCAAGATATTCCACGATGCTCCTGTCGTGACGGTCGCAGACATCGAGTGGTTTTTGGCTGGACAGGTGCCTCGCAAAACCATTCGCCAAATTCTAGGTGCCCGCTACAAGATGAGTAGCCGCGGGAAGTATGCAGCCTACATCAATCCATATTTCCGTCAGCCTTATGGAACCGTGCCTATTCGAGCACCTCGTAGAGGAAAATAATGGTCTTGTGTTAGTTATCATTCTTGTATTAGGGTTCGTGTCGTTTTAATTGTCCCACTCGAGATCTGAGTGGGACAATTAAACGTTTAACGTGACCACTCAAAGTCTGAGTGGGACAATTAGAAGGGTTTCGGGAGAAATATGATGGAAATGTCTGGAATTCAGGTGATTTCCTTAATGATGCCTCTTGATGACACACCTATTAGGTGATGTTTTGGTTTAATTGTTCCACTCGAGATGTGAGTGGAACAATTAAACCTTTAACGTGACCACTCAAAGTCTGAGTGGGACAATTAGAATGGTTTTTGGGGGAAACATGAGGGAAATGTCTGGAATTCAGGTGATGTTCTTGATAATCCCTCTTGTTATTACACCTATTAGGTGATGTTTTAGATTTAATTGTCCCACTCGAGATGTGAGTGGAACAATTAAAACTTTAACGTGACCACTCAAAGTTTGAGTGGAACAATTAGAATGGTTTTGGGGGGAAATATGATGGAAATGTCTGGAATTCAGGTGATTTCCTTAATGATGCCTCTTGATGACACACCTATTAGGTGATGTTTTAGTTTTAATTGTTCCACTCGAGATGTGAGTGGAACAATTAAAACTTTAACGTGCCCACTCAAACTCTGAGTGGGACAATTAGAAGGGTTTCGGGAGAAATATGATGGGAATGTCTGGAATTAAGGTAATGTTCTTGATAATCCCTCTTGATATTACACCTATTAGGTGATGTTTTAGGTTTAATTGTTCCACTCGAGATGTGAGTGGAACAATTAAAACTTTAACGTGCCCACTCAAACTCTGAGTGGGACAATTAAACCTTTAACGTGACCACTCAAAGTCTGAGTGGAACAATTAGAATGGTTAGTAGCCACCACTTGGCTAAGTGTAAATTCATTTCATCTAGAAAAACATAAAGGTGTCACTTCACTACGTTTCGTGACGATTATACAAAAGCACCCTCACCTCAAATCGGCCAGCCGGACAAGTCGGCCCCCTCACATCATCCAGCAACCTAAATCCGACGCCTTCCCTCTAATCGTCCGGCCGCACAAGTCGGACACCGTCACCCCTAATCGTTCGGCCGCACAGGTCGGACACCGTCACCCCTAATCGTCCGGCCACCCAGGTCGGACGCCTTTTTCTTTCGCCATACTCACCTCACCTTCCCAAATATAAAAAGCCGCCCAAGGGCGGCTTCTACAGTCTTTTTTATAACATCAGGCCTGGTTTGGCGTTAATCATTAAATCACTAAACTTTTTCTCTTTATATAGATGGTGAGAGGCTGCTCCAATCATAGCGGCGTTGTCGCCACACAGTGATAAAGGTGGAATCAACACTTCTAGTTCAGGAAAGTCAGCGGCTAGACGCGAGGTCAAGCCTTCGCGTAAACCTGAATTGGCCGCCACGCCGCCCGCTAGAACGAACTGACGCACAGGCAGCACGCCCGAACCTCTATCAGAACCAGCAGATTCACCAGCAACATCCCCACCGTATTCCTTCAACGCACGAACCGTCTTTTCGACTAATACTTCCACAACAGCGTTCTGGAATGAAGTCGCCAAGTCCTTTGGTACCACTGTTTCGCCACGTTGGCGAGCATTATGGATCAGGTTCATGACTGCACTCTTCATTCCTGAAAAGCTAAAGTCCAAGTTATCTTCATGCAACATTGCGCGCGGGATCTGATAGCTTTCACTACCTTCTTGAGCTAGTTGATCCATGTGTTTCCCCGCTGGATAAGGCAGATCCAACATGCGCCCTATTTTGTCATAAGCTTCACCGACCGCATCATCTTGGGTCTCGCCGATGACTTCGAAGACGCCATCCTCCGGCATGTAAACCAGTTCCGTATGTCCACCGCTAGCAATCAGCGCCAGCAAAGGAAACTTCAGTGGCTGAATCAGCTGGCTTGCGTAAATATGACCAGCCAGGTGGTTGACGGGAATCAAGGGTTTGTCGTGGACAAAAGCCAAAGTTTTGGCAGCCGTCAAGCCGACCAATAAAGCCCCCACAAGTCCTGGCCCTTGCGTCACCGCAATCGCGTCGACATCGTCTACACTGGTCAAGCCAGCTCCGACCAGGGCCTTGTCGATGACTTGCGTGATTTGTTCAACGTGGTGACGACTAGCCACTTCCGGCACAACGCCCCCAAAACGCATGTGGCTCTTGATTTGTGACGCCACAATATTCGATTTTATGAGCGAACCATTTTCAATGACTGCGACACTCGTTTCGTCACAGCTCGATTCAATCGCTAGAATCTGACTCATCGCCAGCACCTCTTTCTTGATTTTGCTTCACGCCCTCTAGGCCTTCGTCGCTCTCCACAACACCCGCACCAGCACCCTGACCAGCACCCGCCAAATGCTTCTGCATAATCACCGCATCATCGGCCGGGTCCTGGTAGTAGCCTTGACGTACGACCAATTCTTCAAAACCAGCCGCCCTGTACAAGGCACGCGCTGGCACATTCTTCGCCCGCACTTCCAAAAATAAATTTAAAATGTCGCGCGCCGCCAACTGGTCCAAGACAAAGTTAAACAAATGCAGCCCCAGTCCCAATTGACGCCAAGACGGCTCAACAAAGACCGTGTTAATCGTGGCCTCATCCAGAATATGATGGAGGCTGACATAAGCCAGCAGCTCATCACGATCACGCACCATCACATAATACTCAGACTGCGCGTTGGCGAAATCCGCCTCACTCATCGCCGTTGACCAAGCAAACGTCGCCTCATTGGCCACAATTATCTGTAAGCGCAGGACTTGCGGCAACTCGATTCCCCTAAAAGGAACCACCTTCACATTCAATACCGTCTCCTCCAGCGCCTCACGCTCCAGGTCACGACCACGATTACGTTCTGTTCCACTCATTTCCTCAGCCCCCTCTCCTTCAACATTCCAAGCACACACTCGCTAATTCAATGGCCGCACCATCAACAGCGCCGTCTCGTTATTATTGTAATAATAATTATACTTCTTCTGCGACACCGTGAAACCATGCTTCATATACAACATCTGCGCCGTCAAATTCGACTCACGCACCTCTAAACTCGCCTGACGAATCTTCTCGTCCTTGGCCAAAGTCAACCACTGGTTCAATAAATAACTGCCCAGACCATGCCCTTGAAAATCAGGATGCACAATCAAATGCGACACATGCGCCTTCTTGGCCAGAAAACGCCCAGTGACCATACCAACCAAAGCCACATCCTCATCATTTACCGAATGATGCTCCAACAACAAATAGACCGCATAAGGATTCGTCCGCCAATCACGCTCAAAATCCTCCTGCTCCCAAGCCAAATAACCATCATAACCGTCCAACTCCAAAGCAGTAATCGCCTCAATATCGGCCGCCGTCGCCACACGCAAATGAATCACATAATCCGACTCACCCTCACGCGCCAGACGCACATCCGACTCACCCTCCAACTTAGCCGCAATCCGCGCCATAACAGGATGCTTCACACCATCAGACGCCTTACGCGCCGCCTCACCCGTCAACTCATAATTCAAAGAATGCACCGCCTGTGTCGCCATTTGATAAACTTCCTGATTACGTAAAATGTTCAATAAATTCTTCATGATCGCCTTCACTCGCAATAGTCGTATTATTTTTCTGCGCCCACTCACGCTCCGCCAACGTCGCATGCGCATAATTCGGCGCCAACAACGTCGCCTCACTCACACGAGACCACGGACACAATAGGGCCTTACTAGCATGTGGCCAAGTAGACCAATCATCCAACTTTCGAACCTTCTTGTCTGGAAAGTCCTCCAAGAAAGCTTCAACAAACTCATCAATGCCGGCTCCCACCAAGACAACCTCGTCGCCCAATTGGTCCGCCACTGCTTGTAGCCATTCGCGCCAATCCACATGAGCATCCGGCACAACGACTTCCAGTTGCCCCTCACGTGCCGTGTAAACCGCCGTGTAGGCTGACAAACGTCTTGCATCCATTACCGGTATCAGTGTGTCGACTTGCGTATCAATCGCCGCCGCTGCCATCAAGGCGAGCGAAGACACGGTATATAATGGCAGCTTTTTAGAGTTCGCCCATGTTTTCGCGAAAGTCACTCCTACACGTAAACCTGTATAAGAGCCTGGTCCAATCCCGGTAATCAAGCCGTCCAGGTCACTCGTTTTCCAATTTAATTGTTCCATCAATTGAGCCACCGCTGGTACTAATAGGACGCCGTGTTGTTGCTCGGCTAGTAGCGTGTTTTCCGCTAGCACTGTCTCATCGTCAAGCAAGGCCAAACTTAAAGCCTTGGTTGAACTATCAATCGCCAAATATTTCAATCTCTTCACCTATTTCTTGTGACTTGTAGCTAACGCCCAAATCTTTTTTCAACATCCTCACAAAATATTTCAACACAACTTATGGGAATATTTTCTCGTTCATTATTCTAACACAAAAAACCCTCGCTTACGAGAGGGCTTGGCGCATCAGTGTCCGTAGGCGGGCACCATCGCCTGCTTCTGGAATCGTTAGACGAATCCAGTTCGGGAAGCTATGGGTGCTGACCATATAACCGGCTTGACGGAATATTCTGATTAAAGTAGTTGCGTCGTCGACTTCAAACATCACAAAGTTCGTATAACTTGGATAATGAGTCAGGCCCAGCTCCTCAAAGAAAGCCAGCCACAACTCACGCTCCTGGCGGTTCGCCTCGACAATTTCCGCAAGATAATCATGGTCCTGGAAACCAGCGAGAGCTGCAATTTCAGTTAAGCCCGACACGTTGAAGGGTGTGCGCGTGGCATCAACAATTTCAGCCGCCTGCGGATGTAAAACCGTATAACCACAGCGAATATTAGCCAAGCCATAAGCTTTCGAGAAAGTACGCATAATCATCAAGTTCGGGTAATCAGCAAAAATTGAGAAGCCAGATTGCGTCTCTGCTAGACCACTATATTGGAAGTAAGCCTCGTCCAGAACGACCAGGATGTTGGCTGGAACTTGATCCAGAAAGGCTTCAATTTGGTCCAAGGGCTCCATATTACCGGTCGGATTATTCGGGTTACATAAGTAAATTAACTTGGTGCGCTCACTAATGGCAGCCTTCATGCCCGGCCAATCTACCGCAAGTTGCTTGTCCGGCACCTCGATAATGCTTGCGCCATCGACGCGCGCTTGGCTGGCATATTCCGGGAAAGTTGGCGTATGGACCAGAACTTCATCGCCCGGTTCTATATAAGTACGCGGCAAGATTTGAATCATCTCGTCCAAGCCGTTGGTGAACACCAGAGCATCAGGATCTACGCCGTGATAAGTCGCCAGCGCCTCGCGCAGTTGAGTCAAGCGCGTATCCGGGTAACGGTGGGCATGGGCGCCCGTCCATGCCTGGATGGCTTCAGCCACTTTGGGCGATGGGCCGTAGACATTTTCATTCATCGATAGACGAACCGGCGCATGGTCAATCTTCAATTGAGCCTGGAGTGCTTCCGGCTCAAGGTCTGGCACATAGCGCGACAAGTGGGTCGTATTACGTTTAGCTTCTTGCTTCATAGGCGTTCCTCATTCCATTCCATCAGTTTTTCGTATCAATAAGCATACCACAAAAAGTCAAGTTTGCTAGCCTTATGATGGTGTCTTGTAAGAAGTTTGGTAGCTTATTTTTTGAGGGGTGGGGTGTTGTTGAGGTGTTGTTGGGTGGCGCGGGCTCGCTTGCGAAGGCGGTGCCTGGACTAGCTGGGGCACGTCTTCATCTCTTGTTGGTCTGCGGTGGTCGCCGCAGCCGGCAAGGAGATTACCACTCGCCTGTCTACTGAAGTCCTAGGTCGCTTGGCTCCCAGGACTTCATGTGCGCCAAGCGGCCTAGAGCCAGCCAGTCCAGTCCCGCCTTCTCCAGTGAGCTTTTAGGACGCGAACAAATCTGGGTGAAAGTTTGACTATGTTTGATGGAGGGGAGAAAGAGAAGGCTTGTGCGACAATGGTGACTTTGAGAGATCGAGTAATTAGGATGGGTAGATGAGTTTGAGAGGGGATTGAAAATTTCGAAAGTTTGTTGGAATTGTAGGATGGTCAGACGGTCAGTTTATAGCAAACCGCTTGTTGACGGGCACAGCTTGTATAGAAAGATAAAGGTGTCCGCTCCTATCGGACCGGACGATTTGATAAAGAGCATGGGTGCTTTCATTTAATCGTCACGCAGTGGAATGGAGTGACACCTTTGGGTTTATGGGTG
>NZ_JBQKLF010000010.1:0-119591 GCF_052116365.1 Fundicoccus sp. Sow4_D5 | reverse complement strand
TGTGATGTGAATGAAAGTGCAATGTAAATTGAAGGTTAAACCTTATAAAAGGGAGGTTTTTAAAAAAGAGAGGCCGTTTTGAAAAATGTCCTTGACTAAGGGTCCAATTTACACAGAATAAAAGCCATTTAATCTCTTTTGGAGGAGGAAACTATGTCAAATTACAATGTTAATAATTATACGATCAGTACTTTACTGGGTTGGATAAGAGATGGTCAAGTAGCCATCCCTGAAATCCAAAGACCATTTGTGTGGAAAAAATCTAAGGTTAGGGACTTAATAGATTCTTTATTTAAAAACTACCCTGTAGGATATATTATTACTTGGAAAAATCCTGATGTAAGATTAAAGGACGGCTCCTTATCACAGGGAAAAAACATTTTAATTGATGGTCAACAAAGAGTAACAGCTTTAATGGCTGCAATTTCAGGCGAACCAGTTATTGATCATAACTATAGTAAAGGACGCATTACTATCGCTTTTAATCCAAAAACCAGAGTATTTGAAGTTTCTAATGCTGCAATTATTAAAGATGAAGCGTGGATACCTGATATTTCAGCACTATTCAAACCAGACTTTAGTCAATACCAATTCATTATGGACTACTGTGAAAAACATCCAGACGTAAATCCTGATAAATTAAATCAAAGAATTCAAAAATTGATAAATATTAAGAATAATCAAATTGGGATTATTGAATTAAACTCTGAGCTAGGGATTGATACCGTTAACCAAATATTTGTTAGGATAAATTCACAAGGAACCTCTTTAAGTCAATCTGATTTTGTGATGTCTAAAATTGCAGTAAACAATGTATATAACGGTCCTCTAATTAGAAAAACAATTGATTACTTTGCAAATGTTATTCAGACACCTTCTAACCTGCAAACGATTCTGAACAACGATAGTGAATTTACTCAATCTGATTATTTTCACTTAATCAAGTGGGTAACAAATTATGAATCTAGCGTATTTTTACCAAAATATAACGATATCATTCGAGTTATCTTTGCTGTTAAATTTAAACGGGGAAGAATGTCTGATTTAGTTAGCTTACTTTCAGGACGTAATTTTGAAACAAGAGGCTATGAAGATCGAATTATTCAAGAAACTTTTACTCTCCTTGATGAAGGGTTAAAGCAATTTTTAAATGAGATAAACTTTAAACGTTTTTGTATGATTATTAAATCTATTGGTGTAGTAGATAAAAAAATGATTACATCACAAAATAATATTAACTTTGCTTATGCATTATTTTTATTATTACGGGAAAAAGGATATGCAGACCATATTGTACAGAAAGTTGTCAGAAAGTGGTATGTGTTAGCGACACTAACTGGAAAATATTCCTCATCACCTGAATCTCAAATTGATTTCGATATAAAACGTTTTAATGAACAAGATCCTGAAGTTTATTTACATAGAACGGAACAAGGTGAATTAGGAGACTCTTACTGGGAAACGATACTGCCGGATAACTATAATACAAACAGTATAAGAAGTCCTTATTTCAATGTGTTCTTAATGGCACAAGTATTCAATAAAACAAAAGCCTTTCTATCAGATAAGATTACAGTTCAGCAGTTATTAGAGGAAAGAGGGGATCTTCACCATATTTTCCCTAAAAATTACTTAGTTAAGAATGGTTTTAAGCAGAACCAATACAATCAACTTTCAAACTATGTATATGCGGAACAGCCAATTAATATTCGAATTAGTAATCACGCACCTAAGGAATATCTCGGTCGGATTATGGAACAAATTAAAAGCGGACAACTAGAATTAGGTGAAATACAATCGATACAAAAATTGGAACAGAATTTTAAAGAGAATGCGATCCCTTTAAATCTTATAGGGATGGATATTGCTTCATATAACGACTTTCTAAATGATAGAAGACAATTAATGTCAGAAGTAGTACGTTTATACTATAATGAGTTATAATTTTTGGTAATAATTATAGAAATGATATCAAGTAAAACATGAGTTCAAAGTATTAATCACAAAACACCAAAAGGCTTGTATAAAAAAAGCAATAAAACTAACAAAAGTAAATAAAAAAATGATAATTAACATAGTATCCATTTTATAAGAATCTCAAGCCCATTCAAGTAAATCTACGGTGGCTACTTGAGGTTTTTTTGAATCGTACCAAATAGCTAATAGATTTTATTACCTATCGATGATACGGACATTCGTACCATAAATGATGATAAAATTGAAAACAATTTACAGACAAATGTTAGCGAGACCTTTACGAATCTAGCTTTTTTGTCTTCCGGTTAGGAGCAGACAAGATAGTTGCCTGGAACACAAAATTAACGTCATGTTTAGTAACAAAACTAAACAGAAAAAGTGAAATGGATCGACATGAGGGGGAATAACATGGCATTTGATTATGAACTGGATTTCGCTCAGATAAACTTCCGGGACCAGCCTGAATTGTATCGAGTGGGACGAGGAGAACAAGGGGTGCTTCTGGTAGAACCTTATAAGAGCGAGATACTACCACACTGGCGTTTTAAGACTCCGGAAATCGCTAAAGTATCTTCTGACAAAATCTACCAGCTGTTTTTGGCTTACCAGACAGCCGGTGATTTTGTCGGCATGGATATGGCTCGGAAGTTTCTTCAAATGGGCTACACTAGATCTAGACGTTACGCCAATTATAAAGGTGGCCGAAAATATGATGAAAATGGCGACATAAAAGAAAGAATACTAGACGAAGAAAAAGCAAAGTCAGCCGCTATCTTTGAAGAGAAGTGGAAAATTGTCAGGGAAGATGAGGCGTATTTAAAGTTGAAGAAGGAACATCAGAAAAAGTATGGCTAAAAAGAAGTCATTCCTATGAAGCGAATGGTATAATAGAGAAAATAATTCTATCAAGGGAGGGGTAATAGATCATGGTCAAGGCATTTCGCTTATTTTTTGAAGATAAAAGTATTTGGCTTATTTTAGGAGGGAGCGTGCTCTTTTCTTTCATTTTAGCGATTGGTGTTATCCTGCTCGACACAAGGTCGATTAATGTGTTGGACTATTTCCCGACTGTTTTTCTAACGAGCGTCAATTTGGCCAAATCAATCTTGAGCCTGCTAGCGGGCTCCCTTTTTTCAGTGGCGACCTTCACGTTTGCGACGATGTTATCGGTCATTTCGTTCTATTCTTCTAATTTCAGCCCCCGGACGGTCGAGAATTTTCTCTTGCAGAAAACATCTATGCAAACTTTGGGGATTTTTCTTGGTGGTTTTATTTACTGTCTTTCCTCTTTGTTTTTTATGCGCAATTCAGAGGATGAATATTTAGTTATTTCGGCCTCCATTGCCTTATTGTATGCCCTTGCCTGCGTTTTTTACTTTATAAAGTTTGTTTATAATGTGGCGATATCCGTACAATTGGACCATCTTGTGACGAAATTGTACAAGGAGGCCGAGTCAGTTGCGGATGAAACGATTGATTACTTTCAAGAAATGCCTTTGTTTGATCATCTTCCTCAAATAGACACGCTACACATCTTCACAGTAAATGCTAACGAGAGTGGTTATGTTGAATATATTAATTTTAATCGACTAGTTGAACTGAGCAAGGAATTCAAAGGCACCATGGTACTACATTTAAGAATAGGAGAGTTTATTTCCACAAATCAGCCGGTCGTCGACTTATACACTAACCGAAAAGTTGAAGATGAATCACAGCTCCAAGCGGCAATAAACCGCACCCTAACTTATGAAGAAAAACCTTCTTCTATGTACGATCCAAATTTTGCTCGAGCTAAATTGATTGAAGTAGCTCTGAGGGCGGTTTCGCCAGGCATAAATGATCCTAATACCGCCATTTATATCTTAAACTACAAGGCTTTGTTGGATTCAAAATTTGCCAGTATACCAGGAAGGTTTGTGGTAATGGGCGAAGACACTGATGAGACATTTTCTTCGGGAGGTAACGTGATTTATGATTTCAATAATTTTCCAAAAGACTTATATGAAAGTTATTGGCAATTAATTCACTATATGAAGCAAGATATTTCTGGAGTGGTGGCACTGTTTGACTCTTTGTTGACAGTTGCTTATTCTGCACATCCGAAGAAGCTAAACTATATTAAGGATTACAGTAATTATCTGTTTAATCTAACGAGTCCCAATTTTACGGAAAGACTAGATATTCAAAATATCGAGGAACGCCAACAACGTATTCTAGGGATTAACCATCCTGAGTTAGAGGAATGAGCTTGAAACTGAAAACTAGCTGTGTTATTTTTCACTAAGACCTTTACATTTTGGCTGAAAGGTTTATTATATTCTTTGTAGTTCAAAACACAAAGAATGCCGGTTTAGCTCAGTTGGTAGAGCATCGCACTCGTAACGCGGAGGCCGTAGGTTCGATCCCTATAGCCGGCATCACATTAATTTAGAAGGTACATCGAGGTTTAAAACCTGAGATGTACCTTTTTCTGTCTAGTATTTCCCAAAACCAAATCGTCACACATCCATCAGTAAACTTGCAGGAGAAGAAGATGTCGCATTATAATGGAACAACCGTAAAGTAAATCCTAGTCAAAAAAAGAAAGTGAAAAATTGGAAGCAATAGTACAGAAAATCTTAGAGAAACTGAATCATCAAACATATGCTGCCAAAATGACAGCTTGTCACCCGCAAGCCCACCATTTGCCAGCTTTAAAACGAGACATTCAAATGATTCGAAATGGACTAGATTTTTATACCATCGAAACGGAGTATATGGCTAGCTCTTTAATTTCATCAAGCTATCCAATTAGTTTCATCGAGGGCATGAGCATTACATTTTTAGAGTTAGGCTTATTTGATCTATCGATTTATCTATACTGTGATAGCGAAACAGAGCTCAGAAGAAGGGAAAATCGTGATGTCATAGAGCGGGGCGTCAAACTGACTGATTTAAAAGAGTTCCACCCACAGCGGCGAATTCAGTATGAACGGTTTATGCACCCTTACAGCGAACACTTTGATGTCGTGATAAACACGTCTAACAACAATTTTGTGTTAGAAAAATTTGAGGTCTAGTGGTCAAGGTCATATGGTTGTGAAAAGGCAATTCCAACGCGCGATAAAACGTTACGGTGTCTGACACTATACTTTGAGTTAAAGGAATAGAATCAGAATGAATTTTTGCAGTCAAATAAAGTTGGGAGGATAAGCATGATGAGCAATAAAAGTGAGAAAATCAATCCAAAAAGCATCAAGCAAAAGAAAATAGAAGTAGTGGATGGCTACACAATCAAGTACCATGCAAGTGGCGAGACCATCTGGTCAAAAGGCAAAATAGTTGACGACCAACCAGAAGGCTATTGGGAATGGTACCGCATTGATGGCACCATTAAGCGTTCAGGCTACTTTGAAAAAGGAGACCCGGTGGGCGAATGGATTACCTATGATAGCAAAGGTGAACCATATAAAATCACCCAACGTGAAAAAAAGCGAGGCTGAAAGTTTATTCCAGCTCTCTTTCTATGTAAGACAATCTGTCTAATTGTGCTATTAACCTTACTTTATAGAAATCTAAATAACCTATGATTAGCTTAATGAATATGTTGCAATACTACATGTAGTGTTAATGGGTTTAAAATATAGTGTTACAATACAATATATAGTGCCTAATTATTTGGCGGCATCGCAATGCCTTAAAAGGGAATCCAGTTGAAAGCTGGAGCTGCCCCCGCAACTGTTAGTGTGGACGAATCAGTAAACCACTGTATCACCTAGCTGTAGGTTAGGAATACGGGAAGGGCTGTAGTAGGACGAAGCATGAGCCAGGAGACCTGCCAAATAATTTAGTTTCTATTTTTCGGGGATGGAAAAGAAGAAACGATGGAATTCTAATACAGACTCTCTATCGTTTTTTTGCCGTTCATCCATAGATGAGCGGTTTTTATTTGTAAGTAAATGCAGTATTTAGAGGAGGTACATATGTGATTGAATTACGTGATATAGATGTGATTTTTCATGACGATGATCGTGTCGTCACAGCGGTGAAAGATGTTTCGATGGCAGTCGAACAAGGCGAGATCTTTGGAATTGTTGGTTATAGTGGTGCGGGGAAAAGTACGTTAGTGCGGACGATTAACTTGTTACAAAGACCAACTAAAGGAACAGTCAATGTCAATGGACAGAATTTAATGGAGTTAGCACCTAAAGATTTAAGGGAAGCTCGTAAGAAAATTGGGATGATTTTTCAACATTTTAACTTAATGGAATCACGCACGATTTTTGAAAATGTCGCTTTCCCATTAAAAGGCAGCGGATTGAATAAGAAAGAAGTGGCTGCGAAAGTAGCTGAATTGCTCAGCTTAGTTGGTTTGAAAGAAAAAACCGATAATTTCCCTAGCCAATTATCAGGAGGTCAAAAGCAACGGGTTGCGATAGCGCGTGCCCTCGCCAATGATCCAGATGTCCTGTTGTGTGATGAAGCAACAAGCGCCTTGGACCCTGTAATAAAATAAAATTTAAGCTGCAACCTGATTCCGAAACTCCAATGGTGTCAGGTTGTTTAATTTAGATTGGAATCGTGTTTCGTTATAAAACCTGATGTAACTATCGATAGCTTCTACTAATTTTTCATAAGTCAGAAACTTTTTTAAATGGTAACATTCACATTTAAAATGGCTAAAGAAGCTTTCAATAGGCGCATTATCTAACACTTCACCTGTACGCGACATACTCCTAATATATCCTTGTTGTGTCGTAAATTGACGATATTCACCAGAAGTATATTGACTACCGCGATCGCTATGAATTAAAATGCCTGTTTCAGGTGCAACCTGAATTGCTTGATTTAAGGTATCCATCACTAAAACGGTATCATTTTTTAAGCTCACTTGATAGGCAATAATTGAGCCATCATAAAGGTCCTTTATTACACTTAGATACGCTTTCTGACTCATACCAAAGAAGAGATGAGTAATATCTGTGACCCATTTTTCATTGGGTCTATCTGCGCTAAATTCACGATTCAGTCGGTTGGGTTCTATATTACGATAACTCGCTTGAGCACTATACCCCTTTGCGCGGCGAATATGGGACTTCAAGCCCATTAATTGCATTAAGCGGCGAATCCTTTTCAAACTATAATTTCTTGAGTGATAACGATTAATATGTATCTGTACACGACGATAGCCAAAAATCCCCTCATATAATTGGAAGACCCATTCGATTTCAGCCATTAGCCAGGCATTTTCTTGATCTAGTACGGTTTCTTCACGATTTAGCCACTTATAGTAGCCGGAACGTGACACCTCTAATAAATTGCATAATAGGGTAATGGTACAGCCTGTTTCTTCGTGATGCATCTGAATCGCTTTAAACTTAGAATCGTTTCTTACTGCTGTGGCGGTTACCGCCTCCTTTCGATTTCTTTCAACTTTTTTATTAGACCATTCTCTGCTTCTAAATAGGTATTACGACGCTCCAACTCTTTGATTCTCAGTTGAAGAATCTCTTGTTCACTCAGCTTGGATTTCGACTCTAACGTACGGCCACGTCGATCAATTAATGCATCGGGGCCATGCGCTTGATATTTGCGAACCCATTGATAAACTTGCGAATAAGAAACGTTGTACAAATCAGCCATCTTCTGATAATTTTTATCTTCTGCCAGACAGTGTTGTGCAATTTCCAATCGTTCCTGGTGTGTTGTTTTACGCGCTTTAGTCATCGTCGATCTCCCTTTACTAATAGATTTTAAATCCTCACCATTAGTATACTGTTTAATCCACGTTCTTAACACTGAACCATCAGAGATGCCATATTTTTCACAGCATGCCTGTGAACTAAGGTGACCGAATAAATAAGCTTGAACAGCAGCATATTTAAGTTCGTTCGAATAATTCTTATGTGATTTAGATACTTTCAACCCTTCTAAGCCATCCAGTTGATATTTTCTAACCCAAGCTTCTATCGTTAAGGGATCGACTAAGTAGTCTCGTGCGACTTGACTGTAACTATGATATTCTTCAGTAACACGTCGAACTGCACTAACACGCTCCTCCAATGTATGTTTAGTTGTTCTTCCTGACATAGAAATAGCCCCCTATAAAAGTAGTAGAGTTTTTTTATTTCTCTGTCTACTTTATAGAGAGCATAGCAAAAACAATCAGTTCGATTCTCGATTTATTGAGAGAATTAAACGAAAAACTAGGTCTAACGATTGTCATTATTACGCATGAAATGTCAGTAGTAAAAGACTTATGCCATAAAGTGGCGGTCATGGAAGATGGTCGTATTCTGGAGCAAGGTACCATTATTGATATTTTCACCCAGCCAAAAGAACAACTAACAAAAGAGTTTATTGATACTGCAACCCATTTTGACCAAGAATTGGCTACCGTTTTACAACATCCAGAAACGCAGCAATTAAATCGCGATGGGATTCTCGCTCGCTTGAGTTATGTTGGGGTTAGCACAACCCAACCCTTAATCGCTACCTTGGTGAAAGACTTCGATGTGACGGTCAACATTATTTATGGTCATGTTGAAATTTTACAAAATACACCGGTTGGAAATTTACTAGTAGCTTTCTCCGGTGACAGCAATAATATCAAGCGGAGTGTCGCTTACTTACGTGAAAATAGCGTAACGGTCGATTCAGTCAGCGAACTGCTTGAAGAATACGTGACAAAGGAGGGATAACATGACACAACTCATTTTAAGTTTTAATAGTTTCATGGAAGAATGGCTGCCACACGCTTGGCCGCTACGTGATGGTTTTATCGAAGCGACCTGGGAAACATTGTATATGCTCGGTTTGACTATTGTGGCTGGGGGTACACTCGGCTTGATCTTAGGGGTGATTATTACAGTTACGGGACCTAATGGTATTTTACCCAATCAGGCGGTTTTTAAAATATTGGATGCTTTAATCAACGTCTTTCGTTCGATTCCATTCATCATTCTCTTAGCCTTATTAGTTAACGTGACTCGGCTCATAGTCGGCACGACCATTGGAGCAACAGCTGCTACGGTCCCGATTGTCATCGGAACGATTCCTTTCTTCGCCCGCCAAGTGGAGATTGCCCTCTTGGAAGTGGATCCCGGTGTGGTCGAAGCAGCTCAAGCGATGGGTTCAAGCCCATTTGATATCATTTACCGCGTTTATTTACGCGAAGGTTTGCCAGCACTTTTACGGGTGAGCGCCTCAACGGTAATCAACGTAATTGGTTTAACGGCCATGGCTGGTGCAGTTGGCGGGGGCGGCTTGGGAACGATGGCAATTGCCAGAGGATACCAACGTAGTCGAATGGACGTCATACTTGTTTCCACGGTTTTAATTTTAATTATTGTTTTCGTTAGTCAACTGATTTTTAACTGGTTGATTCGTAAAGTTGAACACTGACCATCAGCAATGCTATTGATTAATAACACTAAAACAACTAAAAAGGGGAAATTATAATGAAAAACTGGATTAAAAAATTAGGCGTAACGACATTAGCAGCAGGATTATTAGCAGGCTTCGGTGCAACGAGCGCTTTAGCACAAGAAACCGTAACCGTCGGAATCGTATCTGGACCAGCTGAAGAAATTTGGCAAATTGTGGTCGATGCAGCCGCTAAAGAAGATATCACGGTTGAATTAGAACTGTTCACCGACTATAACCAACCCAACGTTGCCTTACAAAATGGCTCATTAGACTTGAACGCGTTCCAACACGTAGCCTTTTTAGAAGACTGGAATGCTTCTAATGATGGTACATTGGCACCTTTAGGGTTCACCTTTGTATCGCCGATGGGTACTTACTCTGAAAAAATCAGCTCATTGGACGAGTTGCAAGATGGCGATGTAGTCGCGATTCCCAATGACCCAACTAATGGCGGTCGTGCGATTCTAGCGTTAGAAATCGCCGGTGTGATTGAAGTGGATGATGCAGTGGGCGCTCTAGCGACTACTGAAGACATTACTGATAACCCATTAAACTTACAATTTGAAGAATTAGATGCGGCTCAATTAGCAGTTGTCTTACCAGATGTGGCTACTGCTATCATCAACACCAACTTCGCAACTGATGCTGGTCTTTCATTGAAAGAAGCTATTTTCGTTGATGCAGATTATCCAGACCAATTAAATGAATTGTACAAAAATGTCATTGCTGCAACTGAAGAAACAAAAGACAACGAAACCTTGATCCGGATTGTAGAACTTTACCAAACAGAGGAAGTCGCTCAAGCTATTTATGACTTATCAAACGGTGGAGACAAGCCAATCTGGGAAGGCGCACCTGTTTTTGGTGATGACGCAGAAGAGTCTGATGCTAACGCTGAGGATGCAGAATCAGAAGAAGATGCTGAATAATTAACTGTAACTCAAAAGCAAAGCGGTCGGTCAACTTATGTGTTGACCGACTTTGCTTTTCTTATTGAATGGACGACGTGATAAGAGAAAGAAGGGTATCGAATGAAGCACCTTTTACCTGACATTTTAGCTTTGACTCCCCAACTAAGCGAGTGGCGACGCCATTTCCATCAAAATCCTGAACCGAGTCTTAAAGAATATGAAACAGCTGCCACGATTCAATCGATTCTTAACAAACTGGATATTTCGTTTGAAACAATAGGTGAGACAGGGACTTTAGCCAAAATCATTGGCACTCAAGTTGATGCTAATGAAACGCAACGCCAACGCAGTCTACTCTTACGGGCAGATATCGATGCGCTCGAAGTGCCGGATTTAAAAGAAACAGACTATTCTTCAAAGAAAGCCGGCCTTAATCATGCTTGTGGCCACGATGCTCACACGGCAGCACTATTAGGCGCCGCCAAGTATTTAAAGGATAACCGTCATACCTTTGGAGGTACGGTGCTACTAGCCTTTCAACAAGCAGAAGAAATTGGTGCCGGGGCACGCCAATTCGTTGACAGTGGCTTAATCGATGGAGTCGACGAAGTAGTCGGACTTCACGTCGATCCCAATGTTCCTCTGGGGAAAATTGAAGCCATCGCGGGCCCGCAAAATGCTTCCTGTGATATTTTTACGATTGAAGTTGCAGGGGTAAATGCTCATGCGGCTCAACCCCACCGCGGTGTCGATGCTTTAGTAGTGGGAGCAAATATTGTCACTGAAATCCAACATATTGTTTCCCGCCAAGTGGATCCTTTAGATCCTGTTGTAATTGGTATCGGCCGTTTTGAAGCGGGGACACGCTACAATGTTGTGGCTGATCGTGCCTATATTCAAGGCACAATCCGAGCGATGACTCACGACACACGAAACCGCATGATTGCGAAAGTAGAAGCAGTTGCCTGTTTGACTGCCCAAATTCACGGTGCGACGGTGACGTTCGAGAATTATTCGGCAGCCTTGCCCGTCATTAACAACGAAGTCCAAGCAAAACGCGGTGCAAGAGTTGCAGCAGAATTTCTTGGCGGTAGTCAACACGTGATTACCTCTAAATTGCCAAGCATGGTAGCCGATGATTTCGCTGATTTATTGACCCTAGCTCCAGGACTATATGGTCGCGTAGGGGTGAACAGTTCCCAGGAAACCTCTTACGGCTTGCATCACAATCAATTTGACCTCGATGAGCGTGCCTTACCGATCATGGTCAACTTCCATGTAGCTTATGCACTGGATTACTTGAATTCTTAAGATATGAAATATGAGAAAGAGGCCGGACAAATTGTCCTGGCCTCTTTTAGTTCAATCTTAGGTGAAGCAGAAAATCACTCTTTCACAATGAGACATGCTTCAAGCAAGAAGTAGAATCCCCAAAATTCGTGATAAAACCTTCCAAGTAGGCCAAGTAAAAGCCAAGTGAAAGTAAATCAGCCGTTCCACCAGGACTTAAATGACGGTCCCTCATCACTTGATCGTAATTGACTAACTCAGCATGTAAAGTTTCCGTGTCAAAGTTGGCCTGATGAAGCTCTTTTGTCTCGCCTTTTACTTGCAGCCAAGCATCGTAACCGCCTCGGTGAAGGATATTACCATCTTCTACTTCACTCATCAGTAAAAGCATCCCACGTAAAAACTGCGTCTCAACCGCTTCATCAGTTGTTTTTTGCTCGCGCAAAAAGGGCATTAAAACTTCACGTAGCGCTGGATAACCAGCGGAAGCTTCCCCGCGTATACCGGTGAGTCCTTTTTCCAAGAATAACTTTTCGCCGTAGGAGAGTTTTGTTTTCAGATGTAAGTTTGAGAAATCCTTGTCCACTAAATTGCGCGTCATCTGCTGGACAATTTGAAAAATGCCATCAATGTCTTGTAGAGAAAAAACTAAGCCCGGTTCTTGATTTAAATAGTAACCCGTAGCTCCCAAAATAACTGCGAAAGAAAAATTAGCCCCCTTATGTGTGTTAATCCCTTTAGTTGCTAACAGCATCGCTTTTTCGGCACATACTCCAACATCGCGGACTTGTATGAACAGTTCTTCTAAGTCTCCCTGATGTTCAAAACCTAATGTTACATAGTCTGAAAAGAAGGGAGTTAAAGCAACGATACTATCGCAGAATGTTTGATAGTTCATGTCATGGTGCGAGCCACTGTTATAGCGGTCGACTAGACCAGGTTTAGGGGATAAGTTTAATTCACAATAAAGTGCTTGGATAGCAGCATCTGCAACGTATTTGATTAATGTTTGAGAATTTCTAGTCAATATGACGTTGCTCCATTTCTTGGATAATAAATTGGAGCGAACGATCGAGGTGATCATGAACCATCAAGGTAATAGATTCGATGTCGTTATTTCTCATACCTTTCAATATGAGCCAATGTTCTTCTAAGGCGATGTGGCGTCTAGCTGAGGAGCGAATTGCGACATCACGAAAATAAACGAGATAGGTTTGCAGCTCCGTTACAATTTGTCTTAAGCGTAGCATTTCTGATTTATCGTAAATAAAAGAATTAAAATCAGAGAAATTTTGCAACACTTCATCGACGCGGTCCTCTTTATTTAGTTTTTCGCCGTAAGTCAATAAAGTTTCGAGTGCTTGATAGTCATCTGCCGTCATATTTTGCATCGCTTTTACTGTGGCTAATGTATCGAGCGATTTGCGGATGTCATAAATTTCATAGGCATCTTTCATCTTGATTCCTTTAACGACCGTTCCAATTCCTAGTTGATGTTCAACCAAATTTTCTTGCGTCAGTTCTTTTAAAGCATAACGAATGGGGGTACGGCTAATATTTAAGACATCAGCTAATTCCATTTCATTTATACGCATACCTGCCGGAATATCACCTAAAATGATTGTTTTTCTTAGGGCTTGGTAGACGGATTCTTTCAACGATTTGTTCTGACTCAAGTCTAAATTATTTTTGATACTTTCAAATATATTAGTCATTATCATAAACGCTCCTTTATTGCTGGCCTAACTAATTGACGACTAAATCAGTTTCTTTAATAACTACGTGAACAGTTTCAACTAAGTGACGAAGTAGGAATATAGGGAGAAAGGGGGATTTAAAGGACGGTAATGTCCAGTCGCCTTTGTATTTTTCCGAGCTCGGGATGGGTAGATACGGTGATTAAATAAAACAAGCGAAATATACTTGCATTTATTATAACGTAATTATTGTGGCTTAGATATAGCAATGAACCACTCTTCAGTCATTGGAAAGAAGGTCTCACTAGCAAAAAAATCAGTCTAATCAGTTATAAAAGAAATAAAAAAATCGATAAGAATAGGTTGATGAAAAGCATTTGCTTTTCATCAACCTATTCTGTCGAATGCTATCTATGGATTGTTATTTTACATGAACTGAGATCAATTAGAACTGGACAACACCTAATAAAGTAGCTAAGACAAGCGTTACAATACTTGAAGCCCACATAATAGGTAGGTTAGCTTTAATATGCTCACCAATCGTTGTACCCGCTAAGGAAACCCCAACATAGTTAGCTGCCACAGTTGGGCTGATGTAAGTACCGTAAGTACCTGTAATCAAGAAGGTTGCTGCTACTACTTCTGGTGAAATGCCAAATGGTTCTACAATTCCGATTACAATCGGTAATAAGGCGAAGTAGAAAGCATCAGTTCCAAGAACCATCATTAATGGTACTGAGAATAGAGCTAGGAACCAGTGGGTATGTGGTGCGATAGCTTCAGGTAAAGCGTTGATGACCATCGTTGCCATTGCTTCAACCATGCCTGAGTTTTCGATTACCCCGATAAAGATTCCGACAGCGAATAAGGTCATTGTCATAACAATTGCGTTGGTACCGTATTCTTTGATTTTACCGTTTTGTTCTTTAACAGATTTAAAGTTACCTAAAATCGCGAAAGCATAAGCAACCATGAAGATAAAGTGCATTGGTAAACCAATGTCGATGAATAAGAGTGCTAACATTACAAGAGTAACTGCTAAGTTATACATGAAAAGGCCTTTACTTGTTTTAGGCTCTTGTGTTACATCGCCCGCAATATCTGCAAGGTTAAGTTCACTACCTAAAGTAGTACCACCAATTCTTTTGCGTTTAGAACTAATCACAGCAATTACAATCGCTATGATGAACATCACGGCAACAGCTGGAAAGATGAAAGCGTATAAATCAAACACTTCTACTTGAGCAACTGATGCTGCACGAATGGTAGGTCCACCCCAAGGAATGATATTCATCGCAGCCATTAAACCAACAATAGTTCCTAAAAAGACTTCCGGTCTTACGCCTAAACGATCCATAATTGGTTTGAAAGCTGGAATTGCAATAAGGTAAGTAGAAGCTCCACTACCATCTAAGTGGGCCACAGCTGCAACGGCAATGACTGCAAGGAAAATTGCTGTAATTTTATTTCCGACTTTACTGATAACAAAATCGACTAAAGGGTCAAATAATCCTTGTTCAGACATTAAAGTAAAGAATGAAATTGAGAAAAGGAACAGAACCGCTGTATTTAAAATGGAACCTAATCCTTCACTGACATACAGACTAATATCCGCAATGTTTGCACCAGTGAGAATGGCGGCAATCAATGGTAAAACAATAAAAGCCATCGGTGGAGACATCTTCTCGGCGATCAACACATACATTAAAATAATAATTAACACAAAACCTATAATAGCTATATTCATAATATCCTCCTAATTTTACATACATTCTAGTTATTTTATATAATAAATACATTTTGTCAGACTAAATAGCTGAAACGGTTTACTTTCAAATACAACCCTACCCTCACTTTCTAAAAACTGATTTATTTTCAATTTCATCTGTTCAAAAAATCACACAATAAACAACGTAAGCATACTCAATAATGTCACAACTTGCCATATGTAAATTGAAAAAAACAGTAAAAAAACCACGCGAGCATTGCTCATAAAATAGTAATATTGAACAATTCCAAGATTACGCAATAAAGTAACCGATTACAATAGAAATTTATAAAAGTACAGCAAAAGAACACCGACCAATACCTTACCAAACTAATATCCTCATCTTTTAGAGCTTAGACCCGTCTTATTTCTATTAAGGTACATCTCCATGAAGTTTGAGTTGATGTGTTTTTAAGGTGTTTTTCCATCGAGTTTCATTGACTATCTTTGAATCATTCAAGTATGATGACTAAAGAGATTATATTTATCAATACGAGAATTTGGAGGTAAATAAAAACATATGAATTCACAAAAGAAAATCCAGATGACAGAAACTGTTTTAAGAGATGGGCATCAAAGTTTAATGGCTACGAGAATGTCGACAAGTGATATGTTGCCAATCATTGAACAAATGGATCTGGTAGGTTATGAAGCTCTAGAGTGTTGGGGTGGCGCAACTTATGATGCAGCCATTCGTTTTTTGAAAGAAGATCCATGGGAACGACTCCGTGAAATCAAAAAACGGGCCAAACATACTAAGTTACAAATGTTATTGCGTGGTCAAAATTTAATTGGTTACCGCCATTATGCTGATGATGTAGTAGAGTCCTTTGTAGCAAAAGCGGCTGAAGCAGGTATTGATGTATTTAGAATTTTCGATGCGTTAAACGATGTGCGTAACCTCGAAACATCAGTGAAAGCTGTTAAAAAAGCTGGCAAACATGCTCAATTAGCGATTTGTTACACAATCAGCCCAGTTCATACGATGGAATATTTTCAAGAACTTGCTTTAACGCTAATCGATATGGGGGCCGACTCTATTTGTATTAAAGACATGGCCGGTATTATGACACCTAAAGTAGCAAAGGATTTAGTGACGAACTTAAAGAAAGTTATCACGGTGCCCTTGAATATCCATACACATGCGACAAGTGGAACGGCAGAAATGACTTATTTAGCCGCTGCAGAAGCAGGAGCAGACATTATCGATTGTGCGATTTCACCTTTCTCGGGTGGAACGAGTCAACCAGCTTCCGAAACGATGGCCTTTGTATTGAATGAATACGGTTATGAGTTGTCCGTCGACCTTAAAAAAATGGAAGATATTGCCGACTACTTTAAACCAATTCGTGATAAATATGTGGCATCAGACGTCTTTGACCGCAAAATGCTCGAGACAGAACCAAAAACACTACTTTATCAAGTGCCAGGTGGCATGTTGTCTAACTTATATTCACAGTTAAAACAAGCAAATGCAGTTGACAAGTATGAAAGTGTTTTAAGAGAAGTACCAAAAGTACGCCAAGATTTAGGCTACCCACCACTGGTGACACCTTTAAGTCAAATGGTCGGAACACAAGCTTCCTTTAATATTTTGGTCAATGAACGTTACAAAATCGTTCCAAATGAAATCAAAGATTACGTACATGGCAAATATGGAACGCCTCCAGGAACGATTGATCCTGAGGTTCAACAAAAAATCATTGGTGATGATGAAGTACTAACAGTTCGTCCGGCTGATTTACTAGAAGCAGAGATGCCAAGCTTGAAAGCAGAGTTAGGCGATTTAGCGAAGACCGAAGAAGATATTTTAACATATGCTTTATTCCCTCAAGTTGGTTTAACTTATCTGAAAGAAAAGTATGCGCCAAAAGAAACTAAACCCACAAATGGAATTACTAGAATCTCAGTAAGAACGTTATGAGAAAGGAGAGCCCAATTTGACAGATTTCACAATTATCGACGGTGTCTATCTGATGATTGTCGCGATGACGACCGTCTTTCTGATACTAGCCAGCTTAGGAGTATTACTTACCCTCATAGGCAAGCTAGTCGACAAGTATATACCCGTACCTGCCAAAACACCCTTGCCAGCAGCACCCGTAGCTAGTGCACCCGTAACACAAACAGAAGCGCAAGGTTTACCACCAGAAAAAGTGGCTTTGCTCATGAGTATTATTTTTGAAAAAAAAGCACAAGAAATTAAAACAAAGAAAATATAATTGGAGGCTTTAACAAATGAAGAATCAATACGAAGTAGAAATCGATGGAACATTATACCGTGTCACAGTAGAAGAAATTAGTCAGTCCGAAAAAAGTCAAGTTGCACCTGCCCCTGCAGCCGTACCTGCTCCAGCAGCTCCAGCTTCAACAAGTGGCTTACAGGTCAACTCGCCAATGGCAGGTAACATCTTTAAAGTGCTTGCAAGACCAGGTCAACAAGTTAAAAAAGGTGAGGCGGTTATTATTTTAGAAGCCATGAAGATGGAAAATGAAATCATTGCACCAGAAGACGGTACCATTAGCGAGATTCTTGTTACCGAAGGACAAGCTGTCGAATCTGATGATGTCCTTTTCAGCTTATAATTATGAGGGGGCATTAAAATATGCTACAAGTTTTTAATGAATTAATCCAATCGTCTGGGATTGCCAATATAACATTTGGTGAAATCACTATGATTGGAATTGCACTTGTTTTCTTATATTTGTCAATCAAAAAAGGCTATGAGCCTTATCTGCTAATCCCAATTGCCTTTGGAATGTTATTAGTTAACTTACCTTTAGGTGGGTTAATGAGCGAACCTACGAGTGCTTCAGATGGTGGCTTACTCTACTACTTATACCAAGGAGTAGACTTAGGGATTTATCCGCCCTTAATTTTCCTCTGTTTAGGTGCATCGACTGATTTTGGTCCTTTACTAGCCAATCCTAAAACCCTTTTATTAGGTGGAGCGGCGCAATTTGGTATCTTTTTCGCATTCTTTGGTGCAATCGCATTAGGGATGACACCGGAAGAAGCTTCATCCATTGGTATTATTGGGGGAGCGGATGGACCGACGGCGATTTATACGACCACTCAACTAGCTCCGCATCTATTACCGGCGATTGCTCTAGCAGCCTATTCTTATATGGCGCTAGTGCCGATTATCCAACCGCCCATTATGCGTTTCTTAACGACAGATGAAGAACGTCGTGTAGTAATGAAACAAGTACGTGTCGTGTCTAAAGTCGAAAAGATTTTATTCCCAATTGTAACGACGCTATTCGTCAGCTTATTAATTCCGTCGGCAACTACTTTAATCGGAATGTTAATGTTAGGTAACTTAATCAAAGAAAGCGGTCAAGTACCTAAAATTACAGAAACTTTACAAAATTCCTTTATGTATACCATCACGATTATTTTAGGGATCACAGTAGGAGCAAAAGCCACAGCGGATATCTTTTTATCAACGACAACGCTTACCATTATCATCTTAGGGCTAGTTGCTTTTGCGGTTGGAACAGCTTCTGGCGTTCTACTAGGTAAACTTATGTATAAATTGACGAACGGTAAAATTAATCCATTAATTGGTGCAGCTGGCGTTTCGGCTGTTCCGATGTCAGCACGTGTGGTGCAAAAAGAAGGATCAAAATATAATCCGAATAATTATCTTTTAATGCATGCTATGGGACCAAACGTTGCTGGAGTAATCGGTTCTGCAGTAGCGGCAGGTGTCTTGCTTTCTTTCTTCGGTTAACCTATTTTTGATCATTTCAATACCTCTTTCTTGTAGGCCAAGCTACGAGCAAAGAGGTATTTTTTCATCAAATCATTCTGCCAATTAAGTTTAATCATTAAGCCCAAAACACTAAAGGAACAATCACTTCATAGATAATCATGAAAGCGTATGCTAGGATATTAACAACTAGATAAATTTGAATTAACGTTATAGCTAAACTGTTCAAAAGGAGTGGATTTATGAGTGTTTTTAACTTAGGCAAAGATAGCAAGAAAAAACCAGAAATAAGCCAAACTAGTATTTACCGACTCTTTATTTTAATGGCGTGTTACTTAGGATTAGTAGCTTTGCTGTTTAATTCTCCCAGTGAAATCTTAAATGGTCAATTGAAAATTTTAACTTCACCTTCTAACTTAATTACGGATTATTTTGCGCTAGTTGGAGTAGGGCCAACTTTATTCAACTCAGCTTTAATGTTGATTCATGCCTTAATCGTTGTGAAACTAACTCGCGCAGAAATCAACGGTCCGATTTTGGCCGCAATTCTTACGGTAGCTGGTTTTTCGTTGTTTGGAAAGAATTTATATAATTCAATGCCGATTGTCATAGGAGCTTTTGCTTATGCCAAACTGACTCTAATACCGTCTAAACGCTCCTTATTGGCAGCTTTATTTGGAACGGCGCTCGGACCATTGGTCAGTGAGATTACATTTAACATGAATTTGCCGATTTTATTTGGTGTTTTTTTTGGGTGTTTGGCTGGTTTTTTGGCTGGCTTTATGTTGCCACCAATAGCCCAACATGCGATTAGTTTTACGAAAGGCTTCAGCTTATACAATGTTGGCTTCACATGTGGCTTAATCGGGACACTTTTCACTTCAGTTTTACGCGCTATGGGAAATGAAATCGAACCAGTCACCCTTTATTCATCGGGATATAACTTACATTTCGGGATCATCTTATGTTTTCTGTTTTCTCTGATGCTATTGTACGGATTATCGCTTAATTCATGGAGCTTTCATGGTTACGGTAGGTTATTACAACATTCAGGTCAGTTAACGGACGATTTTATGGAAGAGGAGGGCTTTAGTTTGGCGCTCATCAATATGTCGCTGCTCGGTTTCATTAGCGTTGCCTATCCGATTGCTTTAGGCGGCCAATTGAATGGTCCAGTAATTGGTGGCATCTTGACTGTTGTCGGCTTTGGTGCTTTCGGAAAACACCCTCGAAATGTTATACCAGTTTTAATGGGAGTGACTTTAATGGGCTACGTAAATAGCTTTGACATGTCATTGACTAGTGTTATTATTGCCGGTTTGTTTGGGACAACGGTTGCCCCGATCGCTGGTCGATATGGTGTGTTGATAGGTATTTTGGCGGGGGCAATACATTTTACCATTGTCGGTAATACTTCTTATTTACATGGTGGTATTAACTTATACAATAATGGCTTTGCCGGTGGAATCGTGGCTGCAATTATGATTCCTCTATTAGAAGCGGTGGATTACCATCATAAACTCAAGAAAGTGCGTGAAGGAGTCAATCCAGCTGATGTAATCCAAACGGAAGATTAAGAGCGGTTTGTAAGTAAGTACCATTGGCAAAACAGTAAAAGAACATAGAGATTGTCCAAATAGGCTACAACTTTTGCTATTTGTCTTTATAATAATAGTCAGAAGCGATTGAAGAGTAATTCTTGCGTCTTAGTACAGGGAGGTGAAAGTTATCTATACATTAAAAAGAATGTGGCTTGATCGCGACAAACAGGCTTATGAAAAATGGCTTAGTTTGATGCATCGATCGGATTTAGTTGAAGGAGAAGAAGTGGATTACACTGTCGGAATTTTTGATGGTGACACTTTGGCCGCCACCGGTTCTTACCACCGCAACATCATTAAATACCTTATCGTGTGCGAACCTTATCAAGCCGAAAACTTGCTAGCAAAGATTTTGAACCATTTATTGGAGCAGATGCGATCAGATGGGTATTCACAATTTTTCGTTTATACAAAACCGACTAATGCGATTATCTTTAAGTCCTTAGGCTTCAAAAGCGTAATCGAAATCGACGAGCTTCTTTTTATGGAACTAGGTACCCCTAATTTCAGTCATTATTTGGAACTTCTTCAAGACCATAAGCAATCAGGTCGAGGGAGTGCCATCGTGATGAATGCGAATCCCTTTACTAAAGGACACCAATATTTAGTCGAAATTGCGGCACAAAGTAGTGACCAAGTTTACGTCTTCGTTTTATCTGAAGATCGATCTGAATTTTCAACTGCTGATCGGATGGCAATGGTTAAACTGGGGATAAACCATTTAGAAAATGTCACTGTTTTACCGACTAGAGACTATATGGTATCTTCAGCAACTTTTCCTTCCTATTTTCTAAAAGAAAAAGCCCAGATGACACTTGCTAAAACTCAAGCTACCTTAGATGCGACCTTATTCAAAATGAGAATTGCGCCGGTCTTAGATATTAAGACGCGTTTTGTAGGAGAAGAACCATTTTCTCCGGTGACCGATGTGTACAATCAAGCGATGCAAACTGTGTTCGCTGATGAACTTGCATTGAAAATCATACCGAGACTGGCTGTCAATGACCAAACGATTAGTGCAACTAGAGTAAGAGAAGCTATCGAGGAGCAAAATAAATCGCTACTGTTAGAATTTTTGCCAGAAACAACGTATCAATATTTAAAAAAACTACAGAGAATATCATAAATAATATGGGGTGAAATGAGTGGAACTTATCAAACATGCAGTAGCAGGTACGGTTGAATCAAGCGATATTATGGTTACCGTAGAACCAACGAATCAGCAAGCAATTACCATTGATTTAGATAGTAGCGTTGAAAAACAATTCGGCAAGCAAATTCGTGCTGTGATTCAAGAAACACTTAATAAATTAGGTGTTCAAGCCGCCAAAATTACAGCCATCGACAAAGGTGCCTTAGATTGTACCATCCAAGCGCGTGTCATTACAGCGGTCTATCGCTCAGCAGGTAAAGAAAATTACGATTGGAAGGAGATCAGTTCATGGAACGCTTAAGAAGAACAATGATGTTTGTGCCGGGTGCTAATCCAGCTATGCTTCGCGACGCCCCTTTATACGGAGCTGACTCCATTATGTTTGACTTGGAAGATGCTGTATCCTTAAAAGAAAAGGATTCCGCACGTCTTTTAGTTCATAACGCGTTAAAAACGGTCGACTTCAGTGCCACCGAAACGGTTGTCCGTATTAATGCCTTAGAAGATGGTGGTGACCAAGATATCGAAGCGGTTGTAACGGCCGGTGTGAACGTGGTCCGCTTACCAAAAACGGAACGTGCGGAAGACATCGTCGAAGTAGCAAAAGTCATCACCGACGTGGAAGAAAGATACGGTATCGAAGTGGGTCGGACGAAAATGATGGCTGCTATTGAGTCGGCTGAAGGGGTGATGAATGCCCGCGAAATCGCTCTAGCATCTGACCGTTTAATCGGGATTGCATTAGGAGCCGAAGACTATGTGACTAACATGAAAACCAGACGTTACCCCAATGGCCAAGAGCTGTTTTTTGCTCGGAACATGATCTTGCATGCAGCTCGCATTGCAGGCATTGCGGCAATCGACACAGTTTACTCAGACGTTGAGAATACTGAAGGTTTCCAAGCGGAAGTAACTTTAATTAAACAACTAGGTTTCGATGGCAAGTCTGTCATTAACCCGCGTCAAATTCCATTAGTTAATGCAATCTATGCACCAACTGAAAAAGAAATTCAAAATGCGAAAGAAGTTATTTGGGGCATTCGTGAAGCAGAAGCAAAAGGTTCAGGCGTTATTTCAGTCAACGGTAAAATGGTTGATAAGCCAATTGTTGAACGAGCCGAACGCGTGATTGCTTTAGCTAAGGCAGCTAAGTTAATAACAGAGGAGGATATTTAAGTATGGTTAAAAATAATGTAGGACGCGATATCCCTCAAGAACATGCTGATCAATACGGGGTTTATGACGATTTATTTACGAATGTTAAACCTTACACAGAATCAAGCCGTCAATTGAAACCAATTAAACCAGGCGAAACAAAATTATTAGGCAGTCTACGTGAAGCGATTGAAAAAACAGGCTTAAAAGACGGCATGACCATTTCCTTCCACCATCACTTTCGTGAAGGAGACTATGTAATTAACATGGTAATGGAAGAAATAGCAAATATGGGTATCAAAAACTTAAAAATTGCACCGAGTTCGATTGCCAATGTGCATGAACCATTGATTGAACACATCAAAAATGGTGTTGTAACTGACATCACGTCAAGTGGCTTACGTGATAAATTAGGTGCAGCTATTTCGGAAGGAATCATGGAGAATCCGGTAGTCATTCGCTCACACGGTGGACGTGCCCGCGCAATAGCAGCCGACGATATTCACATTGACGTAGCATTTTTGGGAGCACCAAGCTCAGATGAATACGGCAATGCTAATGGAACCCGCGGTAAAGCAGTTTGTGGTTCTCTAGGTTACGCTATGATTGATGCAAAATATGCTGACCAAGTGGTGATTATTACTGATACATTAGTGTCATATCCAAACTCACCCATTAGTATTCCCCAAACTGATGTCGACTATGTAGTCGAAGTAGATGCCATCGGCGATCCCGCCGGTATTGCTAAAGGAGCCACTCGTTTCACGACGAATCCGAAAGAATTGTTAATCGCTGAATATGCCAATGAAGTGATTACTAAGTCTCCTTATTACAAAGAAGGTTTCTCTGTTCAAACGGGTACAGGTGGGGCAGCTCTAGCCGTTGCACGTTACTTACGTGAGTCCATGTTGAAAGACGACATCAAAGCAAGTTTTGCTTTAGGTGGGATTACAAATCAAATGGTAGAACTACTCGAAGCTGGTCTCGTTGAGAAATTACTCGATGTTCAAGACTTTGATGCCTTATCAGGTCAATCATTAGGTCGAAATGAAAATCACATCGAAATCGATGCTAATTTCTATGCATCGCCATTAAGCAAAGGGTCAGCAATCAACCAATTAGACATGGTAATCTTATCTGCCTTGGAAATCGACACAAATTATAACGTCAATGTCATGACCGGTTCTGACGGAGTCATCCGTGGTGCTTCCGGCGGACATAGTGATACCAGTGCCGCCAGCAAAATGAGTTTAGTCATCTCACCGCTGATTCGTGGACGTATCCCGACAATCGTCGACGAAGTAAATACGATTATCACACCTGGAGCCAGTGTGGACGTCGTTGTAACAGAAATTGGCATCGCGATTAACCCGAACCGTCAGGATTTACTAGAGCATTTTAAATCAATCGATATTCCGCAATTCACCATTCAAGAATTGAAAGAAAGAGCTTACGCCGTGGTGGGAACGCCAGAACCAATTGAGTATGGTGATAAGGTTGTTGCCTTAATCGAATACCGTGATGGCACGATTATCGATGTGGTACGTAATGTCTAATTCTGTTTTTGATGGACCAGCCGTCGAATTAATGAGTCTGTTAGATGCCCGCGAAGCTCGCGTTGCCATGCAGCGAACACTGCTACACGAACATCCAACCGATGTGATGTTGTCAGCTACGATGAACATTCCTGGAGCAGTCAAAACATCCGAAGTGATTCTGGAAGTGTTTGCGACTGTGATTGAAGCAGTTGAAAGAGCACTGTCGGATATAACCGTCACCGCTCAGGTATACCGTGATTTACCGACGGGTCCTGAATATTACTTAACTTTGCCCTTGACGTCAGTTGAATTGAAACAGCGCATGATTCAACTCGAACAAAACCATCCATGGGGACGACTGCTTGATTTAGACGTCCTCTGGTTAAAGGATGGGGAGTTGACTAGTGTCAGCCGTAAAACTTTAGCTTTACCGCCGCGAACTTGCTTTATATGCGACGAAAATGCCAAAGAATGTGGACGCTCGAGACGTCACAGCATCCCCGCCATGCGCCAAGCTATCGGCGACTTAATCGACCGGGGACGCGCAGTATAATGAATATCAACCTTATTTTCACCCAAACAGAACCCCCTCACTTTTTACTAGAGTGAGGGGGTTCTGTTTTTGGGGTTGATTTAGGATGACCAGGATTTAGTTCATTAGAAATAAGGGTGAGAGGATAGGTTGGCCAAACTATGCAAGACCAGTTGTAATGGTTTGAAAGGCTTCAATAATTTCATTAGGAAGAAGTTCAGTTGGATGTGTTTTATTGTAATTCACAATAAATTCAAGCCGGCCAGCCATTCTTTCGCGTAAAAATGTGAGGTAATCTGGATCCTCGAAAGGAAAATACTTGTCATTGAACCAAAGGAAGCTAAAGTAGTTAAACTTATATTTCAGAAGTACTTGGGCGGGGACGGGTATCGTGCTATAGCTAACAGTTTAAACAAAATGGGCTACAGAACGATTAAAGGTAATCCGTTTAGCATTACGGCAGTTAAAGACATTCTTTACAATCCTACTTATTCAGGAAAGATACGTTATAATCGACACGTAGATTGGGAATTAAAACGACGAAAGGGTTATAATCCTAACTACATTCTTGTTGATGGACCACATGAGCCTATCATAGATAAAGAGTTTTTTCAAAAGGTACAAGATCGACTTAAACTAGAAAGTAAACAACCTAAGTGGAACCACAGAGGGGAAAATTTACTAACTGGCTTACTGAAATGCCCAGAATGCGAGGCGGCTATGAATGCATCTAACACAACAAACACATTAAAAGATGGAACGAAGAAAAGGATACATTACTATTCTTGTGGAAAATTCCGTCAGCAAGGATCAAGTGTATGTCATGCAAACTCCATACGTGCTGACAAGGCTGAACCTTTTGTTTTGGAGAGACTCAGTGAGGTGATACAGGTACCAGAGATACTAAGTAACGTTGTAAGTGAGTTAAATAAACAAATACAGACACAGAGAAAACCATGGGAAAGAGAACTACAGCAACTTGGTGCTGATCTAGTGGAGACACAGAAAAAACTCGAAAAGTGGGAAGATTTAATTAAAGTTTCACCAGAGTTGAGGGTTGACTTAAACGATAGAATCCATCAGCTTGAGATGGAGTGTGTAAATAATAGAAAACGTACACAAGAGCTAGTGCAAATTTTACATACAGAGGGCTATAGCATTAAACTAAGTGATGCTAAAAAAGTTATGGGATTAGTTACTCAGCTGCTTGAAGATTCAGACTCTAAAGCAGCTAAAAAAGCTATTTTAAGGACTTTTGTTGATAAGATAACCGTTGATAAAGATTCTAAGTCCAATTATAAAATTTATATGAAGTTCGATGATGCTGTAATAGCTAAGTTAAATGAACAAATGAAAAAAGAGTCAACAGCTGGAAATGCTGTTGGCTCTTTTTCTGTAGCCACGCCACTTGAAATTGTAATCTGAATACATTAAATAACGACTCTAATGTGGAGTTAGACCGAAAAGAAGTAACAGAACTCGTCCCAACATATAAGTCACTTAGCTAGAATTAAGAACAAGATTCGATGGATGGATCTTGTTCTTTTTCTTATGTTACTGTAGCTAGTGCCGATTTTACAATTTCTGTTATGATATAGGTATCACTAATGTAGCGATTAATAAACCGCAGTTACGATTGGTACGCACATAGTTATCATAAATGATGATCTATATGGGTAGATAAGATGCCTACTTAATGCCTCTCTATCCTCTAAAATCATCGGGGGTTCGGGGGTCATTAGATAGTCGTATTCAAAGTTTATGAGCCAGTAGATGGGAATTCGAGACAAGTTCATCAATCTAAAAATAAATTAGAGTGTTATAGGAAAATCTATGAGCTCTGCTTTAGTTGCTTTAATGCCAATATTTGGGGGTTATTGTTTGTAAATGATTATCGTAATTACAGTCATTTTAGAGATCGTATCTTACTCGCAAGTTGCTTATAAGAATCTGAACCCAAGAAAAAAAGATCAAGCAACCAGTATAGTCGCTTGATCTTGATAATATTCTTCTTCAACCTTATTTGACAATGAGGTATTTATTTAAAATCCTATTTTGGCATGGGGATGTTTCTTACTTTAACTCATCACTGCTGTAAAGATTTTCTTGGCGAGGGTTGCAATAGAACTATCTGACCAGTAATCTGATAGGACCGTCAGTATGTATGGGCGCGAGCTTTCAACAATGGCTGTTGAGTGGTTATAATACGGCCACCAAGCCCCAATTTTCTGGAAGACATTGGCTGCTACTGTGTCTAGCTTCGTTTTATCATAATCTGTACTATCTAGAGACAGCATCGCCTGTTGTTGTGGATGTTCATAAATATAGGCCATCACTTTATTGATTTTGCGTGGTGTCATATTACGTGTATAGCTTGGCGCACCATATACTTCTTTCGTAAAGCGGTTGAAATCAGCTTTATCACGGTAACCTACATAATGCAGTAACATGTTACTACCTAAGTTATCTGAATTGACAATCGTACGATTCAAGACATCCCGCAAGGTATACGTTTTATTCTGATAGTTCTCATATTGAATCGTTCCACTACCGCCCCAAGCGTATGACTCCGTATAATTATAAATACTTGATGTATACTTCAAGGGCATATCCCAAGATAGATTGCCCTTTTCAACTTGCTCCAGAGTATAAGCAACTAGAACAATTTTCGGTATAGAGGCCCCGTACATGGCTGTATCACCGTTTAAAGACGCCGTTCTCAAGTCATCTTCGACTAAACTTTCATAGAAGACATGAATTGGCGAATTTTTATATTGGTTTAATACTGCTTGAACTGCCATATGAGTTCCCGTTAACGTCCCTTCTGGTAAATTAGGATCAGTTGGATTTGTTGGCGACGTTGGGACCGTTTTAGTTGGATCCGTGACAATTAAACGATCACCAGAATAAATATAATTTGAAGTCAAATTATTCCATGATTTTAATTGATTGACTGTGATATTGTTCTGATTAGCAATTAACCATAAGTATTCACCTGATTTAACCGTGTGATATTTGGCTGCTGGCTTTGTGGGTTCAACAGGTTTTTCTGGCTCTTCGGGCTTAGTTGGTTCAGTTCGCTCTTTGGGCTCTTCAGGCTTAACAGTTTTTTCAGGTTCTGGCTTTACTGGTTGTTCAGGTTCAGGCTTAACTGGTTGTTCAGGTTGCTCTGGTTTTTCAGGTTCTGGCTTTACTGGAGTGGTTACTTGAGCTGGATCTGTTACGGCTAATTTATCACCTGCGTAAATATAATTGCTAGTTAACTGGTTCCAAGATTTTAATTGATTCACTGTAATCCCGTGTTGAGTTGCAATTTTCCATAAATAGTCTCCAGACTTCACGGTGTAATAAGTTGTTTTCGGTGCTGGAGTGGATGGATTAGGCGACGGTGTCTCGGGTTTTGTTTCGACTGGTTGCTCAGGCTGTGTCGATGACGGTGTCGTACTCGTTTTCGATACAATAAAGCGATCGCCTGAGTAAATGTAGTTCGACGTTAGGATATTCCAAGTTTTTAATTGCGCTACTGTAATGCCGTATTGATTTACAATTTTCCAGAGATAATCTCCCGGACGTACCGTGTAATAGGAATTGGTTGTTGTCTCCGTGTTCTCGTTTTCTGTTGGTTGACTTGTATTTGGGTCACTAGGTTTTGTAGCCACTGGACCGGCTGATACTTTTAGTTGGTCGCCTGAATAAATATAGTTGGAAGTTAAATTGTTCCATTGCTTGAGTTAAGCAACCGTAATCCCGTATCGCCCAGCAATCAGGTATAGATATTCTCCTGATTTAACGGTGTGCGTCTTGGCAGCAGCTTCAGCTGTGGTAGTCATTGTACGCACTTTTAATGGAGCTACTTCTTGTGTTACCGATTCTGATTTTGCTTCTAATTGAGAATCCGCTTCTGAAGTTGCTTTCTTGCTTGGGATCTCTTGTGCTACTTCCGTTTCTACATTATCTGTGCCTTCTATTAGTGTGTCGTCAACCGTCTCATCAAAAGCTTGAATTGGCTTGCTTAAGTTATCTGATAGAGTGTCTGATAATAAGTTGGTTGGTGAGGCCTCGCTTGATGTATCGGTCATTGCTTCTGTGAAGGATTCTTCACTCAAAGTCTCTGTTGCTTTCTCTAATTCTTCAGCAATATTCGTTTCTGGCTTCACTGTTGCTTCAATTGTTGCATTATTCCCTGCCGAGTTTACTATTTCTTCAGCATTTGCTGTTGGGACGCTTAAAGCTATCATGGCCGCTCCAAGGCTAACGATTATCCAGCTTACTTTTGATTTACGCATGATTTACTTCATTTTTAGACTCCTTTACTCCAATTGATGTATTCGCTTACATATATATTTAGATTATAACGTTTTTATAGTGTGATGTGTTGAGTTTCTAGGTCTGTTTGCTTTATTTTAAACGAAGTAATGACGACATTAAGATAAAAGCATTTGTTCATTTTCTTGAATAACACCAAAAGCCACCAGCTCTCATTAAAATGCTAATGAGTACTGGTGACTTTTTTAGTGTTTTTTAATCTTAATTAGACCTTTATTCAATCACATGGATTCTTCACAGAATTTCCTTCCACAAAAAGCAATTAGCTTCTTACCTCGACATAACTCCAAAAATTTCAGCCGAAGCTTGACTAAATTGATACGCTCCGACGCTGTTAAACAGCCTAAGCTAAATGTGATTGAAATATCGGATGTGGACAAATTCGAAGAGTAAAGTTATTTATTTGAGTTGTTCCATCAATAAATGCCCACCCACTTCCAACTCAGTCAATGAACAACTTTTCAATTGAGCCACATAGGCTTGAATTCGTAAGATTTCATCAGGCCAAGAAGGCGTACCATTGACCCACTCTAGGGCAGTAGGGCCATCGGTTTCAAATAATAACTGCTGTGTTGGAATAAGATTAATCAGCTGATCGGTCAAGGTTGAATGCCCTGCATCGACAGAAATCGTAAAGAAACAGCCTAGCTCCAAATAATCAGTCACCAAGTCCAAAGGCCCACTATACCAGTGGATAATTTGACCATGTAATTGGTGCTTTTGTAGCAAGGCAAGTACTTCTTTTTCAGCTCCTTTTGTGTGGATATTGCAAATTTTTTGGTGCTTTTTTGCCTCCGCTAGAAAATATTCAAAAACTTCCAATTGACGCGGGTAAGCCGTTGTATCTTCTGCCCAGTGGAAGTCTAAACCAATTTCACCGATGAAATCACAATCCTGAATATAAGGTTCAATATTGTCTAAAGATGTAGTTGGCGTCACCTTCCAAGGATGAATTCCGAATCCCTTTAAGATGAGTGGATGGTCTGGAATGGATTGATAGTCAGACACAGACTCACTAACCGCTAAAGTTGTCATGTTTAAGACTTCAAAGTCCGCCAATGCCTTCTCCAGCGATGGATAATGACTGAGGTGATCATGGGCATTTATTATCATGCCAATTCACCGACAAATAAATGCCGAGCTTGCCGGTACAGAAGCAATAAAACTAGACCAGCAATTACTGTTGTGATAATGACAGATCCTCCATTAAATACAAAGGAATAAAAGCCAACAGACCAACCTTCTGGAGCAAACCGGCCCCAATAATAAACCCCAGTAATAAAGTGCCAGAAGTAACGAGCTAGAGTCCCGATAAAAGTACTCAAAAAGATATAATAAGTTGCTTTCTTCTGATTTCCCGAAGCGGTTGCCTGTTGAAGTGCCGGAGCCACAATTCCTGCTAGCCCATTAAAAGCAAAAGCTACTGGATAATCTAGCACCACTTGTATAGGGTGGATAATTGAAGCTCCGCCTAGAATAATCGTCAGTAGGCCCCATAAAAGCCCAGTAAATATCCCTGCTTTCCACCCTCGACGTAAACAAAACAATGTAATGGGAATCGAGCCCAAAGCGATATCGAAGCCTGTTCCTTCGATAGGAAACAGTGAGATAATAAAGGCCAAAGTCGCAATCACCCCAGCCTCTATATAAACAGTTAACGAATTTTTTTGCATAAAAATACCCCCTTTGATACACAAAGGAGGCTTAAGTCTTCTTAAGTCTGCAATCCCTCCGCACGTACTAACGTGATCAGGTAATAAGAGTCCCGGCATACATCCAGTCTCAATCACTCTAGTGATTCCCCTTTGCTTAGATGATATCATAGCTCATAAAAAAAACGTTGTCAATCTCGATGTTTTATAGCCCTTCCTTCAGATGATACATCTAAAGATTGTGGCGTTTTCTATGGATAAATTAGTAAGATCCTTTTCTTTTATGATGAGATATTTAATTTGATGGATGATATGAATTTAAATGATGCCTACTTCTGGACAATTAATGAATCAATGGGGTTTACTGATATTGAACACTATTTGCTAAATAAGGGTGGGTACACAAGCTGATTGCATTCAAACCAGAGTCAACACTAAATACAGAAACAATAAGAATGTACGAAGCAAATCGAATGGAAGTCATCAGACAGTTTTCTTATGAAAGTGACCGAAACTATACTTTGGACATGGTGTTGTCAATCAATGGCATTCCCATGGTTGCTTTGGAACTAAAAAACCAACTGACAGGACAAACTATTGATGATGCAAAAAATCAGTACATCAAAAATAGAAATCCAAGAGAGAAGTGTTTTCAATCCAACAAACGCGTTCTGGATTTTGACTTTTTAGACTATCCTGTAACAGAAATGACCGATGAACAAATTAAAGCGACAATCAAAGCCTTTGGTGAAGCCACTCGACGAGCGTACGAGGCAGGATTTGATGGAGTCGAAATTCACGGCGCCAATCATTACCTCATTCAACAATTTTTTTCTAACTACTCAAATCATCGCACCGATAATTGGGGTGGTAGCTTTGACAAACGCATGAATTTTCCATTGGCGGTTGTGGAAGAAGTTAAACAAGTAGTCCAACATTTCGAAAATAACTTTATTGTGGGCTATAGAATCTCACCAGAAGAAATTCATGGGATAACTATTGGCTATGACTACAAGGAATCAGCAGAATTAGTGAAGAAATTAGAGCGATATGGACTGGATTATATTCATATTTCGAACTTTGATAAATTTGATATGGGTCCAGAAGGCCTTGACGGGTCTTATGTCGAGCTTTATAAAAAAGCTATCGGTAACGAAACCCCGCTGATTACAGTAAGTAACGTCTTTACACAAGCAGATGTCGAAAACGCATTGGCGCTCGCAGATATCGTGGCAATTGGCCGAGCAGCCCTGTTGGATCCTGAATTCACACACAAACTCACGCATCAACGAAAGGACGAAATCGTTAGCGAGATGTCCGAGGATGTGATGGCATATGTCAAATGGCCTCAAGGCTTGTATGACTGGTACCGCGACGGTGCAGCTCTACCACAAGTTCCCAATCTGGAGAGTCTTTTATAAAAGACAAAACCCACTATCATAATAGGCCCAAAGGCCGGTCGGCCTTTATTTATGCCATCGATAACCAGTAGGCCTCACACCCAGCGTTCCGCGCTTGCAACATAGCCGGCAACCAACAAGTAAGCAGTGAATATATGATACAATAGAAGCAAGCGAAGATAATGAGGGGTGCAAGATGGATCAAGCAATGGAACTGGCATTTGAACAATCAAAAACGGGGGATAAGGACGAACGGTATCAATCTTATCAGACGATTATCGCAGCAACGGATCAAGAAGTATCTTGGGCGTATGAAGTGTGGGACCAGCTAATAGAAGACTTGAGTCACAAGGATAATCATCAAAGATCGCGTGCTAGTCAATATTTGGCTGGGCTGGCTAAAAGCGACCCAGACAAGCGAATGCTGGCGGATTTTCCGAAAATATGGCAGGTGACTTATGATGAAAAGTTTGTGACCGCTAGACATACACTGCAAGCTTTATGGAAAATTGGGATAGCTGGGAGCGAACAAAAAGATATGTTGCTGACGTATTTAAGCGACCGTTTTAAAGTCTGCGAGAACGAAAAAAACTATACGTTGATACGCAACGATATCATTCAAAACATGAGAAATCTATATGACTATTTTGCTAGTGAGGGGATTAAAGATCTTGCTTTGGAGCTGATTGAAACGGTGGACGACGTTAAATATCAGAAAAAATATCTAAAAATCTGGAAGTAAGCAAAAAAGGTAGGCAAGTTGAGCGAACTCAACCGGCCTACCTTTTAGTTTGAATTATTTAGCGCGCTTGACTTCGATACGGTAGCCATCTGGGTCCGTCACGAAGAAATAAGACGGTGTCCCACCTGAAAGGCCTCTTAATTCGCCTGTTTCATAAGCGGAATCCTTACAGATGCCATGCATTTTCTCCAAATCGCTGACTGTCACACCCAGGTGACTAAAGCCGTCGCCGATGGTGTAAGGCTCGGCGTCATAATTGTAAGTTAATTCAATCTGTACAGAAGAACCCGGGGAATTTAAATAAATTAAATCAAATTTATCCTCAGGGAACTCACGACGACTCGCCACTTCAAAATCGAATAGCTTCGTATAAAAGTCTAACGTCGCCTCAATATCTCTGACACGCAAGCAAATCTCAACTAATACTTGATCCATAAAATCATCCTCCAATAGTTTCTTATCTATATACTAACACGAAACGAATTTAGACGCATTGGATACACTCCAACTAGCATCATTTTTAATAGGCAATATCTCGATAAGGCACCCAAAGTACAACAAAGCCTAGGCGGAGCGGTCAAATAAATCGGATTTGACCGCCAGAAAGGCAATCGCCAGACCCATCAGGGCGGTTAAATATAAACCAGGGGCGACAGAAGCAGCTGACATGGCCAAGGAGCCAAAGGGATTATCTGCTAAACTAGCTTTCGTATCGGACAAAGTGCTTTGGAAATTGAAGAAGACGAACATTGGGAAACTGGTCGCAAGCAGTCCAAAGATAAGCACCGTCCGTTTCAAGCCAGTGCTTAATAGCTGCCTTTTGTTGGCAATAAACACCAACACTAAAATCACGACAAAAGCGATTACCGAAAACAAACCATCGCCTTCAATCCCAGGGATTCCTTGATTCAAGACCTTGAGCCAGGGCAATGTGCAAGCAAACAAACCCACGAGCGCAGCCATGGCAATGACAAGTCTTTGTGTATGCATGAAAAGCCTCCTTTTGTTAATTCTAACACTAACAAACCAAGTGACAACAACCGAAAGATTGATACAGCTTGAATTTACCATGCCGATGTATTTATGACAAGTAATTCACCGCTAGACAGGCGTCTTGATTGCATGCCAACAGCCTTCGTGGTATGTTTAGACTACTCATGACCAGCAAGAAATTTAGGAGAGATAGATTGGAAATTACACTTATCATCCAAGTCATGGTGGCCGTTTTTCTCGGCTCGCTCATGCGCTCAATCTTCGGCTTCGGTGACTCCGTCATCAGCATGCCCTTATTAGCCCTTTTACCCATACCGTTTTCAACCTCGGTCGCCCTGATTGGCCTGACTGGCTTGACCTCGGCCTTTTTTACGCCGTCTCAAGTTGGCAAGACAAGGATACCGTTATCTTAAAAAAATTATCCCTCGCTACCCTAGTCGGCATCCCTTGCGGCCTGTTACTCGTGCGCTTTGCCAGCGAAGAATGGATTAGTTTCCTGCTAGGCATCCTATTAGTGGCCTATTCGATTTTTTCCCTGACCGGCTCACGCGCCAGACAAGTCGCCTTGCAAAAGAAATTTGCCCACCCGCACGCCTCCTATCCCTTTGGCTTTGCCGCGGGCATGCTCGGCAGCGCCTATAACATGAATGGCATTCCGGTCGTCTTATATGCAGCCGGGCGCGACTGGACACCTAAACAATACTCCAGCAACGTCCAGGCGCACTTTTTCGTCTCAAGCGCCCTAGTTATCCTCAGCCACATTATCGGAGGCTTCTACACGACCTCACTCGCCATCCTATACCTGGCCTCGATTCCAGCCGTCTTACTCGCGATTTTAATCGGCAACCAGCTCTATGCCCGCATTCCGATGGACAACTTCAAACGCTACATCTTTTACTTAATCTTCCTCCTCGGGCTCCTCAACCTCATAAAAATCTTTTAACCCATGGTAAAAATAGGACTCACAAGGTTACAAAAACAACCAACGCCGCCTCAATCGAGGCGGCGTCAGTTGATGTAGCTTAACTTAGATAAGTTTCCATGATACTCACAAAGGTTGGGATGAAAGCTAAATAATCATCCACTTCAATATATTCATCAATTTGGTGAGCAATATTGACATCACCCGGCCCGTAAATAGCCACATCCATGTTTGGATTGTTTCTTTGGAATTGTGCCGTATCAGTAGTGCCAGGTAAGGCTAATAACTCAATGTTGTCTTGATGAGAGACTTGATGAATGACTTGAATTAAGTCAGAGTTTGGATCCGAAACGACGGTCGGCATATCGGCCAAGAGTTCAAATTCGAAGTGGTAGCCTTTATCTAGGGCATTCATCTCGTCGACGGTAGTTTGTAGTAAGTGCGTTAATTGATCATTATCGAATTCAGGAATCGTGCGGGCGTTCGCTTGATACTCAGCGTATTCAGGGATGGAATTTAATTGAACGCCGCCGTCAATCAACGTAATGCTATGAATGGTGCGACCGAGTTTGGCGTTTTCATATTGCGCGATGACTTGGTCAAGTTTTTCTTGAATCACAAGCATGAAATCCCGTAAATGTTGAATCGCATTCTGACCCTTTTGTGGGGTCGAAGAATGAGCTGAAAGGCCATAAGATTTAATCTTGTAATTGTATGAGCCACCATGCATATAAAGAATACGGTTATTAAATGGTTCTGCCACTAGAAGACCATTCAAGTCATCGGCGTAGCCTAAATCACTCAGTTGGCGTGCGCCTGGTTCACCAGTTTCTTCACCGACGGTCGCAAGTAGACGAATGCGACCATTAAATTGTTGCTTTTCTTTCGCGTGAATCATCGCAATGACTAAGGCCATCAGGCCACCTTTCATATCCGTGCTGCCACGGCCATATAATTTGCCAGCCACAATTTCGGCGGCATAAGGTGCGTGTCGCCATAAGTCATGATTGCCTGCTTTGACAACATCCATGTGGCCGGAAATACCTAAGGTTTTTTCAGAGCTACCGCATTGAATCTCAGCCACTAAGTTTGAGCGGCCAGGCTCCAATTCGATTAATTCAGAGTCGATGCCATGTTCTGTCAACAAAACTTGTAAATAGTTGGCGACTTCTGTTTCGTGATCATTTTCTGTGCGTATACGGATAATATCTTGTAACAATTCAACGGCTTGTTCATTTTGAATCATTCTTCCGCCTCCTTTATCTATTGACTTAATTCTACTCCTTTTTAATCGTTCAAGCTAATTTGCTTTCTTTTTTTAGGCCGTAAAGTTATTTGTCCTATTTTGCCAGGGTAATGATTGGGGTCAAGTTATTCATTTTTTTTAGGGGCTATACTTGGCTTATCAAAACAAAAGGAGCTAAGAAAAATGAAATTAACGAAAAAGACATTGTTTGCGGCAAGTACTGTGTTGACGCTGGGGGTTGGTTTGTTATTTCCAACGAGCGCTCAAGCTCACTGTGACACGCCAGACGGACCGGTTGCGGCGGCCTTGACTTTAGCCTTAGAGGAAGACAACTTCAACTATATTGCTAATTGGGTGCTCGAAGAGGATGAAGCGGAATTATTAGAAGTCTTCAACTTATCAACCAGCGTGATGGACGCGTCCGAGAGCGAGGACGCGAGTCATTTAGCCGAACGGTATTTATTGGAAAACTTGGTGAGAATCCACCGTGCGGGTGAAGGGGCACCTTATACGGGCATTAGCCATGAGCCGATTGCCAAAGAGGTTGCGGCGGCCGATGCGAGTATTGAAGCCGGGAGTTTAGCTCCCTTAGAAGAAGCGGGCTTAATCACGGAAGACAACCGCGCCCATGCTGAAGAAGTGTTTGAAAAAGTGATGGCCACTAAAGATTACGATTCCAATGATGTGGCAGCAGGCCGTGAATTTGTCGAAAACTATGTAACATTTACACATTTATTTGAAGTCGAACATGCTGAGCACCATGAAGCGCATGAAGAAGACGCACACGAATAAATTTAATTAGGTTAGTGAAGTATAGTGGGTTCGTCTTGTTAGGAGGCGAACCTATTTGTGTGCCTGCGGCGAGGTGTCGGCGGGGGCTTGAGGGAGTTTGTCTGGCGGATTGTGGCGAAAAAGTGTGGCTTAAGGAAGATTAGTTGACTTACTCAGGTTACGAGTGTAAACTATAATTAATGAGTTGGGTTACAGATGTAAACTTAAACGACATATAGGAGGAGTTCTCATGGATAAACAACATACACAGCAGACTAAAACGCAGCACGGTGGGCATGACGGCCATAATGGGCATGACCACGGCGAGCATGAACACCATCACCACGCGCATCACTCACATGACCATCACTCGCATGGGGCTCATGAACATAGCGGTCACGATGGGCACAGCGATCACACTCACAGTCACGGCGGCCATGATCATAGCGGCCACAGCGGGCACGACCACGACCATGGTCACGGCGGTCATGATCATCACGCTCACCATCATCACGGGGATTTCAAAACGATTTTTATTCGCTCACTTTTCTTAGGGGTTCCTATCTTACTGTTATCGCCATTCTTTGGTTTAACAGAGACAGGTTTAATTCATTTTACCTATTCAGATATCGTGGTTGCGATTTTATCAACCATTCTCTTAGTTTATGGAGGAAAACCCTTCTTCCAAGGTGGCTGGCAAGAAATTAAAAGTAAAGCGCCGAGCATGATGGCCTTAGTGTCATTAGGTTTAGGCGTGTCCTATCTCTACAGTATGTATGCGGTCATTTCGACCTATCTTTTGGATCGGCCAATGATGGATTTCTTCTTTGAATTCGCCTCATTAGTGTTAATCATGTTGCTCGGTCATTGGATCGAAATGGAAGCTTTAGGTGATGCGGGGGACGCCCAAGCTGCCTTAGCAGCCCTTTTGCCTAAAGAAGTTCATGTGGTGAAAGAGGATGAGTCGATTGAAACGAAAGCATTGTCAGCGTTAACCATTGGTGAAGTCGTGCGTGTGCAAGCCGGTGAGAACATTCCGGCCGATGGCGTGATTGTCCGTGGGGAATCGCGGATCAATGAAGCGCTCCTAACGGGCGAGGCCGTCCCAGTTGAAAAAGCCGTGGGTGATCAAGCCATTGGTGGGTCAACAAATGGTCAAGGTGTACTCTATATTGAAACGCAAGAAGTCGGCGAAAGCTCATTTATATCTCAAGTGCAAGCCCTTGTCAGTCAAGCCCAGAGTCACCCCTCGCGAGCAGAAGATTTAGCCAATCGGGTGGCGAGTTGGTTGTTTTGGATTGCCTTAGGGGCAGCCTTGCTTGCTTTTATCATCTGGTTTAATCTAGAAGGTCTAGAAAGTGCCGTATCCTTTGCGGTTGCCACCTTAATCATTGCCTGTCCGCATGCGTTAGGTTTGGCCATCCCATTGGTCGTTTCACGAAGTACAAGTCTTGGGGCGCAACGAGGTCTTTTAGTCAAAAATCGTGAAGTCTATGAATTAACCAGTAAAGCCACGCACATTGTCTTAGATAAAACTGGCACCTTAACAACGGGCGAATTTAAAGTGCTCGACACTCAAGTCTTTGGAACAGATTATACGGAGGAAGAATTCATTGCCTTATTGGCTGGCCTTGAAGCGGGGTCGAGTCATCCAATTGCCCAGTCGATTATCACACATGCTGAAGCGGCCTCGATTCAAGCCAGTCATTTCGAACAAGTTGAAGTCCTCGCTGGTAAAGGGGTTAGCGGTCAACTGAATGGCAAAGACTATCAACTGCTTAGTCAAAAAGCCTACGGGCAACCGCTTGACGTCCAAGTGCCTACAGGTGCTACCTTGAGTATTCTAACGGAAAACGGCCAAGCGATTGGAACAGTTGCCCTAGGAGATGAACTCAAAGCGACCAGTAAAGCCTTGATAGATTTCCTGAAAGCTCAAGGTATCCAACCGATGATTGCAACGGGCGACAATGAATCAGCCGCCAAAGCTGTTGCGGATCTCTTGGAGGTCGACTACCGGGCCTCGATGTCACCTCAGGATAAATACGCGCTGATTGAAAGCTATAAAAATGCAGGTCAAACAGTGATTATGGTCGGCGATGGTGTCAATGATGCGCCGTCACTCGCTCTGGCAGATGTGGGTGTTGCGGTAGGTGCCGGTACTCAAGTTGCTCTTGATTCTGCCGATGTCATCTTAACGCAGTCGGATCCAGGTGATATTGAAGCCTTTGTCGAACTCTCTATTAATACCGACCGAAAAATGAAGCAAAACTTGGCTTGGGGAGCAGGCTACAATTTCTTGGCAATTCCAATAGCTGCTGGGATCTTAGCCCCCATTGGCCTTACGTTGGCACCTGCTGTTGGCGCAATTTTGATGTCCGCCTCAACCGTCATCGTGGCCTTTAACGCCATGACTCTAAACTTAAATGAGTCAGAATAAGCCCGTTCTTTCAAGCAACTTCTTGAAAAGGTAGTGGCGGGGTAAATCCAGCAGGCCTGCAGACGCTTCACAAAAATCTAAACAAAAACATAGTGAGACTCCTTCCTTTTGAAAGAGCACTCACTATGTTTTTTTCTGACCAAAGCTTCCAACAAAGCAAGCGTGATCTTATCTGATGAATTAGTGGAGAAACGCAAGGACAGCCAACGGCCCATCAATTAAAAGCGTTTCAACCAAGTGTTTGGTGCAAATAAAATTATCATAGGGAATATTTCTAGACGGCCCATGATCATGATAAATGAGAGGACTATTTTGACTAGGGGGCTAAAATGCGCAAAGTTTTGTGACGGACCGACGATGCCAAGCCCAGGCCCAATATTATTAAAGGTAGCTGCGACAGCACTAAAAGAGGACAGCAGATTTGGTGTTTCTAAACTGACGACTAAAACAGCCACGACAAAAATCAGCACATAGACCACGAAGTAACTCAACACTGTATTGACCAATTTAGCATCAATTCGGCGGCCTTCATATTCAATGGTTACCACTCGGTTTGGGCGAATAGTCTGTTTAATTTCCGCCCAAGCCGCTTTAATCAGTAACATAATCCGAGAGACTTTCAAACCACCAGCCGTTGAGCCAGCCATACCTCCGACAAACATCAACAGAATTAACATCAGTTGCGAGAATAAAGGCCAATGATCAAAGAGGGCGGTTGAATAACCCGTTGTCGAAATAATGGAAGCAACCGTAAAGAAGCTATCGCGAAAGGCGCTGGTGACACCATAAGACGTCGAAATTAAATTCAGCGCAATCAAGAACACACTGCCGGCAATGATTGCCAGAAACCAGCGGAGTTCTTCACTTTTAAGGGCGCGTTTAGCGTGACCAATGAAGGCCAGATAAAATAAATTGAAATTAATACTGAAGACAATCATGCCGATACTTAAAATCATTTCAACGGTAAAACTATCATAAGGTGCGACACTGCCATTTAAAACCCCGAAACCACCGGTACCGGCTGTCCCAAAAGCCAACAACATCGAGTCAAAGAAAGGCACACCAGCTAGCCAAAGTAAGCCCAGCGTTATCATCATAAAGACGAAATAAATCACATACAAAATGCGGGCCGTAGAAGACAATTTTGAAACGAGCTTGCCAAAGGTTGGCCCAGTCATTTCAGCCTTCATAATATGAACAGAGGCCGATTCAGCTTTAGGTAAAATCGCCAAGGCAAAGACCAAGACGCCCATCCCACCAACAAAATGAGTAAAACTACGCCAGAATAACATCGAATGCGAGAGCGCCTCGACATCATTTAAAATGCTGGCACCCGTTGTAGTAAAACCACTCGACATTTCAAAAAAGGCATCGACAAAGGATGGAATCTGCTGGCTGACCACAAAAGGAATCGCGCTAAAAAATGAAATCGCAATCCAAGAAAGTGAGACAATCGTAAAGCCCTCCGTTGCATAGAAATTACGACGATGGAGTTTGGTGCGCGATAAGAAAAAACCAATCGCGAATGTGACTAAAGCCGTACCAAGAAAACTAGCAATATTGACCCAGCTTTCTTGATAAATCAGACTGACAATTAGAGGTAATATCATTAAGCCCGCAAGAATCATAAGGATATTGCCAAGCGTATAGCGGATAATTTGTTTATTCATTAGGCACTCCTTACCTTAAGATGTCGTCAATATCGCTAAATGATTTATGCTTGGTCACAATTAGCACATGATCATTGGCTAAGATCACATCTTCACCAGAAGGATAAATTAATTGGTCGTCACGCATAATGTAGGCAATCAATAAATTGTCTTTGGTGTTTAAATCTTTCAGCTTGATATTCAAGACGCGACTATTTTCTTTCACGAAGAATTGCAAGGTTTCGACTTCGTCATCAGCAATTCGAATCAAAGCCTCCACATTGGACGCGGTCGCATTACCTAAAGAGCGGACATAGCGTAAAATCTTGTTCGTAATTAAGCGTTTAGGCGTCACAATCGCTTGTAAGTCTGAGTCGCCTAATATTTTTAGTAAGCCTGTTCGACTGACTTTCGTCATGACTTTCTTAATGCCTAGAGAGAGGGCGTACATTGAGTTGATAATATTTTCCTCATCGATACCGGTTAAACTTAAGACCGCATCAAAGCCTTCAATCCGCTCTTCCAATAACAGTTCTTGGTCCATCCCATCGCCCTTAATCACCACGACTTGTGGAAAACGGTGACTGAGATCTAATGCTCTTTCTTCATTTAATTCGATAACTTTCAGGTCGATATCCATTTTACTCAACAGATGAAGCACGTAATAGGTTACTCGTCCGCCACCGATAATTAAAACCGAGCGAACTTTCTCTTCCCGGTAACCGGCTTTCAAGTAGAAGTTTGCTAAATCCTCCCGTGAACCGGTCACATATAAACGGTCCCCAACCCTTAGGACAGTTTGTCCACTAGGAATAATCGTTTGTTTCGCATGGGTTAAGGCACAGATCAAGACATCGCCATATTCTTGTCTAAACTGGCTTAAGGACTGGTCGGCTAGAGGACTGCCAGCTTTAATCTCCAGCTCTACCATATTCACGCGGCCCTTACCGAACTGCTCAATGCTGAGGGAATGCGGAAATTCAATACTTTTAGTAATATAGCGCGCCGCCACCATTTCCGGATTAATGACCAGGTTGATGCCTAGGCTTTCGCGAACAAATTCAATATGGTTGGTATACTTAGGATTTCTAACACGAGCAATCGTGTATTTAGCTCCTAATTGCTTGGCGATAATGGAACTAATAATATTTGTTTCGTCTTCGGGCGTGACAGCAATGAACATATCACAGGTCTCAACACCCGCTTCGACTAAATTATCATAATCTGCCCCGTCGCCCACTAAACCTGTAATATCGGTTTTATTGATAATTTTTTCCAATCTTTCTGGAACAGCTTCGATGAGGACGATATTATTATTTTCTAAAGCAAGTTCATGACATAGAATCTCGCCTACTTTTCCCCCACCTATAATGACAATATCCATTTGAGGATTCACCTTCGTTTTCTTAAATATTTGCTACAAATTAGCTCTATATTACCAGAGTTTTCCCACTTTTGACATCCTATCTGTTTGAATTAAAGCATTTTTAGATAAATTTATAATTAAAGAAAATTTGCCCTGCGTGACCAAAGGGGTTTAATGCGAATAAGTTGTGTTTAATTTAAAAGATTTCAAGTAAAAAACTTCTTCTTGAATAGTATAGTTGAAGACCCGGTGGAGGATAGAATCCTCTGGATGATTCTATCACTTGTTGAAGGACACAACAAACTAAAAAGAAGCAGCCGAAGGCTACTTCTTTTAACTGATCGTTGAACTATCTGTCGCAACCTGTAAGTGAGTGAAGAGCTTCAGTCACCCGACTTAAAGTAATTGTTTTGCTGACTCAACGGTAATTTCTAGTAATTTATTCATGAAAGGATACTCAGCTTTCATTTGGTCAAATTCTTCGCCAGAGTCTGTAAAACGAGCGCGTCCTTCAATTAAAAAGCCGGTTCCTTGATAGCCATTAAAACCTTCAACTTCGCGACTACCTAATGTCATGATGACGCGGTCATTGACAGCCACATCTTGTTGAACACTTGTAAAACCGGCGATTGGCGCTAAGAGACGTTGGTCTTGTGTAATGCGTAAATAAGAATTCCACGTACAACGAACGCTTGGTTGAGCGTCGCTGCCCCAAGACGTGATTGAAACAACCCCTTCATTTTTGGTTACTTCATAGAACTTTTCGCTTAACATCTAATTTCTCCTCCTAGTTTTTAATGGTCAACGAGTTGGCTAAAGGCTTATAAATAATCAACTATTATCAATAGAAGAATAATTATACACCTATGAGAACGTATGTTCAAGCTTGTTGTGAAATATATTTACTAATTACTTTAAGACTGAAAAGATGAACTATATCGTAAAGGCTAAGTGTATAAACTTAAACATATTTACTGCAATAAAGAAATAGTAAATCAATTGAAACTATGATTTCTATCAAGTATTCTGAAAAAAAATAAGGCGTATACTAAATTTATAAACCAAGAGGAGGAAAACAAAAATGAAATTGAACAAAAGAACAATCTTCGCAGCCAGCTCAGCATTAGCCTTAGGAATCGGCCTATTATTTCCAACAAGTGCCGAGGCGCATTGTGATACACCGGACGGACCAGTCGCAGCAGCTTTAGAACAGGCCTTAGCTGAAGATAATTTCAGTTATATCGCGTCATGGGTACTTGAGGAAGACGAAGCAGAATTGTTAGAAGTTTACGAGTTATCAACTAGCGTGATGGAAACAACCGACAGTGAGGATACCGTTCACTTAGCGGAACGTTATTTGCTAGAAAACTTAGTCCGTATCCACCGTGCGGGTGAAGGCGCACCTTACACCGGCATCAGTAATGACCCTATCGCACCAGAAAACGCTGCCGCCGATGCAAGTATTGAAGAAGGAACACTAGCACCGCTAGAAGCAGCCGGACTAATTACCGATGAAAATCGTGCCCATGCTGAAGAGGTCTTTGCGCAAGTACTTGCCACTAAAGAATACGATCATGATGATGTCGCAGCTGGACGTGCCTTTGTAGAAAATTATGTTGTCTTCACTCACTTATTTGAAGTTGGGCATGATGAAGAACATGGTGACGAACACGCAGAAGAACAAGCGGAAGAACATGAAGAAAGCGAAACATCACACGATTAAGCCAATAAATGTGTGACTTTAATACCGTAGATGATCTAGCAACTTTTTAGATCACTTCATTTCAGAAAAATAACAACGAGGAGCTTTAAAAGTAGGTTAAACTAGTATATGTTAGCGAAATCGCGTGATAATAAACCAGAAATTTAGGATGTAATTTCTGACTTTCTACCATATATAATAAATAAACTTTACTAAGCGAAAGACACTGGATGAGTAAATCATTCAGTGTCTTTTATTTTTAGAAGCCATGTAGACCCATCTTTCATTCTAGTATCCGAAAACGCGGTCTAAACTATTCAGTCCAATGGCCTGCCCTAGAATCATAAAACCCTGGATTTTCTTAACCAAATAATCACTGATTAAACTCTCAAAAAAATAAAATGTAAATTATTTCGCATTCGTATTGACAAGCACTTTGTGAAAACATATAACTAGTAGTTACCTAAGGTTGCTACTGTTCATTTAAAGTAATAACCAAACAATGGCAACGATTTATGCCTTTGGTTTACACCCAGGTGTGGCTTTCCCAATTATGATGGGGGCATGTACGTTCTCTGTACCAGTAGGGAGTTTACAATTTATCAAATTAGATTCATATTCACGTAAAATCACATTATTCTCTGCAACATTCGGCGTAATCGGTGTTTTGGTCGCAGCTTTTCTAGTTAAAGGCTTAGATACTAACTTATTACAATGGATTGTATTGGTAGTTATCTTCTATAGTGTGTATTCTATGGTTATGGATTTACGCCAAGCATCCCACAAGAAAGCAACCACTGATCAGAATATAGCGAAACAAGCTTAAGTTAGACAAATGGAAAGGACGAGATAAACATGGAAATTTTAGTGCTGAAATCAGACGAGATGAAAGCTGTATTGACGATGCCGGAGGCTATTCAAGCAGATAAAGATGCGCTAGCTTTATACTCACAGAATAAAGTCACAATTCCTTTAAGAGTAAACTTAGATGTACCTGAACATGAGGGACAAAGTCTTTATATGCCAGGATACGCGGCAGATGCGAATGCTTTAGGTGTCAAAATTGTGAGTGTCTATCCACGCAACATTGAAAAAGGCTTAACGAGTGTACCAGCTACCATGGTATTAGTAGATGCTGAAACAGGCCAAGTGTGTTCAATTATGGATGGTACCTATTTAACTCAATTACGTACAGGTGCTGTTGCAGGTGCAGGTACTGACATGCTAGCAAAGGAAGACGCAAGTGTCTTCACATTAATTGGAACAGGCGGGCAAGCCGAAACACAATTAGAAGCCGTACTGGCTGTTAGACCCATCAAGCAAGTTTATGTCTCTGATTTAAATACAGAACGTGCAGAAAGCTTTGCTAAAGAGATGACAGAATTATACGGAGAGAAGTATCAAACCAAAATTGAAGCGGCTCATGATTTAGAAGCAGCGATTAGAGAATCGGACGTCATAACGGCTGTGACGACGTCACCAGTCAAAACTTTTGATGGTAAGTGGGTAAAACCAGGCGCTCATATCAATGGGGTAGGCTCTTATACGCCACAAATGGCCGAAGTAGATGCGCTTGTTTTACAAAGAGCAAGTAAGGTTTACTGTGATACGACGGATGCTTTAGTTGAAAGTGGTGACTTTACTCAAGCAGTCGAACCAGGCGTGTTTGATCTAGCTTCAGTAACAGGTGAGCTAGGTGACTTATTAATTGGTAAAACAGCTGGTAGAGAATCTGACGAAGAAATTACTTACTTCAACACAACAGGAAATGCGGTATTAGACATTGTGACAGCTCAAAGAATTTATGAAGCAGCCATCGCAAAAGGGATCGGTTCAACACTAGAATTTTAAAAACCTTAAATAACTCAACGCAAACACAACCTCCAGTCTTTCTCACAAGAGAGACTGGAGGTTTTTAGAGTCAATAATAGATTAAAGTAAATCAAAAATTGGTAGATCAGGCGACACAAACGTGAAGTAGATAAACATCGCGTATTACCGATCTTTATCATATGATGAGGAAACAATAAACTGAAACCAAGTAATAAGACTTGAGGCACTATTTAATTATAAACGATAACAAAATAGATAACTTCCCACCCTAAAAGTTTTCAACAAAATCCCACCATAATATTTTGGAAAAAGCTCAATTAGTAGTAAGATGAAAATATCAAAAACATTATTAGGAGTGTTAGAATGACAGAGTATAAATTACCCGAAGTTTGGCAGTGGAACGAAGAAAATCCCAGCAAAAGTGGCAACCGCCCAACTGCAGGTAGCCGCTTTGAACAAAAGCTTCCAGTTGGAGATGCACCCTTACAACTGTATTCTTTAGGCACCCCCAACGGTATTAAAGTCACCATCATGTTGGAAGAACTAAAAGAGCTAGGCGTAGAGGACGCTGACTACGATTTATATTTAATTAACATCGGTGAGGGCGACCAGTTTGGTTCAGATTTTGTCGCGATAAATCCTAACTCAAAAATCCCAGCCCTCGTGGACCAAAGCCAAGAACCACGTTTGGAAATCTTTGAATCCGGATCGATTCTCTTATACCTAGCTGAAAAATATGGTCAACTAATCCCACAAGACATCCACGGCCGTACAGAAACGCTCAACTGGTTATTCTGGCAAATCGGTGCAGGTCCATATATCGGAGGCGGCTTTGGCCACTTCTATGCCTACGCACCAGAAAAACAAGCATACCCAATCAACCGCTTCTCGATGGAAACCAAACGCCAACTAGATCTACTCGACCAAACCCTAGCCCAACGCCCATACATCGCTGGCGACAATTATACAATCGCCGACATCGTGATTTGGTCATGGTACGGCCGCCTAGCCTTAGGCAACCTTTACGAAAGTTCAGACACATTCTTAGACGTTGCGTCATACACTCACTTAATGGAATGGTCAAAACGTATCGCGGAGCGCCCAGGTGTAAGAAAAGGCCTCGAAGTTGAATATAAAGAGTTAACTTAATTGGACAATCAGACTGACAGTCTGCTAAATGTAAGCCTCCTACTTCAATCATCACTGGAAGTAGGGTCCTTCGAAGACACTCCAAAAGTCTTTAATAAACCAAAGAAAACTGGACACTCTCAAGTAGGGGGTCCAGTTTTTTTGTTAAAAATCTAAATGAAGCTAAAGAAAAGAAGGTCAAAACTCTATGGAAGTATTCGAAGTCACACGTCAACGCAAAAGTATCCGACAATTTAGCAAAGACACAGTTAAAAAGCAAGATTTGTTAAAGAGTGCTGAAGCTGCCCGTATGAGTGCAACATCAGTCCATCAACAAAGTCGTAAGTTTACGATGCTTCACACGCAAGCTTTAATTAAAAAAGAACCGTTCCTTTCCAACTGACACTATTTGTTGGGATGCTGGCAGAAGAAGCATCAGCAAAAGATCAAAGAGAAAAAATTCATTATACGGGTGAAAAATAAAAACGAGTGCTCTCAGCAGTTTAGCTTTAAGCAAACTGTTGAGAGCGCCCTTTGATGAGTAAAGAATTAAACTTAACCAAAAAAACGTTTGATTTCTGCTTCAGCCGTTTCAGGCGTATCTGATCCATGAATGAGATTGTAAGTCACATCAGTCGCATAGTCACCGCGAATGGTTCCAGGCGTTGCTTCAAAGACATTGGTTGGCCCCATCATGGCACGCATGCCTCGAATAACGTCTTCACCTTCAAGAACCATGCCAAAGACAGGGCCAGATAACATATAGCGTTCCAGTTTAGGATAGAAAGGCTGGTCAGTTAAGTGGGCATAATGCTCGGCAATGATAGGCGCATCAAGTGTCATCAATTTGGCTTGTACGATACGGTAACCTTTTTTTTCAATACGTGAAATCACGTCACCCATCAAGCCACGCTTGACACAGTCTGGTTTCAACATGATGTATGTTTGTTGAATGGTCATCTGATCACTCTCCTAAAGCTTATTTTTACCATTATATCAAGAAAATGATGACAATGCGCTTGACTGACTTTTATTGTAACTATATTTTACCTCTCATTCGTGTTGTGTGAAAAATATGGCGAACTAGCCATTTATCAGTTAGAATTAGGTAGAGTCATAAAGATAACACAAGCCAAGTTAATTGAACGGTTCACTATAGCATGTCAAAGAATCAGTACGCAATAAAATGCAGTAAGGAGACTAAGGATGTTAACAGAATTATTAGAACACTTAAATGCAGGCAAGGCTCTATTGCCAGGTAGTGATTTAAGTAAGTTAATGAATGAGATTAGTTCAGATACACGTAAAAGACTAGGACAGGCCAATACCGCTGGATATCTAAATGAGGACGAAATGCATGAGATAGTTCAAGGGATTTTAAATTATGATATTCCCAAGTCTGTCAAAATTTGGCAACCTTTTTATATGGATTTCGGGCGTAATATACGCTTTGGTGAAAATGTGTTTATTAACGCGAATGTGCACATGCAAGATCAAGGAGGCATTCAAATCGGTAATAACGTATTAATCGGTCACCAAGTGGTCTTAGCAACTTTAGACCATGACTTGTTACCGGCAGATCGAGGCGTTCTACATCCAGCTAAAATCGTCATAGAAGATGATGTATGGATTGGGTCAAACGCGACTATTACAAAAGGTGTGACGATTGGACATGGTTCAGTCATTGCGGCTGGAAGCGTCGTAACAAAAGACGTACCGCCATTGTCGATTGTTGGCGGTGTTCCAGCGAAAGTGATTAATAAGATAAACAAACTAAAAAGAGGGATTACATGATTGCAAAAAATGAAGAAGAAATTAATGGGCTAAAGGAAATTGGTCGAATTTGTGGTTTAATTCGTAATGAGCTAGTTGCGCAAACGAAGCCGGGGATTACGACGCAGGACTTGGATGATGTGGCTAAAGAACTATTTGCCAAAGAGGGGGCTCAATCGGCGCCAATTGAAATTTATGATTTTCCCGGCCATGTGTGCATTAGTATTAATGAAGAAGTTGCCCATGGGATTCCTGGCGATCGCGTGATTGAAGAGGGCGATATTGTGAATATTGATGTGTCCGGCTCTAAAGATGGTTATTTCGCGGATACGGGAATTTCTTTTGTTGTTGGAGAGGGACATCCGCATGCGCACTTAGTGTGTAAGGTTGCCAAGGAAGCCTTCGATGCGGGGCTTCTTAAAGCCAAGCCGGGTGCTAAGCTGAGCGGTTTAGGTAAAGCGGTTCATAATACGGCCAAACGCCATGGCCTGACGGTGATCAAAGATTTAACGGGTCACGGTATTGGCCGTTCGATTCACGAGGCGCCAGAATACGTATTGAATTATTTTTCTCGTTGGGATGATGAAATTTTAGTTGATGGCTTGGTAATTGCCTTCGAGCCCTTTATTTCAACCTATGAGGAAGAAGTTGAGCAGGACGAGGATGGCTGGACGCTGTTCACTGAAGAAAGCATCGTTGCTCAATACGAGCACACGCTGATCATCACTAAAGATGGCCCAATTATTACAACCCTTTAGGACTCAATATGACTATGAAACAGCTGCCGCAACTTAAAAGAGTTGAAGGTGGCTGTTTTGTTTGGATTGCTGTTGGCTAGCACTTGGTTTACTAGTATAGTAAAATTAATAAATGTTATTGTACAAAAATCAGCTTAGTGAGGCTTGAAATTAAGGAGAATTGAATGGAATTTGTTAATGAATATCCTGCGTTAAATAGTGAGGAATTTTCTGAAGTGAATTATCTTTCGCTTAAATATATAACGAAAAAGAATTACAAAATATACAATTTAATAGTGTTTATCGTGTTCTCTTTGTTCATTCATTATTACATCGGACTATGGAAAGTCACCGGTAGTTTTGCAGGGGTTATGATAGTGCTTATTTGGTTGCAACCGAGCGTTACTGCGAGGATTGCTTTAATAACTCTTAAAAAAAGACACTCAGTGATGAAAAGTCCTAAAAGTTTGATTAATCGAGTGGTTTTCGGACGAGATATTCAGATATATTGGGGGGAGGAACTTGTTGCAATAAGTCAACTCGATCAGGCAAAAGCCTTTATGCTGACGGATAATTTTATTTTGTTAGTATTAGAAGGAGACAGTGTTGTTGCCTTTAAGAAAAATGCTTTTCTGACGGGGACATCGGAGGAATTTATGAAGGAACTCAGAAAATTAGGGATTAAGAAAGTTTAGAGGGGTGTAGAATGATTTTTATCAATCAATTTCCAAAAATAACAGACGAGCAATTCAAAGAAAGTATCTATAGAGCCATGAAAAATCGAGCTGGCGAAATAACGAAGAAATTAGGCTTTGTCTATATTTTTGTGGTAGCTATGATGTGGTTTTTCACTAAAGATGTGGTAGGAACAGTCTATGTCTTCGCTTTAGCTGTGTTAATTTGTTTATTGCTGGCGATAATTGGACCTAGACTTGCGTACCGAAAAATGCTGAAAAACAGAAGTGTTTTAGCAACACCGAGTGATCTAGTTAATAAGGTCGTAATAGATAGTCAAATGTCAATCTATCGAAATGAGACGTTAATGTTTACGAGTGAGATTGAAGAAATCAAGGTATCTTTAGAGACGGAAAATTTTTTCGTACTGATTATGAAGGGGGAAACCATCGTTCAGCTTGAAAAGAATAGTTTTCTAGAAGGTTCAGAAGAGACGTTTCGAGAGTGGTTGCTTCAGCAAGGCATTCGCAATAAACGATAGATATTAAAAACTAAGCTAGCAAAGTAGATTAAAGCAAAGAAAGGTGGCGTCATGGGGGCAGTTTATATCAATATTGTCTTTATATTTGTCTTAATGTTTCTAGGTTACTATTTGACCTACAAGGGCTGGTTTAATGATACCGTTGGAGATGCTTTCTCTAAGCTGGTACTTCAAATTGCCTTGCCGTCTAGTATGTTTCTGACGATTACACGTAATTTTACGCAAGCAGAATTTCTGGAATTAGCCAAAGGAACGATTGTGCCAATTGTTTCGATGCTACTGACATTTGTGGTCAGTTTTATTTATATTAAAGTCTTTAAGGTAGCTGTTTCAAGGCGTGGTATTTTTTCAACCGCCTTTACTTGTTCCAACACAATTTTTATAGGTTTACCGATTAATTATGCAATCTTTGGTAGTCGCGCCATTCCCTTTGCTTTGTTATATTATATCGTCAATACGACCTTATTCTGGACAGTGGGTATTTATTTAATTGCCAGCGACAACCCTCAATTTACCAAAGAGAAAGTTCAATTTAATCCACTGGTTGCTTTGAAGAAGATATTCTCACCAGCGCTCGGCGGTTTTATGCTGGGAGTGACTTGGGTTTTAATCCAGTTGCCTTTGCCTGAGTCAGTCACAACCTTCCTGGATTATTTGGCTAATTTAACGACACCACTGTCGATGTTTATTATTGGTATTATTGTTTATGGTGTTGGGATTACTAAACTGAGCTTGGATAAAGAAATTATTGGTGTTTTGGTGGGACGCTATCTAATCTCACCACTACTAGTTTGGGCTGTTGGCCAGTTTGTCACCGTGCCACCTCTGATGTTATCGGTATTTATTATTCAAGCAGCTATGCCTGTGCAGAATTCTATTCCGATTCTAGCGCGTTCTTATCAAGCGGACCAGAAATTTGCGGCTTCAAGTTTAGGCTATTCAGTCTTACTTTATTTACTTTATATTCCAGTGTTATTGAAAATTATGTTGTAGTCATATGAACTGAAAAAAACCTCCTGCCGCTATCCTATAAAGGGAAGTGGTTGGAGGTTTTTTATTGGGGAAGAGGATATTAGAGATGTCTTGATGTATAATCAAAGTAACCGTTATCTAAATGAATAGGTTGGATAATTAAATAGGATGAAAGGGTGAGTAAAATGACATTGCATGATGCAATTATTCAGGTTCTAAGAGAAGAGAAAAGGTCTCTTGGTTTAGCAGAAATTGCAGAAATCATAAATCAGAAAAAATTATATTCTAGAAAGAAAGACAACCAGCCACTACAAGCTTTTCAAGTTAGACTAAGAGTGATTCACAAGAATTATCGTCATTTATTTATTTGTGAAAATGACAAAGTTAGGTTAAATGAAGATGTAAATGAATAATCAATCAGTACATAGAAAAAATATCAAATTTACGTAAAAAACATCATGAATAATGGCTTATACAGTTTATATTTGTTTAATCCAAAACTCTATCCGATATTTTGAATAATAAAAACAAACGAACCGATAGTCAGTTCGTTTGTTTCGTTTGCCTTGGGCTTAAGTTAAAGCCTTATTTTCTTAAGTATTTTAATTTTCTAATGCTATTTTTTTCAACTCATCGCCAATTCGTTTAACAATACCAGTGACCAATGCATTTCCCATGAAAAACATTCTCATACGATCACCAACTTCTACGACTTCACCAGTATCAAGTTGTTTATATTTAGTCCAATCATCAGGGAAATCTTGAAGTCTCTCCGCTTCTATTGGAGTAATTAGACGATATCGATTATTAACTTTTATAAGATGAGTAGATCGATTAACAGTACCTTCTGAAGTTAACATAGTACGTCCTGGTAAATCCAAATCATCTGTCTCACTCATGCCACCTTCGGAATAAATATACTTATGTCCATCGGCAGAAGTTCTTTCAATTCTTTTTGCTCCACGTAAATACTTGAATTTCTTAAGTTTTTCACCATCAATATAATATTTTTCAGGTACAGAAGATTCAGGTACGATAATGTCACCAAGAGTAATTGGAATTTCATCACCCAAAGGAATTGTATCAGCTGAATAATAGTAACCATGGCGCATAATACCGCTGTTCCAAAATTTACCATCACTAAAGTTATCTGAAACTTCTTTAATATCATTCGACAATTGATTGAATGTCATTCTTTCTTTAAAAGCATTCTTTTTAACTGGAAATTGTCGTGCAAATAAACCGTCTTTAAAGATATAGTCTGCATAATGAGAGAAATCTCTCATACCTAATAAATTATCAACAGGTTGATTTTCAAACTGAGAATCAATTTTCTTTGCCCATTTAGTATCGTTTCGATAAACAAAAAAGAAAACCCTACGGCGTCTTTGTGCACGTCCGTACTCAGCAGCGTTAATGACTCTCCATTCTACTGAATAACCTAACTCATTAAAGGATGCCAGCATTACAGCAAAGTCTCGACCTCTCTGATTAGAAGGAGCTTTTAATAAGCGATCGACATTTTCTAATACTAAGAATTCTGGTTTGATTATTTCTGTAGCTCTAATTATCTCCCAGAACAACACACCTTTTTTTCCTTCAATACCTAATTCATTTTTCTTACTGCGCGCAACAGAATAATCTTGGCAGGGAAAACCGCCAACAATCATATTTACACCATTCTCGCGCATTTCTTCGAACTTAGAATCTGGAATTAAAGCGACATCAGTGGGAATATGTTCCATTTCAGGGAAACGATGGACACCAACTTCATAGGCGTCTTGAGCCTTTTTAGAGGGTTCATACTGGTTCGAATAAATCGTTTGGAAGAATTCACTATCAGAATTATTAAAACCTATGGTAAACCCACCAACACCGTCAAACATTGAAAAAATCTTCATTAATAAACTACCTCTCTACGAACATACTTTCGTATATTATATATTAAAACAAGAAAAAGATCAAGCAACATGCTTGATCTAGTTGTTAACAATTTCAGCAATATATTCTTTATTGAGCCAATAGGCTTGTTTTGTAATTAACTGTCCATCAGGTAACGCAACTTTATCCTCTGCATTTCTCGCTTTAGGCCTGATATGGGTAACTAAGTTATCTTTAGCTTTAGGTAAATTGTTTGATATACCTCGTTTAGTCGGTGTTAATTGTACACCTTCTTCCAACACTTTTCTACCTTCTAACCACATTTTTTTTAATTCAGTTTGTATTATAGATTCAGGCATATTCCAGAGTAATACTTTTTTGAAGTAGGGAGTTCTAAGCGGATTTTCAGAGTGTGTTTCGTTAAATTGAAAAACAACAAAAAGAAACTTAGTTTGTTCGAATCTATTATAAAATTGAGACTCTTCAAAAGAATCGATTACCCATCTATCAAAGTCAACGTTCTCAAAAGACATATGTTCTCTTGGGATACCGTTTTTTTCCAACCGTATCGTTTTGAATTTTATATTAGCTTTAGAGAACTCTTCTATATCATCTAATTTAGTTCCTCTAATACCAAGTATGGTACTAATCATGTTTGCAACAGTAGCTTTATTCGTGGGGGTTATTGTATAACCAATTGATTGACTAATTTCTTTTAAAGATAAGTTAATGTAAGGAGAAAACTTTTCTATCAAAATCTCTTCAAGAGATTTACTTCTTAGCTCATGTTTATTAGTGAATGAAACAATTCTATGTTCATCTAGATGCTGTCTAACAAATGTAGTCATATATGACTGTTTTAATGAAAATGCTCTTTGCATAGCAGGGACTTCAGAAAAAGGTTGAGCTCTGAGAGAGTTTCTATTTGCACCCTTAGTGCACGCACCTAAGTACATGGTATCGCCTTCAGAAATATCTTCTGCGCTACCATTTTTTATTTTCTCAACTATTACTGTCCAATCGTTCTTAATAATTTCTAAGTCATCCTCAGGGTAAGTTAGGAGTACGGATTTCAGTATTGTGTAATCATTTCTATTTTTCTCAGCTTCCCATAGATAAAACATTATCAAAAGTTGTTTGTTCTTTTTCCAGAAAGAAGAAGTTTCAAATGAAAAATTTACTTCCTCCATATAATTAATGATATTTAGGACTAATCTTTCTTTAGCTGAAACTGATCCACTTTTGTTAATTTTAACCGGAGTAACTTTTAGTTCTACACCTAACTCTGAAAAGTCCGCTTCACTGGAAGAATTAACTTCGTAACCGAATAAACTTTCTTCGATAACTTGTCCCAATCCACCTTTGTTTTTGCGAGATAATAATCGTTCTGTAGTATCGATTTCTTGAAAAGTCAACCCTTCAGCACCTTTTGCAACTGTCAACAAGTCATCAATCGTTGAGATTATCATATGATTCCTCCTGAACTCAATAATTAAGAAAATCAAAGCTATAAATTATACTCAGTATACCATGTATATGTATTTAAAAAGATGCTATAGCTAAGAATGTATTTAGTAAAAAATTAGAAAAAGGTAATGTAAATCCAAAAATTCTTATTTTAAAGACACTAATTTTATATTACTTGCAAAATCACCTATAAATATAATGAAATGTATTATAGAATGTATATAAATGGAAACGCTTTCTGTCGCGACTGCAGGGAATATAGGAGAATAAAATGACAAAAAAAAATAAAAATAAAATAGTGTTTTTAAATAATCGAATCGGTAAATGGCAGCAGTCTACTGAGTGGATGGATTTCTTTTACTATTTAGGACGATTTGTTGAGTCGAAAAAAACTATTAATATATATATAAGCTATCTGGATTGTTTCTATCCAGGGATTCTTATTTCTATCGGAATTCTTGATAAATATTATGAGGGACTCTCTTTAAATAAAAAAAAGATACTCTCTGATATAAGAAGAGAAATCCAATTAGAATCGGACTTTGTGGTAAAGAGAGGGTTTGAAAATGATGAACACAAATGGATGACTGCTAATAACTTGGAGGTATATATGTGCCCATACTTTAAAGAAGAAGTGTTGCAGTTCGACGTGAAACGTGCTGGTCAATCTACAACTAAATCAACAATTCCTATAGATAGATGGTTAGCTGATGTTAGGATAAATGGAAACTATCGAAAAACAGCAGGAGCGATAGTAAAACTAGAGGATGAAATGCCATCGGCATTAATAAGAGAGCTATATAACAGAAAACTGAGTCATTTAAAAATGTTTAATTATAATATATTAAATATCTTTGGTCATAATTTTATGAATGCTTTTTTAGATAAGGGTACTCAATTAAGTATCAAAACTAAAAGAGGTATTTATCCTTTAACAGATTATATAATATTCAGTAACTCTAACTCTAATTATAACAACGCAAGAATTATTAATAAAAATAATTTCCAACAAATCAGAGAGGGGGAAACTCAGATGTTTTTTAATGCAAATACTGCACTTAGGTTTAGTGGGAATTACAGTGGGAAAAATATATATTTGACAACCAGGAAGCACATGGATATAGAATCTAATACGGTTCTATTTGCAAATCTAGATTCAAAAATAGTCAGAAAACAAAGGATAAATAATGAACTTATAGATTACTTCCAAGACTTAGATATAAAAATCCCGAAGGGAGTAGATATTTTTGCACACGAATGAAATTGAATTTTTAAATGAGTACAATTCTATGAAGACCAAAGTGGAAAATGTCTATGTATATTCTAAAGAAATATCAGACTACTTTAAATTATATATGAAAATAAAAAAGATATTAGAAAGTCAGTATAACCCTGAGCTAGAAAAATTATTTCAGCCAATTAAAGAAATATTTTACGAATTAAGATCGTCGATAGAAGAATACAATGTAAAGTTAGATAAAATATTCATGGATGAGGATTGGGAAAGAATCAGAATGTTTTTTAGTCAGTTTGTATTATATGGAGAAGATTACGGAGAAATATCAAATCAATTATTTAAAATTATTTTAAAAATTCGAAATGGTGAGGTAGTAAATAAAACAAAAGAATGGTTAACAACTATATGCTACAAATATCGAACTCAACGTGTTGCAGTAATTGCAAACTATCCAGAATATGATTCCGAACTACTGAAGCAACATAGCAATTTAATATTTTTGAAACCGAATCAGTTAATGAGAGGATTGGAAATATATGATGTCCTAATTTTTTTAGGAACACCGAATTTTTTTAATGAGTTTAATAATGTATTCTTTGGAACAACTATACATTATGTGTCATATGATTTTTATAGAAATGAGTTTAAAAAGAGTAAAGTTCTAACTCCATTACAAAAAAAATTGAATACGATTTATGGAAATGTAAGAGTATTTACTAATGAGAAGCAGCATCATGATATAAATTCAACACCAATTGAAATGGTTAATGAAAGCGCTATATTTGTCGGGGTGCCTGAAAATATTATGAAACTTAGTACTAATAGTTTAGAAGAAGATAACGTTGTAGAAGCAAGATTCATAAGGTTGACCAATAATCGAGGCTTGATTGCTTTAAAAAACTCAACGCTTAGAGTAATAGAAATGGTCGAAAAAGATAATGAAATTAATGTAAGTATTATTAGGAAAAAGCTCAATGACTTAACACCTGCCGATAAAATAATAATTACATTATATACTAATCCGACATTCTTAGAGCAATACTCGATTAAGAAGCTGGGTGAAGTGAAATATGAGAAGTATCAACACTGTGTTAATCAATATAAGGAAAAGTTGAAAGAGGCCAAAGATATATTAGGTACTTACCAGCGCCTTATGAGAGAGCTAAATAATAATGGTGTGATGGTATCTGATTTACAAGTTCTCAAAAATTGGATGGGAGAAAAAACTGTAAGACCCAGACAATTAAAAGAACTGCTTATCTTTTTGAAATTTGAAGATAGCCAAATAGGTGAAATTATGGAAGCAGCTAAAGAGATTAATACTACTAGAAGAAGAGCAGGAATATATAAGTCAAGAAATATTGCTAAGCTTTTGAAGAAAATTGAAGGAGAAGTTATTGAATATAATAAAGCTATATACAGCGAAGATAACTTCGTGTTCTCAATTTCTGAAATAGGGAAATATTCAATAGAAACTGTAGTTAATGTTATAAAGAAAAAAATTTATGTTCACACAAGTGAGTTATATAAAATCCAAAAATTGTAAAGGGAATGATTGTATGTCAGAACTAATTCTTAATGTAAAAAATCGAGAGAAATTAATTGAAGCAATTGAAGAAGAATTAATCGGACCATTCAGAAAGTTTGAGGAAGCAGTCGATGTTGAGTCGGAAGGCATGGAAGAAAAATCTATTTTTTATTATGAAAATCATGGTGTTTTTGAAGAAGTTTTCACTGAAGGAATACCTAGTAAGAAATATGCGACAGGCTTACTATATCCCAAAAGAAAATTCAGCACAGTTGAAGGTGAAATTGAGACTGAAGCTGAAGAAGAGGAAGCTCTTGCTGTATTTGCTGGAAATAAAGAAGATAATGGCCCTATTGAAGAAGTTGCTGAAGAAACGTATAAAAATGCTTCAGTGGATCAATACAGGAAATCAACAATGGGCATGACATTCGCTGTCCCCTCAGAAGTGTCCGCCGTAGAAATTATGTTTTCCTGTGGGAAGTATGAAGAAAGAGATAATAAAATCAATAGCGCATCAACAAACAAGTGGTGGTATAGAAAGTCATTATATTCTAAGGTGCTTGTTGACATAAGTGGGAAGTCCATAGTCGAAAAAAATAAGCTGTTATTAAATGAACAAAATGGAGATATAGTGCCGAACTCAGAGGTGTCAGTTTACACTGTTGTTCGACCAGTTTTCATAACAAATGAAGAGAGAGACATAAAAATTGTTTCAATCACTATAGAAAATATAAATAATGAATCAAACAACGATGAGAGTATTTTATTTCAATGTAAACTTGAAGCGTCTATTAATAATAACGAGTTTTTACCCTATCCTACTGCTTCGGAAATGAACACTTATATCTCTGAGGAGGATAGGGAATTTGAAATGTTATATGGTAAAGAAAATACGTATGCATTTGGTCATGATTGTGCAGTTCACTGGGACTATCATTCAGAGAAAATTAGTGAAATATCGACAACATTCTTACCGGAATATGAAATTAAAACTATGACACCTGATATTATAATTGATGGTAAAAAACTAACTATTCATCATGCAGAAATAATAAAATCCAAAACAATTGATGAGATACATTCAATATTTGATCCTTTTATAAATGGATATAAAAATTGGTTTGAAATTTTAAAGACACAAGATGTTCCTACATATTATAAAAAAGCAAAGGATGAAAATATCCTTCACATCGAAAAGTCTATTAAAAAGATGGAAAAAGGATTAGAGCTTTTAAAAAATAAAGAAGTTTTTGATTCGTTTAAATTAGCTAATCTATCAATGCTAATGCAAATGAATATGGGGAAAGATATAAGGGAAATCAGTATAAAAGATTCTAATGTTTTGTTTCATAAAAATTACGATAATCCTTTTTATAAATTGAATTATGATACCTTTAGTAGTTTATATGAATCTGTTGGGAAAAATTTTAACAAAAGTAAAGAAAAAGATTTCATGAAGAGTAGTAAATGGAGAGGCTTTCAAATTGCCTTTCTTCTTCAATCATTAGAATCAATTGTAAATCCAGAGTCTGAAGATAGAGAAACAGTAGATGTCATTTGGTTTCCGACTGGTGGAGGGAAAACAGAGGCTTATCTCGCAGTGTCTGCATTCTCTATGATTTATAGAAGGTTAAAAAATCCGAATGATTACGGTGTCGATATCATGATGAGATATACTTTGAGAATGTTAACTGCTGACCAATTTCAAAGAGCTTCTAGGTTAATTGTAAGTTTAGAATATCTAAGGAGTCACTTCTCCAAAGAATTAGGTGAAAATGAATTTTCCGTAGGTTTATGGGTAGGAGGTAATACTACTCCTAATAATAGCATAGCAGCTAAAAAACAATATACGAGTTTGATAAATAATAAATCAGAAGAAGAATTCTTAGTAAATAGTTGTCCGTTTTGCGGGGCTGAGGTCAAAGTTATAAATAAAAAGTATTTAGGAATTAGATTTGAGGATGGTTTGAAAATTTATTGTCCTGATAAAAATTGTCATTTCCACAATCATTTACCGATTTATATTGTCGACGAGGATATTTATAAGAATTTACCCACGTATGTTGTTGGGACAGTTGATAAGTTTGTTCAATTAACATGGAAGCCAGAAGCGAGGTCTATTTTTGGATTAGATGAAAGTGGAAAAAGAATTATTTCCCCACCAACTATAATAATTCAAGACGAACTTCATTTAATTTCAGGCTCATTAGGTACATTAGCTGGAATGTACGAAGTTTTAATAGAATATTTAGCTACTGATTTAAGAAGAAACAAAAGCATTAAACCAAAAATAATTGCTGCTACTGCGACGACTAAAGCATATGGAAATCAAATAAAAGCATTATTTGGTCGAGAAAAGAGTTTACTATTTCCACCATCTGGTCTGGACATAAATGATAATTTTTATTCTACAATATTGGTTGATGAGAATGATGACCCTATGCCCGGACGGAAATATGTGGGAGTTTATACAACGACTCAAGGTTTGTTACAGACGCAGGTACAGATATTTAGCTCGTTGTTAATAGCATCTAACGAGTTTCCAGAAGAGGAAAGAGATCCATATTGGACAATTTTATCATTTTATAATCGCATAAATGATATAGGGAAAGCTTTGACACTTACTCAACAAGATATCCCCAACACCATGGAACACTTTTACAGAAAGCGAAATTCTTTAAAGAGAAGAAACTACTCTAATCTGAATGTTAAAGAGTTAACCTCCAGGATGCACAGTTCTTCCCTAAGTAGAGAAATAACGGAGTTGAAAACTAGTTATGGCACAAGAGACAATATTAATGATATAACTTTAGCCTCTAATATTATTGAAGTGGGAATCGATATTGATAGATTATCGTTGATGACTATTGTTGGTCAACCTAAAACGACATCACAATATATACAGGTAAGTGGTCGCGTTGGTAGAAGAGTAACTGAAAGACCAGGATTGGTCGTCGTTATGTATGATAACAATAACAGTAATGATAAATCTCATTATGAGCATTTCATAGAATACCATCAAAAACTTTATGCACAAGTAGAAGAAAGTAGTATCACACCTTTCTCACAATTTGCTTTGAGAAGAGGTCTACCTGCAGTAATAATTGGCTTCATTAGACAGGCATTTGAGTTGAAGACATTAGGAAGAAGTCCAGAAGGTATGCTAATTGAAGAAGAGTTGGAAGACATTATGAAGTTCGTAAAGTCAATTCAAGCTAAAATCAGTTTAGTTGATCCGGGATCATTAAAGTACTTTAAATCAGAAGTAGAGAGCTTAATTAACATGTTAATTCAAAATAATTTTGATAGGTGGGAACACAATAAACACTCAGAAGGCTTGATTATTAGAATGTCTCAAGAGAATTCTAACGAGAATAATGTCTTAGCTATAATAAATTCAATGAGAAGTGTTGAATCTGAGAGTGTTCTGAGTGTAAAAAATATTAATAAAGAATCGGGGCAGTTTAAATATGAGTGGTAACAAGATTAGAACTTCTAGGGGGAAACTAATAGGGCAAAATGGACCTGGAAGTCTATACGTTGATACTGAAGGGGTTTCTTATTTAGTTTCTGCAGTGGACAAATGGTATGCGGATTATGACGAAACAACGAATGAATTTGATATAAATGATGTTAGGCTAGAAAGTTTTCTAGGTGTAGATGGATTTAGAGAAGTACCTCTTTATAGAGAGAAAAACTTTCACAACAAAGCGCCTAACACAGAAATTGTAATTCCTTTGCAACGTTTTCCACTTTTACATTATTGTAGTAAATGTCAAACTTTGAAAACTTTACTTCCGACCTATTCGAATGCTAATGTAACTTGTAATAAGTGTGACAGTAAGCAGAATCATATTCAGTTTCCAATAGTAATTGCATGTAAAAAAGGACATATTCAGGATTTTCCTTTTTTTATGTACACACACTCACAAACAGGCTACGATAATGATGTGGAGCATAGAGTTTGGATTGAGAAGAGAGGAAGCTCAATCTTAAACTGGAATTTAAAATGTATTTGTGGTGCATCTCACTCATTAAGTGGAATAACAGGTAAAAGTAAAGATGATAATGGACCTACTTCTTTTCAAAGAGAGTTTAGTTTTGCCAAGTGTGATGGTCACAAAGGTTGGTGTGGCAAAGATGTGAAAGATGAAGAGTGTGATGAAAATCCGCAGGCAATCTTAAAAAATTCAATAAATGTTTATAATCCGGAAACATTTTCTGCATTATCAATAGCAAACATATCTAATAAAAAAAATAGAGATTTACAATCTATTTTGAATGAAGAATTTGATAGATTAACAAATTACGAACAAAATAATGATGGGGACAATCTAATTGTAGAAGAATCATTCAAAGGAAATAGAGATACAATTATTAAGGAAGTTTACTATATAAAAAGTTTACAAGAATTAGTTGTTCAAACGGGATTTCATAGGTTAGAAGCGTCGGATGATATTGAGAGTGTTGCAAAAGCATTGGACAAAGAATTAGAAACATTAATCTTTTCTCCTGATAATAAAGAGATAACGTGGTATCCGGCTAAGAAAATGTTTGGAGAAGGAATATTCATTGAATTTACACCAGATATTCTAGACGAGTGGGCCTCCCACCCTGTTGTTAGTAATCAATATAAAGAACTGTCCGATAGGACAGACAATTTCTATTTAAGAGAACGGTTCAATAGTCCGATTAGTGTCATGCTTCATACATTCTCACATGCATTACTAAGAGAGCTTGGGAATTTGGCAGGGTATCCATTAGTTGCCTTAAAAGAAAAATTGTATTTTCTAAATGGTCGATACGGAATCCTAATTTATGTGACGGATTCTGACAAAGAAGGAACATTTGGAGGCTTAGTCCGTTTAGCCAATGAAACTGATTTTAGAAGAGTATTAGAAAGGGCTAGAAAAAGCTTAGATTGGTGTAGCTCTGATCCTGTTTGTACTGAAATTGGGACACAATTCGGTCAAGGGGTAAACAATTCAAATGGAGCAGCTTGTCATAATTGTATTTATGTACCAGCAACTACTTGTTCACACAGAAATTGTTTCCTAGATCGGAGTTTACTTAATGATTTTACAAGTGGATCAAGTATATCGAAAAAATGTAATTGGTTACCTATGGAAGAGAATTACAAAATCGATATTAAGAGAGGAACAGCTTTTTCATACAATAGCTGGGAAGAAGCCAAAGCTTTTGAAGACAATCCTTATTACTCAGATAATAATTATCCACTACCAGAGTTACTAGGTGGAACATTAAAAGTTAATAAAATAGAATATGAAATAAAATATTTATGGGAGAAGAAAAAATTAATTCACTTATATCGAGATCAAATTATTGGATTTACTAGGATTCAAGTCGAAGGCTGGACAATTGAAATTGAAGCGGACGATTAGGAGAGAGATAAATGGTATTACTAATCCCTGATAATAGACTGACAGTAGAATTTAATGGAAGTATAGGAGAAGCACAATTATATGAGAGGTTCAATTCCTTAAATGATAACTTCTTTGTTTTTCATTCAGTTCGATGGATGAATAAAAACAACAAATATTTAAACTTTGGTGAAACAGATTATGTTATATTTGATAAAACTAGAGGGATAATTTGCTTGGAGGTAAAACATGGTGGGCTTAAAGGAAGTAATGGAAGAATATATCAAATTAATAGACGAACAAAAGAAGAAGTAGAAATAAATCCAATGTTTCAAGCGGACAAGTCAAAGTATTTCTTCATAGACAAGTTAACTTCGATATTGTATAAGCATAAAGTGAAAATCCCAATATATTCAGCCGTTTTATTCTCTGGAATAGATAAAAAAGGTTTAAATGGCTCTTTGCCGAACGAGTACAAAGTTAACGGAAATACATTTTTCAATGATGATATGAATGACTTGAATGGATTGATAGATAGTTTTTTTAGGTTTCATAATGTATCTCAAATAGAACTTTCTAATAAAGTTGTTAAAGATATTGTCGATTTAATTAGTCCTGAATTTGGTGCTTTTCCAAGTCTAAGTAATGCAGTAAAGCAACATGAATTTTTATTTAACCAAATGACCAATCAACAATCATATTTATTAGATTACTTAGAAGAACAAAAGTCTGCAGCAGTCCAAGGTGGTGCTGGTACAGGAAAAACTATGATTGCTGTGGAAAAAGCTAAAAGAATCTCAGAGGACAAAGAAGTAGTGTTTTTATGTTTTAATAATATGTTAGTCAGCTTTTTACAAACTAGATATTCAAAAGAATTACCAAATGTTCATTTCACAAATTTATATCAATTAGCAGCAAAAGCACTGAAAAAAAAAGTAAATGAGGAAGAGATTCAACACTTTTTAAATAATGTTGAAGATTATCCAGAAATATGGAGTTTTGATAATATAATCATTGATGAAGGGCAAGATTTTGCATCTAATCAAATAGAGGTTTTAAGAGAGATTGCAATGTTAAGAGAGGGTTTTTTCTACGTTTTTTACGATAAAAACCAACTAGTCCAACAAAGAAATGAACTATCTTGGCTTCAATTAATGGAGTGTAGATTGGTATTGTCAATAAATTGTAGGAATACTAAAAGTATTGCCGAAACATCCGTAGCACCATTAGACATTAGTGAGGTGAAAATGAGGTTAGCAATAGAGGGAGATATACCTATATTTCATCATTCACCTAGTAAAGATGAATTTTTTTATTGGATTCATAAAAGAATCGAATTTTACCATAAAGAAGGAATACTTTTAACTAACATTGTAATCATTACTACTAAAACAATAGAAAAATCGATTCTAAAAGATACTGATAAAATAGGAAATTACTTACTTAGCCATACTGTTGTGGATAACAGTTTATTATTTACAACTTCAAGAAAGTTCAAAGGTTTGGAAGCTGATGTAGTGATTTTAATTGATGTTGATGCGGATACTTTTAATCATGAAGAAGCCAGGAGAGTATTTTATGTAGGGGCCTCTAGAGCGAAGTCATATCTTGAAATTATTTCCACAATGCCCTTGGAATTGGAAACTGATTTGTATGAATCTATTTCTCGTGGAGGGTCCAAAAGAAAATCGGCTTTGCTTTCTGGACTGAAAGTAAAGTTGATGTAATATAGACTGAATATTCAGTCGGAATTTTAAAATTATTTAAGCAGTAAGGAAGTGAAAAAGATAGAGCTACTAAACCAAAAGAAGTTTGAAGAACATCTAAAGACGATACGGAAGTTGTCAGATAGTTCTATTGCTAAGTATGCACGCCAAGCTCATAATCGCATACTCAAGGATTTAGGAATTAGTTTTTATGATATTGAATCAATGAATGAGTTACATCAACTATTACTGGATGTAAAAAACTTAGAGAAGCATATGGAGAAGGATCCTAAAAGAATGTATTCTGCAGCAGTAAGTAACTATATAAAGTTCAATGCTTATCAAAATGAGTACGCATATTTAGTGGAAGAAGCTAGTTATTTGTATTTAGTTGAGAAAGAATTGACAACGAAACTGCAAGACCATACGAGAGATAAAACTATACACCCTAGTCCACCAGCTGAACTGAGAGCGAATTCAACACAAATTTATCAAAGAAGTAGACGAGTTGCAGCAGAAGCAATTCAGAAAAGTAATTACTTGTGTCAGATAGATTCCAATCATGCGTTTTTCAAATCATGTACTACAAAGCAAAATTACGTTGAGGCACATCATATTATACCAATTAGTACTCAGGCTCTTTTTGAGTACAGTATTGATTGTGTCTCTAACATCGCTAGCTTGTGTCCAGTTTGCCACCGCCAAATTCATTATGGCTATTCTGAAGAAAGAAGTGGCTTATTAGAGAAATTATGGGATAAGCAGTATCGTGATATCGAAAAGTCTGGTATTAAAATTACGTTTTCAGAAGTAATTGAGATGTATTAAACTCAGTTATTTAAATTATCAAGTAACACTTTTACATGATGAATGGTTCAATTATTGGAACTTATTCAATCAGTAGAAGTGTTTTTTTACTTTGTAAACAAAAAGTAAATTTTAAATATATTGTTAAAAAAATAAAAAACAAGTGTTGATTTTTGTTGTTTAATAGATTTTATTGCTATTACCATTTAAAAAAATTGTTAGCAATATAATTTTCACAGGGGAGATTTTCATGAATTAAAAATGAAAACGCTTGACAAATGGCAGCGTTTTATTTATAGTTTACTTAACTTAGTTAAGGCTTAACTTAGTTAAGGGAAAGAAATGGTAGAGGGTGGTCCAATTTTTTATAGTAAAGGATTAAAGCAATCTGATATTTCTATTCGAAACAAGAATACTATTTTAAAGTTAATTTCACACAATGAAATAATGTCGCGTTCAGAGATTAGCCGAAAAACCGGCCTTTCAGAAGCTGCCGTATCTAAAATAGTGGCATCATTAATTGAACGTCGCATTTTAGTGGAAGGTGAATTTGTAAAGGGGATGCGAGGGAGAAGAGCTATTGGAGTTCAGATCGATAATGAAACCTTTAGAATCTTAGCGGTTCATTTATCTAGAAGAAATTTTAAAATAGGAAAATATAATTTATCTGGCAATTGCGAAAAAGAAAAAGTTGTAGATTTTAATAGTACAATAGCTTCCGAGATGTTGAAGCGTGTTATTAAAGAAATAAAAAATGAATTAAGTACTGATAGTCGTTATATTGCACTGGGGATTGCAGCACCCGGACCTTATGATATGAGGACTGGAACAATAATGTTAATGACTGAGATAACAGGATTTTACAATATAAATATTAAAGAAGTTTTTGAAAGTGAATTTGATTTGCCTGTTATTATTACGCACGACGCTAATGCTGGGGCACTAGCGTGTTATGATGAGAATTCCGAATCAGTAACTTCTAATCTAGCCTATTATCTAGTAGGTCAAGGTGTAGGAGTTGGGATTATTAATGAAGGTAGTTTAATTTTAGGGAATAGAGGTGTTGCGGGAGAGATTGGACATGTAAGTATTAATCACAAAGGTGACCAATGTAAGTGTGGTAATAAAGGTTGCTTAGAGTTGTATTGTTCCTCGTTATCAATAATTAATCGGGCGATTACATTTAAAGAACAATTTCCCGAGTCAAAAGTATTCCAAAAATCAAAAGTAACTATTAAGCATATTATTGAATGTGCAGACAACAAAGATCCATTAGCAATTAAGGTGATTCAAGATGCAAGTTATTATATTGCATTGGGTGCAATGAATATAATCAATACGTATAATCCAGAATTGATTATTATTGGGGACGAATTAGCGGCTGCCTCTGAGTATATTCAGGCCGAATTAGATAATGTTCTAAAAGAACGAGGCCTACCAAGCATTATCTCGACCACATCAATTATTTATGCTAAACGAGAAATTGATTATATATTAAAGGGCGCTGCATTGAATGCGATAGAAGAAAGTATTATCAATCAATATTAAATACAAATTGGAGGATTTACAATGAAGAATATTAAGAGAGTTATTGCAACGGTATTAGTAGCAGTGTTCACTTTAGGTAATTTAGGTGTTGTTTCAGCTCAAGATGATAACGTAATCAATTTGTGGGTTCAATATTCGGAAGAATCTGCAGAAGGACAAGTAATGGTTAACTCGGCAAAAGAGTTTAATGAAACGAACGAGGAAGGATATGTAGTTGAAGTAAACTATGTTCCTAGAAGTGGTTCTGGTGGTGGTTACGAGGACGTAATTAACGCCGCTCTAACAACTAACACAATGCCAGATATATTTACATTAGACGGACCTAACTTAGCAGCTTATGCTAATTCAGGTATGTTACAACCGATTGATGACTATGTCTCAAATAAAGAAGATATCTTACCAAGTATTATTGATCAAGGAACATTTGATGGTCAATTATATGCTGCAGGATATTCTGAATCTGGAGTAGGAATATACTATAACTTAGATATGCTAGAGGAGGCAGGAGTTGATTTATCAACATTACCAACAGTTTCTGAACCTTGGGACTGGAATCAATTTAATGAACTTCTAGAAACTTTATATGCTCATTACAATAAACCTGTATTGAATATGGGATTCGATGATCAATCTGAATGGTTACTATACGCATTTGCACCATATATTTGGTCAGCGGGTGGAGAAATTACAAATGAAGAAGGAACTGAAGCAATAGGAGTATTCGATTCAGCAGAGAATACCTCAGCATTTGAGTTCATTCAGTCATTAGTCGAGAATGGTTACAGTACTATTACTCCAGTTGAATATGGTTTTCATACAGGAGAATATGCATTGTATATGAGTGGTTCATGGACTATGCAACAATTAGAATCAGAATATCAAGACATTAATTATGGAGTAATGCCTTATCCAGTTTCGCCAGAAACAAAAGAATTAGTAAGTCCAACAGGAAGCTGGGCTTATGGAATGTCTACAACAACTGATAACCCAGAAGCTGCAGGAGCATTAATCGAATTCTTAATGTCAGAGGAACAATTGTACAACATGAGTATGGGGAACTCAGTACTACCAGCTAGACAATCTGTTGCAGATCGTATGATGGAGGAAGTAAGCGAACCAATGAGAGTATTAATTGAACAAAATACTACGTCAGGTAAAGCTCGTCCAAAGCTAATTAATTATCCTCTAGTAAGTAGAACATTCCAACAAACAGTTACAGAATCTACTTATTTTGAACAAAACCCAGATGTTAAATCATTATTAGAAAGAAAAGCACAAGAGATCCAATCTTACTTAGCACAATAATATAAAAAGGGTGAACTGTGAAATATCGTTTCATATTTCACCCTGATGTTTTATATTCTATCAATGAAATGAGGATTAATGATGGAGATAAATGCAACTGCAAGAAAAAAACAACTGAAAGAAAATATATCGGGCTATCTTTTTTTAAGTCCGGCCTTTATAATTTTAGGCTTATTTCTATTTATACCAACTTTAATGTCAATTTATTATTCATTAACTGATTATTATATGCTAACACCTGATAAAACTAGTTTTATAGGTTTAGATAATTTCAAAAAGTTGTTTAACGATCCGTTAATGCGTCAAAGTATTCTAAATATTTTCAAGTTCGTTATATTAATAATGCCTATTCAGGTGGGAACAGCACTTGGTTTGGCTCTACTAGTGAACAATCAAAAAAAACATACTATTATATACAAAATTGCATACTTTTCACCAGTAGTAATGTCTCTAGTAGTAGTTTCTATCTTATGGCTATATCTATTAAACCCTTCATCGGGCTTAATTAATCAAGTACTAATGAAGATGGGAATTGAAAGTCAACCTTTCTTATCTAGTCCCAACCAGGCAATGATAACAATTGTTTTCGTGTCTGCATGGCAAGGAGCTGGGTATCAAATGCTCATATTCCTGGCAGGTTTACAAAATATACCTAATGAAGTTTATGAAGCAGCAACAATTGATGGAGCTAATAGCTGGGAGAAATTTAGTAAGATTACTCTACCCATGCTTAAACCTACTTCGATATTAATTTTAACGACAACATTAATTGATGCTTTCAAATTAATTATTCAACCTATGGTTATGACACAAGGTGGACCACTAAATTCAACCTTAACACCAGCCTATTATATTTACCGTAGTGGATTTACAGATCGATTTGTAGGGTATGCAAGTGCTATGACAGTTATTTACGGTGCGATCATTATTTCATTTACTGTAATTCAAAGAAAAATAGTAGGGGGGGATGGAGATGAATAATCGTTTAACTAAATTAGTATTTAACATATTGAGTATTATGTTAGCGCTATTGTTTATATTTCCCCTTGTATGGATGATTGTATCTGCTATGAAACCTGAAGCCGCAATATTCAATGACATGGGAACACTTAACAGTTTCCTGCCATCACAACACATAAGTGATTGGTTTCAATCTTATAAAACCATATTTGATCGATTTGATATTATCAGATATTTAGGAAATAGTATTCTTTATGCATCAGCAGTAACTATAGGTTCAATTTTAATTAATGCTTCTGCTGGATATGCATTTGCAACGATTGACTTTAAATTTAAAAAAGTTCTATTCGGCTTAATGATTGCTCTATTAGTTATTCCAGCTGAAACAATTATGATTACGAAATTCGTTGTTGTACAAAGACTGAATCTTATTAATACACCATTTGCTGTAATTTTACCTTTATTATCAACTCCGCTCTACATTTATATGTTCACGGTATTCTTTAGAGCAGTTTCTAAGGAAATCCAAGAAGCAGCGATGATAGAAGGTGCAAATAAGTTAGATATTTTCTTGAAAGTTATGTTACCTATGTCTAAGCCGGCAATAGCAACCGTTGGAACACTGTCGTTTATTATGAGTTGGAATGATTATATTTGGCCTCTTATGGTAATTACGAACTCTGATAGATATCCATTACAAGTTGCGATTACCAACATAAATAATACCGAACCAGTTTATATTAATCAAATTATGGCGATATTAACAATATCAACTATACCATTAATTATAATATATGTTTTCTTCCAAAAATACTTAGTACAAGGTATGGGAGCATCAGGAACAGGAGAGAAATAATGAATTATTCAATTGAAAGAGCTAATGAATTTATTAAAAATAATGATATTAATGAGAAGTATTATCCAAAGTTAAACTATGCTGCTCCCGTTGGCTGGTTAAATGATCCCAATGGGGTATCATTTTTCAACGGAAAATATCATTTGTTCTATCAATATTATCCTTATGATTCTAAATGGGGACCAATGCATTGGGGCCATAGTATTAGTGAAGATGGTATAAATTGGGATGACCAAGGTGTAGCCTTAGCTCCAGATAAAATTTATGATAAAGACGGCTGTTTTTCGGGAAGCGCCATTGAAAAAGATGGAAAACTTTACTTGATGTATACAGGCCATCTAGAGAATGGATCAGAATTTTTAAAAAGAGAAAACCAGAATATTGCAGTATCAGAAGATGGTGTGAATTTTGTTAAGTATGAAAATAACCCTGTAATAGATGAAAAATTACTTCCAGAAGGTACAGCTGTTCAAGACTTTAGAGATCCAAAACTGTTCGAAAAAGATGGGATATACTACTGTATTATTGGAGCTAGGGATACAGAAAATTCAGGGCAAGTGCTTCTGTATAAATCTCATGATTTATTTGAATGGGAATTTGTTTCGGTTGTGTTAGAAAAAAGTAAATATTTAGGAAGTATGGCTGAATGTCCTGATATTATGTTTTTTGAAGATAGAGTAGTCTTGGTTATTAGTGCTATGGACTATCATGATAATCGAACTAATAAAACTTACCCACATCTAACTTTAATGTTAGAAGGAAAATTTGATTGGGAAACGTATAAGTTTGAAGTTAATGACACAAGGGTGATGGATTATGGACTAGATTTTTATGCTCCTCAATCCGCAAGAGAGTCAAGTGGGAAATACTTATTTACTGCTTGGAATCAAGCTTGGAATAGAACTTATCCAACAGATGTCTATAGACATGGCTGGAATGGACAAATGACTGTTCCACGTCAACTTTATGAACAAGATGGACTACTGAAGCAGAGTTTTCATCCGAAAGTTCTTGATAAGATAGAGAGCTTGTATCAATCTGAAAAAGCTTTAGTTGAAGATATTAAATTAAATGAGTTAAATAATATTCAGTATTTATCTTTTGAATTTAATAGGAGAGATAGCTTTAAATTTGAATTTGGAAATAATGCCAATGAAAAACATATATTACTAGAGTACATGGCGAACAAAATCATATTTTCACGTGAGAATACGGATGAAATTATCTATGACGCAGAAGGTGTAGAGGTGAGTCAGTCAGAAATGATAGTTTCCGATGACTTTGAAAAGGTTAAATTTGATATCTTAATAGATAGGTCATCAATTCAAATTATTGTTAATAATTATGATGCAATGTCTAGTACATTTTATCTAGATTTACCAATAAATGAAATTAAGTATTCTACTAACAATAGTAATAGCATGCTAACAAATATTTTAGTCGGAACATTTAATAAATAGGGAGAGGTTTGACATGTTGTTTGGAGCGATAGAAGCAGGGGGTACAAAATTTGTTTGTGCTATAGGAGACCAGGAATTTAATGTAATTGAAAAGATTAGCATTCCTACTACCACTCCATCAGAAACAATGCGAGATGTTTTTACATTTTTTGATAGGTTCGGAGAGGAATTAAAATCTATTGGAATCGGATCGTTTGGACCGATAGATGTTGATCAACAATCAAAAACCTATGGTTATATTACTAATACGCCTAAATTGGCTTGGCAATACTTTGATTTTGTGGGATCAGTAAAAAAAAGGTATAACATTCCAGTGGCCTGGACAACAGATGTTAATGCTTCAGCATTAGGAGAAGCACAATTAGGAGTAGGAGAAGGCAAAAAAACTGTAGCGTATTTTACTATAGGTACTGGTATAGGAGGCGGAGTAATTCAAGATAAACTTATTATTGAAGGAATTACTCATCCAGAAATGGGACATTTGCTTGTTCGTCGACATTCTGATGATAAATATGAAGGAAACTGTCCTTTTCATAAAGATTGTTTGGAAGGAATGGCCTGTGGTCCAGCGATTGAACAACGTTTAGGAATGAAAGGGCAAGAGGTTCCGGCAGATGATCCTTTTTGGGAAATTGAAGCTTACTATATTGCCCAAATGATCTATAATGTTACGATTAACTTTGCACCAAGTGTCATTGCTCTCGGAGGCGGAGTTATGAAAAAAGATGGTATGTTGAAAAAAGTAAGGAATACATTCTCGAAATTACTAAATGATTATCGTCCGATTCCGGATATCGAGGAGTATATTGTTTTACCAAAATTAAATGACAATGCAGCAATAATTGGTTGTTTCTCACTAGCGGAGGAATTAATCACAAAATAGTAACATCCAGAGAATGATTTGTCATACTATTATTAATAGCATTGCTGTTCGTGAAAAATGAAGTATACAAAAAGTGACGATATTTCAATGTAATTGTATAAACTAATAAAGCAGTCATCAACCGTCAAAAATATGGTTGTGACTGCTTTTGTTTTCGTTAAGCTTTTCGTTTCAGTAATCTTAAACCATTGAGGATCACTAGAATAGTGCTGCCTTCGTGGAAGACAACGCCTAGGGGTAGGTCGAGCCAGCCGATGATATTGAGGATGATCAAGGTAATAATCACGCCGACTGAGAAAATGACGTTCTGTAAGATGATGCGGTTGAGGCGTAAATAATTCAAAGAAAAGTGGCTAACTTAAACTTGAAATTTACGATTTTAATAATTATTTTAATTTGACAAATCGAACCTAGATTAAAAAAGATAATCCTTAACTAGTCTTGCGTCAATGAAAATTGATATAAAATATGCGCGCTGAGCCACTTACATTAAGGGGTTCGGCGCGCTTATTTAGTCTTGAGTTTTGTTGGCAGAGCCTGTTTCTCTTTAGAAAAGACCAACAGGTTCTAAGAAAGAATGCTCTTCGTAACAATTAGCAATGTATTCAATAAATGTGTAATCAGCATTACTCAAAGCTTTATCCTTGGCTTTAACTAAGGAAATAGGGGCAGGTTCGATATCATTTTCAAGATAGATTCGTTTCAGATCTTGATTTTTTAATTCTTCTTCAACGACGATATCGAATAAGAAAGCAATTCCGTGATTGGCTTTTAGGCGTTGCTTTATTAGTTTATTACTGCAATTAATTGAAATGTTTGAAAACTCTTGGATTTTGCTGTTGTTACTTTCTAAATACATATTGATACATTTAATAATACATGAGTCTGATTCTCTCAAAATCAAGGCTTCATTGTAAATATCTTGTAAGGTGACAGTCTGTTCAGCTAGTGGATGCTCTGGATGACATAACAAGTAAATATCAAACTCACCAAAGGTGTAAGCTTCTAAATTGGGGTCGGTCAGGGGTGCTGTAATAAGTGCGAAATCAAGTTTATCTTCTATAATCATAGGCAATAGTTGTTCGCAACCATTGATCATCAAACTAGTCTTGATATTAGGATGTTGTTCATTAAACTCTAGCTCGAAGAGGGAATCAAAAAATTCAATATAAGTATGACTCGCTCCCAGAACCAATTCGGTTTTATCTGTGATTCTCATTGAATGGTCAATGATTTGTGATTCGACTGTGGCCAATTGACGAAAAAGTGGTAAAACATCTTGTCCTAAGCTAGTTAATTTTAGTTCATTCTCGTTTTTAGTGAAAAGTTTATTACCTAAGGAGTTTTCAAGAAATTGAATGTGTTTTGAGACAGTTGATTGCGATACATGTAATACTTGAGCAGTCGTTGTGTAATTTCTGATTTCAGCTAAATGGATAAATGAATATATTGAATTATGCAGCATATGAATATCCCTCCTGTTAATGAATATTGTATCACAAAAGAAAGACATTAATATACCCTTTATTCCATTATGGAATAACCAAAGGCTATTTATTCATTGGACATAGCGCTCTCATAACACTTATTATGATTGTATAGAAGTTCACAAACATCCGGAAAATTGTGAGGGTTTCAATTAAAGCTATTGGAGGGTAAGAAAAATGGAAAAATTACGTAATAGAGAATTGCCAATGATACAAGTTGGTATAGGGATTGTCTTACTGTTTATTGTCTTCATGTTTGGTCATTATGTTAAAACACTTGGTGCAGCGCTACCAATGCAATTATTTATCGGTTTTGTGATGGGGTATGTATTGGTACGGGGACGATTTGGTTTTGCTGGTGGTGTAAAACGATTGTTTGTTAGAGGTGAAGGAAGTCTATCTAAAGCCTTATTATTAATGATCGTTGTTATTTTAATAGGCTATCTAGGTATTCAATGGCAAGCCGCAAGTGGAGGTGCTTTACCCTCATTTTTAGCTGGAGCTGACGACACGGTTATACCCGGTACGCAAAACGTTTTAGGTGTCAATTTAGCTTTAGCAGCTGGAGCATTCTTTTTCGGTATCGGAATGGTAATTTCAGGTGGTTGTGCGTCCGGAACATTTTCTGACTTAGGTGAAGGAGAAGGGCGTGCGTTTATTACCATGATCTTCTTCATTATCGGTACTTTGCCAGGTCGTTGGGTTCGCTATCGTCATGATCAATCATTTTTAGGTAAATTGAATGCGAATGTCTATTTCCCAGAATATGTTGGCTATATTGGGGCATTCTTGGTGTCGTTGCTGTTTGTTTTAATCACTTACTTGTTAGTCGTGAAATACGAGAATTATCGTAAAGCAAAAGGGACTTATGCTGATCCTAAAGGAGACTGGGAAGAGTTTGAAAAGCCATTAGATCCAATGACAAACGAAATTTCTGCAAGCTATAAAGTTTACCACAAGTTATTTGTTGAGAGATGGAGCTTTACGGTAGCGGGCTTAATTTTTGCGATGACAGTTATTTTCTTACCAGCTGCGTTTGGGACAGGTTGGGGAGTAACGGGTACATTCATTAATACGATTACTACTTTAATTAATGGGGCAGGTTGGGAATTTGCGACACCTCCTTTACAAGCATCAGTAGTGGATAATTGGCTAGCTAATGCTATGAATATTCGCAACATAGGTATTTTTGTAGGAGCGCTCATTAGTTTCTTATTGGCGGGACGTTTCAGTATTAAATTTAATTTCACGTCGAAAGATGGTTTGTATTATTCATTAGGCGGTCTGTTATTAGGATTTGGAGCTATGTTAGCGGGCGGTTGTAATGCTGGTGCTTTAACATCTGGTATTGCTTCATTTTCATTATCAGGCTGGGTATTTATGATTTTCATGACGTTGGGTGGTCTAGCAAGCCTTAAATGGTTTGCGGGAAAAGTAGACACGATTCCAAGCAAATAACAATATCTATAGGAGGAATTAATTGTGAGAAAAAGATATTTAGTTGTGGGCGGCGTAGCGGGTGGAGCTTCGACAGCTGCACGTATTCGACGTTTGGATGAGACAGCGGACATTATTATTTACGAACGTGGCCCTCATGTGTCGTTTTCGAACTGTGCATTACCTTTTCATTTAAGTGGGATAGTTGAAACAGCTGATGAGCTAGTTCTTATGACGCCACAAGATTTTAAAGAACAATATAATATTGAAGTTAAAGTTCAACATGAAGTAACGCTAGTTCATCCAAAGGATAAAAACATTGAGATTAAAAACTTACTAACTGGCGAAGTAGTAATGGAATCATATGATAAATTGGTACTTTCACCTGGAGCCTCACCTATTCTACCTCGTTCAATAAAAGGGATTGAACAGGGGCATGTGTTTACAGTACGTAATGTAGTGGATATTGATCGAATTAAGCGTTACTTAACAAACAACTCAATAAGTAAAGTTGCTGTAGTCGGAGCTGGTTTTATTGGCTTAGAAGTTGCGGAAAACTTACGCTTACAAGGTGTTGAGGTGGCTGTGATTGAAGGTTCAGATCAAGTGATGCAACCCTTTGATTATGACATGGCCCAAATTTTACATAAGGAAATAATGGACCATGGGGTTGATTTATATGTCAATGAAAGTGCGGCAGAAATTACCGACTCAAAAGTCGTCCTACAATCGGGTAAAGAAGTTGAAGCGGGCGCGGTGATTATGGCAATCGGTGTAGCTCCAGAAACACAATTAGCTAAAGCAGCGAATTTAGCGATTGGTGAAACTGGTGGAATCTTAGTAAATCACCATTATCAAACATCTAATCCGCACATTTATGCGGTAGGTGATGCCATTGAGGTTACTCACCTAATTACTCGTAAGAAGACACGTCTTGCTTTAGCAGGTCCTGCCCAAAGACAAGCACGTGCAGCAGCTGATCATATGTACGGCAAAACTTATCGTAATACTGGCGTGATTGGATCTTCAGTGTTACAAGTATTTGACTTAAATGCTGCTTGTACAGGTTTGAATGAAAAAGAATGTCAACGTGCTGGCATCGAGTACGAAACTGCAAACTTAATACCTAAGGATAAAGTAGGCTTAATGCCAGATGCTAATCCACTTCACTTTAAATTAGTTTATGCTGTGCCAACTGGTGAAATACTAGGTGCTCAGGCAATTGGTAAAGGTAATGTAGATAAACGAGTTGATGTGATTGCGACAGCAATTATGCTAGGCGGAACCTTAGAAGATTTAAGAGAAATGGAATTTGCTTATTCACCGCTGTATGGTACTGCTAAAGATGTTGTCAACAACGCTGGTCTTGTCGGTTTGAATGTCTTAAATGGTGTTTACAAACAAGTACCTGTGACTGCAGTTCGTGAATTGGTAGAGGCAGAAGCGTTTATTATTGATGCGCGTGAAGCAGATGAGTTTGCGGAAGGACATTTGAAAGGGGCGGTCAATATACCGCTGACTGAATTTAGACAACGCTTAGACGAAATACCAACAGATGTTCCTGTTTATATTCATTGTTTATCAGGTCAAAGAAGTTACTTTATGACAAATGCGTTGACTAATCTAGGTTATGAACAGGTATACAACATCCAAGGGTCATTCTTGGGGATTAGTTTATACGAGTATTTCAATGATGTGACTTTAGGTAGAGAACCGATTGTGACTGATTATCGTTTCACACTACTTGGTTAATTTAACAAAGAGTTTCGCTAGAGTGCCAAGGGGGAGATTAAATGAAAAAAAGATACGCAACAGGCACCTATATGGCATGGATGGTCGTGCTATTAGCGTGGTTTATTGTAACAGAAACCGGTTGGGTAGTGAGTAGTTTAATCCCTTCTCCACTTGCTGTCATTCGTGCATTTGGAAGCTTGGTCAAAAACGGCTATAATGGAAATTCTTTGCTTTATCATTTAGCGATTAGTGGTTACCGCTTAATCATTGCGAGTGTAGGTGCGGTTTTACTAGGTGTACCATTGGGATTACTGAGTGGTTTCTCCAGCAAAATACGCGAAGTATTGGATTCTTTTATTCAATTTTATCGTCCTTTACCGCCGTTAGCCTATTATACCTTGTTGATTTTATGGTTTGGAATTGGTGAATCCTCAAAGATTTTACTCTTGTTTTTAGCGGCTTTTGCTCCAATTTATATTTCTAGTGTGAACGCAGTTGGACAAGTAGATGAGAATTATATTCGTAATGCTAAATCGTTAGGTGCATCACGTAAACAAATATTTCAAACGATTATTATTCCAGCAACGTTACCACATATTATGACCGGTATTCAAACTGCAGTAGGTGTTGCTTATACGACTCTAATATCTTCTGAGATGGTTGCCTCGACATCAGGTATCGGATGGATGGTTATTGATGCTTCGCGATATTTGAAAAGTGATGTGATGTTTGTAGGGATCATCTTGATGGGTGTGACAGGTATTGCTTTAAATTCTTTGTTGAAAAAAATAGAGCGACGATTAATTTATTGGCAATATCTCGATGAGCAGAAAACCTCAAGTAAGTTACTAACGGTTATTCTGGCGGTGATAGTTTTACTGTCCTTAGTTTTTGGTTTGTCGCAAGGAGTGTCTTGGGGTAATCAGACGTTGATTCGGATTGGTACGATTCGAGTGCCCAATGACAAACAAGTCGCAATTTCGATGGGGTATTTCGAAGAAGCGTTTAGTGATATAGATGTTGATTTAGAGTATATATTCTTTGACTCGGGTGTAGCGGCTAATCAAGCCTTACTTTCAGGGAGTGTTGAATTTGTTGAAATGGGTTATACGAATGGCATTGTTGCCTTAGCCAGTGATATTCCGGCAGAATTGATTTGGGTCCATGATATTCTTGGGGAGAATGAAGCCTTAGTTGTTCAAGAACATTCAGACTATAAAACTCTAGAAGACTTAGCTGGTTCAAAAATCGCGACGCCATTTAGCTCGACGAGCCATTACAGCTTACTAAATGTATTAAACATGGTGGGCTTAGCAGATCAAGTGACGTTATTAGATATGGAAACAAAAGATATTGTCGCTGCTTGGCAACGTGGAGATATCGACGGTGCTTATACTTGGGAACCGACGCTAACAGAACTAAAAGCGACAGGACGTACCTTGATTGACAGCCAAGAATTAAATACAGCTGGCTTCGGAACGTACAATATTGGACTCGTACATAAAGAATTTGCAGAGACGCACCCTGAGTATGTAGTCTGCTATATCCAAGCATTGGACCGAGCCGTCAAGAGTTACCGTCAGAATGAAGAAAACGTGGTGTCTGCAGTAGCTCAGTCATTAGAGCTATCAGAAGCCGAAGTGAAAGACCAAATGGCGATGAGTCAATGGGTATCGAAAGAAGAACAACTGGCTGAAGCGCTCTTAGGTACTGAACCAGAGAATGGTACGATGGTTAAAACGTTTGAACGCACGATTGCTTTTCTTTATGATAATCAATCAATCACAGTTAAACCATCCGAAACAGCTATTCGAGATTTCATCAATACTAGTTATATTGAAACTATTGAAACCAATGAAAGGTAGGTGCCCTAATATGTTTGAACAAGCAACAGACTTAATTCAACTAATAGCAGTAAACTTAAATTTCGACCAAAATACGACAAAAAATCATGTGCTTAAAGACATAGATTTGACAATTAATTCTGGTGAATTTGTTTGTATTATTGGGCCCTCTGGTTGCGGAAAAACTAGTTTATTAAATATCATTGCTGGATATCAGCCGGTATCTTCAGGCACAGCCTTGATTAAAGGTGAAATGATTACAAAACCAGATTGGCATCGCGGAGTTGTTTTTCAACATTCAAGCCTATATCCTTGGTTAACGGTTGAAAAGAACATTGCTTATGGCCCAACCGTGCGTGGCTTACCTCAAGATGAAATAAATAATATTGTTAATCAATTACTAGATATCGTCCAACTAGAAAAATATCGTGAGTATCATCCAAGTCAATTATCAGGTGGTATGCAACAAAGAGTTGCTTTCGCCCAAACGATGGCGAACCATCCAGAAATTATCTTAATGGATGAACCTTTCAGCGCACTTGATTCGCTGACACGAAAACTACTTCAAGATTTTATTCGTCAAATGTGGGCAATCAATGATCAAACGATTCTTTTAATTACGCATGATATAGAAGAAGCACTTCTCCTCGGAACTAGCATCTATGTCATGGGTAAGGAACCGGGACAGATAATTGATAAAATTGATGTCGATTATTCTCGACAAATCTTGGCGAATGGTAACTCAGACGTCAAAGATCATAATTTTCATCGATTAGAAAAACTCATTTTTGACAAAATAAAATAAAAAAACGTCCTAATTTATCCAAAATTTCCAACCCGACGTTTTGACACACGCAACTTTTCTTGCGTGTGTTTTTTATTTTGTAAGGAATTATAAAGTTTTAAAGTGATTTCATAGCATGTATGCCTTGCTCACTGTAGTGATTTTACAAGGTGGTGATCGCTTTCAAAGCTTCACAGGTGTTCGTGCTTTCCAGCTCAATCGACTAGGCTCTGAATAATTCACTTTTCTCGCAGATAGAGAAACAACACGGGGTACCAAATATACCACATGAAAAACCTTTATGGAGAGCTACACAAGAAAAGTCGCGATATATTATAACGTTAGCAGCAACCAATTGTCGGTGGAATTAGATTTAATACCGTTAGGCATATTAAATGTATTTTGGCTGAGTTATAAAAAGCTTTGTCATGTAAAAGGTCAGGAACTCGTGTAAAATGACATTAGACTTTATTGCCACTAATAAAGCCCATGAAACAGGGTTTCAGCCATATGTTAAGAATATTTGCGCAAATGAATAGGACATTTGGTAGTCAATACTTGGGCAGTATTGTATGTTTTTATCAGGAGGTAAGAGAATTATGACGACATTTAGTGAAAAAGTATATCAATTAAGAAAAGAGTTTGCTTACTCGCAAGAAGAGTTAGCTGAAAAATTAGAAGTCTCACGTCAAACCATATCGAATTGGGAAAACGGTACAGCACAGCCAGCTTTAGACAAGGCAGTCGAGTTATCCAACTTATTCGATGTTTCGTTAGATGAAATGGTAGGGAAAAAATTCAACAAGCCAAAACAGTAAGTCCGATACTCAAGGCTTTTATTGTTCAAACAGTTTCTGTATTTCTTAATCCAAGTTCAGATGCTTGGATGTCTGTTAGCCGTACAGAAGTGAAAAACTGTGAGGTAATCGATGTAAGCGAACATAGTTTGAAGGTGATTGTTGATGAAAGAAAACAAAAAATCGAACGTGTCTTTATGTTGAAAGACATCATTGGCATTAAAGAAGAGGTGGTGTAAGAATGTGGCTATTTATAATCGTCTTCGCAATTATGATTTTTACTCGTTTGGATGATTTGATTGAACTCTTTAAAAGTAAGGACCCAAATTATCAAGAATCAAAAGCAAAAGAACAGATGGAGTTATTGAACCAAAGGGCAGAATTGGTAGAACGCCTCCATTCATTAATCGGTTTAGATTGCCAAATCGAAAGCCAATTATTCTATTTAATGTCTTTATCTAGCAAGGTAGAGGTAACAATCCAAGCAGTGGATCAAGATTGGGTGGAGCTGTCTGTCAAACAAAGAAAACCGTTTGACTTAGTCGTAAAGATTGAAGATGTAACATCAGTATCGAGGATTGTGTAGAGTTTAAGTAAACAACAAGCGCGGTGCATTCACTTAAGGTGAGGCATCGCGCTTGTTTGGGTTTAATTAATTCCTTTAATGCCTTCCTCTAGAATTTCCATCAAGAGAATCGTTTCTTCATCTTTAACAACTTTAGGTGCACCATGGACGATGCTTTGGTAGACACCTTCATAGAGACGACTGTAGTCGCCTGTTTGCGAAGGGATGGCTTTTTCTTGTGGTTGATTATTGTGATCGAGATAGGTCAGCACACCGTAGTGTTCAGGTTTGTCGAGCCCGAAGTCTTCATTTGTTGGTATGTAAAAACGTTTGAGGTCTGCTTCTTGACGATCTTTGGTTTGTTTCGTAAAGACACCCTTTTGACCGTAGACAATAAAGCTAGGACGTTCTTTCAAACGGAAATAACTGGATTTCACGGAAACTTTTAGTCTGCCATAATAAAAATCTATGTCGAAATAATCATTCATACGCCCTGGGCCGAGTAGCTGACGAACGTCATAGTGAATCGCATCAGGTTGCCCCCAATAAGACAAGACTTAATCAATTGTATGACAACCGTGTCCATATAAGTAACTGTCAATGGCGGAAAAGGTGCTTTGCTCAGGGATTTCGGGACGATAATAGTCAAAGTGCATGTCGACTTCTAACAGTTCACCGAGCACTTGGCTCTCAATCACTTGTTGTACAGTGAGGAAATCAGAGTCGAAGCGTCGGTTTTGGTAACATTGGATAAATAATTGCTTTTCTTTGGCTAGCACAAAGAGTTCACGTGCTTGAGTTGAAGTTTCGCAAAAGGGCTTCTCAACTAGAACGTGTTTGCCGTGTTCGAGGCAGGCTTTGGCGAATTCATAGTGACTGCTTGCAGGTGTGCAGACGACGACAAGTTGAATAGCTGGATCCAGAAGCACATCTTGAAGATTAGTCGTGTAATGGACATGTTCAAGGGGCGACCAAGTGTCCTTGAGACTGCGGTTGTAGATGGTTTTAATTTGGATCCCTGCTACTTTAGTCGCGAAGGGTAGATGATAACGGTTGGTACCTTTGCCGTTTCCGATATAAGCGATGGTTAACATGGATAAAACTCCTTTCGGTGTTGCGAGACTTTGTGAGTGCTTCATAATTTAATTTTACAGGATGTTTGAGCCAACGGCTATCAAGATGAGTAGATTTGTTTATTTGCGGGGCTTGAAAGATTTACTAGGTTAATTATTTTATTGTGATGTGAATAGCGTAATGATGGTAGCCTTTACAAGAAGTTTTAGGGGCATATTTTGCATAGGGGACTGCAATTTTTGTGGGTTGGGGTGGGTTTGGTGGGTATATAATTCTTTCATTAGCTCAAATAAATGAAGGGGGACTGATGGGATGAAGTGGCATAACAAGACGAAATTCAAAGTCATGGAGTTGTTGCAGACGAGTAAAGAGGGTTTGACTCAGGATGTTAGGGTTGAGCGTTTGGCGCGTGATGGTGAGAATGTGTTAGCGTCGAAAGCGGCTCAGCCTTTGTGGAAAAAGGTTGGGAAGCACTTTGTTGATTTATTGATGTTAGTGTTGGTTGTTGCGGGTGTGCTAAAGGGTTTGACGGGTAGTTTCGTTGAAATGTGGATCATCTTTGCGGTTGTGATTATCAATGGTTTGATTGGCTATGCGCAGGAGCGTAAAGCTGAGGAATCGTTGAATGGTTTGAAGCAGATGATGAGCTCGAATGCGGTCATTTTATCCGAGAATGTCACTTAGGTAGTTGGGGCGTCGAGTTTAGTTGTGGGGGATATAGTGGTCTTGAAGAGTGGCGATGTGGTGCCGGCGGACCTGAGGATGTTGGAGATCTTTGACTTAGTGATAGAGGAGGCGGTCTTAACGGGTGAGTCTTTACCGGTTGAGAAGCAGACGGATTCCTTAGCGGAGGATATTCCTTTAGGTGACAGAAACAACATGGCTTTTTCTGGTACGTTGGTATTGGCGGGGGCGGGTGTTGGTGTGGTAACAGCGACCGCTGCTGAAACTGAGGTTGGTAAAATTAACCAGGCTTTACAGTCGGTTCAACAACAGACGACACCATTAGTGCGTAAGATGAATCAGTTGAATCATCAGATTTTTAAAGGCTTGATCATCTTCATCTTGTTCTTAGTGTTCTACACGATTTTCCGTTTCGGTATGGACTTGAATATGTTGTTAGCTTCGGCAATTGCTTTAATCATGGCCGTTGTGCCGGAGGGCTTGCCAGCAGTGCTTACGATGATTTTATCGATGGGTGTTAAGGAGATGGCAGACGAGCAAGCGATTATTAAAAGCATGCCGGCTGTTGAGAGTTTAGGATCGATGACGGTTATCTGTTCGGATAAGACAGGAACGTTGACAAAAAATCAGATGGAAGTCAGGGACTTAGTGTTGGCGAGTCAAATAGGTGTGGATGCTTCTTCTAATAATGCGGCTGAAGGGCGTGAGGCAGATTTGGCGAACTTGCGGTTAATTATGAATAACTGTCAAGATCTGCGCCGTGACCCACAGCAGCCACTGGCTGAGTTAAAGGGGAACCCAACCGAGTTAGCTTTGTTGAAGTATACTGCTGAGACGGAAGTAGCTCATTTACAACAATTAGATCAAATACCCTTTAGCTCGACCTACAAGTATATGGCTACGTTGCACCCGGCATCTGAGTCTTCAGAGTCACAAGTGATTTTTGTTAAAGGTGCGCCAGATGTCTTGTTAGAGTTAGCTGAGATGAGTAGTGAAGAGGAGCGCTCAGCTTGGTTAGCAGCAGCGGATGAATTAGCACGTAAAGGGCAGCGTATTCTAGGTTTTGCGATGAAGACGGTCGAGCCAGGTCAAATATTAAGTCATGAGAATTTAAGTAACTTGAAGATGGTTGGTTTGGCAGGCTTAATTGACCCACCAAAGGAGTCAGCGATTCAAGCGGTAGCAGAGTGTCAACAAGCAGGGATTGTAGTGAAGATGATTACAGGTGACCATAAGGAGACTGCCCGAGCGATTGGACGTCAAATTGGTTTAGCACACACTAGTAATGTATTAGAAGGCAAAGACTTAGATAATATGACAGATGCTGAGTTGTCGGAGGCGGTTAAGCAGGTGGACGTTTTTGCAAGGACGACACCAGAGCATAAATTACGTATCGTGACAGCTTTACAGGAACAAGGTGAAATTGTTGGGATGACGGGTGACGGTGTAAATGACGCACCAGCCTTAAAGAAAGCCGACATTGGTGTAGCGATGGGTATCAAAGGTAGTGAAGTAACGAAGCAAGCTGCAGACATGGTATTAGCAGATGACAACTTTGCGACGATTGCGAAAGCGGTCAAAGAAGGACGTCGTATCTTCGATAACTTAATGAAGACCATTAATTTCTTCTTACCAACAGCATTAGCTCAAGGTTTGGTCGTCATTCTAGCCCTGATGTTCAACTTGCCGCTACCACTAACGCCGGTACAAATATTATGGGTAAACATGGTCAGCACGTTAACTTTATCTTATGCGTTCGGATTCGAGCCCGCACATTCACAGATTATGGAGCGCAGCCCGCGTCAGCCGAATGAGGCTATTTTGACAAAATACGCAGTGTTTAGAATCCTCTACGTATCCTTATTAATCACAGTTCCTTCTTATTTCTTAGCGATGCAGTTTGACAGCCATGTGGTTCAACAGACCGTGTTACTTCAAAGCATTGTTTTGGTGCAAGCATTCTACATGTTAAACTGCCGCGAGTTACTTGAGCCAGCTTTAAACCGTAGTTTGTTCAGCAACAAAGCCATCTTTGTCTCATTTGCTTGCTTGGCCGTACTACAAATGGCGGTTTTAAGCTTACCAATGATGCAAGGTATCATCGGCACGACTCACTTAACATGGATTCAACACGCTTTAATCTTCACGAACGGTATGATTGTCTTCTCAGTCGTAGAGGTAGAGAAATATCTAACGCTACGCATGAAGCGTCAGAAGGAAAAGAAAAATGTCACGAGTTTGCAAGGTGAGTAAGAGAACATAATTAAAACAGGTATCGGCTGCGGCTGATACCTGTTTGCGTTTCTTATTAGAGATAAAGATAGCGGATGGTTTGACGCAAGGTGTCGAGTTCTTTTGGCGTCGGCACCATCGATACGTAATATATTTTGGCGGGGCTGGTTGGTTGGAATGTGTAGTTCGCAATGATCAAATCATGAGCTTGGATTTGGTCTGGATTGGCAGTCGTTAGCTCGACACGTGGCCCGAGCGTGGCCTGTAGCTCCTGTGCAAGAAAACTTTTCCAAGCGGGTTCTCCCTGAAAGACTAAATACGCTTTAATTTTTTGAGGAGCCACTTGGTAAATAGCGGTCTGAATTAGTAAAACTGCTGTCGAATTTGCATATTCGGACGCCTTCAATATGCCAGCAAAGCGATAATTACGCATTTCCTCTTGCACCCATCGATACAGCTGCGGAAATTTAGCCTGCACCACAACCAGCACATCATGATATTCCATCAAGAACTTATCCAACAAGCGACGCGATTCAAAATACTTTATCAAAAATAGCGTGATGTTTTCAGTCAGTTGGCTGTTGTTAAGGGCGGGTAATTGATAATGCTCGCTCAGAGAATGGACGAACAAACGGCTCTTTTCAAGCAAGACTGAATAATGCGTACGGAGTAGTTGCTTGAACTGCTCATCAACAGTATAATTCCAACTGTCCATGAAACAAAAGAAAGCAAAAAATAGTTCGTCGTCTGCTAGTTGGATCCCTTCATAACCATACAATTGAATCAGATCCTGATGATAGAGCTGATAAAGTGGGTCTTCTGGATCGTAAGTAAAGGCTTCAATCATTGCTTGGGCACGTTGGCGAATAATATTGATGTAAAACCAACAAGTTCCTAAAATGACTTCATTCTGAACACCTAGTTGCATGCGTTCGAGTCGATTGAGAAAGCGGTCATAATTCGCTTGTTGAATCGCATAGTTGTTGAAGAAAAAATTTGTATGTGTGAAGGGCAACAGTAAACGATGGTAGAAGATGCGTACGCTTGACTCATCACCTTGCCAACTCATGCTTTGGGGGTGTGAGTTCGATTTGAATTTGATAGGCTTGAATACTGGCATTAATTTTCTTCGTTTCACGTTTAAGGCTCTCATAGGATAAGCCTTGATGATGAATGAATTGCGGAACAGCAACTTGACGGCTGAATAAGAGTTGCTTCACTACCTGAATACCGAGCGATTTCTGCATGTAAAGTTGCCAGATTTCAGCAGATTAGTGACAAGATGTCACTAATGATTTATATTGTCGTAATATTCTGGCAGGTTAAAAATCACTTTGGTAAAATTAATGCTTGCTCAGTGTCTTAGGTAAATGTTCGATAATTTGCTTAACGGTCTCCTCAAGCGAGGTGTCATTATCAATCACGATGTCCGCATACTGGTGATAGAGGTGGTTGCGCTGATCGTGAAGCTTATTCAGGCGCTCGACGCCGTCTTTCAGTAAGGGGCGCATTTGGATATCAATATCGCCTGTGATCGATTTAACGCTACGATTCAGGAAGATAATCAGGCCCTTTTCTTGTAGGGGAATCATATTATTGTGGCGCAAGACGACGCCGCCACCGGTCGAAATAATCGTCTGTCTTTCTTGGGCGACCTTAGTCGTGACCACTGTTTCAATGTCACGGAAATAGGTTTCGCCTTTTTCAAAGAGTTCGGAAATTGTTTTGTGAGTATGGCGTTCAATCTCAACATCGATATCAACAAACTGAAGACCTAGGCGCTGGCTTAATAGCCGGCCTAACGTTGTTTTACCGCTACCGGGCAGTCCGATTAAAACAATGTTTTCTTTCATAAGGCACCAGTCCAATTCTCGCGGAAATAAGCTAATAATTGGCTGACTTGATTTGGAGTGAATGTGTGATCTTCCCATATTTCGACCGAACGCATTGCTTGGCCAACGAGCATATCTAAGCCATTCGTTGACTCTTTTTCGAGTTCTTTCGCCCATTTCAAAAACAATGTTTCGACTGGATTATAGGTCATATCAAAAATTACTTGAAAAGATTGAATCACGTCTTTATCAACCGGTGAGGCGTCAACGTTCGGATACATACCAATCGGTGTGCAGTTCACGAGAATATCACCTGACTGAGTCCGTAACTGATCGTAAGTCAGGTAATCCCATTCACCTTCTTGGTTAGCAGCTGATCTAGAAACAACGCAAATTGAACGCGCCCCCTGGTCCTTGAAGTAATGGGCTGCGGCATGGGAGGCGCCTCCTGAACCTAGAAGGACTACCTGTTGGTCTTTGACGCGCCAATTTCTTTGGTTGAAGGTTAGAGCGATGCCATCATAGTCCGTGTTAAAGCCAGCCAAGTGGCCGTTGACTTGCTTGATCGTATTGACCGAATGGAGGCGTTCAGCCAAAGGTGAAACTGTATCTAACAATGGGATGACTGTTTCTTTATAAGGAATTGTCACATTGGCCCCGCGAATATCGAGTACTGTCATCGCGTCGAGCGCTGACTTTAATCTGTTTGGTTCGATTTCAAATATTTTATAGGCCGCTTCAGTTTCAGCGACTTCGTAGATTTTGCGATGGATTTGGGGAGAAATGCTGTGGGCTAACGATTGGCCAAATAATCCATAGAATCTCACATACCTCACTCTTTTCTTAATCGTATTTTCATTTTATATAGGCTAATAGTATAATTTATCACACTTTGTATCAAGTTTTTTTACAAAGTTAGAAATAAATGAGATTACACTTGATTTTTTAATCTGATTACTATATGCTTAGAATCATAAAAGGAAAAGGGGTAAGAACATGTTAAACACGCAATCGATTAACTTATCATTATATTTTAGCTATTTTAGATAGGTTCATATCTGCACTTTAGGTATGAACAGTGAAGAACTTTCATATCTAAGGTGGCTTGCTTGACATGCTTTACAAGCCGCTTAGTAATAACTTAGCGGTAAGTAAAAATATAAATTTCATGATTGAACGAGGATGATGAAATTAAATTTTAACTCTGCTTAGTAATGACTAGGCAGAGTTTCTTTTTGTACAAAAATTGGGGAGGGGTAACTATTTGAAAGTAGGTTATTTAGGCGTGCCGGGTTCGTATAGTGAGGCAGCTTTACAGAAAGAATGTCAAACGATGGAAGAATTTGAGGCAATTGGTTATCCAAATTTCCAAGCAATTATCGATGCTTTAGCTAGTAAACAAATTTCAATGGCAGTGATTCCGGTAGAAAATTCGACGACAGGCTTTATCGCCCGTTCGGCTGATTTATTCCGTCATCAACCGATTGTTGCGGTCGCCGATCGCTTTGAATCAGTTCAGCATTCGTTATGGGCCTTACCTGGCAGTCAATTGACAGATATTACCGATGTATATTCTCATCCAGAAGCCTTATCGCAATGTGACACGTTTTTCGCAGCCAATCCGCAATTAACACAACATGCTTACACTGACACCGCTCAGGCGGCAGCTTTTATCCAGAGAAGTCAGTTGCCTCATCAAGCAGCAATCGCCAGTCAACGGGCTGGAGAACTCTATGGCTTAGAAGCTTTGCGACAAGATATTCAAACCGAAGAGTCGAATACGACGCGGTTTTATATTATGAAACATCAAGATAACGTGCAGTTAACCGGCAAGCAGTTATCACTGTACCTTGAAGTTCGACATGAACCAGGTGCTTTGTCGAAACTGCTGCAAGTCTTTGGTTTACTCGATTGTAACTTGTTATCGCTAAATGCGCGGCCGATTCCCGGCAAGCCTTTTGCGTATGGTTTTTACCTTGAACTCGACTTGTCTCAAATGAGCATTGGGTTTAATGACTTAATGAAAATTGTCGACAAAGCTTCCGATTATTCTCAAATATTAGGCCGCTTCTAAGCACAGACCTTGCATAGGAAAGGTCGCTTTGAAAGGCATCATCCATCCTGAATATAAAAATTAATCAGATAAAAAATTACACATAAAAAGGGAGAAATTAAAATGATTATTGTAATGAAAAGAAACTCAACAGCACAAGATGTGAAGGACGTTGTCTCAGGAATAAAAGCAGCAGGTTTGAATCCGGTCATTATTGAAGGCCAAGAACGTAATGTGATTGGTGTAACCGGCGAGACAGCTAAAATCGATATTCGTACGATTCGTGCGGATCATAGAGTAGCTGAAGTGCTACGTGTATCAGAACCTTACAAGTTAGCCAACCGTTCTTTCCATCCGGAAAACAGCCAAATTCAAGTCGGCACAGAATTAATTGGTGGCGAACGCTTAGCGATTATGGCAGGCCCTTGTTCGGTGGAAAATGAAGACCAAATTGTTAATTTAGCTAAACGCATGAAAGCCGCTGGCGCAAACTTCATTCGTGGGGGAGCTTTCAAACCGAGAACCTCTCCTTACAGTTTCCAAGGTTTAGAATTAGAAGGGCTTCGCTTATTAGAATTAGCTAAACGCGAAACCGGCATGCCGATTGTTTCAGAACTCATGTCATCAGACTACTTAGATGAGTTCGTTAAGCGCGTCGACATGATCCAAATTGGCGCCCGTAATATGCAAAACTTTGATTTATTAAAAGCAGTAGGTAAAACTCAAACGCCAATCTTGTTGAAGCGTGGTTTATCAGCCACTTACAAGGAATGGTTGATGTCAGCTGAATACATTATGTCTGAAGGTAATCAGAATGTCGTTTTATGTGAACGTGGTATTCGTACCTTCGAAACGGAAACACGCAACACTTTAGATATCCAAGCGGTACCCGTTATGAAGAAGAAAACTCATTTACCAATTATTATCGATGCCAGTCATGCCGGTGGACAAGCTTACTTAGTTCCAGCAGGTGCTAAAGCCGGTGTCGCTGCAGGTGCAGATGGTTTAATGATTGAAACGCATGAAGATCCAGCGAATGCTTGGAGTGATGGTGAGCAATGTCTGACGCCAGATGAATTCGATAAATTAATGGATCAAATCCGCATCTTAGCACAGGTTGAAGGCCGCACGATTGCACCTAAACTGGCTCGAATCTAATAAAAGAGGTGACCTATGACTGTATTAACCGTTGAAGTACCAAACACTACAACTCACTATCCCTTGAAGATAGAAAAAGGTTTAATGGCCCACGTTGCTGAGGAAATTAAAAACGTCTATACAAATAAGAAAATTGTGATGATTACAGATACAAACGTCCATCAGTTGTATGGCGCCAAGTTAGAACAACAGTTGACAGATTCAGGCTTTGAGGTGAAGCTTTTGGTGCTTGAAGCTGGCGAACAGACCAAATCGATCACTAGTTTGATGGGGATTTATTCTGAACTGACTGCCTTTAACCTGACACGTAGTGATTTATTAATTGCCTTGGGTGGCGGTGTGATTGGTGATTTAGTCGGTTATGCGGCAGCAACCTACCTCAGAGGCATTGCTTTTGTTCAAATTCCAACAACACTGCTAGCGCAAGTAGACAGTAGCGTCGGTGGGAAAGTGGCCATCGATTTACCCGAAGGCAAAAATTTGGTTGGCGCTTTTTACCATCCAATCCTTGTGCTGATTGACCCGAATGTTTTACAAACATTAACAGACTCAGCCTTTAATGATGGCATGGCCGAAGTAATTAAATACGCCTCCATCCAGAATATTAACTTTTTTCACCAATTGGCAAGTTATCAATCGCGTGAAGCAGTCATGGCTGAGATTGAACAGGTCATTGAATGTTGTTGCTCAATGAAGCGTGACTTAGTGCAAGCGGATGAAAAAGATACCTCTGAGCGCATGTTGTTGAACTATGGGCATACGGTAGGTCATGCGATTGAAGCTTTCTACCATTATAAAGGCTATACGCATGGCCAAGCGATTTCCATCGGCATGATTGCGATAAACCGGTTAACCGAAGCCGCGGGCATTAGTCGCAAGGGCTCGACCGCTGTTGTTAAAGCTTTACTTGAACAGTATCATTTGCCGACTGAATTAGCCGATCCGGCCGATTACGCTGACATATTACCTTTAATTAAGCTAGACAAAAAGAATATTCACAATACATTAAATGTGGTCGTTTTAAATGAAGTGGGTGCGGCGAAATTACTAAAAACCGACTCAGACTTCTTTGGACCACTCTTGAAAGGACACGACATAAAATGACCGATTTGTTAATTAAGCCGGCCAAATTAAAAGGCAACATTCACATTACACCCTCTAAGAGTATGGCGCATCGCGCCGTGATTGCGGCCTGCCTAGCTGTCGGCGAAAGTGTGATCGATAACATCGAATTATCTGATGACATCATCGCCACAATTGACGGTATGACCGCTTTCGGTGCTAAAATCCAGATTGAAGACGCTGCAGGTCGCAAACGCTTGTTGATTCAAGGAGTCAAAGCTGATGCTAAGCATTCAGACCGGGTGATCGATGCGAATGAGTCTGGTTCAACACTGCGTTTTCTGATTCCAATTGCCACCTTATTTGCAGGTGAAACGCGTTTTGTTGGCCGGGGGAAATTAGGCAGTCGGCCACTCGATCCATTTGAGGAAATATTTAATGCGCAAGGCCTGAAATTTGAAGCTTCCGCGACCGAACAGTTAGATTTAACAGTCGAAGGACCGTTAAGGGCTGGGCGTTATGAAATGGCCGGCAACATCAGTTCACAATTCATCACCGGCTTATTGTATACCTTGCCTTTATTGGCGGGTGAATCAGTGATTCAGATTACGACTGAATTGGAATCGATTGGCTATATCGAATTGACGCTTGATGTGTTGAAATATTTTGGCATTGGGATTATCTTTAATAAAGCCGAACGACAATTTATTATTCCGGGCCAGCAAGTCTATCAGGCGCGCAATTATACCGTTGAAGGTGACTACTCGCAGGCTGCGTTCTTTTTGAGTGCCGGCGCTTTGGGCAATGATGTGACGGTGACTGGTTTGCAGGCCGATTCGAAGCAGGGTGATCGTGGGATTACAACGATTTTAGAGCAGCTGAATGCGGTGGTCACAACGACCGATAGGGAAGTTTTCGCTAGGGCAGCGAGTGAGGGCCTCAGTAGTGGTGAGCTGACAGTGATTGATGGGGCCCAAGTGCCAGATATTATTCCGATTAGCGCGCTGGTGGCGTGTTTGAGCCAGGGCCGGACCGAGATTGTTAATTTAAGTCGTTTGCGAATTAAAGAGAGCGACCGTTTGGAAGCAACTAAGAAAGAGCTGCGTAAATTGGGTGCGAAGATTGAGGTTGTTGGTGACACCTTGCAGATTGAAGGCGTGCCTAGTTTGACGGGCGAGGCTATTGTCTGGAGTCACAAGGATCACCGGATGGCGATGATGTTAGCCATCGCTAGTACGGTAGTCGAGCAAGATATTATTATTAAAGATGCCGAATATGTCAGTAAATCATATCCGACATTCTGGCAGGAATTTGAATCATTAGGAGGACAAGTCAGTGAGTGGCATTTGGGGGAATAATTTAGAAATTTCTATTTTTGGTGAATCACATGGTCGAGCGATTGGGGTGACACTCAGTGGTTTGCCAGCGGGGTTTAAGATTGATATGGATGAAGTCTTGGTTGAAATGGCGCGTCGTGCACCGGGGCAGAATGAGTTGACGACACCGCGTAAGGAAAAAGATGAACCGGATATTGTGAGTGGTGTCTTAGATGGGATGACGACCGGAGCGCCTTTAACGGCTTTGATTTGGAATACGAATACGCGTTCTGTAGACTACAGTCAAATGAAAAAGTTGATGCGTCCGGGCCAGGCTGATTACCCTGGGAAGGTGCGTTATGATGGCTTTAATGATTACCGCGGGAGTGGACATTTCTCTGGCCGAATTACGGCACCGCTAGTTTTTGCAGGTGCGATTGCGCAACAATGGTTGCGTCAAAAGGGCATTGTGATTGGCTCACACATTCAGTCGATTGGCTCGGTTGAAGATGAGCGTTTTGAGAGTCAGGAAGCAGTGACTGCTGAACAAGTTGAGCAATTGAAATCGGTTCAGTTACCTGTCTTTAATGAATCGAAGCGTGATGCGATGACGCAAGTGATTTTAGATGCGAAGGCTGACCTGGATTCGGTCGGCGGGATTGTCGAAACCTTTGTGTTGGGAATTGATGCTGGCTATGGCAATCCATTTTTCGATTCAGTTGAATCGACCTTAGCACATTTAGTCTTTGCAGTTCCGGCGACGAAAGGCATCGAATTTGGTGCTGGCTTTGACATTACCCGCATGCGTGGGTCCGAGGCTAACGATTCATACTACTATGATGAAAATGGTCAGATAAAGACACGGACGAATAATAATGGTGGCATTCTTGGTGGGATTACTTATGGGATGCCAATTGTTTTTAGGACAGCGATTAAGCCGCCTGCGTCGATTGAGAAGAAACAGGAAACGATTGATATCGAAGCGGGAGAAAATGCTGATCTGGAAGTCTTTGGTCGCCATGACCCTTGTATTGTGCCGCGCGTCTTGCCCGTATTGGAGGCTGTGACAGCTTTGGGCTTGATGGATCTGATTTTAGGGCGGGATAAAGCTTAGGGGATTGTGGTTGGTTGGGTGAGTGAGCTAGCTAGCTACTGGCTACTGAATCATTGTTCACTGCTTAGGTGAGTCACTAAAACAGGGCTGAGTGATTAGGTGAGTAAGTAAAACATGGCTGAGTACTTAGGTCAGCCACTAAAACATGGCTGACTGATTAGGTGAGTAAGTAAAACATGGCTGAGTGCTTAGGTCAGTAAGTAAAACATGGCTGAGTGGTTAGGTCAGTAAGTAAAACATGGCTGAGTGATTAGGTGAGTAAGTAAAACATGGCTGACTGCTTAGGTCAGTAAGTAAAACATGGCTGACTACTTAGGTGAGCCACCAAAACATGGCTGACTGCCCAGGTCAGCCACTAAATCTTTACAGGCTGTCTACTTAGGGTGTTGAAATTTAGCTGAAGAGCTGGCAGAACCATTATTTTTTAACTTAATTAGGTAAATGTTAGTAATATTAGCCAGATCTAGCTCATTTCCATTATGGGATGTAGATAGGACTGGCTTTATTTACTGTATTCTTTAAAAGCTTAGGAACAAATTTGACCAAATAGATGCCCTTTCAAAACAACAAAGAAGGCGCTCTCTTTGCTGTCTCGAAAGTCGATAGAACGCTGGATTGTAAGGGATAGTGACTGTTTCTATATTTTGTTATGCAATGTCTAAAGAAGGTGTCTAAAATGGGAAAAACAGTGATAGGGTAAATAGTGAATCGTAAGCCCAAGGGGTCAGGGGTCACGCCGACAGATTTTTCGAATCTTGGAAAAGATAATACAGGCCGCCAAGTATTTATAAATTGGAAAAGTGGCATGTCGATTGGGAATGGAATGTATAAAAACCCAATTACAATGAGCGTTTAAAAAGAGAAATACCAGTAGAAGCTGCGTTGGTTGCGGAGGCCTATGCCAGAAACCCGATGGGTAGCGTTCGTATTTTGGAAGAGGAGAAGTCGTTAGAATGACGCAAAAAAAAACACCAGGACAATTTACTTGCTCTGGTGTTTTTCGTCTGCTGGAAAATTTTAATCTTTTCTTTTTAATAAGCGCAGGCCGTTGAGAATCACGAGTATTGTGCTGCCTTCGTGGAAGACGACGCCGAGGGGCAGGTCGAGCCAGCCGATAATATTCAGGGCAATCAGTGCGACAATCACTCCAACTGAGAAAATCACGTTCTGCAAAATAATTCGATTAAGCCGGTGGCTGAGGTCATAGCTATCGTAGAGCTTATTCAAATCGTTTTGAACAATCACGACCTCGGAACTTTCCATCGCAATCGATGAACCGCTACCCATGGCAATGCCGATTTCAGCATTGGCTAAGGCGGGGGCGTCGTTAATTCCGTCACCAATCATCCCGACCGATAGGCCTTTAGCCTGGCTTTCTTGAACAAATTTGATTTTATCTTCGGGTGAGAGGTCAGCATGAAAATGCTCGATGCCAACTTCGCGGGCGACTTTCGCAGCCACTTCATAGTTATCACCGGTTAATAGCACCACATCCACGCCACTCGTTTTGAAGGCTTCAATCGCTTGTTTCGACTCAGCCCGAACTTGATCAGCCAAGTTGAAGTAGCCGATAATTTCCGACTGGCGCCCGACAAACACTGAGGTGTAGCCAGGTTGAATTTTCTGTCTCATATTGAAAGGATCCGTGAAATTCGCAAAGGCCGCAGGTTTCCCAACGAGTAAATCACCTTTACGTAGGCCTTTACCTGAGACTTCTTCAACGTTTTCGTCACGATTGACTTGATCCAGTTGGATGTTTGGGAAGGCATTGATAATCGCTTGAGCAATCGGGTGACTTGAAAATTGTTCCATATAAACGACTTCTTGAATAACGGCTTCGTCGGCTTCATGGGCAACGACTTCAAAATCACCATGTGTTAAGGTGCCAGTTTTATCTGAGAATAAGACGTCCATGCGACTTAATTCTTCCATGGCCGCGCCACCTTTAAAGAGGACGCCGTTTTTGGCTCCGTGGCTGATCGCACTGAGGGTGGCTGGAGTTGCTGAGGCAACCAAGGCACACGGGCTGGAAACAGTCAGCAGAATCATGCCGCGGTAGAAAGCTTCGGCGAAGGTGTAATTTTGGTAATAAAGAATCGCAATAAAAACCGGGACGGCTAGGAGCACGGTTAACACGTATTTACTTTCAAAGCGGTCTATGAATTTAGAAATTTGAGAGGGGCGATTTTGAGCTTCATCGACCATCCGAATAATGTTAGAGAAGATGGTTTCAGAACTGAGCTTGCTGACGGTGAGATGGAAGGCATTACCTTCGTTAATTGTGCCGGCAAAAGCTTCTTCGTTGGTGGCCTTTTCGGCTGGGACTGATTCGCCGGTTAAGGCAGCCTCATTGACTAAGACTTGGCGGTCAACGTAACCATCGATTGGTAATTGAGCGCCGCGTGCGACAACAACTTGGTCGCCAACGACCAATTGATCGGTTGACACTTCAATCACGTCACCATTTGCTTGGAGTAATTGAGCGGTGGTTGGCACTTGTGCCATCAATTCTTCAATCGCTTTGGTACTTTTACCCATCGCAAATTCTTCCAGCGCTTCAGCCGCCGCAAAAATAAACAGCAACATGGCCCCTTCAGATTCAAATTGAATTAAACTGGCACCTAAAGCTGACAGAATCATTAACAAGTCGACATTCAGCTCTTTGTTTTGAACGGTATCGACGACTGCAGCTTTGGCGGCATAAAAACCTAGAAAGAAAATAGCTAGATAAAAGATGTAGGGACTCAATGGACTGCCAGTAACCATCAATAAGAAGCCTGCGATCAAAAACACCGTTCCTATTAACAGAAAACGACCTTGACGGTTAGTAAGTAAATAACGGAACAAAATAACTCCCCCTTTTTTATGAAAGAATTGAATGACGCTTGTTTAGAATCATTCTATTGTATTCAGTATAACCCTTCTGTGAATAAATCACAAGGGCTGTGTGGTTATATTTAGGTCAGGAAATAGCTGAGTGAGGGGGCGCCGAGGTGGGGCGTCGATTGAGGCAAGCTTTATAGAGACTCAGCGCGATCGGGAGCTGATCGTGGGTAAGTTCGTGAATTCTCACTCCATTTCTTTAGTTTATCTGCTAAAAATGCACTATTCTTCAGTAAATCAGCTACTTTTCATCATTTTAGTCGGATTTTTCACGTGCCGAAAGGAGCCACGTAAATTCTGCCTTGATTTTTCACGTGCCGAGGTTAGCCACGTGAATTCTCACTCGCCATTCGGTGTCGCGCAAATCGCCACACCGCTTTTGTCTCATTACTTTCTACTAATAGTTTAGTCTTCTGACGTTTTATTAGTAGATACTTCACTATCACGGGCTTACGATCGTGGCAAGCTTCTAAGAGAGTCGTCTCGATTGGTCGTCGGTCGCGGGCAAGCTTCTATGAGAGTCGTCTCGATTGGTCGTCGGTCGCGGGTAAGCTTCTATGAGAGTCGTCGCAATCGGGCGTCGATCGCACCATTCTTTTTGAAAGGGTGTCCCAATCACCCGTCCACTTGCACCATCCTTCATTGCGTCACGGCGCAATCGCCCGCCACTTACCACTACCGCAGCCTGTCCCGAACGCCTGCCCCAAACCATCCACAACCCCCAATCCCCAACTCAGTCATATTTTGCCAATAAGACTCCCTGAAATGTTCAGGCTTTATTTGCCTTTAAAACCAAAACTTGATGGCCGTCAAGGTTGGTCGGGTGAAGACTGGGTATACTATGAAGTGTCAGGTGGCAAAAGTCATTTAAATAAATTTTAAAAAAGGGGAAATCTATCATGCAAAGAACAATTCTAAGTCATAAAAATCATATTACCTTAATTAGTGGGCTCCTAATTACACTCGGCTTCTTCAGCCATTTCGTGCTCGACAACGTCACCATTTTTACTTGGGCGTTCGTAATTGCGTCAATTATCGGTGTCGCGCCAATCGCTATTCAAGCTTACCAAGCTATGAAAGTTAAAGTCGTGAGTATTGATGTTCTAGTAACCATCGCCGTTATTGGTGCCTTTATCATCCAAAACTTTGAAGAATCTGCAATTGTCACATTTCTATTCTTATTCGGTTCATTCTTGGAGCAACGCACTTTAAACAAAACGCGCTCAGCGATAAAAGAGCTCACCAACATGGCACCCGAAAGTGCCTTGAAACAACTAGCCAATGGCGACTTTGAAGAAGTCGATGTGGACGAAGTTGATGAAGGGGATATTCTGTTAGTGAAGACGGGGGCGAAAGTGCCGGTTGATGGAACGGTTCTGACTGGCGAAGGTCACATTAACGAAGCGAGTATTACCGGGGAAGCCGTGCCGGTTAGTAAGCAGGTTGATTCAACCGTCTTTGCTGGGACGATTCTAGAAAACGGGACGATTCAAATTCGCGCTGACCGGGTCGGAGAAGATACGACGTTTGGCCGAATCATCGAACTAGTTGAAGAAGCTCAAGATTCTAAATCTGAAGCCGAACGTTTCATTGATAAATTCTCTAAATATTATACGCCAGCAGTTTTGGTGATTGCTTTCATCGTCTGGCTGTTCACGCGTGATGTTGAGTTAGCCATTACTGTCCTCGTGCTAGGTTGTCCAGGTGCCTTAGTCATCGGTGTACCAGTTTCGAACGTTGCCGGTATTGGAAATGGCGCGCGTCATGGCGTCTTACTTAAAGGGAGTGAAGTCATCAATGATTTCAGTCGTGTGGATACCATCGTCTTTGATAAAACAGGAACCTTAACAATTGGTAACCCAGAAGTTGCCGAAAAAGCTTACTATGGCGAGCACACCAATCAAGCGTTAGGCTATCTAGCTAGTGTTGAACGTGAGTCGGATCACCCACTTGCCAAAGCCATTTTAAAAGAAATCGGTGACGTTGAATTTTCAACGGTTGAACAAACTGAAGTTGTTAAAGGTGGCGGGATTGTTGCAGTGGTTAACGGCCAGCGCGTCGCCGTTGGGAATGTCTTTTTAATGGAACAAGAAGGCGTTGTGCTAAATGCAGCCGCTCAAGCGGACGTTAAACGCTTTGAAAAAAATGGTAATTCACTCGTGATAACAGCCGTTGATGGCAGCTTAGAAATCTTAATGGGCATCCGCGACCAAATTCGACCAGGGGTTAAAAATGACTTAGCTCAGTTAAAAGCGATGGGCGTCAAAAACCTAGTCGTTCTGTCGGGTGATAACCAGGGAACGGTTGACTTAGTCGCAGCGGAATTAGGCTTAAATGAAGCACATGGTCACATGTTGCCGGAAGATAAATCTGCCTATATCGCAAAAATGCAAGCTCAAGGTCAAATCGTGGCCTTCGTTGGGGACGGGGTCAACGATAGTCCATCCTTAGCGCTAGCAGATATTGGAATCGCAATGGGTAGCGGAACCGATGTCGCAATTGAAACCTCTGACGTTGTCCTGATGAATTCAGATTTCAGTCGCTTACCACATGCGCTGGGCTTGACCAAAGCCACCGCCCGCAACATGAAGCAGAACATTCTGATCGCAGTGGGCGTGGTGCTTGTGCTCCTAGCTAGCCTGTTGTTCAGCGAATGGATGAGTATGTCAATCGGCATGCTGGTCCATGAAGCGAGTATTCTAGTCGTGATTGTTAACGGCATGCGCCTCCTGAAATACGAGTTGAAAGGCGCCAAGAAATACGAAACCACTAAAGCAACCCCAGTCAAAATATAACCAAAGAAAACTTGATGAGGGTCAAGTTATTAATAGTAACTTCCCTCTATAATAGAGTTAAGAAGTAATAAAATCACAAAAAAGGGGAAATTAAAATGAAACAAGCAACTATCCAATTAGAAGCCTTATCGTGTCCATCATGTCTACAGAAAATCGAAAATGCGGTTAAAGGCTTAGACGGCATCGACAAAGACAGTGTCAAAGTGATGTTTAATGCCAGTAAAGTCAAAACGCAATTTGATGAAGAAAAAGTTTCACTTGAGACCATCAATAACTCAATCGAAGCCTTAGGTTACGGTGTCCTTAAATCAAAAGCTAAAGCCGTTTAATCGAAGCCAATTAACCAACAATCAAACAGGAGTGCCGACGCGTGCGTCTGCTACTCCTGTTTTTTTTTAGGTCTAAATTAATTATTTCTTGATGGGGATCAATTTAAAAAAGAGTCGCATCCGCTATTATCTAAGAAGTAATCTTTTACTAACTAACTAAGGGAATTAATGGGTTTTAAGAAAGAAGGGGGAAACATATAATGAAGAGATTGTTTATGGGAGTAGCAGTTATCTTAATCGTCTTGGGGGCAGGGTTTTGGTTTGGTGAATCGTATTTCGCCGAGCGCTTCTTCGCGAATTCATATTTGGGCAATGTGGAAATCAGTTATCTAACTGAAGACGAGGCGAATGAAAAAATTAAAACAGAGTTAGCAAATTACGACTTGGCGGTGACTGAAGCCGGTCGCACGTGGGGCAGTCTGACATTTGAGCAATTAGGTTTAGAAGTCAAGCCCGAGGAACAGGTGGCCGCTTTACGGAGAGAACAATCCCAACAGAATTGGTTGACGAGTTTCTTTCAAGACAGCCAGCTAGCTTTTGATACGCAAGCTGTATTAGCGATTGAAGCTGAATCGATGGAGGCTGGACTCGCAACTTTTGAAAGCTTTTTCCAAGAGCGTCAAGCACCGACCGATGCCTCGCTAGTTTATTCACCTGAAGCAGGCTATACGATTCAGTCTGAACAGATCGGAACGCAATTGGATCAGACAGTTTTAACGGACTTGTTGTTAGAGACGGTTCAAGCGCCAGAGTTAAGCTTAGACGTTAGCGACGCTTACTTGCAGCCGGCTGTGACCGCGGAAGATGCTGAGTTAACGGCGCGCCTTGCTCAAATTGACGCCGCTTCGTCGATGTCAATCACTTTAGAAATTGCGGGCTATGAGGAGGTCATCACTCCGGAGATGATTTCGGGTTGGCTATATGTTGCAGCAGATGATGGTGAGTTATATTTTGATGAGGGGTTGATTTATGAGTATCTCGGGACCTTGAATGAGGCTTATGCGACCTATGACGATTACCGTTACTTCGAGAGTACGCTGCGTGGCGGGGTCGAGCTGGTGCCGGGGACTTTAGGGTGGTCGATTGACCGCGAGACAGAAGTTCAGTCGATTTTAGAGGATTTATATGCGGGTGAATCGGTTGTCAGAGCGCCGATGATTGTGGGGAGTGGTTATAATGGCTCGCTGGATGATATTGGCGCGAGTTATATCGAGGTCGACATTCTCAGTCAGATGATGTTTGTTTATCTGGACGGGGTGCAGGTGATTTCAACGCCGGTTGTGACGGGGCAAATTGGGACGAATACGATTCCGGGTGCTTATTCGATTTGGAATATGGAAACGCCGTCTGAGTTGGTCGGCTATAATCCGCGGACGGAGCAAGATTATGTGCAACCTGTTCAATATTGGATGGGCTTTGACGATACCGGCCAGGGCATTCACGATGCTAACTGGCAACCATATTTCGGTGGCGACGCTTATCTAACGAATGGTTCGCTTGGCTGTATCAACACGCCGCCTGATATCATGTCTTTGGTGTTTGAGTATGCCTATATGGGGATGCCAGTTGTCGTGTTTGAGTAGGGTGCTTTAACGGACTCAAGTTTGGGAATGGGTTTGACTAGGATTAGACCGGTTTTAGTTTGGTTGGAATTGAAATTGCTGGGTAATGATGTGGCTTGCTGGCAACTGTTTAAAATCTAAGAGATAAATCTCACGAAACATACGACACTGTTGTGTAGGCAGTGGTCGTATGTTTTTTTTTAGCATAAGTAGGCGAGGAGAGTACCTGTGAAGAATGGCGATTATTCGTATCGCGCCGGAGACTCGGATGATAGTCTGTAAGTGATTAACAAAGGTGTAATTCGGGTGAGCACGAGGAGTACGCTGAGGCGATTCGTGAGGCGCGAGTTTGTGTGATTAGTCGTGCGGATATGAACATGATTCTGGACGACTAACCGACCATTTACGCGTTTTCTGTTGTAGGAAGTTGCGAATCGTTTGAATGATTCAAAGCGCTAGGCGATGGTGCTGAGTAGGCTGATTTCTTACATCGAGCAGAATACGCAAGCCGATTTGGATAATCAGCAGACGATTCAGCGGTCGAACCGTCAAATCGAGGTGCACGATTTGGATGGCATGCTGATGATAGGAGAGTAGAAAGAAGGCGAGGAGAGTAGAAGCAAGGTATGGAGAGTAGAAGCAAGGTATGGAGAGTAGAAGCAAGGCGAGGAGAGTAGAAGCAAGGCGAGGAGAGTAGAAGCAAGGCGAGGAGAGTAAAAAGAAGGCGAGGAGAGTAAAAAGAAGGCGAGGAGAGTAAAAAGAAGGCGTGGGGAGTAGAAAGAAGGCGAGGAGAGTAGAAAGAAGGCGAGGAGAGTAGAAAGAAGGCGAGGAGAGTAGAAAGAAGGCGAGGAGAGTAGAAAGAAGGCGAGGAGAGTAGAAAGAAGGCGAGGAGAGTAAAAAGAAGGTGAGGAGAGTAGAAAGAAGGCGTGGGGAGTAGAAAGAAGGCGTGGGGAGTAGAAGCAAGGTGAGGAGAGTAGAAAGAAGGCGAGGAGAGTAGAAAGAAGGCGAGGGGAGTAGAAGCAAGGTGAGGAGAGTAGAAAGAAGGCGTGGGGAGTAGAAGCAAGGCGAGGAGAGTAGAAAGAAGGCGTGGGGAGTAGAAGCAAGGCGAGGAGAGTAGAAAGAAGACAAGTAGAGTAGAGTCCAATCGAATGGAGTATAATGCTGAAAAGCGAGGAATAATATGGAAAAATAAAGTATAATACAAGTATGCAGAGTTAAGATGAGGTTGGCGAAAATATAAAGAAATTTCAATATTTAGAAGAGCAAACAGTGAAATTTAAAAAGACTCCTGATTTACCAGCTTTTTTATAGCAAATAAAAACTTGATGTGCGTCAATTTAATTCCAGCCAATCCGCGGTAAAATGGTCTTAACAACTAAGGAGGAATATAAATGACAACATTAAAAACTTTTTTATTAGATAACGAGGAAAAACTAAACATGTATACAACAGCTATCTCTAAGGTTCATGTGGGCAATCACCCAGAAGTTCATGAGGTTAAAGCTTTATATGAAGAGATTTTAGCAGAAGTTAAGCAAGAAGCAGATGCAACAGCTTTAACCCAAGCCTTTGACCGTTTGGTAACCGTGACGGATCACTATGAAATTCCTGGTGATACGTGTGAAACCTTTGCAGCGGTTTATCAGGATTTAGAAAATGCGGATAAACTATATCGGGCAGAAGTCGTAGCATAAGGGCCAAGCAAGCCCATTACTAAGACTATGAAACAAGGAGGAACGATGATGACATCAGCAATTATACAACTTGGGACGTTAGACTGTCCTTCTTGCCTTCATAAAATTGAGGCAACCATCAAAGCTTTAAAGGGAGTCGATCAGGAAGGCAGTCGTGGCTTATATAATTCTAGTAAACTTAAAGTTGTTTTTGACAAGCAGATGATTCAACTTGAGGCGTTAGAACAAGAAATTGAGAAGTTAGGCTATGATGTGTTATATTCGAAAGTCAATCGTCCGTGACGATCTTGAAAAGTATTCTGGTAAGAGGTTAAAAGAAAGTGAAGTGAGACGATGAGTGAGACGAAGGCTTATGCGTGTATTCGGATCGTGCCGATTTTTAATCATTTGAATGATGAGATGATGGACAAAATAGGTCAACGAGCCAAGCATCGGAAGTTGAAAAAAGGGGAATACCTGTATCAAGCGGGTGACTCCGATGACAGTTTATATGTGATTAATCAAGGGGTCATCAGGGTTACGCGGATGGCTTCCAATGGGAAGGAACAATTGGTGCGGTTGCTGTATCCCGGTGATTTCACGGGTGAATGGACGATTTTTGACCAAGCGAGTGAGCATGAGGAGTATGCCGAAGCGATTCGTGAGGCGAATGTTTGCATTATTAATCGTGATGACTTGAATGAAATTTTAGACGAGAATCCGTCGATTACTCGATTTCTGTTAAAAGAAGTCGCCAATCGTCTGGTTAAGTCCGAGCGCCAAGCCATGACCTTGAGCACTGAGAATGTCTTGAGTCGTCTCATTTATTTCATCGAACAGAATGCCCAGGCACCACTGGGCAACCGTCAGGTAATTAAGTTGCCGATGGCTAGAAAAGATATTGCGGCTTATCTGGGGACCACGCCAGAAACGGTCAGCCGAAAGTTCAAGGAGTTGGAGGAGGCTGGTTTTATCCGTCAATTGGCACAGCGCGAAATCGAGGTGCTAGATTTAGATGGCATGTTGATGATGAGTGACGCTTGACGCCGTAGGCGTGCTTTGAATGGAAGTCATACGACTAAAAGAACGCTGAGCAGATAGCTCGGCGTTCTTTTTGCGTGGAGCGTTATTGCGTTTGATCGACTGCAGATGATCGGCGTTCTTTTTTTGCGTGGAGCGTTATTCAGCGCGTGTCAGACCGTTGCGCCTTGGAATTATTTAAGGCCTTGGATGCCGGCTTCCAGAATTTCCATCAAGCGAATCGTTTCATGGTCTTTGACGATTTTCTCGTCGCCGTGAATAATCGAGCGATAAATCCCTTCGTAAATCCGACTGTAATCACCGACTTGGGAGATGATCTTCTCCTCGTGCAGCACGCCGTCAGTGTCGATATAAGTTAAAGCGCCATAATGTTCCGGCTGATCAAGGCCGAAATTTGCCTGGTCCGGCATGTAAAATCGTTTCAAATCTGCTTCTTGACGGTCTTTCGTTTGCTTGATAAAGATACCTTTGCTGCCATAAACAATAAAACTTGGTCGTTCAAGCAGTCTGAAATAACTCGACTTAACCGAGACTTTTGTCTGACCATAATACAAATCAATATCAAAATAGTCATTCATCCGGCCCTCACCAAGCAACTGGCGCACATCGTAATGCACACGGTCCGGTTCGCCCCAATAGGACAGTACTTGGTCAAGCGTATGACACCCATGGCCATATAAATAACTATGGATCGCCGAAAAGCTGGTGGAGCTTTCTGGAATTTCAGGTCGGTAGTAGTCAAAATGCATTTCAACTTCCAGAATATTCCCAAGGCGTCCACTTGCAATCACCTCTTGAACTGTTAGGAAATCTGAGTCAAAGCGCCGATTCTGGTAGCATTGAATAAATAGCTTTTTTTCTTTGGCAAGCGCAAATAGTTCGCGCGCTTCGGCTGCTGTTTCACAGAAAGGTTTTTCAACTAAGACATGTTTATCGTGATTGAGACAATCTTTGGCTAAATCGAAATGAGTATCACCAGGCGTAGCGACCACAACCAGTTGAATTTCCGGGTCTTGATAGACTTCTTGAATATCACTTGTATAATGGACGTCAACTAGTGGCTGCCAAGTATCTTTAATCGTTCGGTTGTAGATTGTTTTGACGCGTATTCCTTCAACCTTGGTCGCAAAAGGTAAGTGATACCGATTCGTACTCTTACCATTACCAATATAAGCAATTGTTAACATAAAACGCTCCTTTCAAATCTGGAAAAATAGCCTGGGAGTAACCGAACTTTAGTCGTGCGGTTCACGAGCCAAGAAAACTTTAGTCGTTCGCCGAACGAGCCAAGAAAACTTTAGTCGTGAGCTGGACGACTAAAGAAGTGAGTGGTCGGTTGCCTTCTTCAATAATGTTCACCCCTAATTTTACAGCAATCCTTCAAGTAAGGCTATTTAAAGAATTAGCAAGACTACTCAAAAGACAAAAGACAAAAGACAAGAGACAAAGGTGTCAGCCACTGCGTGTCTGACGATTATATAAAGGGCGGATGCTAGTTTTAATCGTCGTGAGCTAGGAGCGAACGACACCGCTGGTGTTTTATGTTTTTTTTTAACCGGCGGTGTGGGTGTATTTGCTTCGTTTCGTGTATGAAGCAAATACTCTTGTGTCTTTTTGCGCTCGAACCCAAAACCCAACCCAAAACCCAACCCAACCCAACCTAAAGCCGGACAGCTGTCTCCCAGCCCCAATAAAAAAATCATCCGCCACAGACGGATGACCAAATTCTTCTATTATATATATAGGCACCTATTCACGCGCCAACAAAGGCACAACTAGCATCAGCGACTATTGTGCCACGAAGTGGCCTGGACTGACTTCGACCAGTGTCACAACGTGTTGGCTGGCAGGCACAGCGTCTTTAATTTCCTGGTCACTGGCACGAAACTGGGCGTCAAGACGAGGTACGGCACTTAATAACTGTTGCGTGTAGGGATGCAACGGCTTGTCATACAGTTCATTTGTTTCGGCGATTTCGACGATTTGACCATGTTGCATCACGGCCACCCGGTCGCTAATTTGCTTCACAACTGCCAAGTCATGCGCGATAAATAAATAAGTTAGGCCCAACTGTTCCTGTAGTTTTTGCATCAAGTCGATAATTTGAGCTTGAATCGATACGTCCAAGGCAGACAAGGGCTCGTCGGCCACAATGAAGTCAGGTTCAACGGCTAAGGCGCGGGCGATTCCAATTCTTTGACGCTGTCCGCCAGAGAATTCGTGGGGGAAGCGACTGGCAAAGCTAGCGTCGAGTTCGACGAGTGCCAATAATTCTTCGATGCGCTCTCGGCGTTGGCTAGCGTTTTTGACAAGGCCATGTGTATCGAGAGCTTCACCGATAATATCTTCGACTTTCATACGCGGGTCTAAAGAAGCATAAGGATCTTGGAAAATAATCTGCATGTCTTTACGGACACGCAACCGTTCAGCTCGTGTTAGTTGCTGCAAGTCGAAACCATGGAACATGATGCGACCGCTAGTAGGTTGATATAATTGTAGAATCGCACGACCTAATGTAGATTTTCCTGAACCAGATTCACCAACCAGTCCAAGCGTTTCACCGCGGTAAATGTCCAAGTCGACTTGGTTAACGGCTTTGACTTGTTGACCTTTGCCAAGGTCAAAGACTTGCTCTAATTTTTCAACGGAAATTAGAGGTTGAAGGGGGCTTTTGGCAAATTCTTCATTGTCTGATGCGACTGCCACCGCCTTATGCTCATCTGCTAATACCCCAATCTTGCGCGGCACTTTCTCTTGCTCGATTCTAGGTACCGCGTCCAACAACAATTTCGTATAAGGATGCTTAGGCGAAGCGAACAGCTCCTCAATCGGCCCTTGCTCAACAATGCGACCATTCTGCATCACAATCACCCGCGTACAAATTTGCGCCACAACTCCAAAGTCATGACTAATCAATAGAACAGACAAACCCAACTCGGCCTGTAAATCCTTAATCAGTGTCAAAATTTGCGCTTGAATCGTGACATCCAAAGCCGTCGTTGGCTCATCCGCAATCAACAAGCTCGGCTTAGCAGCCAAAGCAATCGCAATCATAATCCGCTGACGCATCCCACCTGAAAACTCGTGCGGATACAACTTAAAACGCGCAGCCGGCTCCTTAATGCCAATCGCGCTCATTAAAGCGATTGCCTCAGTCCGTGCAGCACGCCTCGACACCTTACGATGCAAACGCAAGACCTCAACAATTTGCTCGCCAACTGTCATCGTCGGATTTAAAGAACTCAACGGATCCTGAAAAATCATCCCAATCTCCTGCCCCAATAAACGACGCAAAGCGCGCGGCTTCAAGGACAACACATCCTGCCCCTTAAACACCACCTGACTTTCTGGAGCCATCCGCGCATTGTCAGGCAATAAACGCGTAATCGAACGAGCAGTCATACTCTTACCACTACCGGACTCACCAATAATCCCAACAATCTCGCCCGCAGCGACCGAAAAGGACACCTCGCTCAAAACCTCCTGAAACTGATCCTCGCTCTCGAAACTCAGCCCTAACTGCTTAACGGATAAAATCTCAGACATACCAAACACCAGCCTCTCATGAATTAACAGCGCTCATTATAACACACCAAAACCACCCCCAACGCCCAACCACCCCTTCAAAAAACCGAACACTAGCCATTAGAAAATCCTAAAACCACCCCCAGCACATAAGCAGTATAATGACAAAGCAAATACCCGGAGGTGACACAATGACCCACACAAGACACTGGAGCGCACTCTACCAACAGATGCACGAACGCTGGCCCTACCGCATCGCGCTCTGGCTACTCGGACTGCCCTTACACCTATACTTATATAGAAAACAACCGGCCAGCCCACCACCGCCAGCCAACCACAAGCTACACACCGAAGAACTAAACAAACAACACTACTTCGGGGGAAATAAGAGTCCAGAAGAGACAGCGAGAATCGTCGCTAAACGTCTCAAGCACTCTAGGCGCCAAACCATTAGCGGCAATCGAACGATTGCGAAGCGTTTTGGCGAACTAATGACCAACCGCAAGGGCTTTATCACGGCTATGATTTTAGCATGGCCGATGTTAGGTTTGATGATGCTCTACCGGCTACCCCTATTACGCTATATCATTGAAAGACTCTTCCAAATGGTCTTCGTCATTTTTGGGGTGACCATGATTGTCTTTACCTTATTATATTTCTCGCCATCCGAACCGGCCGTCAATATTCTCGGTATCCAGGCAACGCCGCAACAAATTGAAAACTTCAATCTCTTACATGGTTTGAACGATTCTTACTGGCTTCAATTAGCGCGTACTTTAAAAGGTGTCGCGACCTTTGATTTTGGCTATACCTATGTCGGTAATGAGCTGGTGATTGATGCTTTGTTGCGCCGCTTCCCAGTGACGCTGCAATTGACCTTCTTTTCATTAGCGATTGCCTTGGTGATCGCGATTCCGGCAGGTATTTACGCAGCCGTCAAAGCCAATTCCTTATTTGATCAATTCTTTATGTTCCTCGCTTTAATTGGCCTGTCGATCCCTACTTTCTGGCTCGGTTTAATTTTTATTTTCAATTTCGCCATCGAAAACCGTTGGCTACCGGCCACTTATAATCCAAGTAACCACTGGTCTTTACTGATGCCAGCCGTCGTCTTAGGTACCAGCCTAGCCGCTGCCGTGGCTCGCATGACCCGTGGTTCAACCTTGGAAGTTATTCATGAAGATTACTTATTAACCGCGCGTTCAAAAGGCCTATCCAACTGGCGCATCATTTGGCGTCATATTATACCCAATGCCTTGATTCCGGTTGTAACGGTCATCGGCTTACAATTTGGTGGCATGTTAGGCGGCTCAGCCGTGACGGAACAAGTCTTCAATATTAATGGCGTCGGTAGCTACATTGTCGAAAAACAATTCGTGCCTGATATCCCGGCCGTGTTAGGCGGCGTGATTTACATCGCGATTATTGTGTCGATTGTCAACCTGATCGTCGACCTCTTGTATGCCGTTCTTGATCCACGTATCCGAACCTCACTAAAAGCTTAAGTAAACAGAAAGGAGTCGACGATCGTGTCACAAAGCAATTTATATTCAGCCAATACTAAACGCTATTTACGCTTTGCGGCTGTCTTATCTGGCGTCTTTAGTCTAGGCGTTTTAGTCTTCAATTTCAGACGCTTTGGCTTGGACTGGGGTGTTGAAAGTCTGATTTTCACTCTTGGACATCTAGTGCTGAGCGCAGTGGGTGGTGCGACCACTTATGGCTTACTCAACGCCCCACACCAAAAAAAGTTGATTAAAGCCAATAACCAGCTTCAAGAAAGCCCCAAGGCGCTCGTTTCAAGCAATCCTAGCTGGCATCGTCCGTTAGGAGTCCTTTTAATGTTATCAGTATTGCTGGGCAATCCCTTTAATTTTATGAGTGGTTTCATTTTTTATTTTAGAAAAATTCAAGCCTATCAATATTTCTTATTATTTGCGGTCTTGGTCGACTTGACGCTGGTCGCGGTCTCGCTGATTAATTTAGCTAAGCCACAAGTCAATCCGCACTTTTATTTAGGCATGAGCCTGCTGCTGATTAATCTAATGCTGCATAGCCTGTTATTGTTGGCGCCCAATTGGATTGACTCACTGAAAGGCCGAATGATTATTGTTCCTATTTTGGCCATGGGGGTCTTGTCTTGGTCTGGCAATCTCTTGTCGTTTGCGGCAGCCTACTTGCTGGCGAAAAGTCGTCAACAAGACAAGCGCCGAAGTCTGTTGGCGAATTTGGCCCGCCATGAAGTTGCGATGTTCGGTCTGTACATCATTACGGTGATTTTAGCTTTAGCGATCACCAGTTATTTAACCTTTGATTACAGTTATGCGGTCGAGAATAATTACTCAGCGATTTTACAAACGCCAAGTTGGCTTTACCCATTAGGGACCGACAATTTCGGACGTGACGTTTTTTCACGTTTGATTTTTGGTGGACGTATTTCGATATTAGTTGGCTTGTTGGCAACTTTAGGGCCTTTGTTCATCGGCGGCTTCTTGGGGGCACTGGCAGGTTACTATTCTCAGCGAATTGACCAAACCATTATGCGCGTCTTGGACATTCTTTATGCAATTCCAGGCATTCTGTTAGCCATCACGATTGTGACCGCCTTTGGTACATCGACACAGAACCTGATCTTGGCTTTGAGTATCGGTGGAATACCTGGTTATGCCCGGACGATGCGAGCGAGTGTGCTGCAAGTTAAACAGATGGAATATATCGAGGCAGCACGGGCGCTCGGCGTATCGGACGCGAAAATTATTCTTAAGCATGTGATTCCAAATGCAAGTGCCCCGATGATTATTCGCTCATCCTTGACGGTCGCCACCGCAGTTATATCGACCAGCAGTTTGAGTTATCTGGGTCTAGGTGTCGAAAGTCACATTCCCGAATGGGGCAATATTCTGAGAATTGGTAGCGATTATCTCGAAACCCATCCTTACTTGGCGATTTACCCCGGTTTAGCGATTATCGCCTTAGTATTATCTTTTAACTTCTTAGGCGATGGCTTACGCGATGCGCTCGATCCTAAGATGAAGTAATGAAGCGTAAGCAAACAATAGAAAGAGGTGAGGCAATGAATTTAGACGAAGAAGGTTGTTGTTGTCATTGTGATTGCCGTGCAAATCTAAAACCAGATAAAAAGGAGAATTATCGTTTAATGAAACATTTATTGAGTAAAGCAATTTTATCCGCAACGTTATTAGCAGGAACGGTCTTACCCGCTGCCGCTAACTTACAAACAGTGAAGGCCCAAGAGGCAGCCATTCCGGTGACTGTTCTAGCCCAATCTTCATCCGAGCAAAATGCGAACATCGTTCGCGACCAGCTAACAAAAGCCGGCTTCCAAGTGGAAGTAAGCCTACAGCCAGACTATGCAAGCTTTACAGCTCAAAAAGAAGCTGGCAACTATGACTTGGCGATATCAAGTTGGACAACCGTTACAGGAAATCCAGACTATGCCGTGCGTTCATTATTTATTTCAGAAGGTGACAACAGCATCATCAACAACCCTGAAATCGATGAGTTAATCGAATTAGCCGCTTCGCAAACGGCTGAGGAATACGTAGACACTTATAAGCAATTTGAAGAAGTCTTAGTAACTGACAATGCTTATATCGTACCTCTATACACATCGCTTAAAGCCCAAGCTTATAACCACGACGTGTTAAAGGCCGAGTCGATTCGTTTATCTAAATCACGTGCCTTCGCCTGGGAAGGTGTCTCTTATGTGGATGACAGCCAAAACGCGACACGTCCTTTAGTTTTAACGCAAGAAATGGCTGACTTAACATCCTTAGACCCAATCAAAGGCAACGATGGAAGTATCAACCAATTAAATACCAACATGTATGTCCGCTTAATTAACTTGACGGATGATGACCAAATCACATCTGAAAATTCATTGAGTTATAACCATGTCATCGCAGAAGGTAACTCCGATTACTATTTCATCTTAAGAGATGATATTAATTTTGCGAAAATTGAAGACGGTGCAGCGGTGGATACGGGGGATTTAGTATCGGCAGAAGATGTGGTTTTCTCATTAAACCGTGCCAAAGATTCTGAGTCTGTGCCTGATCACCGGACATATAGCTTGCATGAACATATTGCAGAAGTCAGCGTCGTCGAAGACCTTGCGGAATTAGAGTCTGCTTTAGTTTCTGGTAGCGACGTGACAGTTAAAGAAGCATTAGAAGCGGATTTACCAGCAGCGATTGCTGATTTAGTTTCGAGCGAAGCAGAAGTTGATAATGCAGCTGGAAATTACCAAGTGGTTAAATTAACAACGACTGAACCATTCCCACAAGTCTTGAATTACCTAGGTCACCAATCCGCCGGTATTGTGTCTGAGGCACAAGTAACAGCTATCAATACGTATGATGTAGCAGCTTATGATCCAAACGTTGACATTGCCTATGGCGACCAACGCGCAATCACTGAAGGTGGCACGTACGATAATCATTTATGGGCCAGTGGTCCTTACTTGTTAGTCGATAAAAACGACTACCAAGCAAACTTTGTTAAAAACCCAGTCTACCGTGCAGAAACTGAAGCGACAGCTAAGATTTCTTCAGTAACCGTTCGTTTTATCGGTGACGCGAGCAGTTCATTATCTGCCTTACGTGCAGGTGAAGTAGATTTACTATATAGCTTGAGCGAAGTCAACTATCCAATCGTCGAAAAAGAAGCCAGCTTAACTTTACAATCGATCCCAAGTAATGGGGTGGCTTACATGTTATTCAATACGAATACACCAGGTCGCCCAGTCTCTGATAGTGTTGATTTACGTAAAGCCATCCTTTATGCAATCAACCAAGAAGAAATCAATGCGGCATACCAAGGCTTGAAGTTACCAGCTTTCACAACGTTATCGCCTCTAGTAGACACTGGCAATAGCTTAGTGGCAGATCCAGCTAAAGTTGAAGAATTCAAAACCAACTACCTAAACAGTTTGGGCGAGTAATGTTTTATAGTAATTAGTAGTAATACATAATAGTAGAATAAAAAATAGCTAGTAGAAATAGTAGAGTTACTAGTAGAAAATAGTAGAAATTTATTAAGAGTGCCGAGCGGACTGACATGTCTTGCTTGGCGCTTTTTGTGTTGCTTGTTATTGGTCGGGGCTGCGCTGTATCGTGGCGACTCGAACGACGAATCCTGGAGGGGGTCCCACATTGTGGCGACTCGAGCGACGAATCCTAGAGGTTGTTCCACATCGTGGCTCACTTCGTAAGCGATGATTTTACTCAGGTATTTCTTAGTGAGGATAAATCCTGTATGATAAAGGGTAGTTTATACAGAGAGGGCGAGTGTAGTGAATATACAACAACTAAAATATTTAGACTATATAGAAAGAACAGGATCGATAAATCGGGCAGCAGACCTGTTATTTGTCTCGCCTTCGACAATTTCAGTTTCCTTGAAGGAACTAGAACAAGAAGTCGGACGACAACTCTTCACGCGGTCGAGCAGTGGTATGACGGCCACGCATGAAGGTTATGAATTTATTACCCAGGCGCGTCAAGTGTTAAGTCAGCTGGAAGTAATGAGGGATACGTTTATTGATACGGATACGGAGCGACAGTGGTTTTCGGTATCGAGTCAGCATTATGATTTTGCATCAGAGGCTTTCAGCAAGTTTATTCAAGGCGAGAATTACCAACGTTTTGTTTACCGCTTTTTCGAGGTGGACACTTATACGGTAGTTAAAAATGTGTCGCAAAACATTAGTGAGTTAGGCTTTGTTTATTTGAGTGAATTTAACCGCCGATTATTGACGCGCTTTTTCGAACAAGAAAACCTGCAGTACCATGTGATGTGGGAATTTCAGCCGAAAGTGTTTGTGCGTAAAAAACATCCTTTAGCAGATCGAAAGAGTGTTAAATATAAAGATTTATTAGATTACCCAGCGATAACTTTTGAGCAAAATGATCAGCAAAATGAATTTTTGGCAGAGCATCCTTTAGAAGTTCAAGCGAATCAGCGAAAGGTGGTCGTCAGTGACCGAATGAGTGCGATCAATATTATTATAGGTTCTGATGCTTATTTAACCGGATCAGGCATTATGATTAATCAAATTACCGATTCACATATGGTGTCGATTCCTTTAGAAACTTCAGAAAGTCATTATATTTGTTGGATTGCACCCAAAAACCAGAAGCTATCTGACAATGCAAAATCATATTTAAGACTAGCTGAAGAATCACTAGGTGAAAGGGTTGAGAGCCTCCAAACGATTCAATCTCCAGATTATTATTCAATCTAAATCGAGCCGCCTTTCCTTTGGGAAAGGTGTTTTTTTTATGCTGAAAATAGTCTGTTATTATTTTGAAAGCAAGTTTAAGATATGTGTGTTTTGTTATATCAAAACCATCTAATCTGTGTCATAATCATATTGTGATATTTATTAGTTAGGAGGAAACTTAATGGTCAAAAATCGTAAGATAAGATATGTAAAAGATTCATTAATTAAATTAGGTTTAGCAGGAATGTTAACGTTTCAAACCATGGCGCCAAGCGTATTAACGGTCGTTCGGGCTGAGGATGGTAGTGAGGTTGTTGAACCATCGACGGAAGTAGTTGAAACACAAGAATCAGTAGTAGAAACATCAGAGGAAGTTACTCCGCCAGAGCAAGATATTCCAGTAGATGAAGAGGCTCCAGTCGGAGAAGGAACACCATCAGAGTCATCGAGTTTGGAAAATGATACTGAAGTAATTGTTCCGGAGAGTTCAATAGAGACACCTGAAGATAGCGAAGAATCAGAGGCAACAGAAGATCAAGAGGTAGATCCAGAAGCTGATCCAGAAGTGATTGAAAGACATGAGATAATTCAATTAACTGTCGCGGAATTATTAGCAAATCCGGAAGGACTAGTGAAAAAAACAGCCGTTGGAGATGTGGCGCTTGATATTCAGTGGCAAGAATCTGAATTTAGATCTGGAAATGAAAATTTTGAAATCAACATTAACAATATAACCGCTTCAATTCTTGTTCCATATAGTGAATCACCAGTAATCGACACTATGGATATGGGTGCTGCTGTTTCTAGCGATGGAACGGTGACTGTATATAATCCAGGGCATATTGCATACTTAACAGATCAAGGAGAGCAAATTCAATACACTCTAACGCTTGAAATATCAGATACATTTAGTGTAGAACATCTGAATGTGAATGTGAAACAGGAAGAAGGAGTTCAAGACTTTGTGACTCAAGATAATCTGTTAAAAGTATCGATTGATCATGCAGCGGGTACTGTTAATTACCAAATGACAAATGGAGATTGGGTAATTAATCAACCGTCTACGGATTTTCTGAGTGAAACTCAATTTACTAATGACTACCGTATAACAGCTTACTCGCCATCGACTAAAAAGACTAAGTCCTACTGGTTAGTGGTTACTATTTTACCGAACGTTGAAAAGTTACAGATGCACATTACGCGAGATAATCGATACGATACAGGGAAAGAAGTCTATGTTCGCTCAGAGGCTTACGATGGCTTTGAGTTCAATGGACGATTTAATCAAGAGGAAGAAGTTTTCATTGTTGAAGTTTTTTCAAATGATACGTTGAAAAACTGGGAAGGTGATTATTATCATACTTTTAGTTTAGAGGAAGAAAGTGGACAATATACAGTTGTGTATTTACATCAGGAATACGATTCAGAGTTTGATCGAACAGTAGTTACTGATCGTGTTGAATTGACGATTCAATTAGATAATCAAGAAGTAGAGCTTGAAGAATCATTAGTATTTGAAAGGACTGTCAGTCTAAATGATTTAATGATTAATTCACCTACAGATGAATTATATCCAGTTACTATGAAGTACAATGAACGTCGTCAAGAGACGTTATATATTGGCTACGATGAAAACGGGTATTATTCGGAAGAAGCAGGGTATCCAACAGATGGACTAGTAGTGGTATACCGTCAAAATCAGTTTCAAGAGGAAGCTTATTTTGATGGTACTTATAGTCTAGGAGATTTAGGCGTTATTGAAATTTGGAATGTGTACGGAGGCATCCTGACGATTCATGTTAAGGATATGCCAGAGATACCACTTATTGAAATGGCATTTGATTTAAACTTTGATCAATCAGAAGCTAATAAGTTTGTTCATGATTTTAGTGAATTTAAACTAGAAGCCTATTATGGAGGGTACCGGGATGGAGTCTATCATTTAGAATTAATAGAAAATGAAGATTATTATATACAATCAGAGGATTACAATTATGACATGTGGGATCAAGAGTCACAGCATATAAAGCAATTTTCACTTTTAAATCAAAGAACAGGACGTATTGTTGCTAATTATGATCTAACCTTTAATTTAGAAACTCGTGATTTCTTAAGTACAGATGATGGTGGATTTAGTATTTCGGATGGTGAAATAGATAGAGTAGAAGATATTACTATTACTTTAACACCGCAGGACTTATTAGAGGCCGCCAACTCTAGTGATGGTAGAGTGTTAAAAGAAATAGATAATCGATTAGAAGTAGGCATATATTACAGCCTACATGGTTATGGATTACGTGGAACTGCCCCTACTTACGATGCATCTTTCGGGTTAAGCAGTATTTGGCCGAAAGAATACCAAAGTGGTCAATTAGTATATTTCGGAAATGATCATGATTGGAATGTTCACTTACGAGATTCGTTTTTAGGAGATGGCTTCACTAATTCAGAGACTATTTATTTCGTGGAAGTAGATGGGGAAGTTATCCAATATAATTTAAGCATAGCTTTTGAAAAAATAGTTGAACCACAAGAAATGTCAGTTGATTTCTCAGTTAATACAGATGGAAATCAGAGTTCATCATTGGACAATCTTCTTTCGGTGACGGTTGATTATGATAATCGTTCGTTAAGTTTAAATGCCATTGAAGGATGGACAACTGTTGAAAAACAAATTGCGATTAATATTAGTTACGACAATTATAATCATTATGTCCATTTAATTTCTGATACCGGGGAAACAAAAGTTTATCATTTGATAGTGAACATACTCATAAGTGATGAAGTGGATTATGTAGTAGAAATTGAATTGTCTAAAAATAATCAAAAAGCGTTTGGAACTGAAGAGTACGTAAATATACCAGAATTAGGAACAACATCACTAACTGGCTTCTATAATTATTATCAAGACAAATATGAAGTCGAACTATCGTCAGATATTGAGTATATTAATGTTTATGGCTACCTTGAATATGAGGCTAATAATAAGGAAACAACGTATGTAGGTTTCATTGAAGAAAGTAACATTAGTATTCATGGTGAACCTCAAGTAGGAAAACGTATTAAGTTGATTGTAACCATCAATGATGAAAAATCAGTAGAGGATTTACAATTGAAATTTACTCCAACAGTTTCTTTTGAAGACATCCAGATGTATAGTGACACAGATGGTTATGAGCTAATTTTAGAATATAACGATCGTCGACAAGAGTCTGTTTACATAGGTTATGATAAAGGGGATTTGTTCTCAGATTGGAGCTACCATTCAACTAAGGACAAATTTGTTGAATTATATGAAAATGCCGGTGTTTATTCATTACGTAATATCTTAAATGAGACAGGTCCCGGGATTGTAGACTTATATACTGAGTATGGAAACCATGTGGAATTGACAATAGAGGGCATGCCAGAATTTATTAAAGAGCGAGTTGAAATACCTGTCACACTGGATCATGACATGAGTAATCCATTGGAAGTATATTCAAAAGCCTTTCCGAATTTATCCCTAGTTGCTTACCATAATCATTCACAGGATTACTGGGATACAAGCTATACATTGGAAATGCCACGTTACGATTATGACGGTATATATGAAATCGTTGACGATATGGAATGGCAATATTCCGTTAGTGATGAAACAGAAACTATTTCTAAAACCCTTAATATAAATCGTGTAGGTGAAGGGAATCGTATGATAGGGCAAATAGAATTAGTTTATACTTTTGAAGCACCTAAATACGAAGAACGTGAAACAATTTCAATAGATTTAATTCAACAGAATGCTAATAACTATTTTGCGACTCAAAACTCAGTTAGCGAGGACGGATTAGTTGTTTTATCCAGTCGCTATAATGAGTATGACCGTGAAGGCTCACTATTTAAATTATTTAGTCTCTTAGCGGGCGTTACGCCAAAAGCAAAAGAAAACAACTATATATTAGTGGGGTATTATTACATCGGTGAGGCAGTTAAACTAGAAGGAACTGATGCTGAATTTAATATTGGTCATAACCCCGCAATATTGTTAAAGAATAATAATTCAGACGTCATTTACAGATACCCTATACAAGTTACTGTAAATGAAACGCTGGGAGAAGATAATCAGGATGGAAACCACTTCAAATTTGAAGGGAATGCATCTGAGTTTATGAAGGTAACTCAAACAGCAAATGGTCCTGTTTATGGGAAACAAGTACAACTAAAAATTTCTGATTATGAGTCTTTACCTGGAGAAATATTCTTAGATAAAGAAAACATTATGGCTTTATTCGACGATTCAACACCGCCAGAAGAGCGCTACATGTTTACTGATACAAGAATGTACTTATATAATCTACCATTAACTAAAATTGACGAATTTACTTATGAAGGTAAATTAGATCAATTCACAACGTTGAAAGTCAATATCTTAGATCCAGAGCAGACAGTGATTGAAGTAAGAGACCTTCAAGTGAGCGGTGATGATTTAATAGAAAATAAACTGTTATTATCAGGTGGTGAGATATCTTCATTAATCGCCACAGTTAAACCACTTAATGCGACTAATCAAGCAATAACGTGGACTTCATCTAATGAGGAAGTTGCTAGCGTATTGAATGGTGAAGTATATGCCCATGCCAGTGGTACAGCAGTGATTACTGCGGAAACGCATAATGGATTGCAGGTTCAAATAGAAGTTGAAGTGAAAAACAATGCGCCTGTTATTGAGGTTGAAGATGAAGAGTACCGTGAAGTTGTTAAAGTCACAGGTCCTTCTACTGCCATACCAAGAGGGGCTACTTTAAGAGTTGAACCAATCAAAGAAGAAGCCGTTGCCTATAAACAAATGGATAAACTAACAGATGGTCGTATGACAATGTTTGATATTAGTTTATTCAATAAGCAAGCAAACATTGCCGTCCAACCCAATGCTCCACTGATGGTATCCGTTAAGATTCCAGAAGGTTACGATGCATCAAAATTAAAAATGTATTATTTTGATGAAAAAACTGGAATGAGAGAAGAATTAAAAGGTTATGTTGATGGAGACTACTATACGTTTGAAGTAAAACACTTCTCATATTATGTATTAGTTGAAGAAGAAGTAGCGGTTCCTGAACCAGTGATTGTAGAAAAAACATCTGAGAAAACTACAGTCATACCATTTGAAACAATTCGTCAAGCAAATTATGAATTAGAAATTGGTGTTGAAAGGGTAGTTGTTAAAGGGATTAACGGTGAGAAAACGATAATCTTTAAAGATATTTATACGGATGGCGAACTAACTTCTTCAGAACAAATAGGTGAAAAAATTACTGACCCAATTGATGAAGTCATTGAGTATGGTACTTTGCCTAAGGAAACAGAGTCAGACGAAGAAACAAGTTCAGACGACGAGTCTTCAGATGAAACAAGCTCTGATGAAGAAACAAGTTCAGACGATGAGACTTCAGATGAAACAAGTTCGGACGAAGAAACAAGTTCAGACGATGAGACTTCAGATGAAACAAGTTCAGACGAAGAAACAAGTTCAGATGACGAAACAAGTTCAGACGACGAGCCTTCAGATGAAACAAGTTCGGACGAAGAAACAAGTTCAGACGACGAGTCTTCAGATGAAACAAGCTCTGATGAAGAAACAAGTTCGGACGAAGAAACAAGTTCAGACGACGAGTCTTCAGATGAAACAAGCTCTGATGAAGAAACAAGTTCAGACGATGAGACTTCAGATGAAACAAGTTCGGACGAAGAAACAAGT